>CAWHXK010000074.1:0-81531 GCA_963833255.1 uncultured Actinomycetes bacterium
GTAGCTCCGAGCACAACACCTATGAGCCACCCTGAGTCTGCGGTTTCGTCGATGTGCTTGGGCCGACGAAGCAAGCGCGCATGTTGTTCTCGAATCAGACGATGTCGAAGCCCTTCTCGGCCAGGTAGGCGACGGACTCCGAATCGACCAAAATCGCGGAGCCGGTGACGATCGCTAACGGCAACTCAGTCCGGTCAACGAAGGTCCGGTGCCGGACGATACTTCATCCACTAGAGGGCGTCGGAAGCCGACAAACCTGGGTTCGACGGTCGCGAGCGATCACAACGACCTCAAGTGGGGTCGGAGCCCGGTCGCGAGTGTAAGCGACGAGTCCGGTCCAGTCCGAGGAAGCCTCGCCGCTCGTTTTCACATCCGGGCGATAGGTTCCGATGAGGCCGAGTCCGCGCTCTGTGCCCGTGGCGTTCAGCACGGCGACGTTCTCAGATGTCTGCGCGTTGTCCGGCGGTGCGAGCCACCCGCGGAGACGGATTCCACCGCCGACAGGCTCGACCGACTCGATGCGGCCCCGACACCGGGGCAGGCGTTGAGGCATCGGAGAGGTGAAACGCATGCCATCGACCATCCCGCCCCGAGCCCACGGCCCGAGCATTCGCCGTTGCATCCAACGGAATGCGCTCGATACTACGGAGCCGGATGGACCGCCGGTAAACGTGCCGCCGGGATCGTTCACCCCCACGCGGTACGCCAGAACGGTGACCTCCTTTTCCGCGACCGTCGTACGGAGAAAGGCACTGGTCGGCATGGCGGTCCATCCCACGACGAGCGCGATGAGCGCCGCGGCTCCGAGGTACGCCGACGCGACGATCGATGCCGACTGTCGGAAACGTTCGGAGGCCGGGATGAGGAATCCGACCGTTAGTCCTAACCAGAATGCGAAGCTGCCTGTTGCGTACCGCGACGACAGGGCCTGTGAGAGGCCGAGGCTCAACCGGCCGGACGCCGTCTGTACGGCAGTCAGGAGTACGAAGAGCGCAAGACCCGTACCGAGCGGTGTCGTGATCGATCGGCCGAGACGCCGTTTCCAAGCCACCAGGCAAAGCAGCGCGAAGAGCATGATGCCGAGGCCGCCAAGGAGGCCCGCGGCTGTCGTACCCGCGCTCCTGAGCATGCTCCCGAGATAGATCGCGACATACGCAAGCATCCGCAGCGGATGGGAAAGGCTGTTGTGCGTGCTGAACTCGTAGTGCCAGAGATACGAGAGGTACGTCAACGCGCCGAGGGCACCGAGCAACGCCGTTGCCCGCTTCCCGAGCTTCAGAACGTTCGCCAAAAGAAGCACGACCGGCCAGACGAGGAGTCCGTTTGCCAACGAGTACGTTGCTGCGATCCCTGCCAGGGCGGAGGCTGCCGTCCAGATGTGTCTGCGCTGAGATCTGCTAGTGCGAGCGGCGGCGACCACGGCGAGGATTGCGACCCCTGCGAACAAGAAAACCTGGACGAACTGCACCTGGAAGGCCCAGTTGAGATTCTCGACCATGACTGGAGACATCGTTGCGATCGCAGATACGCAGAAGGTGCCCCAGGCGAGGAGTGGATCTCCGGTTTCGAGCTGGACAGCGACTCCAAGCGCTGCAGCGAGGAGAAGGGATGAGACCGCAATCGCCGAGAAGAGGAAGACGTTTGTTCCGTCGAATAACCGGTAATCCACCAGAAACTCGAGTCGCGGAATGAGAATTCGATGCTCGTTTGCTTGTGCCCAGAGGTCGGCGATTCGCAGGTCGCCGCCGACCGCTCGCTCGAGAAAGGGGAACTGGCCCCAGAAGTCCGCGAACGGGACCGGCGAGTAGCCCGCGACCATCACCCAGATTCCCAGGCCGACTCCCGTCGCCATGAGGGCGCCGAATCCGGTCGCGATCGCGGCGCGAATGCGAAACGGTCGCCGGTACAGCGTCTGGATCACCGTGCAGTCGGACAGTCGGCCGCGAGCCTGCCGAGGCTCAAAACGATCCCGAGGAACAGCTCGTCGGCCCCACGTTGAAAGGACTTCAGCAGACCTAAGGTCGTCCAGTGTCGATCCGGGCGGCGCTGCTGCACCGGCCTAGTCCAGCAAATGGCGACGACGGGCCCGACTGTAAGTCTTCTCGGCGGTGGCTGTAAAGCCCTCGTAAAGTCTGCGGCCGCGCGAAAGGCACCCCGGTAGCATCCCGCCGATGCCTACGGCCGTCGTGACTGGCGGGGCCGGGTTTCTCGGTTCCCATCTCTGCGATCACCTCGTCTCGAAGGGGTATCGCGTCATCTGCATCGACAACCTGGACACGGGCTCGCTCCAGAACGTGGAGCACCTGCGGGGGGACGAGTTCCTCTTCATCAACCAGGACGTGACGCTGCACCTGGACATCGCCGAGCCCGTCGACGTCGTCTACCACCTTGCGGCCCTCGCCAGCCCGATCGACTACCTGCGGATGCCGCTGCACTCGCTGAAGGTCGGCTCCTACGGGACGCACAACGCGCTCGGGCTCGCGAAGTTCAAGCGCGCACGCTTCCTGCTGGCCTCGACGAGCGAGGTCTACGGCGACCCGCAGGTGCATCCCCAGCCGGAAACCTACTGGGGGAACGTCAACCCGATCGGCCCTCGTGGCGTCTACGACGAGGCGAAGCGGTACTCGGAGGCGATGGCGATGGCGTACCACAGCCAGCAGGGCGTGGACACGTCGATCGCCAGGATCTTCAACACCTATGGGCCCCGCATGCGCCCGAGCGACGGGCGTGCGGTTCCGACGTTTGTGAGACAGGCTCTAGAGGGCAAGCCTCTGACTGTGTTCGGAGACGGCACCCAGACCCGGAGCTTCTGCTACGTCGACGACCTCATCCGTGGGCTCGTCGCGCTGGCGGAGTCCGGTGAGCATCTGCCTGTGAACCTCGGCAATCCCGCCGAGTTCACGCTCAACGAGCTCGCCGAGGTCGTCCTCCGGATCACCGGCTCGAAGAGCGAGCTCGTCTACGAGGCTCTGCCCGTCGACGACCCGCAGGTCCGGCAGCCCGACATCACCCGCGCGCGCCAGCTGCTCGGCTGGGAGCCCGAGATTCAGCTGGAAGAGGGCCTGCGACGCATGCTTCCGAGCTTCGGACGGGAGCCGGTCGTTGCGTAGGCGTATCGGGGTCGCGGCGGCGATCGTTCTCGTCGCTGCAGGTCTCGCCGTGCCCGCGGCGCAGGCGAAGCAGCACATGCTCGTCGGCATTCAGGACGATGCGATGACGCTGCACGGCAATCCGCAGTTCACCTTCAGCACGATGAAGAGCCTGCGTACCCAGATCATTCGGATCAACCTCAACTGGAACGAGGTCGCGAAGCGGCGTCCGGCGCATCCGCAGGATCCGGCGGACCCGGCCTACGACTGGACGGTCTACGACCGCGCCATTCGGTATGCCGGTCAGTACGGCATGCAGGCGATGCTCAGCGTCCTGTTCACGCCGTCGTGGGCAAACGGCGGCAAGGCGAAAAACTTCCCGCCGACGAACTACACGGACCTGCGCAACTTCTCGTATGCCGCGGCGACGCGCTACAGCGGCCACTACATTCCGAACACGGACGACTTCGACGAGGTCTACCTGCCTGCAGTGAGGTACTGGACGGCCTGGAACGAGCCGAGCAACCCAATCTGGCTGCAGCAGACGGTCGGGCGGGCGATTCGTCAGTCCGCGGTCGTACGCGCGGATCTGCACGGCGGTCTGGCAGGGCGTCCACTTCACCAACTTCGCCAGCGAGAAGGTCGCCTGCGGAGTGACCGGCCCGCGCGGCAACAACGCACCGCGTTCGTCGCGGCCTTCCCTGTCGCCCCTCGCCTTCATGACGCTGACCAAACGTGCCGGGCTGCGGAATCTCGACGCTTACGCGCACAATCCGTACTACGGCAGCCCGAGCGAGACGCCGGCATCGAAGCCCGCGTGGCAACGCGGTGACTCTTGGGAACATCAACAAGCTCATCGCTCTCGTCAACAAGCTCTGGGGGAAGAAGCGGATCTGGATCACGGAGTACGCGTGGCAGACTCCGCCCGATCGGGTCTTCGGCGTGTCCCTTGCCCGTCAGGCGGCGTACGTGCGCCAGTCCTATGCGATCGCCCGGGCCAATCCGCGGATCGACCTGATGGTCTGGTTCATGCTGCGCGACGACACGAACATCGGCATCGGCTGGCAATCCGGTTTCCTCACGGCGGCCGGCAAGAAGAAGCCGGCGTTCAGCGCCTTCGCACGTCTGCCGCACTGAGCAGCGACCGATAGAGCTCGTCGACGTCCTCGACGAGGCGCTCGACCGCGTAGCGCGGTAGCACGCGCTCGCGTCCCCGGCGCCCCATGCGCTCGCGGAGCTCCGGATCGCGCGCGAGCTGCTCCAGCCGGTCGGCGAGATCGCCGGTTTCGCCTGCTTCGACGAGGAAGCCGTCCTCGCCGTCGCGCACGACATCCGGCACTCCGCCGACGCGTGTGGCCACGACGGGGCGTTCGGCCGCGAGCGCTTCGATCGCGCTGACCGGAGTTCCCTCGTTGCTGGACGGCAGGACGAGCGCATCGAATGCGGCGTAGAAGGAAGCGACCTCCTCCTGGTAGCCGAGGAAGAGAACCTCACGCATGATCCCGAGCTCGTGGGCCCGCCGCTCGAGCTGAACGCGGTCCGGCCCGTCTCCGACCATGCAGAGCATCGCGTCGACGCCGCTGTCGCGGAGCTGCTTGAACGCGACCAGCACGTCGTCCGTGCGTTTCACCGCCGTCATGCGCCCGATCCAGCCGACGGCGAACCGGTCGTCGGAGATGCCGAGGTAGCGGCGGCTCTCGGCACGACCGTTCTGTTCGCCGGAGACGCGCTCGTCGAGCTCGATGCCGAGCCGGATCACCACGAAGCGCTCGCGCGGCGCGACGCCAAGGCCGACGAGATCGTCACGAACCTGCGGGCTGACGGCGATCAGCGCTGTCGTACGAGAGGCGAGCCAGCGCTCGAGCAGGCGGAAGAGCATCGAGCGAACCGGGCCGAAGTACCCGCGGAGCACGTGGCCGTGGAAGGTGTGGACGACGATCGGCGGCCGCCGCGAGCCGGCCAGCAGCGCGGCCACACGCCCGACGGTTCCGGCCTTGGCCGTGTGCGTGTGCAGGATCTGCGGCCGCTCCTTTCGGATCAGTCGCGCCAGCCGGATCGTCGCGGCGAGATCCCGTAACGGCGAGATCTCGCGCCCGAGCTCGTCGATGTGCACGATCTCGACGCCGTGCGCGTCGGCGACGAAGGCCATCGAGTCCTCGCCGCGCGCGAGCGAGCCGGCCACGAGCGTCGTCTCGTAGCCACGCTTTCTCAATCCCTCGGTGAGATAGGCGACGTGCAGCGCCGGGCCGCCCATGTTGAGCCGGGCGATGACGCGCAGGATCTTGACGGGTTGCTCAGACCGCGGCAACGATGGCCTCGGCCGTGAGCTCCAGCCCGGCGGCGAGGTCGACCCGCGGCTCGTATCCGAGAACCTCGCGTGCCGCGGAGATGTCGGCCCAGGAGTCACGGATGTCTCCGGGCCGAGGCGGCTCGAAGCGCTTCTCGACCGGCTTGCCGAGAAGGACGCCGATCGTCTCGGCGACGTGGTTCACGCTCGCGGGCGAGCCTGCAGCGACGTTGAAGACTCGTCCGCTTGCCCCCGCCGCCTCCGCTGCGCGAATCGTCGCGTCCACGGCGTTCGTGACGTACGTGAAGTCACGGGACTGCTCGCCGTCTCCGTGGATCGTGACCGGCTCGCCCTGATCGATCGCGGCGATGAAGAGCGGCACGACCGCGGCGTACTGCGAGTGCGGGCTCTGCCGCGGGCCGAAGACATTGAAGTAGCGAAGCACGACCGTCTCGAACGACTCGTAGACGCGACTGAAGCTGATGCAGTACCGCTCGGCGGCGAGCTTCGCGACTCCGTACGGCGAGATCGGGTCGGGCGGGGTCGTCTCCACGGTCGGTAGCTCACGGTTGAGGCCGTACACGGAAGTCGACGACGAGAAGATCACCCGCCGTACGCCTTCGTCGCGCGCGGCGAGCAGCACGTTGAGCGTGCCTTCGACGTTGACGGCGCTCGACGTCAGCGGATCCTGCACCGAGCGCAGAACGGAGCCGAGCGCGCCGAGGTGGTAGACGACCTCGATCCCGCGCATCGCGGCATGCACGCGTTCGTAGGAACGGAGCTCGCCCTCGACGACCTCGGCCTCGAGGCCCTCGAGATTGGCCCGGTTGCCGGTCGAGAAATTGTCCAGCACGCGCACGTCGTCTCCGCGCTCGACGAGCGCGTCCACGAGATTCGAGCCGATGAACCCGGCTCCGCCGGTGACGAGTGCCTTCATCCGTCCCATTTTCCCTGAGCAGCCACCTGACTCCTCTGAGCAACTGCCGTGGCGGCCAGGCCGAAGGCCAGCCAGGTAGCGGCATCGAGCGGGATTCCGGCGACCAGGCCCTGTGCTCCCCAGAGCCCCATCACGGCGAGGATCGTGAAGGCCGCGACCGCTCCGGGCGGGGCGTTGGCCCTGAGGGCCAGCACGAGGGCCACGCGCGAACGGGGCCAGCCAGAGCACGAGGCCGATCAGCCCGAGGTCGGCTGCGGCCTGGATGTACGCGTTCTGAACGCCCCATTCGTGGGCGCGCGTCGGAAAGGCGAGGGGGGCCAGGTCCGGGAACCTCTTATGGGCGGCCGGCAGCTGCGGGTCGACCACGCCTGGATCGGTGGATGCCTCCCAGCCCGCGCCGACGACCGGATGGTCGCGCCAGATTCGGTAACCGATGTACGCGAGCAATGTGTGGTGCGAGTAGGTCTCGATATTGGTCGTCTGCGCTTCCTTCCCTTTCACGTGCAGGAAGCGCAGGAAGCTCTCGAAATCTCCGCCTCGCAGGACGAGCACGCCTGCAGCCACAACCGCGACGACGATGCCGCTGACGGCGAAGTCTCGAAGCACGAGCGGCCGCCGTCGCCGGATCGCGTAGAGCAACGCCACCGTCCCGGCGGCGATCCCGATCAGCCCTGCGCTCGCTCCCGAGAGAATGAGCCCGAGCGCCCCGGTGACGACCGCAAGCCAGCCGATGCGCCTGCTCGCCAACAGCACGGCGGCGAAGCCGATGCCGAGTGCGAGCGCGGAGAGCGCAGCGAAGTCCGAGTGACCGAGGAAGGACGGCTGACGGCGTCCTGCTGCCCACGCGTCCGCGATGTCGAGGCCGAAGAACTGCAGCAGCGCGAACAGTGTCGCGGCGACGCTCCACGCCACGATCGCCGCGGCCACGAGCTCCCAGTCGTCCCGGCGCCGCAGGATCAACGGCGCAGAGATCGCGAGCAGCGCGTACTCGGAGAACTTCACCGCTGTCACGAGGTGCACGAGTGATTCGGAGCGGACGAGGATCCACACCACGAGCGCAGCGGAGGCGATCCAGAGCGGCAGTGCGGGCCGCAGCGGCGCGAATCCGGCCCGCAGGCCCTCCCGCAGGGCGACGAGAGCGACCACGACGACGGCGAGATCGGACGCCTCGATGCCGAGGTGCGTCGAGCCGAGGCGCACGCGTACCCCCGGCTGGTACTTGATGTGCAGGAAGAGGAAGGGAACCGCAAGTGCCAGCACGAGCGCGCGCCCTCTCACGGCGGGTGTCTCCGGCCTGGGCACTCGGCGAGTCTAGGTATTGCCGTCCCTACAATGGTGCTCCTGATGCGTTCGCGGCTCTTCTGGCGCCGTTCGGCGGCAGCCGCTGGGATCTACGCCTCAGTAGCCCTCGGCTTCTTCGGCACCGTCATAGCGGCGCACGCGTTCTCGACCCGGGTCCTCGGTCTCTACGCGATCGTCATCGCGGCGACCGGGTTCTTCCAGACGCTGCTCGACCTGACGATCGAGGAGGCCCTCGTCAAGTACGGCTTCCGCTTCCAGGAGCGAGCGGACTGGGGCCGGCTGCGCCGGCTGTTCGGCCGAGCGCTCCAGGTCAAGCTCGCGGGCGGGATCCTGGCCGGCATCTGCCTGCTCGCGCTGGCGCCCGCTTCCGGCGCGCTCTTCGGCGACCCCCGGCTCGAGACGCCGATGCTGATCGCTGCCGCGCTGCCGCTCGTGCAGTCT
Source organism: uncultured Actinomycetes bacterium (assembly GCA_963833255.1). Taxonomy (GTDB): domain Bacteria; phylum Actinomycetota; class Thermoleophilia; order Gaiellales; family Gaiellaceae; genus 3-1-20CM-4-69-9. The sequence continues at coordinate 8,057 of CAWHXK010000074.1, forward strand.
CCGGAGAACGTCGGCGGCGTTGCGCTCATCCTTCGGGGCCGCTACGACATCCGCGCGTTCTTCCTCTTCTTCTCGATGGCGCTGCGGCTCGGGAGCGATCGCGATCGGGACTCGCTACGGGCTGACGGAGACGATCGCGGCGATGGTCGTCGCGCAGGTGTTCGCCACGACCGCTGTCCTTGCCGCGGGTTGGGCTGCGTTCCGGCGGAATCCGCTGGCTCCCGCGACTTCGATCGGCGACGAGCGTCCCGAGATCGTTCGCTTCGTGATGCAGTCCAGCGTTGCGACGGGCGTCGTCGCGCTCAGGAGCACGCTTAGCCCCTTGCTCCTCGGTCTCGTGTCGTCGCCTCCGCAGGTCGCGTACTTCCGCGTCGCGCAGGCCCCTGCTCAGGGATTCGCCGCGCTGTCGGCGCCCGCTCGGCTGGTCCTCCTCACGGAGCAGACGCGGGACTGGGAGCGCGGCACGCGTAGCGCCGTGTTCGCAGGGGTGCGCCGTTACTCGCTCAGTGCCGCGGCCGGGCGCTCTCGTCGCGGTGCCCATCCTGCTCTGGCTCGCGCCCGACCTCATCCGGCTGTTCTTCACGGAAAAGAATGTCGGTGCGACCGACGCGCTCCGTCTGATCGTGATCGCCGGCGCGCTGCAGTTCGTGTTCGGGTGGACGAAGAGCTTCCCGGTCTCGATCGGCCGGCCGAACCTGCGCATCTGGGCACACGGCCTCGAGACAGTCGTGCTCGTGCCGCTCGTCGTCGCTTTCGGTGCCGCGTGGGGTGCAACCGGGGCCGCAGGCGCGGTGCTCGTCGCGACCATCGTGTTCGTGGCTTTCTGGACCGTTCTCTTCCTGCGGATCAGGCGTGAGCCCGAGAGCGAGAACGCGCCGGCACCGCCGCAGGTCGAGGTTGCGACACCGTGAGGGTGCTCGTCGTGTCGGGCATCTGGCCGCCGGACGTTGGCGGTCCCGCGAGTCATGCCCCGGACGTCGCCGAGTTCCTGCGCTCACGGGGACACGAGGTCGAGGTCGTCACGACCGCGGATGCCCCGCCGCCCGGACCGCCCGTATCCGGTCCGCGCAGTTCGACGACAGCACCGACCCGGAGTGCGGCACTACCGCGGCGCCGCGCTCGTGCGTCGCCGTGCGCGGCAGGCCGACGTCGTCTACACGACGGGGATGTTCGGGCGGAGCGCGCTCGGTGCAAGCGTTGCGCGCAGACCGTACGTCGTGAAGCTGACCGCCGATCCCGCGTTCGAGCGCTCGCGCCGCCGCGGCCTGGTCGAAGGCGACGTCGACGAGTTCCAGCGCGGCGGCGGAGGCGCTGCGTCCGCGCTTCTGCGGTTCGTGCGTGACGTCGAGCTCCGACATGCGGCGCACGTCTTCACGCCGAGCGCCTATCTCCGCGAGCTCACCGTCGGCTGGGGCGTCGCACCCGAGCGGGTGACGGTGCTGCCGAATCCGGCACCTTCGCTTCCACCGCTTCGTCCGCGCGACGAGCTGCGGCGCGAGCTGGGTCTGAACGGCGCCACGCTTGCATTCGCAGGGCGGTTGACGGCGCAGAAGTCGCTCGAACGTGCGCTCGAGGCGGTTGCGGGCGCCGACGATGTCCAGCTCGTGATCGCGGGGGAAGGGCCGGATCGGCAGCCGCTCGAGGGAAAGGCGCGCGAGCTTGGAGTTGCGGATCGGGTGCGCTTCATCGGTGCGCAGCCGCGCGAGCGAGTCGTCGAGCTCTTTCATGCAGCCGACGCGACGATCCTCTCGTCGAGCTGGGAGAACTTCCCCCATACGGTCGTCGAGGCGCTGTCCGTGGGGACGCCCGTGCTTGCGATGGAGGCCGGCGGCGTTGCAGAAGTGGTGCGCAACGAGGTGAACGGCCTGCTCGTGGCGCCGGGAGACACGGCGGCGCTCGGCGAGGCGGTGCGTCGATACTTCGGCGACGACGCTCTGCGGGAACGCCTGCGTGGTGCGGCTGCCGGGTCGGTGGCGGACTACGCGCCAGAGCGCGTCTTCGGTGAGCTCGAACGGACGCTCCGACGGGTCGCGCGAGCGTGAAGCCTCGCGTCCTCTTCGTCTCGCGGCGGGTCGAACTGCCGCTCGCGCCGAGTCTGGCACGAAAGTGGGATGCGATCGGTGAGGAGATCGACTTCCGCGTTCTCGCCGGCGGCAGCGGCGGCAACGGCGTCTTTCGGTTGGCGCGCGAGTTGCCCGTGCTGGACGGGCCGGCATTCTTCGCGGCTCTGCCGCTTCGCGTCGCGCGCGAATTGCGTGCCTTCCGGCCGCATGCGGTGCTGGCCCAGGGCGCGCACGAGACGGCTGCGGCGTTGAGCGCGCGCAGGCTTGCCCGAACGAACACCGCCGTGATCGCGGATCTCCACGGCGACTGGCGCGCTCCCACGCGTCTCTACGGCTCGCGTCTGCGCGGAGCGTTGAACCCTGTCGCCGACCGTGTGGCGCTCGCCGCGCTGCGCAACGCCGATGGGATCAGAACCGTCACCGGCTATACGACAGGCCTCGTCCGGGAGCTCGGCCTCGAGCCGGCGGACGAGTTTCCCGCGTACATGGACTTCGACTCCTTTCTCCAGGCGGCGCCGCTGAACCTGCCCGAGCGTCCGGCAGCGCTCTTCGTCGGCGTGCTCGAGCGCTACAAGAACGTCGACGGGCTGGCGGAGGCCTGGCGCCGCGTGGCACCCCAGGTGCCGCAGGCGCGGCTTCGACTCGTCGGCTCAGGGACGATGCGACCGCTGGTCGAGGAGCTCGCGAGGGAACTTCCCGAGCAGACGAGCTGGACCGAGCGGCTCACGCAAAGCCAGGTGTCGTCGGCGCTCGACGAGTCGACGCTCCTCGTCCTTCCGTCTCGCTCCGAAGGAATGGGCCGCGTGATCGTGGAAGCCTTCTGCCGTGGCCGTCCGCTCGTTGCCAGCCGCGTCGGCGGCATCCCGGATCTCGTGGAGGACGGTGTCAACGGGTTGCTGGTCGAGCCGGGAGACACGGAGGCGCTCGCGGCCGCACTCGTTCGGCTGCTCACCGACCGTACGCTGGCGGAGCGCCTGGGTGCGGGCGCGCAGGCGAGCGCCGGGGAGTGGACGATCTCGCCCGAGGAGTTCGCTTCCCGCCTGCGTGCACTGGTCGAGCGGACCGCGGGACTAAGCTAGGCCGCACCATGCGGGCCGACCGGTTCAAGCAGCTGTTGAAGAACTCCGTCTACCGGACGATCGGTGAGACGGCGACCGCGATCGGCGGGAACGGCGACGGCGACCGCACCCTGCGTGTGCTCATGTACCACAAGGTCAACGACCTTCCGGCCAATCCGTTGACGATGCCGGTGTCGATCTTCGACGAGCAGATGGACCAGCTGCGGGACATGGGCTACACCGTCGTCGACCTCGACGCCGTGCTCGACCATTACGTCGACGGCAAGCCGCTTCCGGAGCGGGCGGTCCTGATCACATTCGACGACGGCTATTACGACAACCTGGACAACGCTGCGACGGTGTTACGCAAGTACGGCTATCCGGCGGTGCTTTTCGTTCCCATCGGCTACCTCGACGACCGGCATCCGCTGCCGCACGAGGAGCACCTTGCGGCGCAGGGCATCCTCAACCGCACGATCGAGTGGGAGGAGCTGACGGAGCTCGAGCGCGAGGGCATCCGGATCGAGTCGCATGGGATCTCGCACAGGCCGCTCGCCGATCTGGAAGTGGACGAGGCCGCTCGGGAGATCGCGCTCTCGAAGCTCAGGCTCGAGGAGCGCCTCGGCAGGCCCGTGCGCGCCTTCTCCTACGTCAAAGGCTCCGAGGCGCACTACAAGCCCGTCCACCTCTCCCTCGTGCGGCAGGCGGGGTACGACGTCGCCTTCACAGCGGTCTCGGGCGCGAACTCGCAGGCGACCGATCCGCTCCAGCTCCGCCGCTACAACATCGAGCCGTACTCTCCGCGAACGTTCGAGCTCGTGCTCGCAGGAGCGTGTGACCTGATCTCGCTCAAGGACACGGTCACGGGGACGCACGCACGGCGACTCTTCAACGCGGCGCTCGGCACGTCCACCAAGTAAGTGTCCGCCTACGAGCTGGCCGCCTACGAACCGGGGCAGCGGGAGGACTACCTCCGGTTGTTGCGAGACGCGTGGGGCGAGGCGGCGCTCACGGGTGCCGAGTTCGACTGGTGGTTCTCCCGAAACCCCGAAGGCTCACTCATGTCGGTCGCTCGTGACGACGGGCGGGTGATCGGCGTCGCGGCGCACTCGATCTACCGGATGGCGCTGGGAGGCGGGCAGCGTCCCGCGACGTTCTCGGTGCACGCGACGACGGATCCGATCGCCCGCGGCCGCGGCATCTTCGTCGCGCTCGAGCGAAAGCACGAGGAGGAGGCGAAGGCAAAGGGTGCGGCGGTCGTGCTTGCATTCGCGTCGGCGCCTACTGCGCCGCTCTTCGTCGGACCGCTCGGCTGGACGTCGATCGCGAAGCTGCGTGTCTGGGCGCGACCTTTTCCCCGTGTCGCGCTGCGACGCGGCGCAGAGCGCATCGAGCGTTTCGAGTTCGACGGCGATGCGGGTGCGGGCTGGCCGAACCACATCGTTCGCAGCGCGGAGTACCTGAACTGGCGTTACCTCGATTCGCCGCGCGACTACATCGCGTACCGCTCGGGTGACGGGTACGCGGTGCTCGGCCACAAGCGGCACCGAGGCCGGCCGATCGCCCTGGTTGCGGATCTGGCCGGGCCCGTACGGCCGCTCCTGCGGGCCTGTCTCGCGGGTGTGAAGCCTGGGACGCAGGCGCTGTTCGCGCTTCCAGGCCCAGGGCAGCGCGCCGCGTATGCCTCCTGCGGCTTCGCTCCGACCCCGATGTCGCTCGACTTCATGGGCAAGCCGCTTGCCGGTGAGCTCGACACGGATCCGCGGTCGTGGCGCTTCACGCTCGGCGACACGGACTTCTTCTGATGCGGCGTCTGGTCTTCCTGACGCAGAGCGTCGATCCGGCACATCCGGTTCTCGCGGCGACGATTCCGAAGATCCGGGCGCTCGCGGAACGAGTCGACGAGGTGGTGGTGCTCGCGCAGTCCGGCGGCGGCGAAGGACTGCCGTCGAACGTGGACGTGCGCACGTTCGGTGCGGCGACGCAACCGGGTCGCGCGTGGCGCTTTGAGCGCGAGCTGGTGCGGGCCCTGCCGGCCGACGCGGTCGTGGCTCACATGATTCCCGTCTACGTCCTGCTGGCTGCGCCGCTCGTGCGTCCGCGCCGTACCCCGCTTCTGCTCTGGTACACGCATTGGAAAGCATCGCGGACGTTGCGCGTGGCCGAGCGGCTGGCGACGGCGATCGTCAGCGTCGACCGCCGTTCGTTTCCGTTCGAGTCGGCGAAGGTGCGCGCGATCGGGCACGGTATCGACGTGAACGAGTTCGCCTGCACCGACCGTGGCGCACACGCGGCTCTTCGGGCGCTCGTGCTCGGACGCTATTCACCGGCGAAGGGAATCGAGACGATCCTGCGCGGCGTGCAGCAGGTCGACGGAGTCGAAGTGAAGCTGCACGGCGTGGCGCTGAACGACCTGGAGCACCGACACCGTGGGGAGCTCGAAGGGCTCGGCTTCCCTCTGGGCGATGCGGTACCGCGTGACCGTGTTCCAGACCTGTTCGCCGGCGCGGACGTGCTGATCAACAACATGGAGGCCGGCGCTCCCGACAAGGTGGTGTACGAGGCGGCGGCCGCGTGTCTGCCCGTGCTCGCGTCGAATCCCGTCTTCGACGAGCTCTTCGACGGTTTCCCGTTGTCGTTCGACCGTGAATCGCCGGAGAGCCTCGCGGAGAGGCTGCGCTGGTTCGCGAGCCTCGACGAGGGAGAGCGCGCGAAGATCGGCCGCACGCTGCGGGAGCGTGTCGCGGAGCGTCACTCGGTGGACACGTGGGCGGACGGGGTTCTGGCGGCGGCGCGATGAACGGCAACGGACTGGTCCTGCATCTGCAGAAGGTGGCCGGCATCTCCGGCTCGGAGGCGCATCTGCTCTCGCTCCTGCCGCGCCTCAAGGAGCGCGGGTGGGACGTGAGGTTCCTGATGCTGCACGAGCACGAGCCGGGTGCGTGGGACTTCGCGCGCGAGCTGACGGATCGCGGCATCCCACTGGATGCGATCTCGCTCGCGGCGGACGTCGACCCGATTGCCTTCCTGCGGCTCGGCGCCTATCTCGCGCGCAGGCGGCCGAGAATCCTGCACACGCATCTCGTGCACGCCGACGTGTATGGACAGCTGACGGGTGCACTCACGGGAATTCCGGTGCGCGTGTCGACGAAGCACGGCTTCAACGAGTTCCGCGAGAACCCGGGCTTTGCGCTCGGCGACCGGGCGATCGCGACCTTCGCGCACACGCACATCGCGATCTCCCGCGGGCTGGCGCGGTATCTGGAGGAGGTCGAAGGCTTCGACGGCGCGAGCTTCGAGATCGTCCACTACGGCATCGAGCCGGACGGCGAGCCGCGGCCCTACGTGGGGAGTGTGCCGCGGCTTTTGTGTGTCGGGCGCCTGATTCCCATCAAGGGTCACATCGTCCTGCTGCGCGCGTTCGCGGAGGCGCGGCGCCGGATTCCGGGGCTCGAGCTGCAGATCGCCGGCCGCGGTCCGCTGGAGCCGGCGCTGCGGGCGCTCGCGAAGGAGCTCGGGATCGAGGATGCAGTCCACTTCCTCGGCTATGTCGCCCCCGTGCAGAAGGCGATTGCGGACGCAGCGGTCGTGGTCGTGCCGTCCATGGGTGAGGGATTCGGCATGGTCGCCCTCGAGGCGATGGAGCGGGCGCGGCCCGTGATCGCCGCCGAGATCGGCGGCCTAGGGGAGCTCGTTCAGGACGGCGTCACGGGTCTCCTCGTCCCGCCGGGCGAAGCAGATCCCTTGGTCAGCGCGATCGTCCGGCTGGCGGGCGACCTCCCGCGAGCGCGGGAGATGGGAGAAGCGGGCCGGCGCCGGGCGCTCGAGCATTTCCTGCAGGCCCGTTGCACGGACCGGACGGAGCTCCTCTACGAAGGCGCACTGGCTGCCCGAACCTGACACGTTCCAGGGACAGTCCCTGGCACGTGTCCTGTTGCAGCCACGTCCGAACTTGCGACTTGACATTCCGCGGGAGACGCTTCCGGGACCCGTCTCCTCGTGACCTGTCGTTGGGTCAGACCCCAAGACCTGTCCCGCCAAGAGCGGTCTCGTAGATACCGAGGGTCCGGTTCGCCATCTTCGCGACGCTGAACTCGGCTCTGGCTCGTGCGAGCCCTCGCTCTCCGTACTCGCCTGGTGCGTCGAGTACGAGGTTCACCGCTTCGGCAAGTGCGTCCGGATCGTCCGGTCCGACGAGCAATCCCGTCTCGCCGTTCGACACGATCTCCGGGATCGAGCTGACATTCGTCGCGACGACGGGCTTCGACGCGAGCATCGCCTCGAGGAGTGCGAGACCGAATCCTTCCCAGCGTGCTGGATGGACGAGGAGCTCTGCACGCCGAAGCCAGGTCGCGACGTCGGGCACGCGGCCGAGCAGATACACCGGCACCTCGAGCTCCTGCGCAAGCGCCGACAGCTCGGCACGCTGCGGCCCTTCGCCCAACACGACCAGCACGGCCTTGGGATGACTCGCGCGGATGCGCGGCAACGCTCGGACCGCGACGTCGAGGCCCTTCTGCGGCTCGAGGCGCGAGATCGCGAGAAGCACTTGCGCATCGGCCTCCACCGGGTCCGGCTCGTTCGTTCCCCACGGCGCAGGGAGGTCGTCGAGACCGTAGTGAACGACCTCCACCTTCTCGGCAGGAAGACCGACACGTTCGATCTGGAAGCGCGCCAGCGCGCTCGTGATCACCACGATCTTCGCTGCGCGCCGGGCGAGCGCGCGCTCGACGTAGCGGAAAGCACCGGCGCGGAACGGGTCGTCGTTGTGCTTCGTCGACACAAGTCGTCGGGCCCCGAGAGCTCCGTACACATCCGCGTGCACGAGATGCGTGTGTACGAGATCCGCCTGTCGGATCGCGCTACGCACCGCGAGCGCGAGCCGCACATCGAGATCCCGCGGAGCGGGAAGCCGTTCGTACGGGACCGAGAGCGCCTCGTAGAACGGATCCGGCGCGCGCGACGTGTCGTCGAGCCCGAGGAAGCTGACGTCGACGCCGCGCTCGGCGAGTGCGGGCAGCAGCGTCAGGAGATGGCGCTCGGAACCGCCGATCCCGCCGACCCGGTGAACGTGCATGACCTTCACCGGCGCTTACGCCACTTGTCGAACGCCCACTCGAGCGCGGCGGCCGCGAGGAGCGCGATCAGAAAGTCGGTCGCGACGCGATACCGCGTCGCTCCAACGAAGACCATCGCGGCGACCGTCTGGTACGCGAGCAGCGCCAGTGCGAGTGCGACGAACCGACCCGGGCCCACGAACAGCCCGATCAGACCCAGCGCATAGAGGAAGGACGTGTACAGCGGCTGCGCCAGGCTACGGATCGCGCCGTGACCCGAGTCCGTCGCGGAGGCGGTCGACCGCGGATCCCATTCCATCCGCACTGCCTGGCCCGCAAGTCGCGCCTTCTCGCCCGGATGCTCTCGGACGAAGACCCACGTCTTGTGCTGGTAGTAGGACTCGTTCGCGCACTCGTTCACGTGAATCTTCTTGCCGTTCAGCCTGTAGAGGTCACGCGCCTCCTCGGGATTCGGATAGGGATGCCCGGGCGGGTCCTTGACGTCGTCGATCCACTTCCCCTCGGCGAGGAGGTGGTAGGTCTGGGCGTTGTTCGCCTTCCAGAGCGCCCGCCCGTCCGTCGTGAGCGCAAAGCAGCCGACCTCGACCTTGTTGCGAACGACCCACGGAGCGACGACGACCGCGGCGGCGGCGATCACTGCCAGAGGCGCGACCCAATCTCGGCGGCGACCCGAGCGAATGAACAGGTACACGGCCACCACGACCGGGATGAGGATCAGCCGCACATTGCCGAGAATCGCCAGCCCGGCGTAGATCCCGGCGGCGATCGCCCAGGTAGTGGAACGCCGGTCGGCCGCGATCAGCGTGCAGAGGATGAGTGCCGCCGCGACGAGCTGGTCGAGCACCTCGCGGTTCAGGTGCACGTCGTGCCACACGAGGTACGGATTGAGCGTCGCGAGAACGGCGGCGATCGTGCCCGCTCGCCGCGACATGACTCGGGCGCCGATCGCGTAGACGAGCAGCGCGGTAATCGCCGCCACGATGATCTGCGCGCCGCCGACCGCCCACCAGGTCCGGCCGAAGATCCAGTAGATCGGGACGAGGAAGAAGCCGTACAGCGGCTGCGTGTACGCGGAAGGCTCGCCCGGGATGAAGCCGAAGGTCCCGTGGTGGACGAACGTCTGGGCGAAGTCGTCGCTCTTGTCCGTAAACGCGGTGAGGATCCGGCTGCGCTCGTGCGCGAGCACGATCAGGCGGGGGACGATCGCCGCCGCGGCGACCAGCCAGAGGTAATGCCGCCTCACGCTGCCGGTACGAGAACCGGCGCCTCGACGTGCTCGCGCACCCACAGCTCGAGCATCAGCAGGCACCACAGCCGGTGGCCATGATCGGCGCGGCCCGATCCGTGCTCGTCCAGCAGGCGCCGAACGGCCTCGGGCCGGAACCAGCCCCGGTCGCTCGGAAGGAGGTCGTGTGCGAGCTCGCGCAGGTCGGAGCGAAACCAGCGGCCGAGCGGCACGCCGAAGCCCGTCTTGCCCCGCTTCGTCACCTCGGCCGGCAGGAGGTCGGCAAACGCGCGGCGCAGCGCGACCTTCCCTTCGCGACCGCGCACCTTCAGCGAGTCGGGCAGAGCGAGGCCGAGGGCGACGACCTCATGGTCGAGAAACGGCGAGCGCAGCTCGAGCGAGTGCGCCATCGAGGCGAGATCCGCCTTGAGCAGGAGATCGCCCGGGAGATAGGTCTCGAGGTCGAGCTGCTGCAAGGCGGTGATACCGGGACGCGTCGGCGCGAGCGCCGTCGGGCGCGCTACCCCGGGATCGCTCCAAAGCGCTTGTCGCGCCTCCAGCGGGAAGACCTCCATCAGGCGCGCGTAACGCGCCTGCGCCGGCGTCCCAGCCACGTCGAGAAAGCGCGCGGCACGGAAGAGCGGCGAGCGAGGCTCCCGCCGTGCCGCCGGCAGAGCCCGCAGGGCCGATGCGCCCGCTTTCGCGACCGGCGACGGAATGCGCCCTGCGAGTGCGAGCGCCGCGTAACGCTCGTAGCCCGCGAACGATTCGTCACCACCGTCACCGGCAAGCGCGACCGTGACATGGCGGCGCGCCTGTTCGGCGATGAGAAAGGTCGGGAACGCAGCCTCGTCGCCGAGCGGCTCGTCGTACGTCGCCGCCAATCTCGGGAGCGTCGCCGCGACGTCCTCCTGGATCTCCAGTTCTTGGTGCACCGTTCCGTACCGCGTCGCGACGAGCCGCGCATAGGCGCGCTCGTCGTAACGCGCATCCGTGAAGCCGACCGTGAACGTGCGCACCGGCTCCGAGGAAGCCTTGGCCATCAGGGCGACGACGATGCTCGAGTCGATTCCGCCCGAGAGCAATGCACCGAGCGGGACGTCCGCGACGAGCCGCTTACGCACGGCTTCGTCCACCGTCCGGCGCACGCGTTCCAGCCACTCCTGCTCACCGGCGCTCGCGTCGGCCGGCTCTGCCCGCCAGTAGCGCTCGATCCGTTCGCCGTCTCCTTCGGCGACGAGCACGTGCCCGGGCGGAAGCTTGTGGATCCCGCGCAGTCCGGTCCGCTCGCCGGGCACGTACTGCAGCGCGAGATACGCATCGAGCGCCTCCACGTCGACGTCTCGCGAGACCTGCGGCAGACGCAGCAGCGCCTTCAGTTCCGACGCAAACGCGAGCGTCCCGTCGGGAAGCCGGGTCCAGAGGAGGGGCTTCTTGCCGAGCCGGTCGCGCGCCAGCACGAGCCGCTCGCGCGGGCCGTCCCAGAGGGCGAGCGCAAACATCCCATGCAGGCGTTCCACGAACTGCGGCCCGCTCTCCTCGTAGAGGTGCGGCAGCACCGGTGTGTCCCCCGTGCCGCGCACCTCGTGACCGCGAAGCTGGTCTCGCAGCTCGCGGAAGTTGTACGCCTCGCCGTTGTAGACGGCGACGACGTCGCCCGTCTCGTTCGTCACCGGCTGGTAGCCCGTGTCGAGGTCGATCACCTTCAACCGCTGGTGGCCGAGCACGCAATGCCCGAACGCATCGGTCGAGCCCTCGTCGGGCCCGCGGTGCTGGAGCGCGGCGCGCATGGCGTCCACGAGCTCCGGATTCGGGGCGCCCGTTGGCGAATAGAGTCCTGCGATGCCGCACACGGGACACATACTGCACGGGCGGTACGCGGTCGTCTCGTGCCATGTGGAACGCCCACTGGACGACGAGGTCTGGAAGCGCTTCAGCGCGCTACAGGAGCGCCGCCCGGGCGGCTTCGCGATCGCCGCGCTCATGCGGCCCCCTGCGTCCGGGGAGGACGGGGCTCGCTGGCTCGAACGAGCGCGTGAGGCGCAGGCTCGCGGACCGTTCGGCCTGCACACCCACTGGACGGCGCCGGACCATGCGCGCCCGACTGGAGGAACAGATCCCGCCGGCCTCGTGCGCGAGCAGGGGAGCATGGCTCCGGTCGGTCGGCCTCGAGGCGACCCTTTTCTGCGGCGGCGGCTGGTACTTCGACGAACGAGTTGCGGGCGCTGTTGCCGAGCTCGGCTATGCCGACTGCACCGCGACAGCGTTCAGGCCCGCGTATCTGGCGGACGACGCTCGACATCTGCAGCTTGCGGAGCCGACCTGGCTCGAGCTGGCCGGAGGACGCCGCCTGCTCGAGCTGCCGACGACGCACTCGATCGGCATGCTCGCGCGCGGCATCTTCGCGCGGTCATCGGCACAGCAGGTCGTGCACGCGTACTTTCACGACACCGACCTGCTCGACCTGCGGCGCGCGACGGCGCTGCGTGTGGGGCTCGGTGTCCTCGGCCGCAGGCGGACGCGGTCGGACCTCGGCGAGCTTCAGCGCGGCTTGCTTCCCGAGAAGACGATGTCGTTCGCGAACAGGCGCGCGTGAAGCGGCACGAGGCGTCCGGCGATGAAGTGGAGCTGCGGGTCGTCGAAGCCTGAGAGCAGCGCGCGCACATCCGTGGGCGCGAACATCTGAAGATGCGTCGGGTCGTCCTCAGGCTTGTGGCCGAGGAGAAAGCGAGCGCGGTTCTTCAGGCGGTACGCGTTCGGTACCGACGCCACGAACGTCCCGCCGGGCCGTAGGACGCGTCGCACGTCCGCGACGACGCGTCGCGGATCGCGGAGATGCTCGAGTAGCTCGCCTGCGACGACGACGTCGAAGTCTGAGTCCTCGAACGGCAAGGGCTCGTCGAGGTCCGCCCAATGCGTCTCGATCCCGAGTTTCTTCGCCTCAGCGAGCGCCGCCTGGTCTGCATCGACGCCGACGATCTCGTTCCCACCCGCGTACGCCTGTGTCAGTGCGCCGTCCCGGCAGCCGAGATCGAGAACCCGCCGGCCGGGGCCGCCGACGTAGCGTCGGAAGAGCTCGACACGCTCTGCGCCCGCAAAGACGAACCCGGCTCCGCGCTCGTCGCGGTTGTGCTCGGCATAACGGTCGCTCAGCTGTTCAAGGCCCACAGCGGGCCAGAGACTAGACAGAAGTACACTCCGGCGGGTGAGCACGAAGCCAGCGGTGCCGACCGAGCCGCGGCCGGGGCCGGGGCCGGTCGAGGACATCCGCTCCGCGCGGCCGTACCTCTTCTCGCGCACCACGCTTCTCGCCGTCGTCCGGCGGTTCGCCAGCATCCTGGCGCTCGTCGCTCTGGATCTCGTCGGGCTGACCCTCGGCGTCTTCGTCGCCCTGGTCCTGCGCGAGCTCTACCTCGGCGACTGGCCGCCGATCTGGGGAATCGTCTGGGACACCGAGACCAAGTGGCTTCCGTTCCTCACGGTGATCACGGTGCTCGTGTTCTGGGTCGGAGGTTTGTACAGGCGGCGTGAGCTTCGGGCTGGTGTCGGCCAGATCGTCCTCTCGCTCGTGCTCGTCGCGGCGATCACGCTCGCGTTCGGGCTCGGGACGGGCTACCACTTCACGACCTACGGCCTGACACCGACCGCGGTCGTGACGACCGCGGTCTTCATCGGCATTCTGCGTGCCAGCTACGAGCTGCTGACCCGCGACGTTCTCCGCCTCACCGGCGCGCGACGGAGAACGGTGCTGGTCGGAGAGGGAGAGCAGCTCGCCGACCTGCGGCGGATGCTCGGCGCCGATCGCAGCGGCATTCGGTACGAGTTCCTCGGCGCGATCGCTCCGAACGGCGACGCGGGCGACCTGGCCGTGCTCGGCGGCTTCGACGCCGTGCCGCGCATCCTGCGCGAGCACGACGTCCACGAGCTGATCGTCACCGACGGTGGTTACGCCGAGCGCGAGCTGCTCGAGCTCGTCGAAGAGGCGCATCGGTTCGGCGTGAAGGTGAAGATCGCTCCTCGCACGACGGAGTTGCTTCTGCAGCGGGCGGAGTACATCCCGGGTGAGGGCGCGCCGCTGTTCGAGCTGCGTCCGCCTGCCCTGGCCGGATCCGAATGGGCGGTGAAGCGTGGCTTCGACTTGCTCGTGTCGAGTCTCGTGATCGTCGTCGGGCTGCCGCTCTGGGCTACGGTCGCCGCGGCCGTCAAATTGACGTCGCGCGGCCCCGTCTTCTATCGGGACCGCCGCATCGGCCTCGGAGAGCGCGCGTTCGGGATGATGAAGTTCCGGACGATGTACGCGGACGCCTCGGAGCGCCAGGCAGCGCTCGAATCCGTGAACGAAGCCTCGGGGCCGCTGTTCAAGATCAAGGACGACCCACGCGTGACTCCGGTCGGCCGGTTCCTGCGCCGCTTCTCGCTCGACGAGCTGCCGCAGGTCCTGAACGTCCTCTGGGGAGAGATGTCGCTCGTCGGCCCGCGCCCGCTGCCGATCCGCGACTACGAGCAGCTGCAAACGTGGCACCGGAAGCGCTACCTCGTGCTTCCGGGGATGACCGGCCTCTGGCAGGTCTCGGGCCGGATCGACCTGAGCTTCGACGACCTCGTGCGGCTCGACTTCTACTACATCGAGAACTGGTCGATCTGGCTCGACATCACGATCCTGGCCCGGACACTCCCGGCAGTCCTGGCCCGGCGCGGCGCCTATTAGGGCACAGGCCCGCTAACAGGGCCGACACACCCCTTCGCCATACTGAGGCCGTGCCCGGAGCGCCGAAAATCCTTGCCGTCGCGTCCGCGACCGACCTCGATTTCCGGTACGGGTGCACGCCGGCGTGGTGGCAGATCTGGAAGGGCCTCAACGAGGTCGGCGTGGATCTCATCGTGACTCCCTACCGGGGTCGCGCAATCGAGTCGCCCTGGTGGCGGACGGCCCCCAACCCGCTCTACCGCGAGGCGGAGCTCTTCGCCGGCGCGCGCGGCTTCGCCGCTCGGCTGAAGGGCGACACCCTCCTTCGCCGCGGCGAGGACAGCCCGGAGGACACGGTCGGTGACAAGCTCACGCGCGAGGCGATCTGGCGCTACGTCACGCCACGGTGGGAGCGTCATCTCGAGCGCATTCTCGAGCGCGAGCGCGATGTCGATGCAGTGATCGTCTTCACCGTGCCGATGGCGCACCTCCGGGGAATCCCAACGCGGCTGCGCGAGCGCTTCGACGTGCCGGTCGTGTTCTACGACGGCGATGTGCCGATGAGCCTGCCGGAGTTCGGCGGCATGGACACCGGTTTCAACTACTACCACGGTGCGGATCCTTCGGAGTACGACCTCGTCCTCTCCAACTCGGAGGGCGGGCTCGACCGTTTGCGCGAGCTCGGCGCGCGCCGCGCGGAGGCCGTGTTCTGGGCCGCCGACCCGGAGCTGTTCCAGCCTGCCCGGGTCGAGAAGGAGCACGACGTCTTCTTCTACGGCTACGGCGACAAGTTCAGGCGTGAGTGGATGCAGGCGCTGATCGGCGAGCCGAGCCGGCGTGACCCGGAGATCGACTTCGCCCTCGGTGGCAAGGACTTTCGCGGGGACATCGGCAGCGCGCAAATCATCGGCGACGTCCCCTTCAACGTCTTCGCTCAGGCGATCTCCCGTGCGCGGATCAACCTCAACATCACGCGGCGCTCGCATGCGACCGTCTACGCGTCGTCCACGTGCAGGCCCTTCGAGCTCGCCGCTTCGGGCGCGGCGATCGTGTCGAACCCGCACGAGGGGATCGAGCGCTGGTTCGACGTCGGCTCCGAGCTGAGGGTCGTCGCGACGCCCGACGAGGCGCTGGCCGCGTATCGAGAGCTCCTCGACGATCCAGGCGCTGCGGAAGCGATGGGGCAACGTGCCCGGGAGCGGGTGCTCGACGAGCACACGTACGCTCACCGCGCGCGCCAGATCCTCGAGCTCGTCGGGCTCGGCACACCGGTGGCCGCACGTGGCTGAGCTCGCGGCGGTTCCAGCGCCGCCACGCGACGCCGTGCTCGCGCAGCTCGGCGAGCTGAAGCGGATCGCCATCGTCCCCGCGCTGAACGAGGAGGAGAGCGTCGGCCGGGTGATCGACGAGATCCACGCGTTCGACCCCGGATTCGACATCGTCGTGGTCGACGACGGTTCCACAGACCGAACGGCTGGGATCGCGGCGGATCGCGGGGCGCACGTGCTGCGTCTGCCCTTCAACCTCGGCATCGGCGGCGCGGTTCAGACCGGCTATCGGTTCGCGTTCGAGCGTGGCTACGACATCGCAGTTCAGGTGGACGGCGACGGCCAGCACGATGCCGCCCAGCTGCCGACGATTCTGGAGCCCGTTTTGACCGGGCAGGCCGATCTCTGCGTCGGCTCGCGTTTTGCTCATGGGAGTGGCTACCAGTCGTCCTTCATGCGCCGTCTCGGGATCAAGGTCTTCGCGATGGTCGTCTCCGCCGTCGTGCGTCAGAGGGTGACCGACACGACTTCGGGTTTTCGCGCCGTCAACCGGAAGGGCATCGCTCTGTTCGCCGCCGACTATCCCCACGACTATCCGGAGGTCGAGGCGACAGTGATGTCCGTGAAGCACAAGCTGCGCCTGCACGAAGTGCCGGTCGAGATGCGCGAGCGCGCCAGCGGCGCCTCGTCGATCACCGCTCTGCGCTCCGTGTACTACATGACGAAGGTACTGCTCGCGATCTTCGTCGGCTTGTTCCGCCGCTATGCCGTTCCGCCAGAGGAGGGCCATCACCGATGACACCGCTTCCCGTTTCGATCGCCGCGGCGGTCGCATCCTTCCTGCTGCTCCTCGTGGTCTTCGAGCTGATTCGCTCGCGCCGGCTGCGTGAGCGCTATGCGCTGCTGTGGCTCCTCACCGGTGCGGTGCTGCTCGCACTGTCGGTCTGGCGTGACGGTCTCAACACGATCGCCGGCTGGTTCGGCGTCGAGACGTATCCGCCCGCCATCCTCGGCGCGATCGGTGCGCTCTTCATCCTGATCGTGCTGCTGCACTACTCCACGGTCATCTCGCGGCTCTCGGACCAGAACACGATCCTCGCCCAGCGGCTCGCGCTGCTCGAGCAGCAGTTGCGCGAAGGAGTTACGGAACCGTGACGCGACCGGCTGGCTCAGGACGTACACGTCGCCGAGGCGCGGTCGTCGTTCAGCCAGTTCGCCGACACCGCCGACGCGGTACGTCCAGGTTCCACGGCCCGGGTGGTCGACGAGCGAGGTCGCCCTGCGTCGGCGAGCGAGTTCTGTACGTCGAGACGGCAGTCGACGCTCGCGTCGGCGACGTGGGCGCACGTGACTCCGCCCGCCGGGGCCGTTCGAGCGCAGGACGACGTAGAACGTCTTGGCTGGCCGCACGTGGTGCGCGTTCCAGGTGAGCTGGACGGCGTTTCCGTTGGCCGACGCCTCGAGGCCAAGATCTCGGACACCGGCACGAGGTGTCCCGGAGTAATCCATCATGCGGCTCGTCGTCGCCCACGCGCTGGCGCCGCGGCGATGACGCCGAGCGGGAAGACTGCGAACACGGCGAAGACCGGCAACGGCGACGGCTCCGAGCCTTCGGCCGCGCAGCAGCGGCCCGGCCGGCGCGGGCGCCGGCTTCGGGCGCGCACCCGGGAAGAGGAGCGGGATGGCGGCCATCAGCAGCACGAATGCAGGGAACGCGGGCAGCAGGATGCGGAAGAAGCTCGCGTCTCGTCCATGCGGGCATCCGTATAGCTCCCCTTGACGGCCAGGAAGCGGCGAACCACGGCGACGATCGAGCCAGGAACGCGCGGCGCGCGCGCGCAAGGAGTGCGAGCGCTCCTGCGAGCGGGAGCCACTCGATCACCCGCGCGACCCAGAAGTGCTCGCGGAGCGACGCAGCAGGTTCTCGTGGAAGTGCGCACCAGCTGTTGGCGTCCGGGTTGTGGATCCGCCGTCAAGAGGTCGCCGACGCCGCTCGCCAGCCGGACCGGCTCCTCCTGGGTGGCGCCGCAGAGTGCCCGAGGCCGCGGTACTTCCAGAGCGCAAGCGTCGGCAGGGCCGGCGCGAGTCCGAGCAGCGAACGGCAAGACCGTACGCCAGCGCGTAATCAGGAGCAAGAGCGCGGGGCGCGAAGAGGAAGATGGCGTTCGACGGCTTGATCGGCGATCGAGTACCCGGCTGCGAAGCCGGCGGCCACCATCGTCAAGCGGCTGCCGCTCTCCAGTGCGCGCAGACAGAAGTACGCGGAGACGAGGAGGCCGACCATGCTCGGGAAGTCCGGCACGCGAGTCAGCCCGACGATGTGCGGGATCGTCAGCTCCGTGTACTTCTGGTGGTAACCGGGCTCGACGAAGAGGATCCCGAAGTACGGCAGTGCGATCCAGAGCGCGGCCGCCCAGTAGCCGAAGAGCCGGCCGCCGATGCGCACTGCGATGCCGTAGATGCAGAGCAGTGCCACCGGAAGCAACACGAGCGTGTTGAAGAGGACGATCACCGGCAGGGCCGACACGAGGTTCGGGACCGGTGAAGTACGTGACGGGTAGCAGCAGGATCGACCAGCCGTAGCCGACGAACGAGGGAGGCTGCAGCCGGTGAGCCAGGACGTAAGCATCTGTGTAGTGCCAGAGCTGGTCGCCGCCGGAGTAGATAGAGCCAGCCGTTGTGTCGCACCGTCAGCGCGAACGCGAGCACGGCGAGCCACTGCACGGCGATGAGCACCGCCCAGCACATACGCGGCACGCACCGAGAGCACGAGCTCCCTTGCGCGCCTGCAGCTGCTCGCCGGCGGCGACGAGCGGGGCGGGAGCGCCGAAGCCGTCGGGGCGCTCACGAAGGAGTGACGGCGGCGATCGCGCCGGCGTGCTCGCGATACCAGGCGATCGTCCGCTCGAGCCCTTCGCGAAGCGGCGTGCGCGCCTCGAAGCCGAAGAGCTCCCGGGCGCGGCTCGCGTCGAGGCTGCGACGCGGCTGGCCGTTCGGCATCGAGCTGTCCCACTCGATCTCGCCTTCGAAGCCCGTGAGCTCCGCGATCAGCTCCGCCAGCTCCCGAATCGAGATCTCTGCGCCCGTGCCCAGGTTGACGGCGTCGGCGCCGTCGTAGCGTTCGGCGGCCAGCACGAGCCCTTCGACGCAGTCGTCGACGTAGAGGAACTCCCGTGTCGGCGAACCGTCGCCCCAGAGCGTGACCCGGTCCGAGTTGTCGAGCATCTTCCGGATCAGTCCGGGAATGACGTGCGACGTTTCGAGGTCGAAGTTGTCACGCGGTCCGTAGAGGTTCGCCGGCAGCAGGAAGATCGAGTCGAGGCCGTACTGCTCGCGATAGGCCTGCGCGCCGACGAGGATCGACTTCTTGGCGACGCCGTAGGGCGCGTTCGTCTCTTCGGGATAGCCGTCCCACAGGTCGGCCTCGCGGAACGGCACGGGGGCGAACTTCGGATAGGCGCAGACGGTGCCGGCGATGACGAGCTTGCCGACGCCGTGCTCCCGGGAGAGCTCGAGCACGTGCGCTCCCATCATCAGGTTCGCGTACCAGAAGCGGCCCGGGTTGAGCCGGTTCGCGCCGATGCCGCCCACCTCGCCCGCAAGGTGGAACACCCGCTCGGGCTGTGTGTCGCGGAAGAGCCGCTCTGCCTCGTCCCAGTGCGTCAGGTCGACCTCGGCGCGACGCGGGACGACGACGTCGTGGCCGTCGGCCTCGAGGCGCGCGACGAGATGCGAGCCGAGAAAGCCGCCGCCGCCCGTCACGAGCGTCTTCACGCGGGCGCCCGGGTTTGCGTGTGCCAGTCGACGCGGCCGATCCAGCGGGGTCGGTTCTCGGCATACCAGGCGATCGTCCGCGCAACGCCGTCCTCCCACGACACGTGCGGCTCCCAGCCCGTCTCGCGATTCAGCTTCTCGTAGCCGACACGCAACGCCATCACCTCGCTGGCCCCAGGACGGAAGCGATCGGCCGTCGAAACGACCTCGCGCGCGTCCCAGTACCCCTGCTCGCGCCCGACGCGCAGGATCATGTCGGCCCAGTCCCGCATCGAGATGTTGTTGCCCTGCCCATACACGTAGACGTCGCCGGGGATGCCGCGTGCCGCGACCATCAGGTGTCCGCGAACGCCGTCGGTGCAGAAGCAGAAGTCGCGCAGCGGATCGAGTTGCCCGAGCTCGACCGTTTCGCGCATCAGCGCTTGCGTGATGATCGTCCCGGTCACATAGCGGGGGTTCTGGCGCGGCCCGTAGTTGTTGAACATCCTCGTCACGACGCCCGGCAGGCCGAAAGCGTCGTGGTAGTTCATGGTGAGGAAGTCCGCGGCCACCTTTGACGTCGCATAGATCGACTTCGGGTTGATCGGCGAGCGTTCGTGCAGGATCAGCCCGCCCTCCTCGTCGAAGTCGTGGTGATGCGCGACCGACTCGCGCGGGTTGCCGTACTCCTCCGACGTTCCTGCGGTGTCGAACTTCTCGAGCTCGAGCCCATAGTCGACGATCGACTGCAAGAGGTTGAGCGTCCCGACCGTGTTCGCCATCACCGTCTCGTACGGCCGATGCCATGACTCGCCGACGTGCGCTTGCGCCCCGAGGTGGAAGACGTACGGCTTGTCGGGGGCGTCCAGCAGCTCCTTCACGAGGTAGTCGACCGACGTCTTGTCGGTGAGGTCGGCGAACTTGATCTTCAGCTGCTCGCGCAGCGGCGCGATGTTGTTCAGCGCACCGCTCGAGGTGGCGCGCACGAACGCATGGACGTTCGCATCGAGCGAGACGAGCGCCTCCGTGAGGTGGGAGCCCATGAAACCGTCTGCGCCCGTGACGAGGCACGTGCGGCCGGTGAAGAACTCGCCGAAGTCCCGCCGCAGGTCAGCGACGGCCTCATCCGTCCAGGTGGAGTCATGTTTGTCTGCTTTCATGCAGCGGTGCCCGCCGACGAGCAGCCCAAGGGTAGCCCGGAGCGCGGCCGGAGTGCCGTTCGAAGCGGCGCCTTTACAGGCCTCTCATATGTGGCTCTGAGCCTTGCCGCCGCGGTGGCCGGTGCCTTTCTCGCGCACAAGTTCGGCCGGAACGACAAGACGGACGGCTTCATGGCCGCTTACGGCGTCTATCTGGTCCTCGTGCTCGGTGCCCAGGCGTTCCGCATGGTGGTCGTGCCCGACCTCACCCGTGCCGAGGCGGAGGGGCGGCTCGGCTCCGAGTTCCGCGCCTATGCCGTTGCCTTCCTCGCCGTTGCGGTCCCGGCGACGGTGGTGACGGCGGTCTTCGCCAACTTCTTCGGTGAGCTCATCACCGGGCGGCTGCCGGAGTCGTCCGCGCACGTGGCCGCGCAGGCGCTTCCCTGGCTGGTGCCGGCCGCTTTCGCACAGCTGATCGCTGCACTGGCCGCGAGCGCACTCGCAGCGAAGGACAGCTATGCCCCTGCCGCGCTCGGCTTCGCGATCGGCGGGATCGCGGGCGTTGTCTTCTTCGTGCTCGCCGCCGACTCGCACGGTCTCGTCTCACTCGCGTGGGGGCTGGCTCTGAACGGTGCGATCGCGATCGGTCTGCCGCTCGCCGTGCTTGCTCGTACGAGGAAACCGTCTGCGACGGCATCGCGGGGTCCCGCTGAGGTTGGGCTACCGGCTCTGGCGCCTTGCCTACGGCGCGGCGGTGCCGATCGCACTACAGGGCCTCTACTTGATTGCGCTCAGGTTCGCCGGCGGCACCGGTGAGGGCAGCGTGACGAGCCTCTCCTACGCCTATCTGCTCGCCGCGACCTTCGTCAGCACGACGGCCTTCTCGCTCTCCCTCATCTCGGCTGCTCCGTTGACGCGTCGTGGGGTGGACGCGGAAAGCGCCGCAGAGCACGTCGTGCACTCGGCGTGGGTCTCGCTTGCGTTCGTCGGCGCGGCGGCCGGGCTCGTCGCGCTGCTCGGCGGCCGGGTCGTCACCGCTGTGCTCGGGCCGGCTTTCGCCGGACAAGTCGGGGACGAGCTCGGCCGGCTCGTGGTCTTTCTCTCGCCGTGGATGATCGGGAACGCGGCGTTCCTGATCACGTATCCGCTCCTCTTCGTCATGCACCGGACCCGGTTACTCATCCCTCTGGCTCTGGCCGGTGTCGTGATCGACGTGCCGATCTCGATCGTGTGTCGTTCGCTCTGGGGTCTGACCGGTGTCACCGTCGCGCTCGGGGTCACCACACTGCTCGTCGTGCTCGGGCTGATGGCCTCACTCGCGCCGAAGATGCTCTGGTTGACCGTGAACGGGCTCGGCCGGCTGTCGTTGCTCGTTGGGGCGGCGACGGCACTCGCTTTCGGCGGCGCCTCGCTCGTTTTCGAGCGCGGTGCCCGCTGCGGCCGCGGGTCTCGCGCTCTATGCGCTGCTTCTCCTGGCGATCCGGCAGCTCGGGCTCGCCCAGGCGTGGCACTACGTGCGCGCGCTCCACTGACAGGTTCACCCCGTACAATCCTCTGAATGTCCGGGCCGGAGGCGAAAAACCCGGCGCCTGCAGGTATTTCCTCGCCGGAGGAGATCGACGTCGCCGCCCTATTCGAGCGGCTCCGCGAGGAGCTTCGACGTGGTGCTGTCCAGGGGGACTCGCGGGGGGCGGAATTCGCCTCGACGCGGGCACTCGCCGAGCGCTTCTGGCCGGTCACGGCGGAGCGGCCGGCCGGCGGCGGGCCGAAGGGGGCGGTCAAGCGGTTTCTGCGCAAGCTCATGCGCTGGTACGTCGAGCCGCTCGCGGCCGATCAGCGGGTCTTCAACGACTCGGTGCTGAAGCTCGTCGACGCACTCTCCGAGCGCGCCGACTCCGCGTCGGTCGCTCGCGAGCAGGCAGAGCGACTGGTGCGCGAGCTGCAGGAACGGCTCGAGCGTCTGGAGCGGCGCCCGGTTTCTGCCGGCAGCGCAGGGCCGGCCGCGCCTGTCACGGTTGCCGCTCAGCCCGCGGCGGCTGCGATCCCGGATTACTTCGCCTTCGAGAGCCGGATGCGTGGCAGCACCGAATCGATCCGCGAGCGACAGCGCCGTTACCTCGATGACCTCCGCGCTGCGGCGCCCGTCCTCGACATCGGCTGCGGCCGCGGCGAGTTGCTCGGCCTGCTGCGCGAGGCCGGCGTCGAGGCGCGCGGCATCGACGCGGACGCGGACATGGCGGCCTACGCACGCGGCGAGGGCCTCGACGTCGAGCAGGCCGACCTCGTCGAGTATCTCGGCCGCACCCCGGACGGTTCGCTCGGCGGAATCTTCATGGGCCAGGTGGTCGAACACCTCCCGGGGCCGACGCTCGCCCAGTCGTTGGGGCTCGCCGCGGCGAAGCTCCGCCCGGGCGGCGTGCTGATCGCCGAGACGATCAATCCGTTGTCGCCGATCGCGCTGCGCAACTACTTCGCCGACCTGACGCATGCGCAGCCCCTGGTGCCCGAGACGCTCGAGCTGCTCGCCCGACAGGCAGGCTTCGCCGAGACCGAGATCCGCTTCCTCAACGAGCCCGCGGAGCGTCTCACGGAACCCGATGATCCCGTGATCGCAGCCAACGTCCGCCGTCTCAACGAGCTTCTCTTCGCGCCGCTCGACTACGCCCTCGTCGCGCGAACGGCAGCGGATGCATAGACACGCACACGTCGCGCCTGCGACACGGACATGTGACAGAGACATGCGTAGGGTGTTGGTGGGCGGGCGTGGTGGGACCCGGCAACACGCGCGTGTACCTCTAGAGGTCGGATCGTGAGGATCGCGGTCTGCGCGCCGCAGGTCCCGTTCGAGCGCGGTGGGGCAGAGATCTTCGCCGACGATCTCGTCGGCGAGCTGCGCGAACGCGGTCACGAGACGGATCTGGTCACGATTCCCTACAAGTGGTACCCCGGCGAGCGCGTGCTCTCTCAGGCATTCCTCTGGCGGCTGCTCGATCTGAGCGAGTCTGACGGGCGCACGATCGAGCTCGTGATCGCGACGAAGTTTCCGTCGTACGCCGTTCGTCACCCCAACAAGATCGTGTGGCTGCTGCACCAGTTCCGCCAGGCGTACGAGCTCGACCGCACCGAGCTCGGACAGTTCGGCGAGAGCGCCGAGGATCGTGCCACGCGCCGTGCCGTGCAACGCCTGGACGGCGTCGCCCTCGGCGAGGCCCGGAAGGTGTTCGCAACGTCGCGTAACGTGGCCGACCGCCTCCAACGCTCGACGGGGATCGAGGCTGAGGTGATGCCGCATCCGCCGCAGGAGCTCGCCTATCGAACGGAGAGCTACGACGACTTCGTCCTGTCGGTCGGGCGGCTCGACCGGGCCAAGCGGCACGAGCTGCTGCTCGACGCGTTGGCGGCAGACACGACGCTGCGCTGTGTGATCGTCGGCGACGGGCCGGATCGCGAGCGGCTCGAGGACGTCGCTCGCCGTCACGGTCTCGACGGACGCGCGCGCTTCACCGGCCGGATCGACGAGGAGGAGCTCGCAACACTCTACGCACGCTGTCTCGCGGTCTATTACGCCCCGGTGGACGAGGACTTCGGGATGGTCCCCTACGAAGCGTTCCTCGCCGAGAAGCCGGTGGTGACGACCACGGATGCGGGGGGACCGCTCGAGGTCGTCTCCGATCGAAGGACCGGAATCGTCTGCGAGCCGCGGGCGGACGCGCTTGCCGAGGCGTGCTCCTGGCTACGCGAGCACCTGGACGACGCGAGGACGTGGGGGCAGGCCGGCAAGGAGATCGCGCGCCGCGTGTCCTGGGACGAGACGATCGCGCGCCTGCTCGCGTGAAGGTCGCCTATTACTCACCGCTCCCTCCGGAGCGGTCCGGGATCGCGGACTATTCCGCGTTGCTCTTGCCGGCACTCGGCCGCCTCGTCGAGCTCGACGTCGTCAGGCGCGGACGCACCCGCCCGGTCGCAGCGGACGTCGCGCTGTTTCACGTCGGCAACGATCCGGAGGCGCACGGCTGGATCATCGATGCGCTCAGGCGGAGGCCGGGTGTCGTCGTCCTGCACGACTTCGTTCTGCACCATCTCGTCGCCGGGCTCACGATCGGCCGCAAGGACGGTCACGGCTATCTCGCGGCGATGGAGCGCGACGCCGGCATTCCCGGACGACTGCTCGCGCACGGTGTCCTCGACGGACGCGTGCCTCCACCGTGGGAGACGAGCCCGGCCGAGTTTCCGCTCGTCGGCGAGGTGCTGGCAAACGCAACGGGGCTGATCGTCCACTCGCACTACGTCGAGGAGCGCGCGCGCGAGGCCGGCTACCGTGGCCCGGTCTGGCGCGTCGAGCATCCGGCCTGGCCGCCTGTCGACGTCGAGCCGGCCGGCATCGAAGGCCGTCCGCTGTTCGGCTGCTTCGGCCATCTGAATGCGAGCAAGCGCATTCCCCAGCTGATCGAGGCATTCGCGTCTCGTGCGCCAGCGCCATCCGCACGCGAAGCTCCTCCTCGTCGGCCCCGCCTCGCCCGGCTTCGACGCCGACGGGCTTGGCGACCGACGGCGTGGAACGCATTGGGTACGTCGAGGAGGATCGCCTCTGGTCGCTGATGGCTGCCTGCGACGCCTGCATCTCCCTGCGCGCGCCGACCATGGGCGAGACCTCGGGCAGCGCGATCCGAGCGCTGTCGCTCGGACGACCGCTCGTCGTCAGTGACCTCGGCTGGTTCTCCGAGTTGCCCGACGACGTTGCCCTGAAGGTGCCCGTGGACGAGGACGAGATCGCCTCGATCGCAACTGCACTCGAGCTGCTCGCCTCCAGCGAACCGACGCAGCTTGCGATGAGCGATGCGGCGCGTTCGTACGTCGAGCGGGAACACGACCTCAGCCGGGTTGCCGAGGAGTATGCGGCCGCGCTCGAGGACGCCGCAGGAGGGACGAGCGTGGCCGACGCCGTCGTCGCGGAGGTCGCGCACGCTGCGGCCGAGATCGGCATCGAGCCCGGCACGCCGTTCGCCGCGGAGCTCGCCGGTCAACTTGACGAGGTCGGGCTCGCACGTAACGGCCGGCCCGCGCAGCAACCGGTGCCCTCGCGCGGCGCGACTCTCCTTGCACGCGTGCCGGTCTGGGCCTGGCTCACGGCGCTCGTCATCGTCTCCTCGGTCTTCCGTTACGGACTGTCGCGCAGAGTCGTCGCACCGTGGATCATGGTCGACGAGCTCATCTACTCCGAGCTCGCGAAGAGCTTCGCCGATACCGGCCACTTTCTGATCCGCGACGTGCATCACGGTGCGTACGGCGCCGTCTATCCGTTGCTGATCGCGCCTGCCTGGAAGTTGTTCGGCTCAGTTCCGGACGCCTACGCGGCCGCGAAGACGATCGGCTCCGTGCTGATGTCTCTGACGGCGATTCCCGTCTACTTCCTCGCACGTCGTGTGATCGCCCCGATTCCGTCTCTGCTGGCGGCGCTACTGGCGGTCGCGGTGCCGTCGCTGATGTACACGGGAACGCTGATGACGGAGACGGTCTTCTATCCGCTCTTCGCCTGTGTCGCGCTTGCGCTCGTCCTCGCACTCGAGCGACCGACCATTCAGCGGCAGCTCGTTCTGCTCGCGCTCTGCCTGCTCGCCTTCCTCACGCGCTCCCAGGCGATCGTCCTGATCCCGGCTGTCGCGACCGCGCCGTTACTGCTGACGTGGCTCGATCGCCGCCGCCTGCGCATGCTCGCCGACTTCAAGGCTCTCTACGGTGCGCTTCTCGTCGCGGTGATCGCCGTCCTCGTCGTGCAGCTTGCCCGTGGACACTCGCCGTACGACGTCCTAGGCAGCTACAGCGTGACGGGTCACGCGACCTACAGGCCCGGTCAGGTCCTCAAGTGGGTGCTATACCACCTGGCCGAGCTCGATCTCTATCTCGGAATCGTTCCTTTCGCGGCGCTGCTGTTGCTCGCCATCGTCGGCCGGTCGCTCGACCGGCGCCTCCGTGTCTTTCTTGCCGCTTCACTGCCGCTGATCGCCTGGCTTCTCCTCGAGGTCGGAGCGTTCGCCTCGGCGCTTTCGCCGCGGATCCAGGAGCGCAACCTCTTCTACGTCGCGCCCCTGTTCCTCATCGCGCTGCTCGCGTGGATCGAGCGCGGGATGCCCCGCCCGCCGCGTGTCGCTGCGATCGCCGCCGTCGTGGCGGCGGCGCTTCCCGCGGGCCTCCCCTATCAGCGCCTGATCGACGCGTCCGCGGAATCGGACACGCTTGCGCTGCTGCCGCTCTGGTGGCTGCACGAGGCCGTCGTCGGCCTCGACACGATCGCGGTTGTGGTCGGAGTCGCCGGCGTTGCGCTCGGCATCCTGTTCCTGACGCTCTCACCGCGCTACGCACTCGTCTTACCGGGTGTCGTCCTGCTCTGGTTCGCCTTCGCGACCGAGCGAATCGAACGTTTCGACCACGGCTTCCCCAAGGCGTCGATCGGCGCGCTCTACGAGGGCATCGCGACACCCGACCGGGACTGGGTCGATGCCGCCGTGGGCCGGAACGCCGACGTCGCCTTCGTCTTCTCCGGCAAGGATCCGACTCACCACCCGAACACGCTCTGGGAGAACGAGTTCTTCAACCGGAGCATCGGGCCGGTCTACGACCTTCGGCAACCCTCGATGGGCGGATTGCCCGAGACGAAGGTGACGGAGCGAGGCGACGGCGTCCTGCTCGCAAACGGAGACCCGGTTCGACACGCATACGTCCTCGCCGAGGAAGCGGTGCCGATCGCCGGCGACATCGTGGCCCGCGACGAGCGCAAAGGGATGGCGCTGCGGCGCACGGACGGCCTGGTCCGGATCGGCTACCGCGTGCGCGGCCTCTATCCGAACGACACCTGGTCGGGGAAACGCGTGACCTACACGCGCCTACGGTGTACAGGCGGCACCGTGACCGCGCAGATGCTGCGCGATCCGAATCTGATCAACGGGCCGCAGACCGTCCGGGCGGAGGGGAGGAGCGTGACGTTCCGCTCGAACGACGCTGCGAGCCTGACCGTGCCGCTTCGTCCGCGTGGCGGAGTGTGTCGTACCGTGTTCACGGTGAGCCCGACCGCTGTCCCCGGGCCGGCCGACCCGCGCGTCCTCGGCGTGCACTTCCTCGCCTTTCAGTACTCCGCTCCGTGAGGATCGCCTACGACGTCACGCCGCTCTCGCATCCGCGAACGGGCGTCGGCAACTACATCCTGGGGGCGCTGAAGGGGATGCTCGAGGCACCGGGCCCGGAACGCGAGATCGTCGCGTTCGGTCCCGCGAGCATCCGCGGGCGCGGCTTGCTCGACGAGACGCTCGACGGCCTGCCCGTCGAGAAGCGTTTCTTCACGGTCCCCTTCGCGCACGCGACCCGGCGCGCGTGGGGTGCCCTCGGGCGCCCGCCTGCGGAGAGGTTCCTCGGCGACTTCGACGTCATGCACTTCACCGACTGGATGGTGCCGCCTCAGCGTTCCGGGGTGCGCGCGACGATGATCCACGACCTCGGGCCGTTGCGCTTTCCGGAAAAGCTGCATCCGCGCACGGTGAGCATGCACTCCGCCACCACGAGGGAGGCGGCGAACTGCGATGTCGTCTTCACCAACTCGAGCTACACGGCGAACGACGTCATCGAGCAGCTCGGCCTTCCGCTCGAGCGAGTCCACGTTGCGTACCCCGGCGTCGACGACCGGTTCCGGCCGCATGGTGAACGTCACGACCACGCACGGCCGTATGTCTTCACCACCGCGACCGAGGACTGGCGCAAGAACCGCAGCGTCGTCGAGCTCGCGGTCCGGCTGCTCGGAGACGAGCTCGCGTTGGTCGCACTCGGTCACGAAGGGCTCGGCTACCCGGCTGACGACGAGCTCGCGGCGCTCTACCGCGGTGCCGCGGTGTTCGCGTACCCCTCGCGGTTCGAGGGTTTCGGCATGCCGGTCATCGAGGCGATGGCCTGCGGCGTCCCGTGCGTCGTGTCTTCGCACCCGTCGCTCGACGAGGCGTGCGGAGACGCGGCGGTGCGCGCCGATCCCGACAGCCCCGAGGAGTTCGCGGAGGGAATCCGCCGAGCCCTCGCCGATCGCGACGAGCTCGTGACGAGAGGGCTCGGCCAGGCCCGGCGCTTCAGCTGGCTGGAGACGGGACGGATTCACCTGCAGAGCTACGCTGACGCGCTGTGATGCGCGTTGCAATCGACGTCTCGCCGCTCGTCCAGACACGTGCGGGCACGGCGAGATATCTCGAGAGCTTGATGCACGAGCTCCGAGCCCGGGATGACGTCACGCTGACGACGCGAATGTTCGGGCGGAGTGACCGCGCTTCGACGCTGGCGCGTGACGCAGTCTGGTACCCGTTCCTGCTCGGGCGCGAAGACACTGCTGACGTCCTTCACTGCCCGACCTATCGCGGCCCGACGCGCTCCCGTGTTCCGCTGGTCGTGACGGTCCACGACCTCGCGGTCTTTCGGCATCCCGAGGCCTTCAACCGCTGGACGCGCGCCTACAGCCCGCGTGTCGTCCCGCGCGTGCTCGCGGCGGCTCAGCGGGTGATTGCGGTGTCGGAGTTCACGCGGCAGGAGCTGAACGAAATGCTTCGCGTGCCCGACGAGAAGATCCGCGTCGTGCCGAACGGGGTCGGCGACGAGTTCACGAACGTAGGCGAAGCGGCGGAAGGCGACTACGTCCTCGCCGTAGGCACGCTCGAGCCGCGCAAGAATCTCGAACGCCTGGTCGAGGCTGTCCAGCGCACCAAGAGAGAGCTGCGAGTCGTCGGCGCTCGCGGCTGGGGCGGCGTCGAGGTCGGCGGCAACGGCGTGCGCTGGCTCGGCGAGGTGAGCGACACGGAATTAGCCCGCCTCTATCGCGGCGCGGCGTGCGTCGCCTATCCGTCCCTCTACGAAGGTTTTGGGATTCCAGTGCTCGAGGCCATGGCCTGCGGCGTACCGGTCGTGACGACACGAGGCACCGCGATGGAGGAGGTGGCCGACGGCGCCGCGGTGCTGGTCGACGCCCGAGATCCCGCCGAGATCGCCGCGGGCATCGAACGCGCGGCGACGGATCGTGACGAGCTCGTTGCGCGAGGGCTCGCGCGCGCCAGTCAGTTTCGCTGGGACGCTGTGGCAGCTGCGACCGTGCAGGTGTACCGAGAGGCCGCGGCATGAGCAACAAGCCCCTGGTGCTCGTCGACGCGGACGTGCTCGGCCGGCGACGCACCGGCGACGAGACGTACGTCATGCAACTGCTCCGTGAGCTGCCGAACGTGGCGGACGATCTGCGAATCGCCGCGGTGACCCGCGATCCTGCTCTCGTCCCCGACGGCGTCGAAGCGATCCATCTACCGGCCCGCTCGCAGGAGCTGCGTATGGCGGTGACGGTGCCGCGCTTGCTGCGGCGGCTCCGCCCGGCCATCGCACACTTCATCCACGCACTGCCGCTCAGCTGCCCGGCCCCGGCGGTCGTCACGGTGCAGGACCTCTCGTGGGAGCGGGATCCGAGCGTCTTCGGCTTCTGGGATCTCGCGACCTTCAAGTTTTTCGTCCGCCGCGCAGTGCGCAAGGCAGACCATGTGCTCGCGATCTCGGAACGCACGAAGAACGATCTGATCGAGCTGTACGGCACGGCTGCGAGCAAGGTGACGGTCACGCCGCTCGCGCCCGATCCGGCCTACCGCCCCGCAAGTGAGCACGACTCCTTCCTCCTCTTCGTCAGCGCGATCGAGCCGCGCAAGCAACCGCTCGCCGCGATCGACGCGGCGAATGCCGTCGGCCGCAAGCTCGTCGTCGTCGGCCCGAAGAAGGACGAGGAGCTCGCCGCCGAGCTCGCACGGCGCGGCGCCGACGTGCGCGGTTACGTCCCGCAGGCCGAGCTCGTCGAGCTGTATCAGCGTGCGGCCTGCCTCGTATTCCCGTCGCGCTACGAGGGCTTCGGCCTTCCTGTCGTCGAGGCGATGGCGTGCGGGACGCCCGTCGTCGCTGCGCCGGAGCCCGCGATGCAGGAGGTCGCCGGCGACGCCGCGATCTTCACCGATGATCTCGCGGACGGGATCCGGCAGGCGCTTGCCGACCGCGATCGGCTCTCGGCGGCAGGGCTCGCGCGGGCGAAGGCCTTCTCCTGGCGGGAGACGGCGCGCATCACCGCCGACGTCTATCGCACGGTGCTCGCGGCGTGAAGGTCTCCGGTGTGTTCGTCGTGACCGGCCCGGGGGAGGCCGAGCTGCTCGGCACTTCTCTGCCTGCATTGCACGCGCAGGTGGACGAGCTCGTCGTCGTGGCGAACGGACCGGACAGCCGGCCGACGGACCTGCCGGACGACGTCCGGGTAGTAGAGAACGACCGTGCTCTCGGCTTCTCGGCGAACGTGAACAAGGGCATCACCGCGTACCAACGGCGAGTACGTCGTCATCTCGAATCCCGACGCGGTGCCCGAGCCTGATTGCATCCGCGGTCTCGTCTCCTTCGCGGACGCGCATCCGCGTTGCGGCATCGCCGGCCCGAAGATGATCAACCCGGACGGGACGCTGCAAGCCTCGCGGCGAAGCTTTCCGACGGTGGGCGGGACGATCGTGCGGCGCACTCCGTTGCGCTCACTGTTCCCGCCGCTTCTCTGGCAGCGGCGCCATTACCTGCTCGACGCGCCGGCCGACGAGCCGCTGCGTGTGGACACGATGCTCGGTGCATTCCTCCTCATGCGTCGCACGATGCTCGACGAGATCGGCGGCTGGGACGCCGGCTACAAGCTCTACGTCGAGGACATCGACCTCAGCTACCGCGCGATGAAGGCCGGCTGGGAGCGCTGGTGGGTGCCGGACGCGGTCGTCCAGCACGAGTACCAGGCCGTGATCGACAAGCACTTCTTCACGAGGCGCAACCTCTGGCATCTCCACGCGATGGTGCGCTTCCTGCGCAAGCATCCGGAGCGCCTCTTCGCCCTGCGATGACGACCGAGAAGTACGGCCGCAAGGCGGAGCGCTGGTCCCAGGACGCATACGCCGACGCGGCGACCTACTTCGGTCGTCGCGGCGAGGTGATCCTGACACTCGGCCCCGCGCTGCACCCTGGAGACACGCTCCTCGATCTCGCGTGCGGGGACGGAGCCCTGGCCGACTACCTGCCGGGGATTCGCTACGCGGGGCTCGATGCAAGCCCCGACATGGTCGAGGTGGGCAGACGGCGGGGCCGGGACCTGACCCTCGGTGACCTCAACGACTACGAGCCCGCCAAGCCGGTCACGGCCACCACCTGTTTTCGCGCCATCTACTACGCGGACGACCGCGCTGCCTTCTTCCGTCGCGTCGCCGGCTACACCGAGCGGAAGTTCGTCTTCGACCTCAATCCGAGGCAGTACCGCGTCGCGGACGTGCGCGCCGACCTGCAGGCGGCCGGCTTCGACGAGCTCGCGTTGCGGCCGTTCTTCTCACCGCAGCACCATTCCTTGCCAAAACCGGCTCTGCGCGCATTGCGTGCCCTCGAGCAGACGGGACCGGTCGCGAGAGCCATGCTCGCGCTGCGGTTCAGCTACTTGTGCGCCGCGTTCCGCGGCGGTATGAAGATGTAGCTCACCTTCGCTCCGAGCTTGCGCCGGTCGCCCGACGCCGGATCGAGGTCGTGCGGCACGAAGGTCGGCGTGATCGTCACCTCGACACGGAAGCGCGGTCCCGGCGCCTTCAGGACGACGGGCTTCACTTCCTTGCTGTGGATGTCGAATCGCTTCACTTCCGTTGGCTTCCCGAGGTGAGGTTGCTTGTCGTCACCCACCACCATCGGCCCGATCGCCACGGTCACGTGTCCCGTCACGTTCGTGCCGCCCCAGGGGGCTCTGGAGATGATCACGCGAATCCGCCCGGCCTTGTTCTCCTCGGTCGAATAGCGCGTGTAGGCGCTGAACGAGCTCATCCAGCCGTCGGAGTAGACGCCGGTGACCGAACCTCGCAGCCGGAGCGGCGGCGTGATCTTGACGAGGCGCCACGGCTCGAGCCCGCCACCGGCACGGTGTAGGTGCGTCGCGACCGTCTTGCCGACGACCTCGATGCCCTGTTCCTCGACGACGTACGGATAGCCGGGGTCGTGCGAAAGGGCTCCGTTGGCGGCGCCCTGATCGGGTGTGAGGAAGGGGCCGGGTCCCTGCGCGGTTCCGTCGAGGCTCCACACGGCCTTGATCGAACGGTTCCAGAACTCGAGCAGCCACTCGCCGTTCTGATCGGACATCTGCTGGCCGAGGTAGAGCGTCGATGCGCCGCCGGTCGCATCGTCGACCCACGTGAACGGCGCGCGAATGTTCTCGACGAAGCGGTCCGAGGTGCGGTTCGACGCCGAGGCGAAGGAGATCTCGGCGGTCAGATTCCAGGCGACGACTGCCGCCGCAACCGCGAACACGAGCCACTTGACGCCGCGGCCGAAGAAGCGAGGCGCGAGCAGAAGCGCGACCGAGAAGCAGAGCAACGAGACGAGGCCGATCTTCGCGGCGGTCGGGTCGAACTGGAGATAGCGGTTCCCCTGCTGGAGGATCGCAAGTCCCGGCGCGTTGTACGAGAGGTCCTGGCCCATCTCGTACGGCGTGGTCAGGATGAGGACGAGGACGAAGGCCGCCGAGACTGCGAGCGCGATTGGATGCAGCCGCCGGCGTTCCAGCCACAGCGCCGTGCCTGTGAAGAGCAACGGAGCGAGGTAGATGAGGTTGCGCTCGTAGGTGTAGGTCGCGAAGGTGATCGAGACGTACGTCGCCTTGACCGCCGTGTACAGCCCGAACCCGATGATGGCCGCGAGCAGGACGCTGCGGAAGGTGCGGAGCTCGCGCGTCACCGGCTCGCCCGGCGCGCGCCAGAGCGAAGCAAGACCGGCAACGACGGGCAGCACCCCGAGCCCGATCGTCAATGCGCCCGCAGCGTTGAGGCCGAGATCGAGCATCCGGTCCTTGTAGAGCCGGGTCGAATAGTTCCACTCGAGCGACCGGTGCCCGAGCACCGCGCTGACGATCACGACTGCACCGATGACGAGTGTCACGAAGCCGGTCCAGTCCCAGCGTCCCCAGCTCTTGCGCCAGGCAGTGAAGTACCCGGACCGCCAGACGAGGAACGAGCCCGTGAGCAGGAAGACGGCCGGAATCACGGCGAGCTCACCGCGCACGAGTGGAGCGATCAGCGAGGCGAGCACGGCACCGCCGATCCACCAGCGCGACGGCGTGACGAACGCGCGCAGGATCAGGAAGAGCGCGAGCGTCGAGAAGAAATACGCGAACGGCTCCTCGACGATCATCGAGGAGTAGGCGACCGCGGGAATCGCCGCAGACGCCGTGGCGACGAAGAGGGCCGGCCGGCGCCCGACCACGAGGCGTGCGATCCCGTACGCGGGAAAGACGGTGGCGGTCATCACGATCACCGTCAGGTACTTCACGGTCGCGTACGCGGCGTGGAGGTTGTCGATCAGCCACGCCGGTGCGAGCACATAGGTCCAGAGCGTGGTGAAGGAGTACGGCGCGCCGCGCCGCGCCGCGTGACCGGTGTCGGCGATCGACCGGGACAACTGCGTCAACTGGAGCTCGTCCCCGAAGAGCCACGGTGTCTTGTGAGCCCAGGCCTGGATCACGAAGACGATCGCGAGCCAAAGGAAGATGCTGAGCAGCGGCACCGCGGCCAGAAATCGGTCGACCAGCGTCTGTTCGGCTGGCGCTGTGCGCGCGGTCACGACGGCCATCGGCGGATCAGTCGACGGTAGCGCGGAGTGCGATGTCGGGGTCGAGGTCTGTGTGGCGCCGGACGAAGCGGCAGGGCAGCTGGGCCAAGGCGCAGGCGTCGACCACGAGCCCGAGCCGCTCGCGCGGAGCGTCGGGAATCGTGACGAGCACGGTGTCCGGGCGCGCCTTCGAGAGGATCTGCTCGATCTCGCTGGTGTCGCCCAGCACCGGGACGCCCTGCAGCCGACGGCGCGACAGCCGCGGATCGTCGTCGACGAAGCCGACGACCTGCTCGCCGGGCGTTTCACGCAGCTCGCGCAGGAGACTTCGCCCACCTCGACCTGCTCCCACGATCAGCGTCCGGTGGCGCTCGGCACGGCCGGTGAGCGACGAGACGCCGCGGACGAACGCCCGCTCCCAGAAGCGGGAGGCGCCGATCAGCACGGTGCAGATGAGCGCGTCGATGATGAACACGCTCCGCGGGAACGGCCCCCAGGTCTGCGTCGCGTCGAGAATGAGGTAGGCGACGACCTCCGAGACGACAACCGCGGCGACGATGCTGGCAGCATCGCGTGCGCCGGCGTAGCGCCAGACCCCGCGGTAGAGCCCGAACGGAATGAACGCCAGATAGCGTGCGGCGACCACGACCGCGATCGAGACGGCGAAGATGTGCCGCTGGTAGGAGACGCCGCTGCCCTGGAGTCGCAGGTAGTAGGCCAGCGCGAACGAGGCCGTGATCAGCGCGAAGTCGACCAGCGACTCGACGAGCCTGCGCGGGTTCGCGACGAACGTGCGCAACCAACCGCGGTCGGCGACGAGACCCGGGCTGCGTTCGACGTCCGAGAGGACACTCGCGAACTGGACGAGCAAGGCGAAGGTCAGGAGCACGCCGATCAGCGTCACCCAGGCGTTGTCGAGCACGCTGTAGAAGAGGCTCGTCGTTCCGAGCGCTGCGGAGATGACGGCGAGCAGGACGACCGCGCGCTTCTCGGAGAGGCCGTGGTACACGAGGCGGTGCGACGTGTGATCGCGTCCGCCCTGGTACACCGGCCGACCGTCGAGCAGCCGCACGACGGTGACAAGCGTCGTGTCCAGGATCGGGACGGCGAGGATGAGAATCGGAAGGAGGAGGGTGGCGACCGTCGTACCGGCGACCTTCCAGCTCGCCGTCAATCCGAGCGCGGCGAGCAGAAAGCCGAGCACCTGGCTGCCGGAGTCGCCCATGAAGACCGCAGCCGACTTGCCGTAGCGAAGATTGAACGGGAGGAAACCAGCGCAGGCGAGTGCGAGCGCGAGCGACAGTGCCAGGACGGCGTGGCTCTTGTGCACCTCGAGCGCGTCGATGGCGAAGAACACGGCGGCGATCGCCGCAAGCGTCGCTGCAAGGCCGTCCATGTTGTCGAGCAGGTTGAACGCGTTCGTCATCCCGACCAGCCAGACGAGTGCGACGAGACCCGCGAGGAAGTCGTTCGAGATCAAGCCTGAGATCGTGAGCCCGTTGAAGATCACGAGGAGTGCTGCGGCGATCTGCGCGGCGAGCTTCGGAATCGGGCCGAGCGAGAAGAGGTCGTCGAGGAGACCCGCCACGAAGAGGATGGCGCACCCTCCGAGGATCGCCACGAGCTCGCGGCTCGCAGGCGCCGCGCCGACCGCGACCGCGACCCAGAATCCCGTCAGGATCCCGGCGAAGATGCCGATGCCGCCGAGCACCGGCGTCGTTCGCTCGTGCCAGCGATCCTCGCGCGGCGCAGCCCCGAGCCGGGCCGCCAACGGTGTGTGAAGCAGCAGCCAAATGGCCGCGGCCGCGGCGGGCAATGCAGCGATCGCCGCGAGCACCTTCACGGAGCAGAAGCGTAACGAAGGGCTGTAAGCGCCATGTGATCCCACCTCTAGACTAGGGCGCGCCGATGACGACGGTCTACGGGGATCTCGTCCGCTACCGGGAGCTGTTCGGGAACCTCTTCCGCCGGGACGTCCAAGCGAAGTACCGGGGCTCGCTCCTGGGCGTGGCCTGGACCCTGGCGAACCCGGTTCTGCTGATGGCCGTCTACCTCCTGGTCTTCTCGGTGCTCTGGAAGACCGGGTTCGGCTCAGGGGGCCACTACGCCCTCTTCCTGCTCGTGGGACTCTCGGCCTGGATCTTCTTCGCGACGTCGGTGCAATCTGCCTCCCGGTCGATGCTCGACAACGCGAACCTCATTCGCAAGACGCGCTTTCCGCGACAGCTCGTGCCGCTCTCGGTCGTCGCGACGCACCTGATCAGCTTCGTGGTGATGCTCGTCGTCCTGCTCGTCGTCAACTTCGCGCTGCTGCCCCGCGTCCGTGCAACCGAATGGCTCGCGCTGCCAATTGCGCTCGCGATCGTCGCGATCACGTCCGGGATCGCGCTCGCTCTCGCCGCGCTGAACGTCTTGTTCCGCGACATCGAGTTCCTCGTCTCCGCGCTGCTCCTTCCGCTCTTCTTCCTGACGCCGATTCTCTATCCGCTGAACGATCCGCAAATTGCGCGGCGCGACTGGGTCGTCGATCTGATCCACTGGGGGAACCCGCTGGCACCTCCGATCGAAGCGCTCCGCGATCCGCTCTTCTACGGCCGCCTGCCCGGGCTTGGCGACACCGTCTACACCGTCGTCGCAGCGATCGTGGCGCTTGCGCTCGGTGCTTACGTCTTCAACCGCGTCGACGACCAGATCGCAGTCGAAGTCTGATCCTCGCGTCGTAGATCCACGGCTCGTCGCCCTCGGGCTGCCACGCCGGCAGCCCGGCCACCTCCGTGTTCGGCTCGAGCGGGGGCAGCAGTGACGGCAGGACGAGCGGATATGCGAACGCGGGATTGCGCCCGCCGCCCGGGCCGTACGGCTCGAGCTCGCCGGGCGGCCGGCGTGTCTCGATCGATCCGCCCACGGCCGCGTAGCCCTCCGTGTGCGCTGCGTACACCCGCTCTTCCCAATCGGGAGCGAGATTCGCCTCGGGCGGAAGATGCGCTCGCGCGGCGGTCGCGTCGCGCGGTGCGACCTCGACGTCGAGCTCGGGCGAGTAGTTGCCGAGCTCGGCGAGCCAGAAGCGCTGCTCGTCGACGAGATCGAACGCAAGCTTGTATGTCCCCGGCGGGATCGGGCCTCTGAGCTCGAGCTCGCGCTCGACGCTCTCGCCGGGAGCGGCGCTCACCTCGTAGCGCAGACCGTCCCAGACGATCGGATTGCCGCGCTCGTCGAGCCAGTGATACGAGAGGTTGAGGCCGCGCCAGGGCGCGCTGCCTGCATTCTCGAGCGCGACGCGTGCACGGTTGAGCGCGCCCGCCTGCGGCGGCTCGACCTCGTAGGCGAGCCAGCGGACCGCGAGCGGGCCGGCAGGTACGTGATGCTCGCCGACCGTTTCCAGTGCGCGACTAGCCTACGTTGTCGTGGAGCCGCTTCTCGTCAGGGCCTGTCGCCGTGAGCCGGTGGAGCGCACGCCGGTGTGGTTCATGCGCCAGGCAGGCCGGTCGCTGCCCGAGTATCGCGAGCTGCGGAAGCGTTACGGGCTGTTCGACATCGTCGCCGAGCCGGAGCTCTGCGCCGAGGTGACGTTGCAACCCGTCCGCCGGCACGACGTGGACGCGGCGGTGATGTTCACGGACATCATGTTCCCCGTTCTTGCGATGGGGGTTCAGGTCGACCTCGTCGAGAACGTCGGCCCGGTGATCGCCGAGCCGGTGCGGAGCGTGGCCGACGTGGAGCGCCTTGTCGTGCCCGAGCCCGAAGAGTCGGTGCCGACGATTCTCGAGGCCGTGCGGCTCGTGCGTGCGGCGCTGCGCGACGACCAGGCGGTGATCGGGTTCTGCGGCGGACCGTTCACCGTGGCCGGGTATCTCGTCGAGGGGAAGCCGAGCCGCGAGTTCGCGACGGTGAAGAAGATGATGTATCGCGACCCGGCTACCTGGCACGCGTTGATGGAGAAACTGGTGGAGACGTTCGCGCTCTACGTCGCCGCCAAGGCGCGAGCCGGCGCGGACGTGATCCAGGTCTTCGACTCGTGGGTGGGAGCGCTGTCGCCGTCCGACTACGAGGAATTCGTGGCGCCCTACTCCGCGCGCATCCTCGCCGCGGTCGACGTGCCGACGATCCACTTCGGTACGGGGACGGCGACGCTCCTCGCGTCGATGGCGGAGGCGGGCGGGGACGTCATCGGGCTCGACTGGCGCATTCCGCTCGACCGTGGCTGGTCGGAGGTCGGTGAGGACCGGGGCGTGCAGGGGAACCTCGATCCGGCCCTCCTGCTCGGCCCATGGGAGCGAATCGAGTCCGAGACCCGCGCTATTCTCGCGCGTGCCGGAGGGCGGCCGGGTCATGTATTCAACCTTGGGCACGGTGTGCCACCCGAAACAGACCCGGCCGTTCTCGGGCGTCTGACCGAGTTCGTCCACGAAGCCACCGTCGAGGCTCGGGTCTGAGGACAACGGGCGGCCCGGACAGCGCCGCCCCGGCCACGTCAGGGTGTCGGACATCGTGCCGTGGATCTGCCACGACTGAGGGACCGGGCACCGCACCCCGCGCGCAGAGCGACGTCCCAGGGAGGCACAGCGGCCACGTCCCGGTGTCGGACATGGTGACGGGAGTGTGACTTTCGCTCCACAGCCGTCGGCTAGCGTCCTGCCGATGAAGGCCGTGGTCTTGATGGCGTACGGCTCGCCCGAGCGGCTGGCCGACGTTCCCGCCTACTACAGCGACATCCGCGGCGGGCGGCCCATCAGGCCGGAGCTGCTCGAGGACCTCGTCGACCGCTACCGCCGCCTCGGCATCGACGAGGGCTCGCCGCTGAACGCGATCACCGAGGAGACGCGCGAGGCGCTCGAGGCCGAGCTCGGAGACGTCCCGGTCTTCACCGGCATGAAGCACTGGACGCCGCGGATCGCCGACGCCGCAGACGCGGCCGTGTCCGCCGGCGCCGACACCGTCGTTGGGCTCGTGCTCGCCCCCCACTACTCGGCGATGTCGATCGCCGGTTACCGCACCCAGCTCGAGGAGGCTCTCGACGGCCGAACCGAGCTGGCCTTCATCGACAGCTGGCACGACGAGCCCGGCTTCCTCGAGCTGCTGGCGGACCGCGTCAGGGGAACCGGCGCACACGTCGTCTTCACCGCCCACTCGCTGCCCGCGCGCATCCTCGAAGCCGGAGATCCGTACCAGGACCAGCTGCTCGAGACGTCGAGGCTGATCGCCGAGCGCGCCGGGCTCGACGACTGGACGTTCTCGTTCCAGAGCGAATCGCAGACCGGTGAGCCCTGGCTCGGGCCGGACATCCTCGACCACCTCGAGGAGCTGCACGAGCGCGGGACCACCGAGGTGCTCGTCTGCCCCGTCGGGTTCGTCGCCGACCACCTCGAGATCCGCTGGGACCTCGACCACGAGGCCGCGGAGAAGGCGCGGGAACTCGGGCTCGAGTTCAGCCGGATCGAGATGCCGAACGCGGACCCGGCGTTCATCGAGGTGCTCGCAGGGCTGGTGCGACGGGTGCTCGCGGTACCCTCGGAAGCGTGATCCGACCAGGGGAAATCGAAACCGAGCACGCTTCGCGGCACTTCAAGGTCTATCCCCGGGAGGCCCGGCGGCTCAAGGACGCAATCGTCGCTCGCGGCCGGTCGAAGCCGGCCCAGGTCGTGGCGCTCGAGGACGTCTCGTTCCGCGTCGAGCCGGGCAGCGCCATCGGCCTCGTCGGACGCAACGGCTCTGGCAAAACGACCCTGCTGCGACTGCTGTCGGGAATCATCAAGCCCACTTCGGGCCGCGTGGACGTCGGTGGACGCGTGGGCTCGCTGCTCGAGCTCGGCGCCGGCTTCCATCCCGACCTGACCGGGCGCGAGAACGTCTTCCTCAACGGCTCGATTCACGGCCTCACGCGGGCGTACGTACGGGAGCAGCTGGACGAGATCGTCGCGTTCGCGGGGCTCGAAGAGTTCATCGACCTGCCGGTGCGAACGTACTCGTCGGGGATGTATATGCGGCTCGGGTTCGCGATTGCTGCGCACATCGACGCAGACGTCCTCTTGCTCGACGAAGTCTTCGCGGTCGGCGACGAGCAGTTCCAGCGCAAGTGCTTCGGCAAGATCTTCGAGTTCAAGCAGCGCGGCGGCACGATCGTGTTCGTGTCGCACGACGCATCCGCCGTGGAGCGCCTCTGCGACCGCGCCGTCCTCTTGCGCGACGGACGAGTCGAGTTCGACGGCACGACGCACGACGCAATCGTCCGCTACCGCCAGCTCCTCGCAGATGATGTCGATCCCGCGGAGCGAGGCGCGGGCCTGAAGGAGTGGGGGAGCGGCGACGCGCGCATAGAAGGCGTCGAGCTGATCGGCCCGGACGGCGCCGCACGCACCCAGTTCCTCGCGGGCGAGCCCCTCATGCTGCGCATGCGGATCACCGCCGCACGCCCGCTACCGGCGCCGCGACTCTCGCTCGAGCTGCGCGACTCGTCGGGCCTGCTCGTCACGGGCTCCGGCCGTTCGACGGGTGACCTCGGCTGGGACGAGGCGACGACCGAGCTCGCCGCCCGCTTCGAGGTCGATCAGCTTCCGCTGGCCGACGGACGCTTCCACCTACGACTCGGGCTGACAGACGAGAGCGGCGAGCGGCTCTACCACTGGCTCGACGAAGCGCTCACGTTCGTCGTCTATCCGGCCGGCGACGAGCGCGGGGTCGTGCGCATGGAAGGTCGCTGGACCGGGGAGGAGATTGGAGCGCAGGCAGAAAGGATCCCAACGTGAGCTCGCGCACCTGCCCCGATTGGCCGAAGCTGATGGAGTACGCACCCGACCTGCAGTTCAAGCACTACACGGTCGCGGAGGCGAGACTCCCAGGCGAGGCGCTAATGGAGATCCCGGACGTCGTGCTCGCCTCGGTCGCGATCTGCTGCGACCTCGAGCGCCACGTCTTCTACGCGGCGCACACCGACCCGCAGGTGGCGGAAGCTCTCCGTGCGACGCACTGGTTCGAGCTGGCGGAGTGGACGTCCAGCGGACCGGGCGCTGGCGCCGCGCTCGGCTAGACCACGGGCGACACCAGCCGCTCGCTGCGCTCGAACGCGAGCACGTTGTCGACGACGAGCCGGGTCATGGCTTCGCGTGTCTGTCGCGTCGCGCTGCCGAGATGTGGCGTAACGACGACGTTCGGCAGTCCGAGCAATTCCCCGGGAACGTGCGGCTCGTGCACGAAGACGTCTAGCCCCGCGCGCAGACGTCCGGACACGAGCTCATCGATGAGCGCGGGCTCGTCCACGATTTCCCCGCGTGCCGTGTTGACCACCGCAGCACCGTCACGCAGCATCGCCAGGCGCCGCGCGTCGAGGAGCCCGCGCGTCTCCGGCGTCAGAGGGGCGTGGATGGTGACGAGGTCAGACTCTGCGAGCAGCTCGTCGAGCTCTCGAAACTCGCCGAGGTCAGTCTCCGCACGCGTTCTCTGCGCATACAGAACACGCAGCTCGAATCCCTGAGCACGCCGGGCGACCGCCTGCCCGATGCGGCCGAGCCCGATGATCCCGAGCGTCGATCCGGTGAGCTCCTCCGCCAGGAAACCGTCGGCCCACGATCCGCGCCACTCGCCACGACGAACCCGCGCGTCACCTTCCACGACTCGCCGCCGTACGGCAAGGATCAAAGCAAGCGTCAGATCCGCCGTCGCCGCCGAGAGCACTCCCGGCGTGTTGGCCACGGCGACGCCCCGCCGGCGGAGCTCCTCGACCCCGAGCCGGTCGTAGCCCACGCCGAAGTTGGCCACCAGCTTCAGCTCAGGCAGGAGA
The DNA here is from genome assembly GCA_963833255.1 of uncultured Actinomycetes bacterium. Taxonomy (GTDB): domain Bacteria; phylum Actinomycetota; class Thermoleophilia; order Gaiellales; family Gaiellaceae; genus 3-1-20CM-4-69-9. The sequence goes on from CAWHXK010000074.1 coordinate 49,749, forward strand.
TCCACGGGCACCGGCTCGTTGGCGACGAGCAATGCCTCCACGTCCGGCCGCGCCGATTGGAGCTCCCCGAGGGCGAGGACCTCCACGTCTCCCAACTCGTCAAACGCCGGGCCGGGGTACCTCCGCGTGGCGAGAACCTTCAAGGGACGAGTCTCCCATGCCGAAACGAGGAGCGATGAACGTAAGACTTGCGGCGATTCTCGGCGTTGCGATCGTGGCCTCCGCCCTGCCCTCCGCTGCCGGCGCCTTCCGGCTCGAGGGAGGACGCTGGCCGAGCCGAACGATCACGTACTACAACGAGGTGCCTGCCTACAACTGGGCGGTCGACACCGCCGCCTACGCATGGAACACGAGCGGTGCGCGAGTTCAGTTCGTCAAGAGCTCCCGGCACAACGCAAGGGTGCTGCTCGGGATCCGCTGGTTCAAGGTCGCAGGCGACGCGAGCGTGCAGCGGACGAACGGCCGCTTCCTCGGCGCGCAGGTCGGAATCCGGAACGGCCAGGACCGATACACGATGACTCTCGTCGTGGCCCACGAGCTCGGACACGTCCTCGGGCTCGATCACGAGGATCGCTTATGCGCGACCATGAACTCGTACCTCGTCGACGGTCACCCCGAGTATTGCCCCGCCGCCCCTGCGGGCAAATGGATCTGCCGCCTGCTGCGGACGGACGATGTGCGCGGCGCCGTCAGTCTGTACGGCGGCACCGTGCGCCCCATTCGCGGGCCCGAGTTCTGCACGAAGTAGTCACCGCCGCCTGAGTACCTCTGAAAGCGGCCGTGTGTTGACGACGTCCGCGGCCGTCGCCCAACCGCGACGTGCGGTATGCACCGCGAGCCTCATGTTCTCGAGGCCGCGCACAGAGTGCGCGTCCGTGGAGACGACGATCGGGACGCCGGCCTCGATCGCCTGCTTGATCTCGGGGCCCGACAGGTCGAGCCGGTCGGGCAGCCCGTTCGTCTCGAGCGCGACGCCCGTTTCCAGCGCAACCTCGAAGGCCCGTTCGAGATCGAGCTCGTTCGGCGGACGGTGGTTGATGATCCGCCCCTTCGGGTGACTGAGCGCGCGGACGGCGGGATGCCGCATCGCCTCCGTCACCTTCCGGGTCAACTCGGCTCGTCCCTGCCGCTGTCCTGCGTGCAGGCTCAGCTGCACCCAGTCGAGCTCCGCGAGCACGTCGTCGGGCAGATCGAGCGCCCCGTCGGCGCGAATGTCCACCTCGGTGCCACGAAGCACGCGAAACGGTGCAAGCTCTTCGTTGACCGCGGCGATCTCCTCGGCTTGCCGCCGTAGGTCGTCCGCGTCGAGCCCGGGAACGACGCGCACGTTCGGCGTGTGGTCGCAGATCGCGACGTACTCGTAGCCCAGCTCCCTCGCAGCCGTCGCCATCTCGAGGATCGTCGCCTTGCCGTCCGACCAGGTCGAATGCATGTGGAGGTCGCCGCGAATGTCGTCGGGCGTGAGCAAGAGCGGCGGCTCGCCGCGAAACGGTGCCTCCCGCAGCTCGGGCGGACACCACGGAACTCCGAGCGCTGCGTACACGGACTCCTCGTCGGGAGCAGCCGGAAGCTCACCGAGCCCTTCGACGTACGTGCGCGTGCCTGTGGCGACCAGCAGCTCGGTGCCGAATCGAGCAGGCTCCGCCGCGACCAGCTCGACGGGCACGCCTTCGGCCGTCACTCCGACGGCCCGGCGCTCCTGACGCTCGAGCACGGACACGATCGAAGGAAGAGCCTCGAACGACTCGAGCACCGGTCGAGGGTCCGCCGCGGAGCAGACGACGGCGAAGTCGAACGAGGCGTCCGCCCAGCGGCGCGGATCGCCGGCCACCTCGCCGCCGAGCGCCGTCGCGATCTCCTCGAGCAGAGCACGAGCCCTGTTCAGGGTCAGGCCTTTCTGCGGCTGCGGCTTGCCTTCGCGGTCGAGGGCCGCAAGCAGCCGTTGCTCCGTCCGTGGCCCGATGCCGGGCACGGACGTCAGCCGGCCAGCACGCGCCGCCGTCCTGAACTCGTCCGCAGTCGAGATCTCGAGTGCCCGGCCGATCTCCACCATTCGCTTCGGCGTCACCCCGAGAAAGCGCCCCAATCCAACGAGCTCGGGCTGCACTTCACGTTCGAGCTCGTCGAGCTCCGCGATCCTCCCGGTCTCGACCAGCTCGCGCAGCCGTCCCGCAATGCCCGGGCCGATCCCGCTCAGCTCCTGGATGCGATCGGCCGCGACGAGCTCTGCAATCGGAGCCTGCGTCGAGCGGATCGTCTCGGCCGCGCGACGGTACGCACGGGACGTGTAGAAGCTTGCGCCCGACAGGTCGAGCAAAGCGGCGAAGGCTTCGAGCCGCTCGGCGATGGTCGCGTTGTCCGGAGGGGTGGGCATGGCTGGTTAGTCTTGCCGCGTGGCGGCGTTCGTCATTCCTTATCGCATAGGCGGCAAGTCCCGGCTCGGCGACCCGGAGCTCGCGCTTGCGATGCTGTCGGACGTGACCGACGCGGTCAACGAGCTCGCGGCCGAGGCGCTCGTCGTCGATGGCCCAGGTGGGCAAGGAGCGGCCGTCGCCGGCGCGCTCGCCGGGCTTCGCGGCCCGGTGACCATCGTCAACTCTGATCTCCCGTGTGCCACGGGCGCCGAGATCGAGGTGCTCACTGCTGCCGCACCGGCGATCGTTGCTGCTGCGGACGGGACGACGAACGCACTTTCGCTGCGCGACGTCGCCGACTTCGAGCCGCTGTATGGCCCGGGTAGCGCCGCTCGCTTCCAGGAACACCTTGCCGCCGTTCAGCTCGACCTGCCCGGGCTGCGAGACGACGTCGACACCTGGGACGATCTCGAGCGCGTGCGTGACCGCGTCGGCAAGAACACGCGCGGGTATCTCGAGGCGTTGGCGCGCGCGTGAAGGTCGTCGTCCTCACCGGTGGTGTCGGCGGCGCGCGCTTCCTCCGCGGGATCGTCGACGCGATCGATCCTGCGGCCGTCACCGCGATCGTCAACGTCGGCGACGACCTCGAAGTCCTCGGGCTTTCGGTCTCGCCCGATCTCGACAGCGTTCTCTATGCGCTCGCCGGAATCTCGGACGAGGAACGGGGTTGGGGGAGGGCCGACGAGACGTGGAACGCGCTCGCGAGCGTCGAGGCACTCGGCGGTGAATCGTGGTTCCGTCTCGGCGACCGCGACCTCGGGCTGCACGTCGTGCGCACGAATGCGCTGCGCACCGGCGCGCCGCTCTCCGCAGTGACCGCTCGGCTTGCCGCGGCGCTCGGTGTCGACACGACCATCCTTCCCGCCACGGACGACGTCGTCCGCACGTGGCTCGACACGCCGAACGGCAGCTTCCCCTTCCAGGAGTGGTTCGTGGCGCGCGCACACCGCGACCCGGTCGACCGCACGCGCTTCGAGGGCGCGACCGCGGCGCGACCTGCGCCCGGGGTGCTCGAGGGACTCCACGAGGCAGACCTGATCCTGATCGCGCCCAGCAACCCGTTCGTTTCGATCGGCCCCATCCTCGCCGTCGAACGCATCAGGGCGGCACTCGAGCGACGCCGCGTACCGTGCGTTGCGGTGAGCCCGCTGATCGGGGGCCGTGCGGTCAAGGGACCGGCGGCGGCGATGCTGCAGCGCCTGCAGGGTGGCACGACCGCCGCGCACGTTGCGCAGTGCTATCCCGGCCTGATCGACGCGCTCGTGCTCGACGAGGAAGACGCCGCAGATGGCGAAGCCGTTTCGGAGCTCGGTGTGCGGCCGGTCGTCGCGCGCACGTTGATGCGCGATTCAGCTGCGCGCAAACGGCTCGCCGAAGCGGCACTCGACGCGGTGGCATTCGCATGAGAGTTGCGATCGTCGGCGGCACCGGCGCCTTCGGGCGAGCTCTCGCGAAACGACTCCAGGAGATCGGCAAGGACGAGGTGCTCGTCGGCTCCCGCGATGCAGAGCGCGCCCAGGCAACCGCTGCCGAGCTCGGCGTCACGGGAGGGCGAAACGCCGACATGGTCGCCGGTGCCGACCTCGTCGTGCTCGCGGTCAAGTCCGATGCGACGCTCACAACCGCGAGCGAGCTGGCGGACGCGATCGGCAGGACGCCGCTGCTCTGCGTCGCGAGCGACCTGCGCTTCTCGCCTGAGGGCGTTCTCCCGGGCAGGCACCAGGGCTCGCTCGCGGAAGAGGTGTCGCGGATCGTGCGCGGCCCCGTCGCGTCGGGACTGCAGTCGTTCGCAGCGGCGAACCTCGTCGAGGGCGACCCGGGCGACGCGCTCGTCTGCGGGGGCGACGACCGGGCCAAGGAGCTCTCGCTGGAGCTCGCCGGCCGCGTGGCCGAACGTGCGATCGACGTCGGCCCGCTCGAGAATTCGCGGGCCCTCGAAGGCATGACAGCGGTGATCCTGAACGTGAACAAGCGCTACAAGGCGCACGCCGGCATCCGGCTCACGGGTCTCCCCTGACCGGCGAGCTTCGCATCATCCCGGTCGCAGACCTGCCCGAGATCGGGGCGGACGACGACCTCGCCGAGCTGATCGCGGCCAGGATCGAACTGGAGGACGGGGACGTCGTCGTGCTGGCGCAGAAGATCGTCTCGAAGTCAGAGGGGCGCGTGATCGAGCTCGCAACCATCGAGCCCTCCGCCGAGGCGATCGAGATCGCCGGCGACGACGACGACCCGCGCCGGATCGAGGTGATCCTGCGCGAGGCCGCGCGCGTGGTGCGCGTGCGCCCGCCGCTCGTGATCGCCGAGACGACGCACGGGTTCATCTGCGCCTCGGCAGGTGTCGACTCGTCGAACGCTCCCGCGCCCGGCATGCTCGTCCTCCTGCCGGTCGATCCCGATGCATCTGCGGCCCGAATCCGCGAACGGCTCCGCGACCTCACCGGCAAGACCCTCGCGGTGCTGATCACGGACTCGTTCGGACGGCCGTGGCGCCAGGGGACGATCGACGTCGCGCTCGGCGCGTCCGGCCTCGAGGTGATGCGCGATCTGCGCGGCACGCGCGACCGGGTCGGCTACGAGCTGCATGCGACGCAGATCGCCGTCGCCGACGAGATCGCGAGCGCCGCCGAGCTCGTGATGGGCAAGGTCGACGGAATTCCGGCCGCGATCGTCCGCGGGCTCGAGGTCGCAGGCGACGCCGTCGCCCACGACCTCGTGATCCCCGAAGAGCGCGATCTGTTTCGGTAGTGCTCGCCGCTTCGTGTCGCGCCGATACCTAGAGCGTGGTAGACGGCCGCAGAGGCAAGCCTCTGCGGCCTTGTGCGGCATCGACAAGCGATGCCTTCGCCGCTAGCCCTCTGCGCTCTTCTTGAAGCGCTCGAGCACGCCGGGCCAGCCGTTGTCGTAGCCCACGCGACCGTCGCGCCGCTCGGCCGAGATGCTCTCCCAGCCGCTGTGCTCGAGGACGACGATCGTGCCGTCCTTGTCGGCGGTGAACGTCACCTCGATCTCCGTCGGATCGTCGCCGATGTCGCGACCCGGGTGCCAGGTGAACCGCACGCGGCTTGCGACCTCGTACTCGAGCACCTCGCCCCAGACGTTCTCGCGGCCGTCCTTGGCCCGCTCGATCAGGCGCCAGCCGTCGCGGTCCTCGAAGGCGACCGTCTCCGCCTCCTCGAGGTAGATGCCGTACTTGTCGAGCGGCCACCAGTCGGAGACCTGCTGGGTGAAGACGCGGAACGCAGTCTCGGGTGCCGCGTCGACGAAGATCTCCTTACGGATCGTCTCTGTCGCTGTCACGGTCACTTCGTCCTCCCTTCCTCTTTCTCGGCCGCGGCCTTGAAGTTGGCGAGCGCCTCTTCCCAGAAGCCTTCGAGGTACTCGCGCAGCTCGGCCAGACCGTCGGGTTCGACGCGGTACAGACGCCGCGTCCCGTTCTGTCGCTCGGTCACCAGACCCGCCTCCTTCAGGACCCGGAGGTGCTGGGATACAGCAGGCCGGCTCACCGGAAGCCGTGCGGCAAGCTCGCCGACCGCTCGCGGGCCGTCCCGGAGCTCTTCGAGCACCGCTCTCCGAGTGGGATCGCCGAGTGCCTGCAGTGCCTCTGCGTAAGCCATGACTTACCGTAAGTCTACACTTACTATCGGGCCTGTCAAATAGGCTGGCCGCCGTGCCCGAGCTGCGGAAGTCAGACCTCGCCGCAGACCCGCTCGAGCAGTTCCGGCGCTGGTTCGCGGAGGCGGGAGCCGCCGAAAGCCGGCCCGCAGAGGTAATGGCGCTCGCGACCGCCACCACTGGGGGTGCCCCGTCGGTGCGGATGGTCCTCCTGAAAGGAGCCGACGAGCGCGGCTTTGTCTTCTTCACCGGCTATGCGAGCAGGAAGGCGGCCGAGCTCGACTCGAACCCGCGCGGAGCGCTGCTCTTCCACTGGCAGAAGCTCGGCCGGCAGGTGAGAGTCGAGGGCCCGGTCGAACGGCTCGCGGGGCAGGAATCCGACGCGTACTTCGCCACCCGTCCCCGCGGGGCACAGCTCGCTGCGACGGCATCCGAGCAGAGCTCGGTCCTGTCGACGCGAGCGGAGCTCGACGAACGGGTGGCCGCGCTGATCCGTGAACATGAAGGAGACGACCTGAGACGGCCCGAGCACTGGGGCGGCTACAGGCTCGTCCCGGAGACGTACGAGTTCTGGCAGCACCGCGACGACCGCATGCACGACCGCCTGCGCTACCGGCGCTCGAATGGCGACTGGGTCGTCGAACGGCTGTCGCCCTAGCGGTCGATCCGGATCAGCGTGTGCAGGCGGTTGTCGTCGGCCGGATCGACGAAATCGCGCACGCGTGTGAAGCCCGCCTTCTCGAAAGCACGAAGCGATGCGTGGTTCTCTGCGTCGGGGTCCGCGATGCAGGCGTGCGTCTGTTGTGCCACGAACACGACGTCCCGCACGAACCGCGCGATCACTTTCGATCCGAGTCCTATCCCGGTCTGGTCCGGATCCGCCAGGAAGAGGTCGACGCCCGCAACACCTTCTTCGACGTCCACGAGGCCTCGGTAGTCGGGGTGGTCCGACACGAGGTAGGTCTGGATGAAGCCGGCGGGCCGATCGTCGACGAGGATCAAGTACAGATCGGTGGGCTCGCTGCCCACGATCGCCGGCAGGTAGCGCGCGACCACCGCGTCGTAGCTCTCCCGTTCCCTCCACCAGAACTGAACGTGCTCGCGTTGCAGCCACTCGTGTAGCAGCGGTAGATCGGTTTCCGCGAGACGCCGGAAGCCGACCGTCATCCGAAGAGTGCGGCCAGCTCCTCGGCCTCCGACTGCGATAGCCGATGCTCGAGGGCAGTCAGTGCAGGCTCGAGCTGGTCCGGACGCCGCGGGCCGACCACGACGGCGGTCACGTGCGGTTGAGCAAGGAGCCACGCGATGGCCAGCGTCGCGGGATCGACGCCGCGCTGTGCTGCGATCTCTGCGAAGCGGTCGAGCGCTGCGAAGGTCTCCTCGTTGCGCAGATGTTCGTACGGGCCCGGGCGCATCGCCATCCGCGAGCCCTCGGGCACCGCCGCGTCACGCTTGTACTTTCCGGTGAGCCAGCCTCCGGCGAGTGGGCTGAAAGGCGTGTACGAGATCCCGAACGCGGCGCACAGCTCGATCACCCCGCGCTCGTCGGCACGGTCGAGCAGCGAATAGGAGTTCTGCACGACGGCCGGCGCTCCCGTCTCCAGCAGCGAGCGAAGCTGGTCGGCATCGAAGTTGCTGACGCCCCATGCTCTGACCAGGCTGATGGAGACGAGTCCCTCGAACGTTCCCACGAGCTCGTTCGCAGGCACGTCCGGGTCGAACTCGTGCGCCAGATAGACGTCGACGCGGTCCACGCCGAGTCGCTCGAGGCTGGATTCGAGCTGACGTGTCATCCGGGCGCGCGCGAGCCCGTGGTCGGCTCCGGCCTCCATCGGGTTGAACGTCTTGGTGATCAGGCCCGGGTTGGCGCCGCGGCTCGCGATCCACTTGCCGACCATGGTCTCACTGCGGCCGCCGCCGTATGCGTCCGCCGTGTCGAATGTCGTGATGCCGAGCTCCCAGGCGGCGTCCATGATCCGGAACGCCTCTTCCTCGCTCTCGCCCTGGCCGAAGAACTCGGGCGCCGAGCCGATGCCGCCGAAGTTGCCGCAGCCGAGAATGATGCGCGAGACCTCGACGTCGGTCTCGCCGAGCGGGCGGCTTTCCATCGGGCGAGTTTAAGGGCGGCGGTTTCGCAGGTGCTTGCGCAGCGCGGCGAGGCGCGCGTCCCAGTCCGCGCCGACGCTCGCCATCCAGTCCATGGCGACGCCGAGCGGTGCCGGGGTCAACTCGTACAGCGTCTCGCGGCCCCGTCGGCGTCCTTCGACGAGCCCGGCTTCACTCAGCGCCGCGAGATGCTTCGCGACCGCCTGCCGCGTCACCGGCAGCTCGGCGGCGAGCTCGGTCGCCGTTGCGGTCTCGCGTTCCGCGAGCGCCTCGAGCACGTAGCGGCGGTTGGGATCGGCGAGCGCGTCGAAGACGCGCCCCGTCGGGTCGGTCACGCGTACGAGTGAGTGAATGCCTGGGCGCGCAGGAAGAGCGCGGTTGAGAACTCGGGCGTCGACTCGCGGACGAAGAGGCGTGTTCCCTCCTCGACTTCCTCGAGTGTGAACTCGACCTCGCCCTGGTCGTCCCAGTCGAGCAGCAGCCGCTCGCCCGGCTCGACGACGAGCACGGTTGCGCGACGTTCCTCGCCGTCGGCCCAGCGGAAGACGCCGTCACCGCCCGGGCGCGCATCGAGCTCGACGTCGTTCGCAAACCACTCCTCGAGCTGGTCGGGATCGGTCAGGGCCTCCCAGACCTCCTCGGGCGACTCGGGGAAGACGATCTCGCGTGTGACTTCCATGGCTCCTCCAATCCGCAACCCGTGGGTTGCGTATACTAGGCGCAACCAGACGGTTGCACATTACCAGGAGGCACAGATGCCGCTGATTCCGATGGTCGTCGAGCAGGACGGGCGCTACGAGCGCTCCTTCGACATCTACTCGCGCCTGCTGCGCGAGCGCATCGTCTTCCTCGGCCAGGAGGTCGAGGACAACATCGCAAACGTCATCACCGCGCAGCTTCTCTTCCTCGAGGCCGAGGACCCGGATGCGGAGATCTCGCTCTACATCAACTCGCCGGGCGGCTCGGCCTACGCCGGCATGGCGATCTATGACGCAATGCAGTACGTCAAGCCCGACGTGCGGACGATCTGCACGGGAATGGGAATGTCGGCCGCCGCGATGATCCTGGGCGGCGGTGCCGCCGGGAAGCGCTTCGTGCTCCCGAACGCCAAGGTGATGATCCACCAGGGCTCCGCCGGCTATCGCGGCTCACCCGCGGACATCCAGATCGCCGCGAAGGAGATCCTCGAGATGACAGAGCGGATGGCGGAGATCATCTCGCGCCATACGGGGCAGCCGCTCGAGCAGGTCATGAAGGACATCGACCGCGATCACTTCATGACGCCCGAAGAGGCTGTCGCGTACGGGCTCGTCGACGAGGTCATCCAGCCGGCCGACGTCCGATTCGCCGGAGCACGGTGATGGAGACCGGCAACGCTGTCCGCGAAGTGAGTGGCGTCCGGGTGCGCGCCTGGCGCGTCTGGACTGTCAGGGAGACGCGTGCGGGCGTCAGGCTCTGCTCTGTCCTCCACGACACGGTGTGGACGCCTTCCGCCGCGGCGGTCGCCGCCTGCGCCGAGGCGCATTCGCATGAGGCTCCTGAGCTCACGTGCACGTGCGGTTTCCATGCGGTGCACGATCCGGTCGACGCGCTCACGTACCTACGAGGGCGCGACGAGGCACGAACTCTCTGCCGCGTGCTCGGCGAGGTGACGCTCTCGGGGCGAGTCGCCCAGACCCAGACCGGCTGGCGCGCAGAGCGCGCGTATCCGGCGCGCTTGTACGTGTCCGATGCGGCGCTCGCCGAGCTGCTGGAGGCGTACGGCGTGCCCGTAAGCTCCCCGGGGTGGGAGTCGCATTCCTTTCCGACATGCACGGCAATGCCGTCGCCTTCCGTGCGGCGCTAGCCGATCTGGAGCAACACGACGTCGACCTGATCGTCAGCCTGGGCGACGTCGCGCAGGGTGGGCCACAGCCGCTCGAATGCGTCGAGCTGCTGCGGGATCTCGATTGCCCGTGCGTCTTCGGGAACTCGGACGACTTCCTCCTGACTCTCGATCTCGGCAACGAGCCGATCGAGGACGAGGAGCGAAAGGAACGGCTGCTCGAGACGGCTCGCTGGTCTCAGGCGCAGCTCGGCGCGGAAGGGCTCGAGTTCCTCCGCGGCTTCCAGCCGACCGTCGAGGTCGAGCGCATCCTCTGCTGCCATGCGACGCCGAAGTCGAACGAGGACGTGATCCTGCCGGCCACCGCGCGTGAAGAGGTCGATCGCGCGCTCGAGGGCATCGCCGCCGCCGCCGTTGCCGCCGGACACGTGCACCTGCAGTGGCTGCGCCGCTTCGAGGCGACGCTCTGGTTCTGCGTCGGAAGCGTCGGCCTCGTCTACGAGCACAAAGAGCCACTCGATCCCGTTCCGTTTCGCCCCTGGAGCGAGTACGCGCTCGTCTCACCCGAGTCGCTGTCGGTCGAGTTCCGCCGGATTCCGTTCGACGTCGATGAGCTGCTCGGCGTTGCCCACGCGAAGGACTTTCCGGGCTACGAGACGTGGGCCGCGATGTGGCAGCGCTGAAGATTCGGTTCTGCGACGAGCTCGACGGCGGCTTCGGTTGGATCGTGGACGAATTCATGGCGCGCTGTTCGCACGTGCTCGTCGTCGCCGGCCGCGTCTGGGCGATCGATCCGGTCCTCGGCGACGACGTGGAGGATCGGATCCGGGCCGCCGGCGAGCCGGCCGGGGTCTTGCAGCTGCTCGACCGGCATAACCGAGACTGCGTCGAGGTGGCGAAGCGTCTCGGCGTGCCGCATCACTTCGTGCCCACCGCGAGTGTGCCGCCGTTCGAGTTCATTCCGATCCGGATGGGGCGCCGGTGGAAGGAAGTCGCCCTCTGGTGGCCCGAGCGAGGTGTCCTCGTCTGCGGCGATGCGCTCGGGACGGTCGACTACTTCCTCGCCGGCGACGAGCGGCTCGGGGTTCATCCGCTCCTGCGTCTACGGCCGCCGCGCAAGCAGCTGGGACAACTGGAGCCGGCGACGATCCTCTGCGGTCACGGGGAGGGCGTCTTCGACAACGCCGCTGCGGTTCTCCGCGAAGCGTTCAGCACGTCGCGGCGGCGGATCCCCGCTCAGGCTGCCAGCGCTTGGCGCGCCTGGCGGGCTCGACCCAGCTAGCCGCGGCGAAGCCGATGCCGATGGCGAGCGCGCCGCCTGCTGCGTCGAAGAAGAAGTGGTTGCCGGTTCCGACGATCACGAGCAGCATCACCAGCGGGTAGCTCCAGCCGATCGCCCGCACGATCCGGTTCCGCGCCACCAGGCCGACGGTCACGCCGACGAGAAGCGCGTATCCGAAGTGGAGGCTCGGCACCGCGGCGAACGGGTTGTAGAGGCTGCCGAGGAGGTCGGAGCTCAGGTTCACCTTCGCGTTGTGCGAAACGGTGTCGACGAACCCCAGGCCGGCCAGGCGAGGCGGCGCCACCGGATACAGGACGTAGATCGAGAGTGCGATTCCCGTTGCGAAGATCATGGTGTTGCGCACGATCGGGAAGCGCTCGGGATGCTTCCGGTACAGCCAGACCAGAAAGACGGCGGTGCCCACGAAGTGCAGCGCGATGTAGGCGATCCCTAGCGTCGTCGGCAGCGCGGGCACCGTGTGCGCGGCACGTTGCACCGCGCGCTCTCCGAAAACATGGAGGTGCCGCTCGAGAGCGACGATTGCGTCGGTGTGGGCTCGCGCGCCGGCGAGGGTCGCATGGCCCTGCCCGCGCACGATCTCGTAGACGCTGTAGAGACCGATGATCGTCGCGAGCTCCACGAGACCGCGGTGGGGGGTGGCCGCGAGGCTTCGGAGCGAGGGGAGACGGTGGAGGGCTGCCGAGTTCATGTCTTCGAGGCTACGCACGTCGCTTCGGCATGGCAGTGCGGCTAACCCCACTCGAAATTGCGGTTGGCTGGCGTCTTCAACGGCCGGAGTAGCGGTTCCTATACTGCGGTTCGTGGCCTTCCGATTCCTGCTGCTCGCGATCGCAGTCGCGGCAGCGATTGCAGGGGGCGCCGAGGCCGCACCGCCCGCTGACCCGCTGTCGGCGAGCTGGGCGTATCAGGCGGCGAATCTGCCTTCGGCCTGGGAGGTGACCAGCGGCTCGCCGGGCGTCGTGATCGCGATCATGGACTCGGGGGTCGACGCCGCCCATCCCGACCTCGCCGGCGCCGTCGAGCCAGGTTGGAACTTCGTCGACGAGAACGCCGACACGACCGACCTCGTGGGTCACGGCACGGCGGTCGCGGGCATCGCCGCGGCCCGATCCAACGGGCTCGGCGCTGTCGGAGCCTGCTGGAGCTGCCGGATCATGCCCTTGCGGGTGCTCCGGCCCGAGGGCTTTGCGCTCAAGGCCACGATGGCGAGGGCGCTCGACTACGCCGTCGCGCACGGCGTCGCGGTCGTCAACATGAGCCTCTACGGCGAGAGTCGTAACGGCGTCCTCCACGATGCGATTCATCGAGCACGGGAGGCCGGTGTGGTCGTCGTCGCCGCGGCGGGAAACGAGTTCTCGACCGTGCCCGAGTACCCGGCCGCCTATCCCGACACCTTCTCCGTCGCGGCGACCGTCGAGTCGGGCGAGCTCGCGAACTATTCGAGCCGCGGCAAGTGGGTCAAGTTCGCCGCACCCGCCTGCATGCCCACGACGGTGCTCGGCGGCGGCTTCGGCGTCGGCTGCGGGACGTCGGGCTCGACGCCGGTCGTGGCGGGGATCGTCGCGCTGCTGCGGGCGCACGCTCCGTATGCGTCCGTCTCGCAGATCGAGACCGCGCTCGAGCAGACCGCGCATCCCGTTGCCGGCGTGCGCTTCGGGAGCGTCGATGCTTTCGCCGCGCTGGAGGCTCTCGGCCAGCCGCCGCCGCGGCTCGAACCGTCGATCGAAGGCTTCCCCGGAATCGGCGCGACGCTCACTGCCTCGAGCGGCATCTGGTCCGGTGCAGGCATTCCGGTCGACTACCGCTGGGAGCGCTGCCGCCAGGGCGGGTGTGAGCCGGCGGGCGGCGGACGGACGTACGTCGTCCAGCCTCTGGACGGCGGGGCTCAGCTGCGCGTCGTGCTGACCGCGCCGGGAATCGGTACCGCGACGTCGGTGCCGACGGCGCTCGTGCTGGCGCCTCCACACAGCGACTCGCGGCCGAGCATCTCCGGTCGACTCGTCGCGGGCGCGACCCTCACGGGGAGCCCGGGCTCGTGGTCCGGGACGCGACTTGCGTTCACGTATAGCTGGATTCGCTGCCGAGCCTCCTGCTGGAGCGGGAAGACCGTCGGTCACCGGCTCACCTACAAGCTTCGGCCTGCAGATCGCGGCAGCCGCATCGAGTTCGTCGTGAACGCATCGAACGACCTCGATGTCGTGCGCGCGGCCAGCCGGCTCACGCGCCTCATCCGCTAGTTAGTCTCCGCGGCCGTGTGCTTCGATCTCGACTCGGCTCCGCCGATCCCGGTCATCCGGGGCGCTGCCGTCTCGCACGAAGACCTCATCCTGGACACACGTGACGGGAACCGCTTCGCCGCGTTCGCCGCGGCGCCGGAGGACCCGACGACTGTCGGTGTCGTGATTCTCCCGGACGTCCGCGGCCTCTACCGCTTCTACGAGGAGGTCGCCCTTCGCCTGGCGGAGCGTGGCTTCGCTGCCGTTGCGTTCGATTACTTCGGCCGCACCGCGGGAGTGGCGAAGCGTGACGACGACTGGGACTACACGGAGCACGTCGCCCAGACGACGCCCGAGGGCGTGCAGGCGGACGTCGGCGCCGCCGTGGAATACCTCCGCTCGAAGGGAGCGACGACGGTCTTCACGCTCGGCTTCTGCTTCGGCGGCCGGAACTCCTGGCTTGCGGCGGCGGGCGGCTACGGGCTTGCAGGCGCGATCGGTTTCTACGGCCGGCCGGGTGAAGGGCGCGACGGGACACCGGGGCCGATCCAGCGTGCCGGAGAGCTGGAGGCTCCGGTTCTGGTGCTCCAGGCGGGCGCCGACCAGAACATCACCGCCGAGGACAACGCTGCGTTCGAGCGGGCGCTCGCCGATGCAGGCGTCGAGCATGAGGTCGTCACCTACGAAGGCGCACCGCACAGCTTCTTCGACCGCAAGCAGGACGAGTTCGCCGCCGCCTCCGAGGATGCCTGGGCCAGGGTGCTCTCCTTCATCGAGACGCACGGCCCCCCGCTCACGGTCCGGGGTTAGGTCAGGCCGGAGACCGGGCGGGCGGCTCGTTCGAGTCGCCGGATCCGCTTGGCGAGCACCGTCATCATCCCGAGCGCAATCTCTGGATCGCGTTCCACGATCTCGCGCAGGACGCGACGCGGGAACTTGATCACGTGCAACTGACCGGCTGCGACCACGGACGCCGACCGCGGCTCCGAGTCGAGCAGCGCAAGCTCTCCGAAGTAGTCGCCGACCCTGAGTGGACGTCCCCCGCGTCTGGCGAGCACCTTCGCCTCGCCGCTCAGGACGACATAGAGGAAGTCGGCGGGCTGACCCGCAGCGATGACCACCTCACCGGGTGCGTACTCGGCGAAGCGGCCGAGCTTGACGAGCTCGCGCAGCCGGCGCCTGCCGAAGCGAGCGAAGAGCGGGAGGTCCCCGAGGACTTCCGCCCAGCCGCGCTGGTCGTCGCGGCTCGTGGGGCGCTTCAGTCCAACCAGTCCCGATTCGGTTGCGAACATGACTTCAGCATGCCTGCAGAGGGGAAGACTGCGAAAGTCGGTTTGCCGGTGAGTCCTAGGTGCGGTTAGCCGTACGCACTCGACCAACCGTTCTTAGGAAGCTCTTACGGACCTCTCAGTCCTCTTTCAGGCGGGCCTGATTTGCTGCCGCCTCTGACCGAGATGACAATCCTGGCAACCGGAGGGTTTCCCGATGACTGATCAGAAGCTCACCCGTCGCACCTCGCTCGTGAGAATCGGCGGCGTCCTGGCCACGGCGTTCGGCGCCGCCGGAATCGAGGCGCGCGCCTCGGAGGGCTCGGGCCCTGCGGCCGTTGCCTCGGGCGAGGTCGCCTGCGTGCTCGCCCCCGAGCAGACGGAAGGTCCGTACTACATCGCCAATGAAGCCGTGCGCCGCAACATCACCGAGGGCAGGCCCGGAACCCCGCTGTTGCTCCGCGCGTTCGTCGTCAACGCCTCCACGTGTAAGCCGATCAAGGGTGCGGCCGTCGACATCTGGCACGCCGATGCCGCTGGCGACTACTCGGGGTTCGGACAAGGGGCAGCGAGCCGCACGTTCATGCGGGGCGTCCAGCGGACGAGCGCGAAGGGGCTGGCGCTCTTTCGCACGGTTTATCCCGGCTGGTACCAGGGCCGCACGGTGCACATCCACGTGAAGGTGCACCTCGGCGGCAATGTCGTGCACACCGGTCAGCTCTACTTCCCGGACTCGGTGACGGACGCCGTCTACAAGAAGGCCCCGTACACCAACCGGCCGAATCGCACGACGCGGAACGCGGACGACTCGATCTACCGAAACGGCGGCAAGCGTTCACAGGTGAGCCTGCGCAAGACGAGCGCGGGCGTCTACGTCGCGACGATCACGATGGGCGTCCACCGCTCTTAACACCCTCCCGCTACATTCGGCCGCGTGGAGCGCATCACGCGGCTGGAACTCCTCTCGCGGGGCGGCCGTGCCGCCCTCGTCGTCGGGGGTCTTCCGTTCGCAGGACGTCTCGCCGAGCTCGCCGCCGCCGCACCGACGACAGGGATCTTCGACGAGCTCGACAACGCTCTTCGCGGTGACGTGGTCGTTCGCGGCGCGTCCGGGTACGACCAGGCGCGGCTTCTCTACGACACGCGCTTCGACGGGATCAAGCCTCGCGCCGTCGTCTTCTGCGAGTCGCGTGAGGACGTGCAGCGCACGGTGCGCTGGGCGAGGAAGCATGCGGTCCGGATCGTGCCGCGCTCGGGTGGACACAGCTACGGCGGCTACTCCACCTCGCCGTCAGGCGTCATCGTCGACGTTTCGCGGCTGAAAGGCGTGGCGCTCGACGCTCGCGGCCGTGCGATCGTGGGAGCCGGCGCACGCCTGATCGACGTCTACGACGGCCTGTGGCGACACGGACGAACGGTTCCCGCCGGTTCGTGCCCGACCGTCGGCATCGCAGGCCTCACTCTCGGCGGCGGCGTCGGCCTCGCCTCCCGGAAGTTCGGCCTGACCTGCGACAACCTGCTCGAGGCCACTGTCGTGCTTGCGGACGGGAGTGCAGTTGTGGCCAATGCGCATCAGCACCCCGACCTCTACTGGGCACTCCGCGGAGGCGGCGGCGGCAACTTCGGCATCGTCACGCGCCTCGTTTTCCGGACGCATCCGGTCGGCCAGGTGGCGACCTACTCCCTCGAGTGGCCCTGGTCAGATGCGAAGAGCGTCGTCCAGGCCTGGCAGAAGCTCGCGCCGCACGCGCCCGACGGCCTCTTCTCTGTGCTGAACCTCAACGCCGCAGCGGGCGGCCGTGCGCACATCACGTCGGCCGGGCAGTTCTTCGGGAGTGCAGACAAGCTTCGTGAGCTGCTGAAGCCGCTCGCGAACGCCGGAACACCGACGCGCTTCACGGTGACGTCGCGTAGCTACATGGACGCGCAGGAGATGTGGGCCGGTTGTGGCGGCACGCTCGCCGAGTGTCACCTGCCGCCGCAGGGGAATCTCGGCCGCTCGACCTTCAAGGGGAAGTCGAGCTTCGCGAACGCTCCGCTGACCTCGGCTGGGATCGACACGATGCTCCACCAGATCGAGGCACGCATCAGCACGGGGACCGGTTCGGGGATCATCCTCCTCGACTCGTACGGCGGCGCGATCAACCGCGTGAAGAAAGATGCGACCGCTTTCGTCCATCGCGATGCGTTGTTCTCGATGCAGTACCTCGCATACTGGGATGCCGCGGCCGCGGCCGAGCCGAACCTGCGCTGGCTGAAGAGCTTCTATGCGGCGATGCGCCCCTACGTCTCGCCGTACGCGTATCAGAACTACATCGACCCCGACCTGCCGAAGTGGGGTCGCGCGTACTACGGAACGAATCTCGACCGTCTGATCGCGGTCAAGCGCAAGTACGACCCGCAGAACGTCTTCAGGTTCAGCCAGAGCATCCCGGTCAGGCGGGGCTGAGCGGGAGCTGCGCGGTCACGAGCGTGCCCTTGCCCGGCGGGCTGATCACGAAAAGCGTGCCACCCACTGCCTCTGCGCGATCGCGCAGGCCGAGGATTCCGGTCCCGCTCGCCGGATCTGCACCACCGCGACCGTCGTCCGTGATCTCGAAGCGCAGAACGTCGTCATCCAGCTGGATCGTCACCTTCGCTTGCGTCGCCTCTGCGTGCCTTGCGACATTCGTGAGTGCTTCGAGAACGATGTAGTACACCGTCGCCTCGATGTTCTCCGGCAGCCGGACGTCCGGGACGGAGATGTCGACCTCGATCGGGAGTTTCTGTATAGCCGCCGTGATCGCGGGGCCGAGTCCCTGCTCTGTCAGTGCAGCCGGGTGCAGGCCGCGGGCGAGCTCGCGCAGCTCCGCCAGTGCCAGGTCGAGCTCGTTCGCGGCGCCCTCGAGCGAGGCCGCAACAGCCTCCGGGTTGGTCTCGAGCTGCCGGCGGGCGAGCCGGATCGTCAGCGCCAGTGAGACGAGTCGCTGCTGCGCGCCGTCGTGCAGGTTGCGCTCGAGCTTCCGGCGCTGCACGTCGCCGGCCTTGACGAGCCGCGCCCGGGATGCGCTCAGATCCTCGCGTGCCTGCGCGCTCGCGACGGCGAGGGAGACGAGCTCGCAGAATGCGCCGAGCCGTGCTTCCGTGTCGGCCGGCAGCGGTTCGGCGCTGGCGATTCCGACGGCGCCCCACATGATGCCGGCGACGATGATCGGTGCCGACACGCTCGAGCGGTAGCCCATGAGCCGCATGCTGTCCGCCGTCTGTCCGGTCCGGTTGCTGTAGTCGTGGATGCGTGCCGGTGCGCCGGTCTGCAGCACGCGGCCGATGCCGGTGTTCTCGTCGGCAGGGAGGCGCTGGCCGAGGGTGAACGCGTCTTGATTTCCTGTGCGGCTGTGTCGCCCGACGATCGTCGCCGTGTCGTCGCCCTCGTAGCGAAAGACAGCGGACGCATCCACCTCGAGCACGCGGGCGCACTCCTCCGAGACGGCGGTGAAGACACGCTCGGGGCTCGCTTCCGATGCGACGAGGGTGGCGACTCGACGAAGCGCACGCTGTTCCTGCGCGAGGCGCCCGACCTCGTGGAGCTTCGCCTCGAGATCGAATTCGAAGGCGACCTCGTCCGAGACCCCTTTCGGGGGTGCGCTCAGATCGATGCCGGCCGTCACGAGGATCGAGGGTGCGCCGTCCTCTCCGGGCATGAGCTTGTTCGACCAGGCAACGAGCTTCCGTGCTCCGTCTTTTGCCAGCCAGTGCCCGACCTGGGGGCTCGCGAGGCCGGTCTTCCAGATGTACGAGAGCACCTCGCCGAAAGCCTCGGCTTCCTCGGGAGGGATGACGAGCTCGCGGGCGTCGCGCCCGAGCGCCTCGGCACGGGTGAAGCCGGTCAGCCGCTCGCAGGCCTCGTTGAAGAACAGGATCCGGCCGTCCTCACCAAGGACGCAGACGAGCGACATCGTCGTCTCGGTGAGGACTCGGGCGAAGTCGTCCCCGAGGACGAAGTCAGGACTCTGAGACATCGAACAGCGTCGCTTCGTAGTCCTCGAGCGCGAGCCGTGTGACGCCGACGGTCTCCGCCGTCAACTCGCCCAGCTTCTTTCCAGCGTCGGCGCTCGCCCGCAGGGATTCCTCGTCGGCCCAGAGCGTGATGACGAGCGTCTTGCCGGCGCTTGGGCTCGCGAGCCTGATCAGGCCGCGGAAGCCCGAGCTGTCCCGGAGCCAGGGCAGGAGCTGGTCGCGAACGATCTCCAGCCCCAGATCATGCTGCTCGGGGGTCGTCTGGAGGACGTGCATGCGCGCGAACACGCTGTGGTTTTACACTGTTGCCATGGAGTTCGTGCCGCGTCTCGCGATTGCCTGGGCGCTCAACCTCGCCGCCCTCTGGGCTGCGAACGCGATTTGGGCCGGCGTTCACATCCACGGGTGGGCGGGATACCTGATCGGCTCGGCGGTCCTGGGGATCGCCAACGCCGTGCTGAAGCCGGTGCTCACCATCCTCACCCTGCCGCTGATCCTCGTGACGCTCGGCTTCTTCTACCTGCTAATCAACATCGCAATGGTCGCGCTCGCGGAGTGGATCGCGCCGAACTTCTCGATCGACGGGTTCTGGGCCTACGTCGGGACTGTCGTCGTCGTCTGGGCCGTCAACTGGATCGGCGGCCAGGTCCTCGGCGACCTGGAACAACGTCGTCGTCCGCGCCTGACCTAGCCTCGAGGCTCAGTCCCAAAAGCCGTCGTGGACGGCGGCAGACTCCTTCGGCAGATGCGGCCCGCTGACCTCGACAGGATGGTCGCCCCGTGCAAAGACCTCGCGGGACGAAAGCTGGAGCTGCATGTTCTCGGGATTGCCCGCGCTGATGGCGTGAATCTGTTCCTGGCTGAAGCCGAAGACGACCCTCCTGATGTTCCCCCAGTAGATCGCGCCAGCGCACATGGCACAGGGCTCGGTGCTGGTGTACAGGGTGCAGCGACCGAGGAAGTCGCGGTCGAAGCGGGCAGTCGCCATGCGTATGAGGTTCGTCTCGGCGTGGGCCGTCACGTCCTTGTCCGTTCGCACGGTGTTCTCTGCCTCGAGCACGACATTGCCCTTCGCGTCTACGAGCAGCGCGCCGAAGGGATGGTTGCCGTGCTCCCGTGCCAGGCGCGCAAGCTCGATCGCGCGGCGGAGAAGCTGCCGGTTGCCGTTGCTCATCGGCGCCGAAGATATCGCTGCAGGAACGAGGGTCGCCGCGGTTGGGTCGCGCGCCAGTCGTCGTAGGTCTTGAAGGTGCCTGCCTTGCGGGCTCTGGCGACGCACTCGGTGTGAGCGTGCCGGCGGCGTTCGGCGTCGTTCTCCGGCGCGATCACGACGTGTTCGCTCATGGCGTGCAGTCGCTGCCCGCAGAGCGGGCAGGTGTACGTCGCCGGCTTCCTGCTGTGCGCCCGGCGTACCGCCCACCACTCGGTCATGGGAAGTCGATGACGCTGCGGATTCCGTCCTGCGCCTCCATCAGTTCGAAGCCGCGGTTGACGTCGTCGAGCTTGAGCTTGTGGGAGACGAACGAGTCGACGTCGATCTCGCCCGCGAGGTAGCGGTCGACGAACTGCGGAACCTGGTCGCGGCCCTTGACGCCGCCGAACGACGAGCCCGCGACCCGGCGTCCGGTGATCAGGAACCTCGGCACGATGTCCAGCGTCTCGCCTTTGCCCGCGACGCCGCACATCGTCGCGAGGCCCCAGCCCATTCGTGCCGACTCGACCGCCTGTCGCATTACGTTCACGTTGCCGGTCGCCTCGAAGGTGTAGTCCGCGCCCATCCCCCCGGTCAGCTCGAGGATCTGCTCGACGACGTTCGGGCCTCCGAGGAGCTCCTCCGTCGCCCCGTGTCTGCGCGCGAGCACGAGTCGCTCTCCCGACAGATCGACGCAGACGATCCGTTCGGCGCCCTGGAGCCGGCAGCCGACGACCGCACCGAGGCCCACCATTCCCGCTCCGAAGACGACGCAGGTCGATCCGGGTGCGACCTTGGCCGTGTTCATCGCCGCGCCGATCCCGGTCGAGAGGCCACACGCGAACAGACAGGCCCGATCGAGCGGCGCCTCGGGGTCGATCTTCGCGAGCGCGATCTCCGGCATCACCGTGTACTCCGCGAAGGTCGACGTGCCCATGAAGTGACGGATCGGCTCACCGCCGCGGGAGAGGCGTGTCGTGCCGTCCGGAAGGTGTCCCTGGTTCTGCTGCTCGCGGATCGCGAGGCAGAGGTTCGTACGGTGGTCGTGACAGTGCTCGCATTCGCGGCACTGTGGTGAAAAGAGCGTGACGACGTGGTCGCCGGGCTCGAGGTCAGTGACGCCGTCGCCGATCGCCTCGACCACGCCGGCGCCCTCGTGTCCGAGGACCGTCGGCGAGTAGCCGGAGGGATCCGCGCCCGACGCCGTGTAGAGATCGGTGTGGCAGACGCCGCAGGCGACGAGGCGTACGAGCACTTCGCCCGCTCGCGGCTCGGCGAGATCGAGCTCCTGAACCTCGAGTAAAGCCCCGAAGTCCTCCAGGACTGCGGCCCGGATCTTCATCGGTTACGAGCGAGCCCTAGGCCGCGGCGAAGCGCTTCGCGGCTCGCGCGCGGGCCCGTTCCGCTTCGACCTCGCGGTCCTTCGGGGCTGCGGACGTCACGAGTGCGTCGAGCATTCGATGCGAAGCTGCGGCGACCTCGTCGACCGCACGCGCGAATGCTTCCTCGTTCGCTTGCGACGGCTTCGTGAAGCCGCTGATCTTGCGGACGAATTGCAGCGAGGCGTCTCGAATCTCGTCTTCCGTTGCGGGAGGCTCGAAGTTGAACAGGGTGTGAATGTTTCGGCACATGGGCTGAATCCTAATGGGCCGCACACTTCGCCTTAACGTCGCGCACAGATAATCCCCGTCCCCCTAGTCCCCGAGATGGAGGATTCATGAAGCCCTCGCTCGTCGTCCTGACCGCCGTGGTGATTCTGCTCGCCGCCGTGGGCGCATCGCATCTTCAGGCGGCGCCGGCCGCTTCGCAGGCCTCTACGCCTTTCCTGCCGACTCCGCCGGCGGGCGCGCCGCAGCAGCTGGTCGTCTACGCGCACATCAAGTCCATCACTGCCAAGGGCAGCGGCTTCGAGGCGAGGGTCGATCCGGCCGAATACCTCTCGGGAGAGACCGCGAACCGTGCGGCGATCGCCGACAAGGTCCTCCAGCCCGGCGACACGGTCCCGAACGACCACTACGTCCGTGACGAGAGCCACCGCCTGCTCGTGTACAAGGTTCCCGCGAATGCACACGTCACCGTGATCACGGCCGGCCTGCATGCGACCCGGATCCCGGTCTCCGAGCTGGCACAGATCGTCGCCGGCAAGAACCCGAAGCACCGGAGCCTCTTCGAGGCGAAGAATGCGTTCTGGATCCGCGTCGCTTCTGACACGGCGCTCTCCCTGGACCAGCAGTACTCGCCCTAGCCGATCGCGAAGGTCACCGTCACCGTCGCTTCGATCTCTTGCGTTCCGGGCTCGATCGGCACCGCCGAGTCCTTCGCGCCGAGCGGTAGAGGCACGGCACCGCCGCCGCCTTCGACGATGGCGGTGATCTTGCCAAGGGTCGAGCTCGATGCGCTTGCGAGTGTTTCCGCCTTCGTCCGCGCCTGTGCGACCGCGGCCTTCAGCGCGGTGCGGTAGGCAGCGTCCTGATCGGATGCGAGCAGATTCGGACCGGACACCTGATTCGCACCGGCACCGACGGCCGCGTCGACGACGTCGCCTGCGTCGCCAAGCTTGCGGATCGTTGCCGTGACCGTGTTCGACGCCGTGTAGCCGACGATGTCGTTCCCGTTCTCGTTCATCTGCGGGAAGATCGAGACGTCGGAGGTCTGGATGTCGGCCTGCGCGACGCCGGCCCGCTTGAGGGCCGCGATGACGCGGGCGACGGCCTGTGAGCTCGCCGCGAGCGCAGCGTTCGCCGTCTGGGCCTGGCTGACGGTTCCGAATGCGAACGAGGCACGATCCGGCGTGACGTTCGCGGACCCGGTGCCGAGCACGGTGATGCCGCCGGCTGTCTCGTCGCCGGGCGCGCTGCTTGCGCCCGACGGCTGGAAGACTCCGGCGAAGGCGGCGACGGCCAGACCGGCGGCCGCCAGTAGAGCGATGCGAGCAAGCTTCATGAGGCTCTCCTTCGGGTTGTCTGCGACGGAGGTAGTACGTCGCAGACCCCCACGATCCTCACATCACATCGGGAGCTGCTCTCGCCTCGATCCGGGTGAGAGTCGGCCCACAACCGGCACTAACTCGCGCGTAACCCCGTTTCTCCACAGTCGACCGCTTCGGCCACTGGTTTGGGTCAGACCCCAAGACACGCCAGTACCGGACTAGGCCCTGATGGATTGTGATCGAATCGGTTGATGGCTTCGTTCGAGGAGCTTCTGGAGAGCTGGAGCGGCGAGCAGGCGGTGATCCATCGCGATCGCGAGAGCGACGGCTGGATCTTCATCTGCATGCACTCGACGCAGCTCGGCCCGGCCGCCGGCGGTACGCGTCTGAAGGTCTACGAGACCGCGGCCGACGGGCTCCGCGATGCGATGCGGCTCTCGGCCGGGATGACGGCGAAGCTTGCGGTTGCAGACCTCGGACTGGGGGGCGGCAAGGCCGTCCTCGCCGTCCCGGCGATTCCGCAGGGTGACGAGCGCCGCGCCCTTCTGCATCGCTACGGCGACATGGTGCAGTCGCTCGGCGGCGGGTTCATGACCAGCTCTGACGTCGGCACCGGCGAGGCGGACATGGACGTGATCGCCGAGCGCACCGAGCACGTCTTCGGCCGCAGCCTGGCGGCCGGCGGTGCGGGCGATCCAGGGCCCTTTACCGCCGTCGGCGTCTTCCACGGGATCAAGGCGAGCCTCGCGCACTCCACCGGCTCGAACGATCTCGCCGGGCGCACCGTGCTCGTGCAGGGCGCGGGGAGCGTCGGCGGCGCGCTCGCGGAGCTGCTCGGTCGCGCGGGCGCCACCGTGCTGGTCGCCGACGTCGACGCGGAGCGAGCCCAGACCGTCGCGGCGTCAATAGGCGGATCGCCCGTCGAAGCAGGAAACGCGATCGGCACCGAGTGCGACGTGTACGCGCCGTGCGCGCTCGGCGCGACGCTGAGCCTCGAGAGCGTGCCGCAGCTCCGCTGCCGAATCGTCGCCGGCTCGGCGAACAACCAGCTCGCGGAGCCGGAGGCGGCCGAGTTGCTGCGCGACGCGGGAATCCTGTACGCGCCGGACTACGTCATCAATGCCGGCGGTGCGATCGCGATCAACTTCCTCGAGTTGAACGGGCGGAGCCAGGCCGACGTCGATGCGGCGCTCGAGAAGATCGGCGAGACGCTCGAGGAGATCTACGCCCGCGCGGACACCGAAGGGATCACGACGGCGTCGGCGGCGGACGCATTGGCCGCCTCGCGGTTGTCGTAACCCGTCGCGAGGCGGCCAACGTGAGTTGCAGCTACATGCCCTTGGCGAGCCCGACCACGTGCCCCTCGGGGTCCGCGAACAGCGCGATCGTGACCTCCGGGAGCTCCGTCACCGGCAGGATCGTCTTCCCACCGAGCTGCTCGGCCTTGTCGAGCGTCGCCTGCGGATCGTCGGTGCCGACGTAGAACGTGACGTGGCCGTTGCCGTCGGGCGACTGCCCGATGCCGCCGCCGATGCCGCCGTCTTCCTTCTCGACCATGGCGTACGGCATGTCACCCGGGATCTTCTGGGTCTTCCAACCGAAGAGCTCGCCGTAGAACGCCTGGAGTGAGTCGAGATTCTTCCCCGACACTTCGAAATGCAGAACGGGATGTGTCATTACGTGTTCCTTTCCTACATCGACGGTGCGTTCGTGACCCACGGGTCCTCACCCGGATCGCCGCCGGCGGCAGCGATCTCGAGGCGCGGCAGGTAGTGATCCCAGCCGTGTGAGTGCGACTCCGCGGACTCGACGCTCGAGAGGGTGTGGACGAAGTGCAGGCTCGTCCCGTCTCCGTCGCGGGCGAGCTCGATCTCGACCGTCGATGAACCGGGCGGCGTGCGCTCCTCGTTCTCCCAGCCCCAGGTGAAGACGAGGCGGTTCGGTGCATCGAGCTCGACGAATTCGCCTCGCGCGGTGTGTCCCGGGATGACCTCGCAGCGGTAGAGGCCGCCGGGCTGCGCCTCGAACGTGCAGGTCTGGCCCATCCAGCGCGTCGCCTTGTCAGGGTCGACGAGGAACTCCCAGACCGCCTCCGGACTTGCATCGATCGAGAGGGTCCGCTCGACCGACATGGTCTCAGTGGTTGCGTCCATGCTTTTTCTTCTCCTCCTTTTCTACTTCGCGTTTGAGGGCGTCGAGCCGCACGTCCCAGAACTCGGTGAGGAACTCCTTGAGATCGGCGAGCCCTTCGGGACGTGCCCTGTACAAACGCCTCGTGCCGTTGCGTCGCTCGCTCACGAGCCCCGCCTCCTTGAGGACGTTCAGATGCTGGGAGACCGCCGGGCGAGTCACGTCGAAGTGGCTCGCGATCTCGCCGGCGCTGAGCTCGTCGTCTCGAACGAGCTGCAGGATCTGGCGGCGCCGGGGAGCAGCGATCGCTTTCAGGGCGGCTTCCACGGTCTCTATGTAAGCATATTCTTACGTAAGAAGCAACTTACGAACCGGCTCCGATCGAGATCTCGGGTCTCGAGGCCGGATCGAGCCAGCGGAGCACGCGGAGGAGAGCCGGCCGCCGCAGGCTGATGCAGCCGCTCGTCGCCTTCCCGATCTGCACATGGAGGAAGATCCCCGACCCACGTCCGGGAACGACGGGATGCATGTTGTACTCGACCACTGCCAGATGTGCGTAGGCGCGCGGCGACGTCGACATGTCCGGCGTCGTCACCTTGAACGGCGGCCGTCGGCCGCAACCGACGCGCTGGAACGTGTTGTACGCCGGCGACTTCGAGTCCTCGACCCACCAGTCCCCGCAGCGGAGGCGAACGTAGCGAAACGCAACGCCGGGATTCGGTGAGTTGCCGTACATCGTCCGGCCGATCGGAAAGAGGCCAGCCGGTGTCGAGCCGTCGCCCTCCCGTCGGTTAGCGCGCACGCCGTTCTTGCCGACCCGAGCGGTGTACGGACCGCCCACCGGAAGCCAGCAACCGTCATCGCCGCGCGCCCAGGTTCTCGTCGTCGCGTACGTCGACTCGCGCGGTCGCGGCTCGAACGGTGATCAACTGCCGCGAAGCAGTGTCGGCGGGAGTTGCCAGATCGTTCGCGAGATTCGACGGGACACGTGGCCACCGCAATGGTCGCGAGCTGGACCGCCAGGAGCATCGGGGCACGTTATCGACCGTTCGCGCGGCGTAGGGTTCGGTCGAACGGATGAACACCACTGCTGACCTGGAACGGGGCCACGCCGCGTATTCGAGCTCTGCGTGGCAGGACGCTTACGCATCGCTGTCCGAAGCAGATCGGGCCGTACCGCTCGCCGCAGAGGATCTAGAGCTGCTCGCGACGTCGGCCTACATGCTCGGTCGCGAAGACGACTGCATGCGGATCCTGGGGCGCGCATTTCAGCGTTACTCCGACGACGGGGTCATGCTGCGCGCCGCGCGGTGTGCGTTCTGGATCGGAATGCAGCTTGCGCTTCGCGGGGAGATGGGCCCGGCCACCGGTTGGCTCGGACGCGCACAACGGTTGGTCGAACGCGAGGACCGTGAATGCGCGGAGCAGGGCTACATGCTGGTGCCCGTCGCCTTCGAGCACGAGGCCGCCGGCGACTTCGAGGGCGCGGCCGCGACTGCAGGCGCAGCAGCGGAATTCGGCGAGCGTTTCGGCGACGCGGATCTCTTTGCCCTCGCGGTGCATATGCAGGGCGGCGTCCTCGTCAAGTGCGGTCGTGTCGGAGAGGGGCTCGCGTTGCTCGACGAGGCGATGGTGACCGCGATCGCCGGAGAGCTCTCGCCGATCGTGACGGGGATCGTCTACTGCGGCGTGATCCTGGCGTGCGAGGAGGTCTACGAGCTGCGTCGCGCGCAGGAGTGGACGGCCGTCCTGGCACGCTGGTGCGAGCAGCAGCCCGACCTCGTCGCGTTCACCGGCCGCTGCCTCGTGCATCGCGCTCAGCTGATGCACCTTCACGGGGATTGGCGGGACGCACTCGAAGAGGCGCAGCGCGCAGGCGAGCGTTTCGAGCTGAGCATGAACGAGGCCGCTGCTGCGAAGGCCTGCTACCTCCGCGGTGAGGTCCACCGTCTTCGAGGAGAGTTCGCCGAGGCCGAGGAGTCGTATCGGGAAGCGAGTCAGCTCGGGCTCGAGCCGCAGCCGGGCTGGGCGCTGTTGCGGCTTGCGCAGGGAAACGCCGACGCGGCGGCCGCAGCAATTCGCCGCGCGATTGGCGAGACGACCGATCGGCTGAAGCGTGCCGGCCTCCTGCCTGGCTACGCCGAGATCCTGATCGCGGTCGGCGATCTCGACGAGGCGCGACTGGCGTGCGCCGAGCTCGAGGAGATCGCTGCCGAGTGCAACAGCGCGATGCTGGAGGCGATTCACGGACACGCTCGCGGAGCGGTCGAGCTGGCGGCGGGCGACGCCTCTACGGCGCTCGTGAGTCTTCGCCGGGCCGCGCAGGCCTGGAAGGAGCTCGAGGCTCCCTACGAAGCGGCTCGCGCGCGCGTGCTCGTCGGGCAAGCCTGCCGGGAGCTCGGCGACGAGGACGCGTTCTCTCTCGAGCTGGAGGCCGCGCGAGGTGCGTTCGAACAGCTCGGCGCGGCTCCCGACCTTGCGCGTGTGGACGCCCTCACGGGAAAAGCCGCAGCCGGGGCCGCACATGGCTTGTCGCCGCGTGAGCTGGAGGTGCTGCGGCTGGTCGCGACCGGCAAGAGCAACCGGGAGATCGCCGCCGTCCTCGTGATCAGCGAGCACACGGTTGCGCGGCACGTGCAGAACATCTTCACCAAGCTCGGCGTTCCGTCGCGAACGGCAGCGGGCGCGTTCGCGTTCGAGCACGACCTCGTCTGACATCGCCGCTGGTCAGAAATGACCATGCGCCGAGCGAGGCAAGTTGGTGGATCCGCGCGATGCGACCGGGTCACCCTCCGTCGTACCGTCGCCATGCAGGTCATTCGACACCGAGCCCACTGGAGGAACGGTCATGGCGACACAGGAAGCAGGGATCGAGAGCCGGCACGACGCCGCCTCGAGCAGCAAGAGCACGGAGGAATTCGAGACCGTCGTCATCGGCGGCGGCCAGGCCGGACTTGCCGTCGGCTACTACCTGAAGAAGCGCGGCCGGTCGTTCGTGATCCTGGACGCGAACGACCGAATCGGCGGATCCTGGCGCACTCGAACCTGGAATTCGCTGCGCCTCTTCACCCCGGCTCGTTACGACGGGTTGCCCGGCTGGGGCTATCCCGGTCCGGGTTGGTCGTATCCGACCGCGAAGGAGTTGGCCGACTACCTCGAGGCCTATGCGCTGCGGTTCGAGCTTCCGGTGCGAAGCGCGACGGCGGTGAAGCGTCTCGCGAAGGAAGGCGAGCGCTATGTCGTGGACTGCGGCGAGCGCCGCTTCGTGGCCGACAATGTGGTCGTCGCGACCGGCTTCTACGGGACGCCGTCGGTACCGGACTTCGCGTCCGAGCTCGATCCGCGCATCGTGCAGATGCATTCCAGCGAGTACCGCGATCCGTCCCAGCTTCGGCCCGGCGGCGTTCTCCTCGTCGGCGCCGGAAACTCGGGCGCGGACATCGGGATGGAAGTGTCGGCGACCCACCGGACCTGGCTGTCCGGGAGGGACAAAGGTCAGATCCCGTTCCGTATCGAGCACCCGCTCAGGCGCGTGGTCCTGCCGGTGCTCTGGTTCGTCGCCTCGCACGTCCTGACCATGAAGACGCCGCTCGGCCGCAAGGTCCGCCCGCACGTCCTCGAGGGCGGCGCACCGCGCATCCGGGTGAAGTCGGAGGACCTCCTCGCGAGCCGGCGTCGAGTGCGTCGCGAAGACGGTCGGTGTGCATGACGGCTTGCCCGTGCTCGAGGACGGACGCGTCATGGATGTCGCAAACGTCATCTGGTGCACGGGCTTCCGGCAGGACTTCAGCTGGATCGAGGTCCCGATCTTCGGCGACGACACGCAGCCGATGCACGAACGCGGGGTCACGTCCGAGCCGGGCCTCTACTTCGTCGGCCTCGACTTCCTGTACTCGTTCACGTCGGAGAACGTCGGCGGCGTGGGGCGGGATGCGCGCCACATCGCCAGGCGCATCGCGTCAGGAAAGGCGGGAGCGCCGTAGACTCGCTTTCGTGGCACTGGTAGTCGAACGGCGAACCGAGCTCCGAGAGCGGCACCGCGGTCCGGTCATCGCTCCGGGCGACGACCGCTACGACGGTGCGCGCGCGACGTTCAACGGGATGGTCGACCGCCGGCCCGAGGTGGTCGTTCGTCCGTTGGATGCCGCGGACGTCGTCACGGCCGTGCGGTTCGCCCGCGAGGGAGACCTGCCCGTGTCGATCCGCGGCGGCGGCCACGGTGTCGCGGGTCACTGCGTCGGCGATGGATCGGTCGCGGTCGACCTGCGGCTCATGCGCCAGGTCGTCGTCGACCCGGAGAAGCGGACGGCGACCTGCGGCGGCGGTGCGCTCTGGGACGACCTCGATCCGCCGTGTCAGGTTCACGGTCTCGCGACGCCCGGTGGGACCTTCGGCGACACGGGCGTTGCCGGCCTGACGCTCGGCGGGGGTCTCGGGCATCTGAGCCCGTCGCTCGGGCTCACGCTCGACAATCTGCTTGCAGCGACCGTCGTCACCGCCGACGGGACCGTCGTCTCCGCGAGCGAGGGAGAGAATCCCGAGCTCTTCTGGGCGCTACGCGGCGGCGGTGGCAACTTCGGCGTCGTCACGCGAGTTCACGTTCCAGCTGCATCCGGTGGGCCTGCTGCTCGGCGGTCAGATCGACTTCCGCTACGAGGACGCGCCGGTCGCCCTCACGCGCTGGCGGGACGTGATGGCGAACGCGCCGGACCATGCTCGCGAGCTTCGGGCAGGTCTACCGAAGCCCCCTGGCGGGCCAGGCCGGCGCGAACCTGTCGTTCGCGTGGCTCGGTTCGGTCGACGAGGGAAACGCGGTGATCGCCGAGCTCACGGAAGGGCTCACGCCGACGCGGAACACCGTGCGGCCCATGCACTACTGCGAGCTCCAGGACATCTACGAGCGAATCCCGTTCGGTCTGCGGAACTACTGGTCGGGCCGGTTCCTCGGAGAGCTCCCGGACGAGCTGCTCATGCAGACGATCGAGATCTTCCGCGACCCGGCAATGGCCGGAGGCGTCCTGATCGAGCCGATGCACGGTGCTCCGGCGAGGATCGCGTCCGATGCCACGGCGTTCGCCGGGCGAGAAGCGCGCTGGAACGCGACGTTCCTCAACATCTGGACCGATCCGGCCGAGGACGAGCCCGAGATCGAGAAAGCCCGTGCGTTCTCGCGCTCGCTCGAGCCGTGGCGCATCGGCGGCGGCTATCTCAACTACGCGAACGAAGCGGCGTCGGAAAGCCTCGAGACGGAGTTCGGTGCGGAACGGTTCCGGCGGTTGCTGGCGGTGAAGCGGGAGCTCGACCCCGCGAACGTCTTCAGGTTCAACCACAACATCGCGACCGCCTGATTCCCTTCGCGAGGGCGACTCGCGCCGCCCTCGCGAAGCTGAGGAGAGCCCGTCGGGCTAGACGGTTCTGGCGGTAGGTTTGCTGCGGAGGAACATCATGATCGACACGATCAGGATCCACAGCAGGAAGAGGAACTGCGGGAAGAAGGCGACCGAGGCGAGCGACAGGATGCCGACGATGACCCCGAGCAAGCCTGCCCAGGTCGGCCACGTCCCGGCCCTGATGACGCCGGGTAACCTCCCTCTGAACGCTGGGCACGCAGTGCGCCGACGGATGAGGCCCCGGTTCGCCTTGCGTGGGGGGAGTCCTTCGCTACTGCGGCCGGCGCCGCCGGCAGACAAAGGCAAGGGCCGCAGCAAGTGCCGCAGCAAGTCCGAGGAGGTAGCGCCGGCGAGTACGAAGGCGTGCTTCGGCCGCGACCTGCTCTTGACGGTAGGCGAGCTGTTCGGCGAGATAGGCGAAGAGCTCGAGCAGCGTGATGCCCGCGTCGCTCTGGGCGAAGTCGGTCCAGTCCTTGGCTTTCGGGCGCGTCATCTCGGGACGAACGGCTTGCCGGCGCGCTCGAGCGGCAAGCCTGCGTCCCGCCATTCGTTCTTGCCGCCCGGGTAGTGGCGGACGTTCGTGTAGCCGAGCTCCTGGAGCTGCACGCCCGTCGCGAGCGAGTCCTCGCAGTTCGGGCTCGCGCAGTAGACGACGATCTCCGTGTTCCGGTCGGGAATGCGCCGCGCGACCATGTAGGAATCGACGGCTATCGGCGGCAGGTTGATCGCTCCCGGCAGGTGGGAGTGGGCGTACACCATCGGCGCGAGCGCGTCGACGAGCACGAGAGGCTCTCCGTCTTCGAGCTTGCGCAGCAGCTCGTCCGCCGTGATCCCGGGAATCGTCACCGGGCGCCAATTCTTCCAGCCGCCGCCTGACAAACAGGTGCGGTTAGCCGTACTTCGATTCGCCGGGCCAGACGATTCCGTAGCCCTCCCGGCCCCAGGCAACCTGAAATTACGGCTTTCAACTTGAAGGGATATGGACGACATGGTTACTTCAGATCGACGCAAATGGTGGGCGCTGGCGCTTCTCAGCGTCGTGCAGTTCATGGTCGTCCTGGACATCGCAATCGTGAACGTGGCATTGCCCTCGATCCAGGTCGACCTCGGGTTCTCTGAGCAGAACCTGCAGTGGGTCATCAGCGCCTACGCGCTCGTGTTCGGGGGCTTCCTGCTCCTCGGCGGCCGCGCGGCCGACCTGCTCGGGCGCAGGCGGCTCTTTCTCGCCGGGCTCGTCGTGTTCACGCTCGCCTCGCTCTTCGCCGGCCTGGCGTGGTCCGAGGCGTCCCTGATCTCGGCGCGCGCCATTCAGGGCCTCGGCGCGGCGGTGATCACGCCGGCGGCGCTGTCGATCCTGTCGACGACCTTCACCGAGGGACGCGAACGGAACATCGCGCTC
>CAWHXK010000075.1:0-24851 GCA_963833255.1 uncultured Actinomycetes bacterium
TGGGCTGAATCCTAATGGCCCGCACACTTCGCCTTAACGTCGCGCACAGATAATCCCCGTCCCCCTAGTCCCGGAGATGGAGGATTCATGAAGCCCTCGCTCGTCGTCCTGACCGCCGTGGTGATTCTGCTCGCCGCCGTGGGCGCGTCGCATCTTCAGGCGGCGCCGGCCCCTTCCCAGGCCTCTACGCCTTTCCTGCCGACTCCGCCGGCGGGTGCGCCGCAGCAGCTGGTCGTCTACGCGCACATCAAGTCCATCACTGCCAAGGGCAGAGGCTTCGAGGCGAGGGTCGATCCGGCCGAATACCTCTCGGGAGAGACCGCGAACCGTGCGGCGATCGCCGACAAGGTCCTCCAGCCCGGCGACACGGTCCCCAACGACCACTACGTCCGTGACGAGAGCCACCGCCTGCTCGTGTACAAGGTTCCCGCGAATGCACACGTCACCGTGATCACGGCCGGCCTGCATGCGACCCGGATCCAGGTCTCCGAGCTGGCACAGATCGTCGCCGGCAAGAACCCGAAGCACCGGAGCCTCTTCGAGCCGAAGAATGCGTTCTGGATCCGCGTCGCTTCTGACACGGCGCTCTCGCTGGACCAGCAGTACTCGCCCTAGCCGATCGCGAAGGTCACCGTCACCGTCGCTTCGATCTCTTGCGTTCCGGGCTCGATCGGCACCGCCGAGTCCTTCGCGCCGAGCGGTAGAGGCACGGCACCGCCGCCGCCTTCGACGATGGCGGTGATCTTCCCAAGGGTCGAGCTCGATGCGCTTGCGAATGTTTCCGCCTTCGTCCGTGCCTGTGCGACCGCGGCCTTCAGCGCGGTGCGGTAGGCAGCGTCCTGATCGGATGCGAGCAGATTCGGACCGGACACCTGATTCGCACCGGCACCGACGGCCGCGTCGACGACGTCGCCTGCGTCGCCAAGCTTGCGGATCGTTGCCGTGACCGTGTTCGACGCCGTGTAGCCGACGATGTCGTTCCCGTTCTCGTTCATCTGCGGGAAGATCGAGACGTCGGAGGTCTGGATGTCGGCCTGCGCGACACCGGCCCGCTTGAGGGCCGCGATGACGCGGGCGACGGCCTGTGAGCTCGCCGCGAGTGCAGCGCTCGCCGTCTGGGCCTGGCTGACGGTTCCGAATGCGAACGCGGCACGATCCGGCGTGACGTTCGCGGACCCGGTGCCGAGCACGGTGATGCCGCCGGCTGTCTCGTCGCCGGGCGCGCTGCTTGCGCCCGACGGCTGGAAGACTCCGGCGAAGGCTGCGACGGCCAGACCGGCGGCCGCCAATAGAGCGATGCGAGCAAGCTTCATGAGGCTCTCCTTCAGGGTTATCTGCGACGTTGAGGTAGTACGTCGCAGACCCCCACGATCCTCACATCACAGAGTCGGTCCAAAGCCGGCACTAACTCGCGCGTAACCCCGTTTCTCCACAGTCGACCGCTTCGGCCAGTGGATTGGGTCAGACCCCGAAAAGACGCCGGTACCGGACTAGGCCCTGATGGATTGTGATCGAATCGGTTGATGGCTTCGTTCGAGGAGCTCCTGGAGAGCTGGAGCGGCGAGCAGGCGGTAATCCATCGCGATCG
This sequence comes from uncultured Actinomycetes bacterium, assembly GCA_963833255.1. Classification (GTDB taxonomy): domain Bacteria; phylum Actinomycetota; class Thermoleophilia; order Gaiellales; family Gaiellaceae; genus 3-1-20CM-4-69-9. The sequence continues at coordinate 1,589 of CAWHXK010000075.1, forward strand.
CGAGAGCGACGGCTGGATCTTCATCTGCATGCACTCGACGCAGCTCGGCCCGGCCGCCGGCGGTACCCGTCTGAAGGTCTACGAGACCGCGGCCGACGGGCTCCGCGATGCGATGCGGCTCTCTGCCGGGATGACGGCGAAGCTTGCGGTTGCAGACCTCGGACTGGGGGGTGGCAAGGCCGTTCTCGCCGTCCCGGCGATTCCGCAGGGTGATGAGCGCCGCGCCCTTCTGCATCGCTACGGCGACATGGTGCACTTGCTCGGCGGCGGGTTCATGACCAGCTCTGACGTCGGCACCGGCGAGGCGGACATGGACGTGATCGCCGAGCGCACCGAGCACGTCTTCGGCCGCAGCCTGGCGGCCGGCGGTGCGGGCGATCCAGGGCCCTTTACCGCCGTCGGTGTCTTCCACGGGATCAAGGCGAGCCTCGCGTACTCCACCGGCTCGAACGCTCTCGCCGGTCGCACCGTGCTCGTGCAGGGCGCGGGGAGCGTCGGCGGCGCGCTCACCGAGCTGCTCGGACGCGCGGGCGCCACGGTGCTGGTCGCCGACGTCGACGCGGAACGAGCCCAGACCGTCGCGGCGTCAATAGGCGGATCGCCAGTCGAAGCAGGAAACGCGATCGGCACCGAGTGCGACGTGTACGCGCCGTGCGCGCTCGGCGCGACGCTGAGCCTCGAGAGCGTGCCGAACCTCCGCTGCCGAATCGTCGCCGGCTCGGCGAACAACCAGCTCGCGGAGCCGGATGCGGCCGAGTTGCTGCGCGACGCGGGAATCCTGTACGCGCCGGACTACGTCATCAATGCCGGCGGTGCGATCGCGATCAACTTCCTCGAGCTGAACGGGCGGAGCCAGGCCGAAGTCGATGCGGCGCTCGAGAACATCGGCGAGACACTTGGAGAGATCTACGCGCGGGCCGACGCCGAAGGGATCACGACGGCGTGGGCGGCCGACGCATTGGCCGCCTCGCGGCTGTCGTAGCCCTTCGCGAGGCGGCCAACGTGAGTTGCAGCTACATGCCCTTGGCGAGCCCGACCACATGTCCCTCGGGGTCGGCGAACAGGGCGATCGTGACCTCCGGGAGCTCCGTCACCGGCAGGATCGTCTTCCCACCGAGCTGCTCTGCCTTGTCGAGCGTCGCCTGCGGATCGTCGGTGCCGACGTAGAACGTCACGTGGCCGTTGCCGTCCGGCGACTGCCCGATGCCGCCGCCGATACCGCCGTCTTCCTTTTCGACCATGGCGTACGGCATGTCACCCGCGATCTTCTGGGTCTTCCAACCAAAGAGCTCGCCGTAGAACGCCTGGAGTGAGTCGAGGTTCTTCCCCGACACTTCGAAATGCAGAACCGGATGTGTCATTACGTGTTCCTTTCTTACATCGACGGTGCGTTCGTGACCCACGGGTCCTCACCCGGATCGCCGCCGGCGGCAGCGATCTCGAGGCGCGGCAGGTAGTGATCCCAGCCGTGTGAGTGCGACTCCGCGGACTCGACGCTCGAGAGGGTGTGGACGAAGTGCAGGCTCGTCCCGTCTCCGTCGCGGGCGAGCTCGATCTCGACCGTCGACGAACCGGGCGGCGTGCGCTCCTCGTTCTCCCAGCCCCAGGTGAAGACGAGGCGGTGGGGTGCATCGAGCTCGACGAATTCGCCTCGCGCGGTGTGTCCCGGGATGACCTCGCAGCGGTAGAGGCCACCGGGCTGCGCCTCGAACGTGCAGGTCTGGCCCATCCAGCGCGTCGCCTTGTCAGGGTCGACGAGGAACTCCCAGACCGCCTCCGGACTTGCATCGATCGAGAGGGTCCGCTCGACCGAAAGGGTCTCAGTGGTTGCGTCCATGCTTTTTCTTCTCCTCCTTTTCTACTTCTCGTTTGAGTGCGTCGAGCCGGACGTCCCAGAACTCGGTGAGGAACTCCTTGAGATCGGCGAGCCCTTCGGGACGTGCTCTGTACAAACGCCTCGTGCCGTTGCGTCGCTCGCTCACGAGCCCCGCCTCCTTCAGGACGTTCAGATGCTGGGAAACCGCCGGGCGAGTCACGTCGAAGTGGCTCGCGATCTCGCCGGCGCTGAGCTCGTCGTCTCGAACGAGCCGCAGGATCTGGCGGCGCCGGGGAGCAGCGATCGCTTTCAGGGCGGCTTCCACGGTCTCTATGTAAGCACATCCTTACGTAAGAAGCAACTTACTAACCGGATCCGATCGAGATCTCGGGTCTTGAAGCCGGATCGAGCCAGCGGAGCACGCGGAGGAGAGCCGGCCGCCGCAGGCTGATGCAGCCGCTCGTCGCCTTCCCGATCTGCACATGGAGAAAGATCCCCGACCCACGTCCGGGAACGACGGGGTGCATGTTGTACTCGACCACTGCCAGATGTGCGTAGGCGCGCGGCGACGCCGACATGTCCGGCGTGGTCACCTTGAACGGCGGCCGACGGCCGCAACCGACGCGCTGGAAGCGGGAGTTGCCAGATCGTTCGCGAGATTCGAGGGACACGTGGCCACCGCAATGGTTGCGAGCTGCACCGCCAGGAGCATCGGGGCACGTTATCGGCCATCCGCGCGGCGTAGGGTTCGGTCGAACGGATGAACACCACTGCTGACCTGGAACGGGGCCACGCCGCCTATGCGAGCTCTGCGTGGCAGGACGCATACGCGCTGCTGTGCGAAGCAGATCGGGCCGTACCGCTCGCCGCCGCCGACCTAGAGCTGCTCGCGACGTCGGCCTACATGCTCGGTCGCGAAGACGACTGGATGCAGATCCTGGGGCGCGCATTTCAGCGCTACTCCGACGACGGGGTAACGCTGCGCGCCGCGCGCTGTGCGTTCTGGATCGGAATACAGCTTGCCCTTCGCGGGGAGATGGGTCCGGCCACCGGTTGGCTCGGACGCGCACAGCGGTTGGTCGAACGCGAAGACCGTGAATGCGCAGAACAGGGCTACATACTGATGCCCGTCGCCTTCGAGCACGAGGCCGCCGGCGACTTCGAGGGTGCGGCCGCGACTGCAGGCGCAGCCGCGGAATTGGGCGAGCGTTTCGGCGACGCCGATCTCTTTGCCCTCGCGGTGCACATGCAGGGCAGCGTCCTGGTCAAGTGCGGTCGTGTCGGAGAGGGGCTCGCATTGCTCGACGAGGCGATGGTGACCGCGATCGCCGGAGAGCTCTCACCGATCGCGACGGGGATCGTCTACTGCGGCGTGATCCTGGCGTGCGAGGAGATCTACGAGCTGCGTCGCGCGCAGGAGTGGACGACCGTCCTGGCACGCTGGTGCGAGCAACAGCCCGACCTCGTCGCGTTCACCGGCCGTTGTCTCGTGCATCGCGCTCAGCTGATGCAGCTTCACGGGGACTGGCTGGACGCACTCGAAGAGGCGCAGCGCGCAGGCGAGCGTTTCGAGCTGAGCTTGAACGAGGCCGCGGCTGCGAAGGCCTGCTACCTCCGCGGTGAGGTCCACCGTCTTCGAGGAGAGTTCGCCGAGGCTGAGAAGTCATATCGCGAAGCGAGTCGGCTCGGGCTCGAGCCGCAGCCGGGCTGGGCGCTCTTGCGGCTTGCGCAGGGAAACGCCGACGCAGCGGCCGCAGCAATTCGCCGCGCGATCGGCGAGACGACCGATCGGTTGAAGCGCGCCGGTCTCCTGCCTGCCTATGCCGAGATCCTGATCGCGGTCGGCGATCTCGACGAGGCGCGACTTGCGTGCGCCGAGCTCGAGGAGATCGCTGCCGAGTGCAACAGCGCCATGCTCGAGGCGATTCACGGGCACGCTCGTGGAGCGGTCGAGCTGGCGGGAGGCGACGCACCGAACGCGCTCGTGAGTCTTCGCCGGGCCGCGCAGGCCTGGAAGGAGCTGGAGGTTCCGTACGAAGCGGCTCGCGCGCGCGTAGTCGTCGGGCAAGCCTGCCGCGAGCTCGGCGATGAGGATGCGTTCTCGCTCGAGCTCGAGGCAGCGCGGGGTGTGTTCGAAGAGCTCGGCGCGGCTCCCGACCTTGCGCGTGTGGACGCCCTCACGGGAAGAGCCGCCGCCGGGGCTACACATGGCTTGTCGCCGCGTGAGCTGGAGGTGCTGCGGCTGGTCGCGACCGGCAAGAGCAACCGGGACATCGCCGGCCTCCTCGTGATCAGCGAGCACACAGTTGCCCGGCACGTGCAGAACATCTTCACGAAGCTCGGTGTGCCGTCGCGAACGGCAGCGGGCGCGTTCGCGTTCGAGCACGACCTCGTCTGACGTCACCGCTGGTCAGAAATGACCATGCGCCGACCGAGGCAAGTTGGTCGATCTCCGCGATGCGAGCGGGTCACCCTCCGTCCTACCGTCGCCATGCAGGTCATTCGACATCGAGCGCACTGGAGGAACGGTCATGGCGACACAGGAAGCAGGCATCGAGACCCGGCACGACGCCGCCTCGAACAGCAAGAGCACGGAGGAATTCGAGACCATCGTCATCGGCGGCGGCCAGGCCGGACTTGCCGTCGGCTACTACCTGAAGAAGCGCGGCCGGTCGTTCGTGATCCTGGACGCGAACGACCGAATCGGCGGATCCTGGCGCACGCGAACCTGGAACTCGCTCCGCCTCTTCACTCCGGCTCGTTACGACGGGTTGCCCGGCTGGGGGTATCCCGGCCCAGGTTGGTCGTATCCGACGGCGAAGGAGTTGGGCGATTACCTCGAGGCCTATGCGTTGCGGTTCGAGCTTCCGGTACGAAGCGCGACGGCAGTGAAGCGTCTCGCGAAGGAAGGCGAGCGCTACGTCGTGGACTGCGGCGAGCGCCGCTTCGTGGCCGACAACGTGGTCGTCGCGACCGGCTTCTACGGGACGCCGTCGGTACCGGACTTCGCGTCCGAGCTCGATCCGCGCATCGTGCAGATGCATTCCAGCGAGTACCGCGATCCGTCCCAGCTTCGGCCCGGCGGCGTCCTCCTCGTCGGCGCCGGAAACTCTGGAGCCGACATCGGCATGGAGGTTTCCGCGACACACCGCACCTGGCTGTCCGGGAGGGACAAGGGGCAGGTGCCGGTTCGGATCGAGAGCCGGAAGGCGCGTCTCGTCCTTCCCATCCTGTGGTTCGTCGCCTCACATGTGCTCACCGTGAAGACCCCGATCGGCCGGAAGGTGAGGCCGCATGTCCTCGCGGACGGCGCCCCGCTGATCCGGGTCAAGTCGGAGGACCTGCTCGCCGCCGGAGTCGAACGCGTCTCGAGGACGGTCGGTGCGATCGACGGCTTGCCTGCGCTCGAGGACGGACGCGTCATGGATGTCGCCAACGTCGTCTGGTGCACCGGCTTCCGGCAGGATTTCAGCTGGATCGAGGTTCCCGTCTTCGGTGACGACACGCAACTGATGCACGAGCGCGGGGTCACGTCCGAGCCGGGTCTCTATTTCGTCGGGCTCGACTTCCTGTACTCGTTCACCTCGGAGAACGTCGGCGGCGTGGGACGGGATGCGCGCCACATCGCCAGGTACATCGCTTCGGGTTAGCCGGAGCGTAGGATCGGTCGACCGCCGATCCTTGGAGAAGGAGGAGAGTCATGCTGAAGGAGTTTCGAGATTTTCTGTTGCGCGGGAACATCGTGGAGCTCGCGGTCGCGTTCGTCATGGGGCTCGCATTTGCAGCGGTTGTGAACTCCCTCGTCAACGACCTGATCATGCCCGTGATCGCGATGATCATCGGCAAGCCGGACTTCAGCGGGCTCACGTTCACGATCAACGACGCCGAGTTCCGCTACGGCGCGTTCATCACCCATCTCATCCAGTTCACAGCGATCGCGGCGTCGGTGTTCTTCTTCATCGTCAAGCCGGTCGATGCGCTGCTGAAGCGCCACAAGTCGGCGGCCGAGGAGGGAACGCCGGACGAGGAGCGCCGCCACCAGGAGCTTCTCGCCGCCCTGCATGCCTCTCGCTAGCGGCCTACAGACCGAGCTGAGAGAGCGGCACCGTGGTCCGGTTATCGCTCCGGGCGACGACCGCTTCGACGGTGCGCGCGCAACGTTCAACGGGATGGTCGACCGCCGGCCTGAGGTGGTCGTCCGTCCGTTGGATGCCCTGGACGTCGTCACGGCCGTGCGGTTCGCACGCGAACAAGACCTGCCCGTGTCGATCCGCGGCGGCGGCCACGGTGTCGCGGGCCACTGCGTCGGTGATGGATCGGTCGCGGTCGACCTGCGGCTCATGCGCCAGGTCGTCGTCGACCCGGAGAGGCGGACGGCGACCTGCGGCGGCGGTGCGCTCTGGGACGACCTCGATCCGCCGTGCCAGGTTCACGGGCTCGCGACGCCCGGCGGGACCTTCGGTGACACGGGCGTTGCCGGCCTGACGCTCGGCGGTGGTCTCGGGCATCTGAGCCCGTCGCTCGGGCTCACGCTCGACAACCTGCTAGCGGCGATCGTCGTCACCGCCGACGGGACCGTGGTCTCCGCGAGCGAGGGGGAGAATCCCGAGCTCTTCTGGGCACTCCGGGGCGGCGGCGGCAACTTCGGCGTGGTCACGCAGTTCACTTTCCAGCTGCATCCGGTGGGAATGCTCCTCGGCGGTCAGATCGATTTCCGCTACGAGGACGCGCCGGTCGCCCTCACGAGCTGGCGGGACATGATGGCGAACGCGTCCGACCGGCTCGCGAGCTTCGGGCAGGTCTACCGAAGCGCCCCGACGGGCGAGGCCGGCGCGAACGTGTCGTTCGCGTGGCTCGGAGCCCCCGACGAGGGAAACGCGGTGATCGCCGAGCTCATAGAAGGGCTCACGCCGATGCGGAACACCGTGCGACCGCTCCACTACTGCGAGCTCCAGGACATCTACGAGCGAATCCCGTTCGGTCTGCGGAACTACTGGTCGGGCCGGTTTCTCGGCGAGCTCCCGGACGAGCTGCTCATGCAGACGATCGAGATCTTCCGCGACCCGGCAATGGCCGGCGGCGTCCTGATCGAGCCGATGCACGGTGCTCCGTCGAGGATCGCATCCGATGCGACGGCGTTCGCCGGACGAGAAGCGCGCTGGAACGCGACGTTCCTCAACATCTGGACCGATCCGGCGGAGGACGAGCCCGAGATCGAGAAAGCCCGTGCGTTCTCGCGCTCGCTCGAGCCGTGGCGCGTCGGCGGCGGCTACCTCAACTACGCGACCGAGGCGGCCTCGGAAAGCCTCGAGACCGAGTTCGGTGCGGAACGGTTCCGGCGCTTGCTCGCGGTGAAGCGAGAGCTCGACCCCGCGAACGTCTTCAGGTTCAACCACAACATCGCGACCGCCTGAAGCTGAGGAGCCCGAAGGGCTCGTCTGGGAGCTGGGAGCTTCATCTCGGGACGAACGGCTTGCCGGCGCGCTCGAGCGGCAAGCCTGCGTCCCGCCATTCGCTCTTGCCGCCCGAGTAGTGGCGGAGGTTCGTGTAGCCGAGCTCCTGGAGCTGCGCACCTGTCGCGATCGAGTCCTCGCAGTTCTGGCTCCCGCAGTAGACGACGATCTCCGTGTTCCGGTCGGGAATGCGGCGAGCGACCACGTAGGGATCAACGGCGGTCGGCGGCAGATTGATCGCCCCCGGCAAGTGGGAGTGGGCGTACACCATCGGCGCGAGCGCGTCGACGAGCACGATCGACTCGCCGTCTTCGAGCTTGCGCAGCAGTTCGTCCGCCGTGATCCCGGGAATCGTCACCGGGCGTCAATTCTTCCAGTCGCGGCCTGACGGGCAGGTGCGGTTAGCCGTACTTCGATTCGCCGGGCCAGACCATTCCGTAGCCCTCCCGGCCCCAGGCAACCTGAAATCACGGCTTTCAACTCGAAGGGATATGGACGACATGGTTACTTCAGATCGACGCAAATGGTGGGCGCTGGGGCTTCTCAGCGTCGTGCAGTTCATGGTCGTCCTGGACATTGCAATCGTGAACGTGGCGTTGCCCTCGATCCAGGTCGACCTCGGGTTCTCTGAGCAGAACCTGCAGTGGGTCATCAGCGCCTACGCGCTCGTGTTCGGGGGCTTCCTGCTCCTCGGCGGCCGCGCGGCCGACCTGCTCGGGCGCAGGCGGGTCTTTCTCGCCGGGCTCGTCGTGTTCACGCTCGCCTCGCTCTTCGCCGGCCTGGCGTGGTCCGAGGCGTCGCTGATCTCGGCGCGCGCCATTCAGGGCCTCGGCGCGGCGGTGATCACGCCGGCGGCGCTGTCGATCCTGTCGGTGACCTTCCCCGAGGGCCGCGAGCGCAACATCGCGCTCGGCGTCTGGGGCGCGGTCGGCGGTTTCGGTGCCGCGGCGGGCGTCCTGCTCGGCGGCGTGCTCACGTCCGTGCTCAGCTGGTCCTGGATCTTCTTCGTGAACATCCCGGTGGGCGTCGCGGGCTTCGTGCTCGCACCGATCCTGCTGAAGGAGAGCCGTGACGCGAGCGTCAAGTCGTTCGACGCAGCCGGCGCCGTGCTGGTGACGAGCGGGCTGTCTCTGTTCGTCTACGCCATCACCGAGGCGGGCCGAAACGGCTGGGTCGCGGGAAGCACGATCGCCTTCTTCGCGGTAGCGGTGGCGCTGCTCGCCGGCTTCGTGGTCTGGGAGCTCCGGCACCCGGAGCCGCTGATGCGGATCGGGATCCTGCGGATCAAGACCGTCACGGGGGCCAACGTTGCGGGCTTCATCCTCGGCACGGCGACGTTCTCGCTCTTCCTGATGCTGACGCTCTACATGCAGCAGGTGCTCGGCTACTCGCCGATCAAGACCGGTGTTGCGTACCTCGCGGTCGCGGGGACGGCGATCCTCACCTCGGCGGTTGCGGCACAGCTCGTGAACAAGATCGGTGTGAAGCCGGTGCTGGTGATCGGGATGACGTCGCTTACGGCCGGCCTCGTGTACTTCACCCAGGTGTCGGTGCACGGCTCGTACCTCGGCGACCTGTTGCCCGGGTTCCTGCTGGTCGCCGTCGGCCTCGGCTTCTCGTTCGTGCCGATTTCGATTGCCGCGCTGGCGGGCATCCAGCCGGCCGAGGCGGGCCTGGCATCGGGTTTGATCAACACGTCGCAGCAGATCGGCGGAGCGCTCGGAATCGCAGCGCTGTCGACGATCGCGACGTCGCGGACGAGTAACGCGATCGCCGGCGGTTCCTCGCAGGCGTCCGCGCTCGTGAGCGGCTTCCACGGCGCGTTCGTCGCAGGCGTGATCATCGCCGCGATCGGCATCGTCGCCACGTTGGTGTTGGTCCGTCCCGACGAGCTCGAGCAGCAGAACGTCGAAGCGCTCGAGCCGGCGCTCGATCTGGCGGCCTAGAAGGGGGGCTTGTGGGGGAGCTTCGGCTCCCCCAGAGGCCTTAGACGCTCCGACCCTCGTCGACGATTGCGGCCTCGCCGTTTAGGGTGCCGCTCCGCGGGTGAATACGTCGACCGCCATCGCTCTACCGCTTGCGCTCGCGTCGACGGTGCTGATCAACTTTGCGTATCTGCGCGAGCACGAGGCGGTCGCAGCTCTTCCGGTTCTCAGCATGCGGCGCCCGTTGCAGTCGGCTCGCGCGCTCCTCACCGACCGCAGCTGGCTGCTCGGCTTCGCGATGGAGTCGTTCGGCTTTCTCCTCTATGTGGCGGCGCTCAGGCTGGCGTCGCTCGCCCTGGTGCAGAGCGTCGCGGCCGGAGGGATCGGCGTCCTGGCGTATGTGTCCTCGCGGTTCGCCGGGCGGCGTCTGTCACAGCGTGAGCGCAACGGCGTCCTGCTCTCCGTCTTCGGCTTGGCGGCGCTCGGGGTGTCCTTGCTCGGTGGGAGCGGGCAAGGCGGAGCGGGCTCGACGGCGGCGATCCTCGTCTGGCTCGGCGCCACCGCGGCCGCGGCGGTGTTGGTCGTCACGCTGGGCCGGAGGGCGCTTGGAGTCGCCGTCGCCGAAGGTGTCGCGGGCGGGCTGTTCTTCTCGCTTGGAGACGTCAGCACGAAGGTCGCGACGCAGGGCGGTGCACGCATCGCGTTCGTGATCCCTCTGATTCTCGGCTACACGCTCGGGACGTGGCTCCTTCAGCTCGGGTACCAGCGGGGCGCTGCGCTGACCGTCGCCGGGTTGGCGACGCTCCTGACGAATGCAGTGCCGATCGCCGCCGGCACGATCGTGCTCGGCGAGCCGGTTCCGTCCGGTGTCTACGGCGCCTTGCGCATCATCGCGTTCGCCGCGGTGACGATCGGCGCAATCTTTCTTGCACGTCCCGAGCGGAAGGCGTAGCTCAGCGGCGCCGGCGGCGCCCGAACGGCTGACGCTTCTTCGAGGTTCGGCCCAGTAGGTCGCTCTCCTCGAGGCTGCTGCCGGCGCCGAGGACGACGCACTCGAGCGGCTTCTCCGCGACGACGACCGGCAGCCCTGTCTCCGAGCTCAGTAGCTGGTCGAGGCCGCGTAGCAGTGCACCGCCGCCGGCGAGCACGATCCCCCGGCTTCCCAGATCGGCGGCTAGCTCCGGTGGTGTCGCTTCGAGCGTTCGCTTGACCGTGTCGACGATGGTCTCGATCGGCTGGGCGATTGCCGTCCGTACGTCGTTCGAATCGAGCGTGTTGCGTCGGAGCAGTCCCGTGATCCGGTCGCGGCCGGCGACCTGTGTCTCGAGCGTGTGCTCCAGCGGCCAGGCGGCTCCGCACGCGATCTTGGCGGCCTCGGCTGTCTCGGAGCCGATTAGCAGACGCGCGTTCGCGTCGACGTGCCGAACGACGGCTTCGTCGAGCTCGTAGCCGCCGACCTTGACCGATTCCCACACCACGATCCCGCCCAGCGCGAGCACGGCTACCTCGGTCGTGCCACCGCCGATGTCGACGACCATCGTTCCCTGTGCCTCGGCGACGGGCAGCCCTGCTCCGATCGCGGCGGCCATCGGTTCCTCGATCAGCGAGACCCTGCGGACGCCGGCCGCAAGCGTCGCTTCCTCGACTGCGTTCCGCTCGACATCGGTGATGCCGCTCGGCACGCAGAGGACGACATGCGAATAGGAGAGGCCGCCACCGCCGCCGACGCGGCGAATGAAGTAGCGCAGCATCTCGGCCGTGATGTCGAAGTCCGCGATCACACCGTGCCGGAGCGGGCGGATCGCGCGGATCGTCGCCGGCGTACGCCCGATCATGCGGCGAGCCTCCTCGCCGACCGCGTGAACGCGCCCGGTTACGTCGTCGATCGCGACGACGGACGGCTCGAACACCGCGATGCCCTCGCCGCGGACGAACACGAGCGTGTTCGCCGTCCCGAGATCAATCGCAAGCTCACGGCTTCGTTGGAAACGCCTTTGTGCCACAGACCCCGGTCCACGGTACCGGGAGGACTTACCAGGGTGCGACCGTTACCCCGCCCCATTCCTCCGGTTCGACGTCACGAACCGACTGCGTGAGCTCCCACCGATGGCCACCCAGGTCCTCCACCACGCATGAGCGCTCGCCGTACTCGTACGTCGTCGGTTCCTCGAGGACGCGTCCGCCGAAGTCACGAGCCCGCCTGAAAGCTGCATCGACGTCCGGCACACGCACTTTGAGGAGATGGGTCACGACACCGCCCGTTGGGGCGACCTGATCCGAGTGAACGTCGGCGACGACGACGGCGCCGTCTGTGCCGACGCGCAGCTGAGCCCGGTGCGCGTCGCCGATGCGCACGCGTTCCTCGAAGCCGAAAGCGGAGTCGAGCCAGGCGACGGCCGTTCGCACATCCGGGTAGATCAGCACCGGCGTGACGGTCGCGGGCGGTGCGGAGCGATTCGTCAGCACGGTCGCTAGGTTAACGGGCACCCCTCGGAAGGAGCGACCACATGGGCGAAGGAGAGAACCTGTACGGCGAGGAGCACGTGCGGCGCTACCGCGAAACAGGGGGCGAGGTCGGCCACAAGTGGAAGCGAGGCTCGAAGACCCTGCTCCTGACGACGAAGGGCCGAAAGAGCGGTGAGCCGCGTACGAAGCCGCTCATCTACGAGCAGGACGACGACCGTTACGTGATCGTCGCGTCGAAGGGCGGCGCGCCCAAGCATCCGGATTGGTACCGGAACCTGGAGGAAGATCCGAATGTCGAGCTCCAGGTGCTCGACGACGTGTTCCCGGCGCATGCGCGCACGGCGGAGGGCGAGGAGCGCGAGCGGTTGTGGCAGCTCGTCAACCAGCAGTGGCCCGATTACGAGAGCTACCAGACGAAGACCGACCGGGAGATCCCGGTGGTCGTCCTCGAGCGCTCCTAGAAGCTCCAGGCGACGTGTGTGAGGGAGTCAGCGTCCCCCACACACCTCGCCGAGCGGCTCAAGCCGCGACCGCGACAGGATCGGGCCGGACGAGCACGGTCTCCGCGACCTCGACGATCTCCGTTGCCGGAATCCCCGCACGCTCAGCGTGCTCGCGGATCTTCTCGGGGCTCGAGGCCTCGTAGACACAGAAAGTGCCGAGCGTCCCGTCGGCCTCCTTGACGACGTAGGAGCGGATCCAGCGGATGTCCGCCGGCATCTCCTCGTCGCCCACCTGCTTCGATATTGCTGCCGAAGCCTGGAGCTGCTCAGTGGTCCCCCAGCCGCTCGGTCTGCGAATCACGTACAGGTTCATGTGAGCCTCCTTGGTTAGTTAGTACGATCGTTCGTGCGTGGAGTATACGAACGGTCGTGCTATCTTGTCAAGGAATTGATGGAGGCCCCCCGCAAGCGCCGCACTGACGGCGAAGCAAGCCGCAAGGCGATCCTGCAAGAGGCGGCGCGGCTCGCCACAGTCGAGGGCATCAACGGGCTCTCGATCGGCCGACTCGCTGACGCGGTCGGGATGAGCAAGAGCGGGCTCTTCGCGCACTTCGGCTCGAAGGAGGAGCTGCAGCTGGCGACGATCGAGACCGCGCACGCGCTTTTCCACGAGCTCGTGATCGAGCCTGCGCTGGTGGCGACGACGGCGCTCGGGCGCCTGCGTCAGCTGATCGAGTTGTTCCTTCGGCACGTGGAGAACAAGGTGTACCCGGGCGGTTGTTTCTACGTGTCGGTAGGCGCAGAGCTCGGCGCGCAGACCGGGCCGGTTAGAGACGAGGCCGTCGCGCTGTCCGCGGAGTGGATGCGGCTGGTCGTCGACACGATTCAGGAGGCTCAGGCCGAAGGGAGCATCAATGCGGCGGAAGACGCCGAGCAGCTCGCGTTCGACCTCACCGGCTATCTGCTCCTCGGCAACACGCAGTTCGTCGCCACCCAGGACCCGGCAGCGATCGACCGGGCACGCCACGCCGTGGAACACCGGCTTGCGGAGGCAACGGCCTAGGAAGCTCGCGTGCGGACCTCGTCCAGGAACGGGAGGGCGTGCTGAAGAACTCTCCCACTCTGTACGAAGGCGTCGATATGACCCAGCCCCGGGAGGATGACGGCGCGACCTCGCGCGATCCTCGCGACAGCTTCCGTGCAGCCTTCGTCTTCGAGCTCGCCCGCGACGATGAGCACCGGCGCGGTGATCCGCGGGAAGAGGGGCCAGGGAGACCAGTCGGCGAAGCACTCGAATCCCCGTGCGAGGACTTCGTTGTCGGTCGAGCGCAAGTTCTCCCGCAGCCACTGCGGAATCGACTCGTCGCCGAGGATCGGCTCGAGTCCGTTGACGCGGGCGGCTTCCGCGTCCGTCAGCCACTCGGCCGGGTCGGCGTCTTCGCCGTCGATCGTTCCCAGAGCGATCAGTCCGGCGACGCGATCGGGTTGCGTCGCAGTCAGCTCGAAGCCGAACCGGGCTCCGGCGGAGTAACCCCAGAAGGCGAACCGGTCGAGCCCCAGGTGGTCGGCGAGCGCGACGACGTCCGCGGCGTGGTGCTCCGGCAGGTAGCCGCGCGGGTCGGTCGGGGCGTCACTCGCGCCGTGACCACGATGATCGAAGAGGACGACGGTGTAACCGTCTAGAGCGTCGACGTATCCGGCGTCGCGCCACATGCGCGAGTCGCCGCCCGCGCCTGTGTGAAGGATGACCGGGAATCCTTCGCCGACGACGTCGTAGGCAAGCCGGAGCCCGTCGTGCTCGAAGGATCTCATCGCGGAGGACACGACAGAGTTCGTGTCGCTTGGCGGTAGGCGACGATGCCGGGAAAGAGGTGGGGGACGGAGACGCTGGTCTCGTTCGCTGACGGCTGGACCGTGAGTGCCTGCGCTTGCCGCATGTTCGTGACGAGCGGGCGGATCGGCTGCAGGTATTTCGAGCGACCGCACGAGACCGCCGCGGTGTAGAGCACCTTTTCCCGGAACGCGCGGGCCTGGGGCAGATTGAAGGTCAGTTCGACCGTATGGTCGCCGGCCGAGAGCGAAGGTTGTCCTACGAGGGCGAACTGCATTTCTGGCTCGGCCCGCAGCCGCTTGCGGAACGCGAGCGCGATCGACGTGAGCGGAGCCTGCACGGGTAGCGCCACCTGAGGCCCGGACGGGGCCGTCGCCGTTGCCTGAATGTCTGACGCATCGGTGGGAAGCTCAACGATCACGGGACCCGCGCAGTCGAGCTGGTAAGGGGTTCCGCGCGGCAGCGGCCGCGTGCGTAGGTGGACGACGAAGAGCTGAACCAGCACGGCCGGTCCAGTCGGATCGTCCACGTCGTAGATGCCCGTGATGGAGCAGTCGATCCGGACGACTTGCCCGGCACGTGTCGTCGTTCCCTGCACGCGCTGCGGAGTGACGTCCACCTTGGTGGACTGCTTCACCACGACCGGCGCACCTTCGAGGAGCCGAACCGCGATCCGGCTTTCGAACGAGCATCCGGCCGCGAGGATCGGCAGGCCAACGAAAAGCGCGGCGAAGATCAGCCGATGTCGACCCCCACGCATCCGCCGCTTAGAGTATCGCCGCGTGACTTCCGACCTCTTCGTGCCGCCGGACTTCGACGTGCCGCTTCGGCTCGAGACGCCGCAGTTCGTGCTGGAGCCGCTCGGGCCGCAGCACAACGAACCCGACTACGCGGCCTGGTCGTCCTCGATGGAGCACATCCATGCCACACCCGGCTGGGAAGAGAGCTCGTGGCCTCGTTCGATGACGCTCGACGAGAATCGCGCGGATCTCGAGCGGCACGCCTCGGACTTCGAGAATCGAATCGGCTTCACGTACACGGTGCTGTCCCCCGACGGCGACGTGGTTGGCTGCGTCTACATCTATCCCGTTCCGGCCGAAGCCGTCGACGCGCGCGTGCTTTCCTGGGTCCGCGCGAGCGAAGCGGAGCTCGATGCGCCGCTGTGGAGAATCGTCAGCGACTGGGTCGAGTCGGATTGGCCCTTCGACAAGCGTCGAGTACGCGGCGCGTGACTGAGCTGCGAGGTCTGGGCAGCTTCGCGCGCGTGCCACTGCTGTTCGGCCCGTCGCCGGTGCACCGGCTCGAGCGGCTGAGCGAGCACCTCGGCGGCGAGGTCGAGATCTGGGCGAAGCGCGAGGACTGCAACTCGGGCCTCGCGTACGGCGGGAACAAGACACGGAAGCTCGAGTACCTCGTCGCCGACGCGCTCGCGCAGGGCTGCGACACGCTCGTCTCGATCGGCGGCGTGCAGTCGAACCACACGAGGCAGGTCGCCGCGGTCGCCGCGAAGCTCGGCCTCGACTGTGTCCTGGTGCAGGAGCACTGGGTCGAGTGGCCGGATGCCGTCTACGACAAGGTCGGCAACATCCTGCTCTCGCGAATCATGGGCGCCGACGTGCGGCTCAGCGAGGCCGGGTTCGACATCGGCATCCGTCCGAGCTGGGAAGAGGCGCTCGCGTCAGTCGAGGAGCGCGGCGGGAAGCCGTATGCAATCCCGGCCGGCGGGTCCGATCATCCGCTGGGCGGGCTCGGGTTCGCCCGCTGGGCGCAGGAGGTGGCGGAGCAGGAAGCCGAGCTCGGAGTCTTCTTCGACACGGTCATCACGTGCTCTGTGACCGGCTCGACGCAGGCGGGCATGCTCGCGGGCTTCGCATTGCAGGACACGGAACGAAAGGTGCTCGGCATCGACGGCTCCGCGACGGTGGAGCAGACGTGGAGTCAAATCGCCCGCATCGCGCGCCAGACCGCAGATGCGATCGGACTGGGCCGCGAGCTGCACGACGACGAGATCGTTCTACTCGACGAGTGGCACGCCGGTAGGTACGGGGTCCCGGATGCGAAGACGATCGACGCGATCCGCTTATGCGCTCGGCTCGAGGGTGTGATCACCGATCCTGTGTACGAAGGAAAGTCGATGGCGGCGCTGATCGACCTCGTGCGGTCGGTGCGCATTCCATCCGAATCACGAGTGTTGTACGCACATCTCGGTGGACAACCGGCGCTGAACGCCTATTCAGGTGTCTTCTAGGTGGTGTCCGCCGTTGCCATAGCCCTCGGCTAGACGGGCTCGCACCTCGGCCGACAGGATTCCGATTTCCTCCCGCTGGTCGACGGTCAAGAACCTCTTGCCCATCAACCTGAAGATGTAGTCGACGATCGACGTCGCGGCTCGGATGTCCGGGTCGTTTGTCATCCCGCTCGGTTCGAAGCGCATGTGCGCGAACTCCGTCGTACTGCAGCCTTTAGGTCTTGCTAGGGAGTGACGGTCGCGCAGACGACCCAGGCCTGCACGGCCCAGTTGCCGGCGTTCCCGCCAGTCGACTCCCGACCGGTCGCGATCCAACCCGTGCCGGCATCGGACGGTCGGCTCGTCGAGAGGAAAGTGTTCGTGGTCGTGCCGAGCAGCGTGCCGCCGCCTCCGATCGCGCGCTTGCCCGACGGGCAATCCACCTGGAAGCTTTTCGGCCCGGTGCTGTTGGAGGGACCGGTCGACGAGATCTGCTGCACCCCGCTCGTGCCCGGCGGCCCCTGCGGCCCGGCCGCACCGGCAGGTCCCTGCGGTCCCTTCGGGATTTGCCCGGTCGCGAAATCGACCGCGCGGAGCGAACGGTTTTGCACCTTGGCCGAGTTGACGGCGTTGGCCTTCAGCTGAGCCGGGCCGACGCTGTTCCGCGGCAACGCAGTCGAGACTGCGTAGGCGCCTCCGGTCAGCGAGATCGCGAGCGCGAGACAGGCAATGACCATCGCCGGTGACGGCGGCCGGAGGCGCATTACGGGACGACTCTTCACGAGCAACCGGTATTAGTCCCGCAGTCCCGACATGTGTAACAGGACCCGGTCCGCACCATCCGCCCGCCGCACCTCGCGCACTCCTGGGCATCCTCGAACGCATTGAAGAGCGCAGTCTGCCCCGGCGGTGCCATCTCTGCAGGCGCCTTGATCGACTGAGGCGCGTCCCCGCCGTTGCGATAGCCCTCCGCTAGGCGGGCTCGCACCTCGGCCGACAGGATTCCGATTTCCTCCTGCTGGTCGACGGTCAGGAACTTCTTGCCCATCCACCTGAAGATGTAGTCGACGATCGACTTCGCGGCCCGGATGTCCGGGTCGTTCGTCATCCCGCTCGGCTCGAAGCGCATGTGCGCGAACTTCGAGACGTACACCTCGAGCGGCACGCCGTACTGCATGCCGAGCGACACCGAGATCATGATCGAGTTCATCAGGCCGGCGAGGGTCGTGCCCTCCTTGGCGATGTCCACGAAGATGTCGCCGGGCGTCCCGTCCTCGTACAGCCCGACGTGGATGTAGCCCTCGTAGTCGCCGACGCGGAACTTGCGGCCGACCTCGACGCGATCCTCCGGCAGGCGGCGCCTGCGCGTCGCCGGCAGCGGTGGAGCTGCGGTCGCGGCGTCCAGCAGCGTCGTTGCGCCGCCGTCCTTCTTGCCCGACAGCGGCTGCGCAACCTTGCAGTTGTCGCGGTAGATCGCGATCGCCTTCACTCCGAGCTTCCACGAGTCGACGAAGAGCTTCGCCACCTCGTCGACCGTTGCCGCCTCCGGCAGGTTCACCGTCTTCGAGATCGCGCCGGAGATGAACGGCTGAACCGCGCCCATCATCTTCGTGTGGCCGGTGTAGTGGATCGCCCGGTCGCCGACCGCGCAGTCGAACACCGGGTAGTGCTCGGCCTTCACGTACGGCGCGCCGACGACGGTGTTCCGCTCGTCGACGAACGCAACGATCTCTTCGCCCTCGGCCGGCGTGTAGCCGAGCTTCTCGAGCGCCATCTGCACCGACTTGTTCACGATCGTGATCTCGCCGCCGCCGACGAGCTTCTTCGACTTCACCAGTGAGAAGTCGGGCTCGACGCCGGTCGTGTCGCAATCCATCATGAAGCTGATCGTCCCGGTCGGCGCGAGCACGGTCGCCTGCGCGTTGCGGTAGCCGTTCACCTCGCCGATGTTCAGGACGTCGTCCCAGGCCTGGCGGCACGCGGTCAGCAGATCGGCCGGAATCACGTCGGAGTCCTGGATGTTCCCAACGGCGGCGCGATGCTGCGCCATGACGCCGATCATCGCCGCCGCGTTCGGCTTGTAGCCTGCGAACGGGCCCATGCGGCCCGCGATCTCCGCCGACTTGCGATACGCGCGGCCGGTCATCAGCCCGGTGATCGCGGCCGCGTATGCGCGGCCCTCGTCGGAGTCGTATGGAAGCCCGCGCGCCATCAGCAGCGCGCCGAGGTTCGCGTAGCCGAGCCCGAGCTGGCGGTAAGCCTTCGCGTTCTTCTCGATCTCGGGGGTCGGGTACGACGAGTTGCCGACCGCGATCTCCTGTGCGAGGAACATGACGTCGACCGCGTGCGTGAAGGCCTCGACGTCGAGCTCGCCGTCCTCGCGGCGGAACTTCATCAGGTTCAGCGAGGCGAGGTTGCACGCGCTGTCGTCGATCGACATGTACTCCGAGCACGGGTTCGACGCGTTGATGCGACTCGTGTTCGGCAGCGTGTGCCAGTTGTTGATCGTCGTGTCGTACTGCACACCCGGATCGGCGCACTGCCAGGCCGCCTCGGCCATGTCCTTGATGATCTTGCGCGCCTTGACCGTCTCGACGACCGCGCCGTCAGTCCTGGCCGTCAGGTTCCAGTCGCCGTCGGACTCGACGGCTTCCATGAACGCGTCGGTGACGCGCACCGAGTTGTTCGCGTTCTGGTACTGGATCGACGCCCAGTCCGGCGAGTCGAGCGACATGTCGTAGCCGGCCTGCTCGAGGACGCGCGCCTTCTTCTCCTCGTGCGACTTGCACCAGATGAACTCCTCGATGTCGGGATGGTCGACGTCGAGCACGACCATCTTCGCCGCGCGCCGCGTCTTGCCGCCGGACTTGATCGTCCCGGCCGACGCGTCGGCGCCGCGCATGAAGGAGACAGGCCCAGAGGCGTAGCCGCCCTTCGAGAGCTGCTCCTTCGAGGAGCGAAGCTTGGAGAGGTTGACGCCCGAGCCGGAGCCGCCCCGGAAGATCACGCCCTCGCGCCGGATCCAGTCGAGGATCGAGTCCATCGAGTCGTCGATCGAGAGGATGAAGCAGGCCGAGCACTGCGGCTTCTCCTCGAAGCCGACGTTGAACCAGACCGGCGAGTTGAAGGAGGCGAGCTGGTTGACGAGGATCGCCTTCAACTCGGACTCGAACGTCTCGGCCTCCTCCTCGCTGGCGAAGTAGCCATCGGCGCGGCCCCAGCCGGAGATCGTGTCGACGACGCGGCCGATCATCTGCTTGACGCTCCGCTCGCGCTCGGGTGAGGTCATGCGGCCGCGGAAATACTTCTGGGCGACGATATTCGTCGCTGTTTGCGACCAGAACTTCGGGAACTCGACGTCCTTCTGGTCGAAGACCGGCTTCTCCTTGCCGGGGATGAAGGCGTCGCGGATCTCCCACTCGATCTCGTCGAACGGGTCGCGGCCCGGGATCGTGAAGTAGCGGCGGACGGCGAGACTCGCCGTCTTGTCCACGACGGTGTTCTCCGCAAGCGTCTCTGCGGGTGCTTGAGTCTCTTGTGTCTTGGCGGTCGCCATCCTGTTCCTCCCGAGCCTAGTCCTATGGATATGGATCTCGATCGGTGTGGTGTTGCGTCTTCTAGGAGGCGCCGCCGACCGGGATCTGGACCTTAGAAACCGGCCCGGACGTAACCCAAAGTGTAGCCGCGAGGCCGCTTTCCAAGCCGCGAACGCGCCTTAGCAGCGTCTAGAAGGAGGGCCCTGCAGGTGGCGGATCTACCGCCGACCGCCGGGCCTGCATCCGGCGAGCGAAAAAGCTGATCCCGGCGGCCGCCATCAGCGCAATTGCGAGCCCGCCGAGGACGAGCAGGGGCACCGGGACAGACTCTGCAGTGTTGGGTCCGAGGGTGTGTGCGAGCCAGTGGAACACGCCACCGGTGCCGCCTGTTCCGCTCGGGCCGTCGCCGCCGCCACCGCCACCGCCGAGGGCGAGGAACCCTGGAACCGGCGTGTCACTGTTGACGTCGCCGTTGTTCTCTCTGATGGTGTTCTGGAGCGCGCGGTTGAGATCGTCGCGCAGCGTTCCGTAGACCAGCTGATCCTCCGGGATCGTCCTGAGAGCTTCGCGGTAGCAGTGAACCGGGTAGGTCTTGTCGACGCGCCCGTCGACGAGCCAGTCGTGCACGAGCGCCTTCGAGCAGATGCTGAGCGAGCGCGCCTGCGCCGGCTGTGCTGTCGTCCCGAGCGCGGCACCGATGGCGAGTACTGCGGCGACCAGGATGAGGGGTTTCAGAGTTCTGGGCATGCGGGGGCCGGGCTGCGGCTTAGCGCGGGACTCTAACGACGATCTTGCCCACCCTGCCGGATGGGAGTGAGCGTGCCATGAGTCACTTGTAAGCGCTTTGTAAGCGGGCCGGATCTGCTCATTTCCAAGTTTGTTCGAACGATCGGCAGGCTTTCCTGGATGCGGCCCCTGGCTCTGTTAGCTTCGCGCCCGATGCGCTGGCCCGTTGCCTTGGGAGCCGCGGCCGCCGGCCTCGCCTTCGCCGCGCTCTTTCTCAGCGGCGGCTCGAGCCAGTCCCGGCTCTTCTGGATCGGGGTCGCCGCGGTGCTGGTGGCGGCCGTCGGGTGGGTCTGGAGACCCAGACCGCTGCCGCTCGAGGGGACGGTGTTCTTCTGCACCTTCGCCGCGTTCATCGTCTGGCAGGGCGTCTCGATCGCCTGGTCGATCCAGCCGAGCCGCTCGTGGGACTACACGAATCGCGGGCTCGTCTACTTTGCGTTCGCCGCGCTCGGTGCGCTCCTAGGTGGGGTGCCTTTGCGGCGGTTCGCCGCTGTTGCGTGCGTCTTGCTCGGTGCGTTGTTCGCGTGGGCGCTGGCCGCGAAGGTCGCGCCGGGTTTGTATCCGGATTACGAGCGGCTGGCGCGACTGCGCTATCCCCTGGCTTACTGGAACGAGCTTGCGTTGCTTGCCGCCGTGGCAGTGCCGCTCGGGTTGTGGGCGGTGGGGCCGCGGCACGAGCGGCGGGCGCGGCTCGGCGGCGCGCTCTTGTTGTACGCGGCACTCGTCGTCGCCGTGCTCACGTACTCGCGCGTCGGGATCGTGCTGACCGTCGTCGCTGCGCTCGTCTGGCTCTGGCTCGACCGGGACGGGCTCGCGGTGCTCGGGCCCCTCGCTGTGGCCTGGGTGGTCGGCGCCTGCGTTGCCGCGGCGGCGTTGCTCCTTCCCGGGGTCAGCGAGGACGGACAGCCGCACCACGCGCGCCTGCAGGACGGTCTCGTGTTCGGCGCCGTGCTGCTCGTCGGGGGAGTCGTGGTCGGCTTTGCGACGCAGTTCGTGCTGGAGCGCGCCGTCGATGCGCGTGTGGCGCGCGGAGCGGCCGTCGCGCTCGTCGTTCTGTTGCTCGTCGCGCTCGTTGCCGCAATGGTGCGCGCGGGCGGGCCCGGCGATTTCGTCAGTGCGCGCTGGCACGAGTTCTCGAACAGAGTCAGCTCGCAGGTGCCGGATACGCCGGGCAGAGTGATCAGCACGAGCTCGAGCAACCGCTGGCGCTGGTGGACGGAGGCCTGGAACGCGTTCACTGCGCATCCAGTGCGAGGCACCGGCGCGGGGACGTTCGAGCTCACGGACCGGCTCGAGCGCGACACGCAGCTCGCCACGACCGAGCCGCATTCGGTGCCGCTCCAGTTTCTGAGTGAGACGGGGATCGTCGGGTTCCTTCTGTACGCCGGGGTTATTGCAGCGGGGGTGATAGCGGTGCTGCGCCGGGACCGGACGCGCGCGTGGCTGGCGCTGTCGCTCGGCGTGGCGCTGTGCGTCGTCCATTCCTTCGTCGACATCGACTGGGACTTCCTGGCGGTGCTGGGGCCGCTCTTCCTTACCGTGGGAGCGCTGGTGTCCGGTCCCGGCGAGAGGTCTCCGGTCACTGCGCGTCGCTGGCTCGCCTCGGCGGCCGTGGGCGTCTGTGCGGTCGCGGCGCTCTACTCGTTGGCCTCGCCGTGGCTCGCGACGAACCGCGTCTCAGCCGCTCTCGATGCCTTGACGAACGGGAATCTCCGGCAGGCGCGAACGGATGCGTTGTCGGCGCGGGCGTTCAATCCGCTGTCGGTCGACGCGCTCTTCGCGCAGGCTCTCGTCGAGCGGAACGCCAAGGCGCTGACGCTCTACAGAAAGGCCGTCGACCTCGAGCCGAAGAACGCGGAGACCTGGTACGAGCTCGGGTCCTTCGAGCTGATGAGCCTCCGCCGCCCGCGCGCTGCGTACCGCGACCTGAATCATGCGTACACGCTCGACCACAACATCTTCGGGCCCGGGACCCTGCCGGGTCGTGCCCTCGACGCGGCCCGCTGTCAGATCGACCCGGCTACCTGCCCAAAATGAGCACGAGGTGCGCTCCCAGCAGCTGAGCCGGGTGCATCCCGTCGAGCGGGCGCACGATCCGGACGTGGAGATCGCGTCCGAGCCGCTTGCCTTCGGTGACGTAACCGGGGCGGTACATGATCAGTGTGCGCGGCGTGTCGCCGGCGGCGTTACCGACCTGCCCGAGGAGGTAGCCGTGGGCAGTGACCTTGTCGGCTGCGGCGTGTGCGGCGCCGGAGACGCCGCCGCCGTTCAGCACCATGACGGAGGTCTCGGCGCGGCCGAGCTCGGGCTTCTTGGCCGGCGCGGGCTGGGCGGTGCGAACCGGCGGCGTGCTCGCGGCCGCGGCGCTCTCGCGCAGGTGGCTCGCGAGGGGGTTTCCGAAGACGAAGAGCCCGATCGCAGCGAGAACGAACAGCTCGATCGTCGCGACGGCGCTGACGACGATGGTCGCGCGGCGCCAGGGCCGGACCGGGTCGATCAGATCGTGCACATGCTGCATCGCCCGGAGCGAGTTCGTCTTGCGCGCCCCCGCTCCTTCAAGCCCGGACGAAAAAGTCACGACCCTGGAGCCGTCGTAACCCGACATGCCGGCGCGAGCCACGACGGGGACTGTCCCCGACATGTCCCGGCGCGACAGGTCCTCCGCACGGCGACTTTGGACGGGATGGGTGTCACGAATGTGTGACTTTTCTTCCACACCCGGCTCGCGCGGGCACGTCTGGCCGCTTCGCGGCGCATATGTTCGGCGGCGGCACGCCGCG
>CAWHXK010000076.1:0-4442 GCA_963833255.1 uncultured Actinomycetes bacterium
CTCAGCTCGGCGTGCCGCGACACGCCTGCGACTCGACCTGATGGTCGGACGCCGCGTGCACCTCGACGCGGCCCGCCGGAACATGCCAGAGCACGAGCCGGTCGACGGTTCCCTCGGCCACCGGCGTCCCACTCACCTTGACGCCGGAAGGCGCGACGATCCAGCTGCTCCTCAGAGCACGGCCGTCCAGGCCGATCAGATGTCCCGCGCCGCTGACGTGCACCGTCTCGTTCGGCAAGCCGCCGTACGGCGCGACGCCGAGTTGCGGTGTTGCGTCGACGCGGTCGTTGAAGAACTCGGTGAGCATGTACGCGTAACCCAGCTCGCGCTGACACCCGGAGGGCTGAACCTGGAGCAGCGTGACGGACTGGTCGTCCGGCACGATCTGGTCGACCCAACCCCGTGTTGTACTGCTTTGCGAGGCGAAGACGTCGCCGTTGTTGTCCCTGATCCCGTGTGTCCAGAGCAGGGCCGAGTTGACGGCGAAGACCGCGATCAACGGCAGGACGAGCGCTGGGGCGAAGCGCCGCGGGATCGCGAGCACGACGGCTGTGGCGAGCACCGCGGCCAGCTCGACGGCGCGGTGACCGGTCTGCCCGTGCGCGACAGCCAGGTCTCCCAGGTGCGTCCAGATCGGCGTCCCGGCTGCATGGAGCTCCTTCGAGGCATCGTCGACGACATAGACGTCGACGGGGAGGAGCGCGAGCGCTCCGAGTAGCAACGCCGCGCCGACCCCGATGGCACGCCTCGGTCGCGGCGCACCTTCCTGGAACCAGACCGCGCCGACGATCAGCCACAGCGGCACGACGAAGAAGACATAACGGTCGTAGATGCGGCCCTGTGCCGAACCCGAGCTCGCGAAGAGCGCCGCGACGAACAGTGCCAGCAGTGTCGTCGAGACGAACACCACGAGAAACGCGCGATGCGCGGACGAGCCGGCTCGAGCCTTGCGATAGAAGACCGCAATCGCCGCGGGCAGGATGATCAGCGGGATGAGGCCGAGATAGAGCGCGAGGTCGGCGAGGTGGTAGTCGAACATCCGCGCGACGCCGTCGAGGTCGTACGAGCGCCAGAGGAACGAGTAGTCGCCAAGTGCATTCGCACCCCGCGCGATTGCGAGCGCACCTGCGCCGGCAAGAGCCAGGCCGGTCACCACGCCGGTGACCCAGAGCTCGCGCAGACGACGCCGGCTGACAGCAGCGACGGCGAGCACGAACGCGGGATAGAGGACCGCGAACTGCGGTCTTACGAGGTAGGCGAGGAGGACGGTGACCGGAACGGCAAGTTGACGCCGCCAGGTCGGCCGCTCGACCGCGAGCACGATCGCATAGAGGGCGACGAGGCCGACGAGGTACGCGAGGCTGTCCGTCATGACAAGCCCGATGTAGATCGACGACGGAATCAGAAGCGACAGCGCGGCGACGGCGAAGCTCGCCCTTCGTGGCAGCAGCCGTCGTGCGAGGAGATAGATCGGGATTGCCGTGAGCGCGAACCAGAGCGCGTTGAACAGTTTCGCCCAGAAGTAGACGGTCGATCGGTCCTGCGTGACGACCGCGATCGGAGCGATCGTCGCCGGATATCCCGGGCCTCGTCCGTAGCGATGCTCCTGTACGAGGAGCCCATGGCCGTCGGCGAGCGAGTCGCCCGCGTCGAGGTAGATGACCTCGTCTCCGAAGACCCTCGGCCCGGCGACGAAGGTCGACAGCAGGCCGTATCCAACGAGTGCGACGAGGACGAGGGCGCCGATG
This sequence comes from uncultured Actinomycetes bacterium, assembly GCA_963833255.1. Classification (GTDB taxonomy): domain Bacteria; phylum Actinomycetota; class Thermoleophilia; order Gaiellales; family Gaiellaceae; genus 3-1-20CM-4-69-9. Next base: position 1,749 of record CAWHXK010000076.1, read on the forward strand.
GCAAGCGCGGCGCGGACGCCGGATCTGGGCTCCGGCTCGGACATGCCCTCTCTACTACCTGCAAACCGGCCGGTCCAAGCCTCTGTGGCGAAAGTCTTTACAAGGGCTCAGGTGCTGGTGCGGCCTCCGACCAGGAGCCACTGGCCGAACGGCGGGTCTCGTTCGTGTAGCGCCGGTGGTGCCCGATGTCGTGGTCGAAGCGACTCATCGCGAGCTCGAGCGCGGGCACGAGCATCACGATCGCGCCGCCCGGAAGGACGAGCCTCCGCGCCGAGCTCAACGCGCCCACGTAATCCTCGACGTGCTCGAGCACGTTGTACGCGGCCACCGCGGAATGGGATCCCTCCGGTGCTCCTGTGACATCGAGCTCGCGTACCGTCACCCGCTCGTCACCCTCGAACCGGGTCCGCAGCTCGCCGAGAAGATGGGGATCGACCTCGCTGAGCGTGATGCGTTCCAGCCCGCCCGCGAGCCAGGCGGCCGCGTAGTCGCCCGCTCCTGCGCCCACCTCGAGCGGATCGTCGCCGAGGTATGGGTGCGCCAGTGACGCCAGCCACGCGATGTAGTTCTGCGCGGACGCGAGCGACTCCAATACGCGATGCTGGTACGCGGGCTCGGCGCTCTCGGCCACGGGGCCGGACAGTACCCGGCTAGGCTCCGGCGTCGTTGGCGTCCACGGTCACGCTTCTGGTCGGGCTCGCGCTCCTCGGTCTCACCGCGGTTCGCGTGATGGCCGGGCTCGGGGTCAGGTCCGCGTCTGCTTTCCTCATCGGCGCGTTCGTCGTGGCTCACGCCGAGTTGCTCGTGGTCGCGCTCGCCCTCTCGGCCTTCCGCGCGTTCACCACCGGGGCGGTGCTCGGCACGCTTGCCGGTCTCTGCGTCGTCGCCGTTCTCCTCACCCGCGGCTCACGTAGCGGGATCGAATGGCGTGCCGCTTTCCGCCCGCTGTGGAGTGATCCGCTGCTGCTCGTTCTCGCAGTCGTCGTGATCCTGGGTTTCGCGTACACCGCCGCGATGGGAATCTGGGTGCCGCAGGTCGAGGACGACGTCTTGACCTTCCATCTCGTACGTGCGCCGCTCTGGTGGCAGCACGGCGGCATCACCTACCTCCGCGGCATCTTCGATCTGCGCAACAACGCATATCCGCCCGGTGGCGAGCTCGGCCCGCTCGCGACGATGACCCTTGCGGGGAACGACTACTTCGTCGCGGTGGACCAGCTGTTCTGCGCGCTCGCGCTGGCGGTAGGGGCCGGCGGAATCGCCCGACGGTTCGGCTTCGGCCGTCGTGAGGCGCTCTTCGGCGGTCTGCTCGTCCTCACGCTGCCGCTGATCGTCCTGCAGGCGGGCACCGCCATGAGCGATCTGGTCGTGGCCGCGTTCCTGCTCGCCGCGGCCTTCTTTCTCATCGACGGGAATCGCGTTTCGCCCTGGCTCGCAGGCGTTGCGACTTCGCTCGCCGTCGATGTGAAGCTGACCGCACCGATTGCGCTGCCGTTCCTCCTTGCTCTTGCATGGTTGGCCCGGCCCGCAGGCCGCAGGACGCTGCGAATCGGCGCGGTCGTCGCAGGAACCGCGGTCGGAGCCTTCTGGTACGTCGTGAACCTCGTCGAGGCAGGCACGTGGGACAACCACATCTCGACGGAGTACAGCGTCGACCGCGGCGTGGCGCCGGTGGCCGCGCGCACGCTGCGGATCGCGATCGAGTTCGTCGACCTCTCCGGGGCCGGCGGGCGGGACCGTTGGCTCTACGCGATCGCGGCCCTCGGCGTGCTCGTGGTCGCGGTTGTCGTCTACGTCCGCACTCGGGCTCGCGGGACGCTCGTCGCGGGGGGCATCGCCGCGCTCGTCGCGGCCGTTCCGCTCCTGCTCTTGCCGTTCGAGCATCGGCTCATCAACGTCTACTTCAAGCTCTGGGACGCGCTCGGCCGCCGAGACCTCGCGAACCTCGATAGCGGCCGTGACCTCACGAAGTCGGCATCGAACTTCTCCTGGTACGGACCGCTCGGCTCGGTGCTGCTCGTGAGCGCGGCGGTGCTCGTGATCGTCGCGGTGCGCCGGCGGCAGCTCGACCGCATGGCGCTCTTCTCCGTCGTCGCGCCGCTGTACTGGCTTGTCGCCTTCTCCGCGCTGCTCTTCTACCAGGACTGGATCGGGCGCTTCTTCGCATTCCCGATCGCACTCGCTGCCGCGACGTGGGGGATCGTGCTGCGCTGGCGCCCGGTCGCCTGGGGTGTCGTCGCGATCGCGGGCACGACGCTTCTGCTCTCACTCGCGAACGATGCAAAGCGCCCGTCCGGCTTGCCGCTGCTGGAACGTGACAAGCCGCGCAGCGTCTGGACCACGCCGCGCTGGACGGGCGTCGCGCTCCGCAAGGACTACGACGCGCCGATCCGGTTCCTCGACCAGCGCATTCCCGACTCGGCCGACGTCGGGCTTGCGATCACGCCGAGCGAGCCCGTGTATCCGTTCTTCGGTCGCGGCCTCGAGCGGCATGTCCGTTTCGTCTACGAGGACGACCGCGACGCGCCCCGAGGCGTCAACTGGGTGTTCGTCCGGCCCGACCATCCGAGCTCGCTTTGCAGCGAGGCCTGGAAGGTGGCGCTCACCACCAGCGACGGCTGGCGCATCCTGCACCGTGAAGGTGCGAGAACATGCTCGACGTGAGACCTCTCGGCGGGAAGATCGAGTCCTATG
>CAWHXK010000077.1:0-38647 GCA_963833255.1 uncultured Actinomycetes bacterium
TGAGACCTCTCGGCGGGAAGATCGAGTCCTACGACGCGCCGTCGACGGAGGAGATCGCGCGACGGACCGGCCTCGACGTCGCCGAGATCATCCGGTTCGACGGCAACACGTCGCCGCACTCGCTGCCCTCGACCCGGGCCGAGGCGCTCGCAGAGGAATTGGCGCGCATCCACACGTACCCGCACGGCGGCTACCCGCGGCTCGAGCAGGCGATCGCGGACTACGCGGGTGTCTCGGCGGAGAACATCGTTCTCGGGGCAGGAGCGGACGACCTGATCCTGCTCGTCACTCGTGCATTCGCAGGCCCGGGAGACCGGGTGGCGATCGCGAACGACCCGACCTATCCGATGTTCCAGATCGCCGTATGGGTCGCAGGCGCCGAGATCGACGACCACGACCCGGCGCTGACGATCTGCTGCCGGCCGAACAATCCGACCGGCGAGCTCGGCGAGCTTCCCGACGCGCGGCCGCTCGTCGTCGACGAGGCGTATTTCGAGTACTCGGGCGAGACGGCCGCCGGCCTGATCGACGAAGGCGTCATCGTGCTGCGCACCTTCTCGAAGGTGTTCGGGCTCGCCGGAGCCCGCGTTGGGTACGCCCTCGCAGGCCGCGACGTCGCGGCCGAGCTGAACAAGCGCCAGCATCCCGCGCCGCTGTCGACGCTCTCGGCCGCGCTTGCGATCGCCTCGCTGCAATCCCCTCCCGAGGTCGGCCCTTTGCTCCACGAGCGCGAGCGCGTCGCCAGGCGATTGCGTGACCTCGGTTACGAGCCGCTGCCCTCGCACGCGAACTTCCTCTACGTCCCGGTCGACGAGCCGCAGCAGCTCGCCGGACGGCTCCTCGAGCTCGGTTTCGCAGTGCGTCCGGTCCGGGGCGGTATCCGGGTCACGATTCGCAACGAGGACGACGACGAGCGTTTGCTGGGGGCGCTGCTTTAGGGTACGACCGTGGCGTCGAATCCACATCGCTGGCGGATCCTCGCGGTCGTCGCGACGGCGTTCTTCATGACGATCCTCGACGTCTCGATCGTCAACGTGGCTTTGCCGTCCATCGGGCGAGCGCTCAACTTCTCGCGCGAGAACTTGCAGTGGGTGATCACGGCGTACTCGATCGCGTTCGGCGGCTTCCTGCTGCTCGGCGGCCGGGCAGCCGACCTGCTCGGGCGGCGCCGCGTGTTCATGGTGGGAGTCGCGCTCTTCACCCTCGCCTCGCTCGCGTGCGGGCTTGCACAATCCGAGGGAATGCTGATTGCGTCGCGCGCGGTACAGGGGCTCGGCGGCGCGATCATCTCGCCTGCCGCTCTGTCGATCGTGATGACGAGCTTCGAAGAAGGACCGGAGCGGAACAAGGCGCTCGGCATCTGGGGCGCGCTCGGAGGCAGCGGCGCCGCGGTCGGCGTGCTCGCGGGCGGTGTGCTGACGAAGTACCTCGGCTGGGAATGGATCTTCTTCGTCAACGTTCCCGTTGGCGCGCTCGTGCTGCTCCTGGCGCCGCGCATCGTGCCGGAGAGCAAGCGCGACGAGACAGGCCGGAAGTACGACGTGCTCGGCGCAGTCCTGGTCAGCGGCGGCCTCGCGCTCCTCGTCTACACGATTTCGAGGGCACCCGACGTCGGGTGGGTGACCGCGCGGACGATCCTGTTGTTGATCGCTTCGGCCGGCCTGCTCGCTGGGTTCTTCTTCAACGAACGCCGGATTCCCGATCCATTGATGCCGTTCCACATCTTCCGCGTGCGGACGGTCACCGGTGCGAACGTCGTCGGCGCTCTGCTCGGCGCAGTCATCTTTGCGAACTTCTTCGTGTTAACGCTCTACGTGCAGGGGGTTCTCGGCTACTCCGCGCTGAAGGCGGGCGTGACCTTCGTCGCGACAGCGGGAACGGCGGTCATCGCCGCTGGCGTTGCGCAGGCGCTGACCACGAGGTTCGGCCCGAAGCCGATCATCGCGATCGGTCTCACGCTGCTGACCGGTGCGATGATCTGGTACTCGCAGATCCCGGTGCATGCGAGTTTCGTCCCCGATCTCTTGCCGGGCTATCTGATGGTCGGGGTCGGGATCGCCTTCGCCTTCGTCCCTGTTTCGATCGCAGCGCTCGCCGGGGTCGCCGAGCGGGAGGCTGGCCTGGCGTCCGGGCTGATCAACACGTCGCAGCAGATCGGCGGCGCGGTCGGCACGGCTGTCGCCTCCTCGATCTTCACGAGCCATTTCAAGACACTCCTGCGCGACGGCAAGTCGCTGCCGGTCGCGCTGACCGGGGGCTACTCCTGGGCCTTCTGGGGGCTCGCGGTGTTCGGAGTGCTCGCGCTCATCGCATCGCTGACGCTGATCCGCAGCCAGGAGATGACCGAGGCGCCTGCGACGGCGCCCGGAATTTAGACCTTCGCGACGAGCGCCTCTGGCACGGTGTCGTGCACGGAGAAGTGCCGGTCGAGGCCCGAGATCTGAAGCGCACGCTTCGTCTCGACTCCAGGAGCGGCAAGGAAGAACGCGCGCCCGTTGTCGAGCTTCGTCCGCGCTTCGATCAGGACACCCAGCGCCGTCGAGTCCATGAACTCGACCTCGCGGAGGTCGACCACGATCCGCTCAGGTGCTTCGGCGCAGACGCCCGCCAGGGCGGCCCGGACACTTTCGGCGTTATAGAGATCGAGCTCGCCGCCCAGGCTGACGACGCAGGCGGTTCCGACTGCCTCGATCCGCAAAACGGGATCCCTGCGCAGTCCGTCTCCGGTCGAGTTGTTCGACACGACAATGCCCTCCTTGGCTCCACGAGCGCCGCAGGGGGGTCTGGGCGGGCTCGACGCTGAGGAATTAGACACCTGCCCAGCCCGAAGCGCAACCGTCACGTGTTGACCAGCCGCCTCCCGCAGGGGATCTTGTACGGCATGGATGTGGCTGCCGTCGCCCGCCGAGCACGGACCGAGAACTTCCCGGTTGCCTCCGTCCTCTTTCCTCGCCGTCTCCGGCCCCATCTACGCGCCATCTACGGGTTCGCCCGCCTGGTGGACATTCTCGGCGACGAGGTCGAGGGCGATCGGCTCGCCGCGCTGGACGAGCTCGAGCATGAGCTCGAAGCCTGCTACCGAAGCGAGCCGACCTGGCCGGTGATGCGTGCGCTCGCTCCCACCATTCACGAGTTCTCCCTGCCGCGCGAACCGTTCCTGCGCCTGATCGAGGCGAACCGGATGGACCAGCGCATCTCCGAGTACGCGACCTGGGAGGACCTTCGGGAGTACTGCCGGCATTCCGCGGATCCGGTGGGGCGGCTCGTGCTCGGCCTGCTGCGCCTGGACGGAGACTTCGAGCTCGTCGCCGCGAGCGACTCCGTCTGCACGGGGCTGCAGCTCGTGAATTTCCTGCAGGACGTTCCGCGCGACCTCGAGCTCGGGCGCATCTACCTGCCACTCGAGGACCGGCGCCGGTTTCACGTGACGGAGCTCGACCATCCGAGCCCGGAGCTCCTCGACCTGCTGCGCTTCGAGGCCGCCCGCGCACGAGACCTCCTGGCTGCGGGGCATCTGCTCCAGGAACGGATCGGCGGTCGCACCGGCCGCGCGGTCGGCCTCTTCGCGCGCGGAGGGCTGGCGGCGCTCGACGCGCTCGAGTCCGCGCACTGGGATGTGTTCACGCAACGGCCGCGTCCTTCCCGCACCCGGCTCGCACTGGCGGCGCTCGCGCGATGACCACCGAGCAGGCATATGCGGAGGTCGAGCGGCTCACTCGACGACGCGCGCGCAACTTTGCGTACGGGATCATGGTGCTCCCTCGTGAGAAGCGTCGTGCGATCGCAGCCATCTACGCATTCGCGCGCCGCGTCGACGACATCGCCGACGGCGAGCTGCCACGCGACGAGAAGCAGGTGCAGCTCGAAAGGCTGCGCACCGTGCTCGACTCCCCCGGCCCCGATGCGATGTCGGTCGCGCTCGCCGATGCGCGTGCGCGCTTTCCCATTCCCGACAGTGCGCTTCATGCGCTCGTCGACGGCGGACTGCAAGATCTCGACCAGACCCGCTACGCGCACTTCGAGGAGTTGCGCTCGTACTGCACCAAAGTGGCCGGCGCGGTCGGCGTCGCGTGTGTGGCGGTGTACGGCTCCGACGACGTCGAACGTGCCGAGACCCTCGGGATCGCGCTGCAGCTGATCAACATCATCCGGGACGTGCGTGAGGACTGGGAGCTCGGCCGCGTCTATCTCCCGCAGGACGAGCTTGCGTCGTTCGGCGTCACCGAGGACGAGATCGCCGCCGGCGAAACGACGGACGCATGGCGGGCGCTGATGACGTTCCAGTCCGAACGCGCCCGCGCTTACCTACGCGACGGGCTCGGCCTCACACGTACGCTCGACGGTAGAAGCGCCTTGTGCATCTCCACGTTCGCCGGCCTCTATCGCGCGACGCTCGATCGCATCGAGGCGCGCGGCTTCGACGTCTTCGAAGGCCCGCCCCAGCTCTCGACGCTGACGAAGCTGCGGATCGTAGGCGGGGGCCTGCGCCGGTGAAGGCCGCCGTCATCGGGGGCGGGCTTGCAGGGTGCGCCGCTGCGCTCGAACTGGTGGACGCAGGTCACGACGTCACGCTCTTCGAGGCGAGGCCGACGCTCGGCGGGGCCGTCCAGACGCTGCCGGAGCGAGAGGGCGACCCGGCGCCTCCTCCGGACAACGGGCAGCACATCGCGCTCGGCTGCTTCACGGAGTACCTCGCCTTCCTCGAGCGCATCGGCGAGAGCGGCTCGATCCGGCGGATGCGGCTGAGCCTGCCGGTCGTCGACGAGGAGCGCCGGTGGGCGCAGATTTCGCCTGCCACGATTCTCCTCGCGCGCTACCGTCACCTGCCCTTGCGCGACCGCCCGCTCGCGTGGCAGTTGCTCGCACTGCGCGGCGCCCGCGCAGACGAGCACGACGACGAGACGTTCGCGGACTTCCTCCTCGGCAAGGGCCAGTCGCCCCGGGCGATCGAGCGGTTCTGGGACGTCTTCGTCCGCCCTGCCCTCAACCTTCCCTGTGCAGAGGCGAGCGCCGCGATGGGCATCTTCACCGTGCAGACCGCGCTGCTTTCCGGCCTCCGCGCGGGCGAGCTCGTGCTGCCGACGAAGCCGCTCGGCTGGATGCACGGCGATGCGGCGCTGAGGACGCTCGAACGCCGGGGTGCGCAGGTCGAGACCGGTGTCAGAGTCGACGACCTCGACGACGTTGCCGCGGATGCGATCGTCGTTGCGACGCCGCCCGCGGAATCGGCGCGCCTGCTCGCCGAGCCCGAGCCGAGACTGGAGCCGTCGCCGATCGTCAGCGTGCACCTCCTCTTCGACAGGCCCCTCCTGCGGACGCCGCTTGCAGCGTTGCTCGACTCGGACGCGCACTGGCTCTTCGATCGCGGCGCTCTCACGGGGCACCCGCCGGAGCGAGGGCAATACCTCACGGTGGTCTCGAGCGGCGCGCCGGAGCTGATGGAGGTGCGGGGCCGCGAGCTCGTCGAGCGAATCGCGGGTCAGGTGACCGGACGGCTGGGTCACGCCGAGCTCCTCTGGTCGCGGGTCAGCCGCGAGCCGAACGCGACCGTCGCGCTTCGCCCCGGAACGGCGGCACTGCGTCCCGGCCCGCTGACGGAACATCCTCATGTGACGCGCGCCGGCGCGTGGACTGCGACGGGCTGGCCCGCGACGATGGAGAGCGCGGTTCGCTCCGGCAGGTCGGCCGCGAGGGTGTTGTCCGATGTGACAACCAAGGTTGCTGCGTGACTGTCGTCCGGGAACTCACATCGCTCGACACTGCTGTGGAGCGCGGCGCGGAGCGACTGCTCTCGCTGCAGCATCCCGACGGCTGGTGGAAGGGCGAGCTCGAGTCGAACGCGACGATGACCGCCCAGCATCTCTTCCTGCTCCACTTCCTCGGGCTACGCGACCCTGAGACCGACCGGCTCCTGGCGAACGAGCTGCTCGCGGGGCGCCGCGACGACGGGACGTGGTCGATCTGGTTCGAAGGGCCGCCCGACCTGTCCGTCACCGTAGAGGCCTACGCGGCGCTGAAGCTCGCGGGGGTCGACACCGGTGAGGCGACGCGCGAGTACATCCGGCGGGCGGGTGGTGTGCCCCGCGCAAGGATCTTCACGCGCGCGTTCCTCGCACTGATCGGACAGTGGCCCTGGAGCCGGCTCGCGCATGTTCCGGTCGAGCTGATCCTCCTGCCGGCGCAAGGGCCGCTCTCGGTCTACGACTTCTCCTGCTGGGCGCGCCAGACGATGGTTTCGCTGTCGGTCGTGGAGGCGTTGCGCCCGGTACGCCCGAGCGCCATCGACCTGAGCGAGATCGGCGGTCGCAAGACTACGCCGGGCGGCCGGCCGCACCACTCCGCGCGCCGTCGCCACGCGCTCAGGGTCGCCGAGCGCTGGGTGCGCGAACGACAGGAGGCCGACGGCTCGTGGGGCGGGATCCAGCCGCCGTGGGTCTGGTCGCTGATCATGCTCGCGGCCCTCGGTCACGGCTTCGAGGACGAGACGTTCGCCCGCGGGCTCGCCGGCTGGGAGCGCTTCATGGTGCGAGACGGCGACCGCCTGCGACCCGAGGCCTGTCAGTCGCCGATCTGGGACACCGCACTCGCTGTCCTCGCTCTGCGCGCGGCGGGGATCCCGGCCGACGATCCGCAGCTCCAGGCTGCGGGCTCGTGGCTCCTCGGCGAAGAGGTCAGGGTCCGCGGCGACTGGGCGATCCGCAGTCCGGGCCTCGCGCCGGGCGGCTGGTCGTTCGAGTTCCACAACGACCTCTATCCCGACGTCGACGACACCGCCGTGGTCGTGCTTGCGCTCCGCGAGCTCGGCCTGGGCGAGGACGCGGCCAAGCGCGGCCTCGACTGGCTGGTCGGAATGCAGTCCCGGAGCGGCGGCTGGGGCGCGTTCGATGTCGACAACGAGGCGCTCTGGCTCTACAAGCTCCCGATCTGCGACTTCGGCAAGGTCACCGACGAGCCGAGTGCCGACGTGACCGCGCACACTCTGGAGGCACTAGCTCACGCGACCGGCTACGGAGCCTCCACCGAGCCGGGGCTCGAGTGGCTGCTCTCCGAGCAGGAGGCAGACGGCTCCTGGTTCGGCCGCTGGGGCGTGAACCACATCTACGGCACCGGGGCGGCCGTCCCCGCACTCGAGGCCTGCGGCCTTCCTGCCGAGCATCCGGCGATCCGGCGGGCGCTCTCCTGGCTCGACTCCGTCCAGCAGCCGGATGGTGCCTTTGGTGAGGACATCCTTTCCTACAGCGACCCGGCCCTGCGCGGCCGCGGCGCCGCGACTCCCTCACAGACCGCCTGGGCCCTCCTGGCATACGTGGCGGGCGGGGCCGAAAGAGGCTTGTCCACGAGACGTGCGGCCGAGTATCTTTGCCAGACTCAGCGTTCTAACGGTGATTGGGACGAGCAGCACTACACGGGTACCGGTTTTCCCCTCGACTTCATGATTCGCTACCACCTGTACCGATTGACGTTCCCGCTCCTCGCCCTCGGGCGTCTGAGAGAAAGGCTCAACGGATGAAGTTCCCGCTTCGCTCGACCGTCCAGATCGGCAAGTACGTCGCGAGCCAGCAGCGCAAGGGGGAGCGGTACCCGCTCGTCCTGATGCTCGAGCCGACGCTCGCGTGCAACATCGCCTGCATCGGCTGCGGGAAGATCCGGGAGTACGAGTCGAACAAGGCCAGGCTCACCGTCGAGGAATGCATCGACGCAGGCGCGCAGTGCCCGGCGCCGGTCGTTTCGATCTGCGGTGGCGAACCGCTCGTCTACAAGGGGATCGAAGACGTCGTCGCCGGCATGCTCGAGCTCGGGAAGAACATCGATCTCTGCACGAACGCGCTTCGCCTGGAGCAGTACCTCGACGTCTTCAAGCCGAGCCATCGCATGACCTTCGTCGTTCATCTCGACGGCATGCGCGAGATCCACGACTACATCTGCGACTACCCCGGTCTGTGGGACGTTGCCGTGGACGCGATCCGGAAGGCGCGCGAAGCCGGCTTTCGCGTCACGACGAACACGACGATCTTCAAGGAGACGTCCGTCGACGACGTGCTGGAGATGATGGGCTATCTGACAAACGAGGTGGGCATCGACGGAATGCTGATCGCACCCGGCTATCAGTACTCCCAGATCGATCCCGCGCTGACGATGACCCGCGCGGAGCACGAAGAGAAGTTCCGGATCATCCGCAAGGTTGCGCGGCAGCGGAACTACCGGTGGCTCGCGACGCCGATCTACCAGGAGTTCCTGACGGGCGAACGGAAATTGAAGTGCGCGCCGTGGGGCTCGATCACGCGGAATCCTTATGGCTGGAAGGGGCCGTGCTACCTGCTGACCGACGGGATCTTCCCGACGTACGACGCGCTGCTCGACGGGATGGAGTGGGAGGACTACGGGCCCGGCAACGATCCGCGTTGCGAGCACTGCGCGATCCATTCCGGCTTCGAGCCGTCGGCAGCGTACGAGGCTGCAGGTTCTTTGCGGGAGGGCGCGAGGAGCATGGCTTGGACGCTGACGGGCTGACGTTCGCTTGTGCCATGACCGTCGAAGAGCGCATCGCTCGCCGGCTGGGGCGGACCGCGGTCGTCGGGCTCGGCGCCTCGAAGGGCGTGCCTGAGGGACGGCTTGTCTCGTTCGGGATCGCGGGCGCGCTTTCCGGTGAGCTGGCGGTCGGGACGGTGATCGACGCGACGCGCGTCGTCGACGAGTCGGGCGCGGTGCTCTGGGAAGGCGAACCGCTCGGAGCGTCGCCCGCAAGAACGGGAACGATCCTCGGCGCGAGCCGGATCGTCGACGACCCGGCGGAGCGGGCCCGGCTGCATGCGGCGACAGGAGCAGACGCGGTCGACATGGAGTCGGGTGCGCTTGCACGGAGCGGCCGGCTCGTCGGCTGCCTGCGCGCGATCAGCGATACGCCGACCCATCGGCTCGGCGGTGTCGCTCAGGGCGCGACGCCCGACGGCGAAGTCGACGTGGTCGGGTTTCTGCGCGGCTTCGTCCGCGAGCCTGCGGTGACCGTGCGGGCGGCGCGGGGTGCGCGCCGGGCGCTGCGGAGCCTGGAGAGGGTGGCATGAGCAAGCGCGTCCTCCTGGCTGCGCCTCGTTCTTTTTGCGCGGGAGTCGACCGGGCGATCGAGATCGTCGAGCGACTGCTCGCGGAGCATGGCCCGCCGATCTACGTCCGGCATCAGATCGTCCACAACGACCATGTCGTTCGCAGGCTCGAGCTGCTCGGGGCCGTCTTCGTCGACGACGAGGAGGAGGTCCCGGCCGGAGAGATCTGCGTCCTGTCCGCGCACGGTGTCGCGCCTGCGGTCCGTGAGAGTTGCGAGCGCCGCGGCCTCCGCGTCGTCGACGCGGTCTGCCCGCTCGTCTCCAAGGTGCATGCGGAGGCTCGGCGCTACGCCGACAGCGGTCATCTCGTGGCGCTCGTCGGCCACGCCGACCATGTCGAGGTGATCGGAACGCAGGGTGAGCGGCCCGAGTCGACCGTCGTGGTGGAATCGCCGGAGGAAGCGGCGCGGCTGGAGTCCGACGGCAGGCCCGTCGCGGTGATCAGCCAGACGACCCTTTCCCTGGACGACGTCCGGTCGACCGTCGATGCGCTCGAGAAGCGGTTCGGTACGCTCACAAGGCCGGGCGCCGATGACATCTGTTACGCCACCCAGAACCGACAGGACGCCGTCAAGCGGCTTGCCGAGGAGGCGACGCTCATTCTCGTGATCGGGTCACAGACGAGCTCGAACGCGAAACGGCTCGTCGAGGTCGCACGGCTCGCGGGCGCCGAAGCCATGCTCATCGACGGCGAGAGCGAGCTCGGCGACGAGCTGGTCTCCGGACACGAGGTGATCGGCCTGACGGCCGGCGCCTCCACACCCGGGGAGCTCGTCGACGCGACCATCAAACAGCTCGGCGCGCGCGGCTATGACGAGGTGATCGAGATCACGGTGGCCCGTGAGGACGTGCACTTCCGGCTTCCGCGGGAGGTGGCGTCCGCGTGACCTCCGTCGAGATCCCCGTCTCGATCGCCGCGGCGCTTCCGAATCTGACGGTGCTCGACATCACGAACGACGTCCGCCGCGAAGTCGCAGCGACGGGCGGCAGCGGCATCGCGTTCGTGTCCCCGAACGGTGACCCGTCGCTGATCCGCGTCCAGGAGAGAGAGACCGGCTTCTTCTTCGATCTCGAGTGCATGCTCGAGCGCCTCGTCCCGCTCGAGGCGGACGAGCGGACGCGGCTCGTCTCGATGCTGCTCGGGCCGCGGACGGAGCAGATCCCCTTCAGCGACGGGTCGCTCTGCCTCGGGCACTACCAGCGGATCTTCCTCGTGGCGTTCGAGGATCGCTGCAGCAACGAGTGGATGCTCACCCTGGTTTCCTAGGGGCAACCTCGCGGTCCCCTTCCGAGTTGCGCTGACTGCGCCCAGAGGCGCACACTGTCTGTTGAGATGGAGAGGGCCCGTCGCCACCAGCGACTGCTGGCGCGGTTCGCGCTAGGCCTGCTCGCGCTCGTCGCCGAACTGGCGGGCCGCAGTCTCGCTCACCGACTCGACTTCGGCCAACACGTCGAGACGCCCTACGCGGGTGCCCAGTACTACCCGATCCTGGTCGCGGTCGTGAAGGTCGCGGTCGCGTTGATGCTCGCGCGCCTCGCGTGGCGTTTCGCCAAGGCGCGCGCGGTTGCGCGCGGCGCTCGCCGGCTGTTGATCGCGCAGGGCTCGCCGGTCGCGCGCCATTCGCCACGCGTGCGGCTGCAGCTGTCCCCGCGCCTCTGGCTCGGCTCTTTCCTGGTGACCTCGCTGATCTACCTCGTGCAGATCGATGCCGAGGGAATCTCGGTCGGACGCTGGCCGCTGCTCGCGCCCTGGCTGCACACCGCCGCCTTGCCGGTCTTCGCAGTGCTGTCGGTCGTCGTGGCGGTCGTGTACCGCGCCGTCGAGAGCTGGCTCTCCGACTACGAGACCTACGCGCGCGAGACCGTCGCCCGCGCCAGGCGGCTGCCCGCCGAAACTCTTTCCGTTCCGCGCACGAGTCTCGACGAGCTCGTCGCACCACGCAGCCTCTTCGGGCTCGCGTTCGAAGTCAGGCCGCCTCCCGCGCCTGCGTAGGCCCGCGGACTCACGTCCGCCGGCCTTGGTCTTGACCTCGACCACGGGAGGAGGACGTCGTGAACGCAGAGCTAGTCACCGAACTCGAAGCACCCTTACAGCGAACGACCACCAGCACCCGCGCGCGGATCGTGTCCGCACTCGGGCCGGCCGCAGCGCTGGGCGGAGTCATCTGGGCGATCGTCCAGCCGTACCGCGTCACCTTGCTGCACCCCGGGGGCCAGGGGTTCTGGTGGCTGTTCGTCGAACCGCCGCTGCTCGCGATCGCGGTCGGGTTGTTCTTCTACTTCGTCATCACACCGGGGCTGCTGCGGGACCTCGCAGAGGAACATGCAACCGCCGAGTGAGCACGTCCACTGGCTGTTCGCGACGGGGTTCCTCCTGCTCGCTCTCTGCCTGCTCGCAGAGGCGGTGGTGGGAACCGACGTCTGGCGACGGCGCGCTTGGCGTGCGTACCTCTGGCCCGGCCTGGCGTTCGCGCTCGGCGTCCTGATGTGGCCGGTGATGACCTTCTACACCAACTCGGCGATCCACATGATCGCGCACGGCGCGTGGGCCCAGGTCTTGATGGGCGGCGCGGCGATGGAGCTCGGGCTCGTCAGCGGGAAGCTCCGTAGCGGCTGGTGGCGTCTCGGGATGCCCGCCGGGTTCCTCGTCTCGGGCGCCGCCTTCCTGGTGCACGAGCAGAACTCCTGGTTCTTCCAGCGCTCGGCGTTCACGCACCACCTGCTCGGCTGGACGCTTGTCGTGGCCTCGATCTTTCCGCTCGTCCGGGTCTTCAGGCCACGCTCGCAGCTTGCGGCGACGGGTTTTGCGCTCACTTTCGTCGTCGTGGCCGTGACGCTCTACTGCGATCGAGACGTCGCCCAGATCTTCGGACACATCTCGCCCCTCGCGGGAGCACCGCATCGATGAGACGGCTGCTGTTCCTCGGCGTCCTGGCGTTGCTCGTCTTTCCGTCGGAGGCGTTCGCGCATGCGACGCTGCTGAGGACGACGCCTCAGTTCCGTCAGCGGTTGTCCGCATCGCCGCCGACGGTCGTTCTCCGCTTCGACCAGTACGTCAAGGTGCTGCCGCAATCGGTTCAGCTGTTCTCGGCGACGCACTCCCTGCACGTGAAGCGAATCTGGGCCGACGGTCTTTCCGTCAAGGCTGCGTTGCCTCGGCTGCCGAGAGGGCCTTACACGATCCGTTGGCACGCCCTCTCCGGCGATGGTCACGTGGTCTCGGGAGTCTTCACCTTCGGTGTGCGCGCGAACGCTCCGCCGCCGACGGAGGCGTTCGGCTCATCCGGCCCGACTCGGAGCGAAGACGTCGTCCGCTGGCTGTACTTCCTTGCGCTCGCGCTGGTCGTCGGCGGGCTCGGCTTTCGCCTCCTCGTGCTGCGCGGCAGTGCCTTGACGCCCCGGGCCGAGCGCAGGTTCTTCATCCTCACGGGCATCGGCGTCATCGCCACGCTCGACGCCGGCATCGTCGCATTCCTCATGCGCGCTGAGGATGCCCTGCAGCTGCCGTTCGGCCGGCTCCTGTACGGCGATCTCTCACCCCTTGCTCGCTCGCGGTTCGGCCACGCCTTCATCGCCATGACTCTCGGCTTTGCCCTCGTGGCCGCCTTGCTCTTCCTCTCGTGGCTCACCGACCGGGCGTTCCTGTTGTGGCCGGCGTTCGTACTCGCGCTTCTGTTCGCCTCTGGGCTCTCGCTGTCGGGTCACTCCGCGGCTGATGCCGGCTCGTCCTGGAAGTCGCAGCTCGCGGACTGGGCACATCTCTCCGCCGCCTGCCTCTGGATCGGCGGTCTGATCCAGCTCGTGGCCGTCGTTTGGCCGCTGATGCCCGATGCGCGGCGCGAGGCGTTCCTCGCCTTTTCGCGGCTCGCAACAGTCTGCGTCGGCGTCCTCCTGGCCGCGGGGATCTACCTGGCGATCCTGCGCCTGCCGCAGCTGAAAGATCTCTGGACGACCAACTACGGCGAGGTGCTCCTCGTCAAGATCGGGCTCGTGTCGCTCGCGCTCGGATGGGGCGGCGTGCACAAGCTTGTCGCCGTGCCCGCACTGGCGGGTGGCAAGGAGGGAAGAATGCTGCCGCGCCTGCGCGGGAGCTTGCTCGGGGAGAGCATGGTCGGCATGGCCGTGCTGCTCGCCGCCGCCGTGCTCGTGGACGCGAAGCCGCCGGTTCCCCCGGCGCCCACGCCACCGGCGGCGAGTAGCGTTCCCAGGTAGTGCTCTATTCGATCTCGGGCGGCGCGGGCTTTCTCGGCCTGCACCTGGCGCGGCGGCTGCTGGCCGAGGGCCATCAGGTGCGCACCCTCGACGTCGTCCCTCTGGACGACGCCGAGCTCGAGCAATCCGTCGAGGAGCTGCGCGGTGACATTCGCGACGCGGACCGAGTGCGTGCGCTCGTCGGCGGAGCGGACGTGGTCGTGCACGCGGCGGCGGCGCTTCCGATTCAGGCTTCGCGCGAATCGATTCGCTCCGTCAACGTCGGCGGGACGGAGAACGTCCTGCACGCCGCTCACGACGCGGGGGTCAGGCGTGTGGTCTTCATCTCGTCGACCGCGGTCTACGGCGTGCCGGAGAAGCATCCGATCGAAGAGAGCGATCCACTCGTCGGCGTCGGCGCCTACGGCGAGTCGAAGATCGATGCGGAAGGACTGTGCCGCGTCGCTGCGGTCGAGACCACGATCATCCGCCCGAAGACGTTCATCGGCCCGGAACGACTCGGCGTGTTCGAGATTTTGTTCGACTGGATCCGTGAGGGACGTCGCATCTACACGCTCGGCAAGGGGCACAACCACTATCAGCTGCTCGGCGTGGAGGATCTCGTCGATGCGATCGTGCGCGCGGGGCGCGAACCGAGGGCCGCGCGCGAGACCTTCAATGTCGGCGCGACCGCGTTCGGGACAGTTCGTTCCGACCTGCAAGCGTTGATCGACCACGCGGGATCGTCGTCCCGGTTGCAGCCCATCCCGGTGAAGCCCGCCGAGCTCGCGCTCCGCGGCCTCGAGCTCATGCGCGTCTCGCCACTCGCGGAGTGGCACTACAAGACGGCGCACAAGGACTCGTTCGTCGACGTCACGAAGGCGCAACAACTGCTGGGGTGGCAGCCCCGGCTCTCGAACCGCGACGCCCTGATCGAGACGTACGACTGGTATCTCGCAAACCGAGAGCGAGTCGGTGCGGCCGGCGTCACGCACCGTGTCCCGTGGAATCAGCAGGCGCTCGGTCTGCTCAAACGCCTGTCGTGATCTTCCTCGACGAAGCCGAGGTGCGTGAGCTGCTCGATCTCGATGCGCTCGTCGACGCGCTTGCGGACGCGCACAGAGACTTGAGCGCCGGCGACGTGTCGATGCCGCCGCGCATCGCGGCGCTGGTGCAGGAGCGCCAGGGTCTGCTCGGGGTGATGCCTGCGTACCTTCCCTCGGCGGGGCTCGCATGCAAGCTCGTGACCCTCTTCCCGCAGAACACCGACAGGCACACACATCAAGCGGTGATCGCGGTCTTCGATCCGGAGAACGGCTCCCCGCTTGCATTCATGGACGGGAGGTACATCACCGCGACCCGGACCGCTGCGGGCTCGGCGCTGGCGACACGGCTGCTCGCGCGAGAGGACTCGCAGGTGCTCGCCCTCGTCGGCACGGGAGTCCAGGCTCGGTCGCACGCACGCGCGCTGCAACGCGTCCGGCAATTCGACGAGATTCGCGTCGCAGGGCGTGACTCCGCAAAGGCCGAAGCGTTCGCCGACGAGCTCGGACCGCAGGCGCGGGCGGTGAGCTCGTACGAGGAAGCGATCCGGGGTGCCGACGTCGTCGCCGCGACGACACACGCCACCGAGCCCGTCGTTCGGCGCGAGTGGCTGTCGCCGGGTGCGCACGTGAACTCCGTGGGGCTCAATCCGAACGGTCGCGAGGTCGACGCGGAGACCGTTGCAGAAGCGCTCCTGGTCGTCGAGTCGCGCGAGTCCGCACTCGCGCCGCCTCCTGCAGGTGCGCCCGAGCTTGTCGGCCTCGACCCGCAGCACGTTCACGCGGAGCTCGGGGAGCTCGTCGCGGGCACGAGGCCGGGACGCAGCTCCCGGGATGAGATCACCCTGTATAAGTCAGTCGGCGTCGCCGTCCAGGACGTCGCCGCAGCAGCTTTGGTGCTCGACGCTGCGCGGGAACGGTCGCTCGGGCGGGTCATCGAGTTGGAGGAAACGGCATGAGCAGCAACAACGACTTCAGACCAGGCCTCGAGGGCGTCGTCGCCGTCGAGACCGAGATCATGGAGCCTGATCGCGAGGGCGGGATGCTCCGCTATCGCGGAGTCGACGTCGAGCCGCTCATCGGGAAGGTCCCCTACGAGAACGTGTGGGGCCTGCTTGTCGACAACGACATCAACTCGAAGATGCCGGATCCGGAGCCACACGAACCGGTCGGGCTGACAGGCAATGCACCGGCCGACCTCCAGGCGGAGACTGCGCGGCTTTCCGGCGAGTGGAAGCTCGGAAAGCTCAACGAGATCTCCGACGAGCAGGCGCGCGAGGATCTCGGCCGGCTCTCGTCGCAGATGATGTCCATCGTCGCCCGGTCTGCCCGGCTCGCCGACGGGAAGACCGACGCCGTTCCAGACGAGGTCGTCGCACGCGGGAAGACCGCGGCGGAGAAGTTCCTTCTGCGCTGGCGAGGCGAGGCCGACCCGCGTCACGTGAAGGCGATCGACACGTACTGGATCTGCACGGCCGAGCATGGTCTGAACGCATCGACGTTCACCGCGCGCGTCGTCGCCTCGACCGGCGCCGATGCGGGCGCGGCGCTCTCTGCGGGGGTCGGCGCACTTTCCGGCCCGCTGCACGGCGGCGCTCCCGCATACGTGAAGCCGATGCTGGAGGAGGTCGCACGCATGGGCGATCCGGAGCGTTGGGTCAAGGAGACGCTCGACCAGGGGAAACGGATCATGGGCTTTGGCCACCGCGTCTATCGCGCCGAGGACCCCCGGTCGCGAATCCTGAAGCGAACGGCGAAGGAGCTCGGAGCACCGCAGATCGAGGTCGCCGAGGAGCTCGAGGGCGTCGCGCTGGCCGCGCTGCAGAAGCGTTCACCCGACCGGGTGCTCGCGACCAACGTCGAGTACTACTCGGCGATCGTCCTCGACGTCGCGGAAATCCCGCCGCCGCTTGCGCCCGCGATGTTCGCCTGCTCGCGTGTCGCCGGCTGGTCGGCGCACATCATGGAGCAGAAGAAGACCGGCCGCCTCTTCCGGCCATCGGCGCGCTACGTCGGGCCGGGCGAACGAGTCGTCGAGCTGAAGACCTAGTCGCCGCCCATGGAGCTGACGGAGTACCGCGAGCGGTTTCCGATCCTCCGCGACACGACGTACCTGATCAATCACTCGCTCGGCGCCATGCCTGCGGCGGCGGAGGACCGCGTGCTCGAGTTCACGCGCATGTGGCGCGAGCGGGGGATTCGGGCCTGGGGCGAGGGCTGGTGGGAGATGTCGATGACGGTCGGCGACCAGATCGGACGCATCGTCGGCGCACCGCCGGGCTCGACGGTCATGCATCAGAACGTCGCCGTTGCCGAGGCGATCGTGCTGTCCTGCTTTCGCCCGGTCGACCCGCACCGAAATCGCGTCGTCTACGAGGAAGGCAACTTCCCGAGCGTGCGCTACCTCTACCAGGCCCAGCCGGAGCTCGACGTCGTCGTCGTCCACGACGACCAGGCGATTGTCGACGCGATCGACGAACGCACGTTGCTCGTGCCGATCACGCACGTCCTGTTCAAGACCGGTGAGATCCAGGACGTGGAGGCGATCATCCGCCGGGCACACGAAGTCGGCGCGCACGTCGTGCTCGACGCGTACCAGTCGGCCGGCATCGTGCCGCTCGACGTCACAGCGCTGAACGTGGATTTCGTGGTCGGCGGCAGCGTGAAGTGGCTCTGCGGCGGGCCGGGAAACGGCTGGCTCTATGTCCGTCCCGATCTGGCGGAGGTGCTCGAGCCGACGTTCGTCGGCTGGCAGGCTCATGCGCGGCCGTTCGGCTTCGAGCCCGAGCTCGAGTACGCCGACGGCGCGGCGCGTTTCCTCACCGGCACGCCCAACGTGCCTGCGCTCTACGCGGCGACCGCGGGCTACGACCTGATCGAGGAGATCGGCGTCGAGCGGATCCGCGAGAACTCGGTCCGGCAGACGCAGCTGCTGATCGACCTCTCCGACGAGGCCGGCTTCGAGGTCGGCAGCCCTCGCGATGCTGCGCGCCGCGGCGGCACGGTCACGGTACGCACGCAGGAGTTCGAGGCCGTGCACTCCGAGCTCGGCGAGCGGCAGATCATCTGCGACTTCCGGCCCGACGCCGGGATTCGCATCGGGCCGCACTACTTCAACACGGACGACGAGCTCCGGTTCGCGATCGCCCAGGTCGCCGAGATCCTCGAAACGGGCGCCTACGAGCGCCATTTCGGCGCAACCACGCGGTTCTGATGCTGGGATCCCTCGGTTGAGGGAGTCTGGTATCTCTCGATGCGGGTACGTTGAGCCGGATGAAGACCGCCGTCTTCTTCACCGCAGCGATCCTCCTCGCCCTTTCCGTCGCTGAAGCGGCGCGCGCTTCCGAGATCATCGATCGCAACGCCCAGAGCGTCAGGCTTGCTGTCGACGCGAGTGGCCGCGCGCTTTCGAGCTACCGGGTTCATGGACGCGCCATGCACGTGCTCGCGTGGGGGGCGGTCGACGCACGGCAGCCGACGAGCGGGAAGCCGCAGGTGCGTTTCCGCAAGGACTACTCGGGTCGACAGTGGACGTCGTTCAGGAACCAGTGCCGTGCGTACGACGGCCCCAAGCTTGCGTTCCAGGTCGCAGCATGCGCCGCGCCCGACGGCTCGTACTGGGCACTGCAGTCGTGGCGGAGAACGCTCCCGAACCTCGACGGCCGCCCGCAGCGCGGGCGCGGTGCCTGGGAGCTCCACCTCTCCCACTGGTCGGGCCCGATCGCAACTCTCGAAGCCTGGACCGACTGGGTCTACGGCGGCCGCTACCACCACCTGTTCGGGAGGCTCACCTACGGCGGCAAGCCCGTGTACGGCTTCTCGACGACGCGAGTCGGCTCACCACTCGACGGTTATGGCCGGAACATCTACGTCGACACGTTCAACTCGCGCTACGGGAAGGGCTGGCGGCGGGAAAACGCGTTCCTCGCTCACCGTCCGACGGGAGTCTTCTGTTACGGCTTCTACCCATTCAGCTCACGCGGCCCGGGCAACGGCTCGATGTACCGACTGACGGCGCTCGGCCCCGGAGTCACGCCCGACGTCAGCATCACGATCCCGGGTTTGCACGACTACAACCCGAACAGCTCAACGGATGTCGCGTACGAGCGACAGCAGAACGCGTTGCAGGACTCGATCGCCGGAGCCGACAAGAAGTGCCACGTTCACTGATCGAGCAGCTCCAGTAGCCGGTCGGCGTAGGCGGGAGCAGTCGGTGCGTCCTCGTGCCTGAAGTACGCCCAGACCGGCACGTCGATCTGCCGAAGCCGCGGTGCCCATTCTCGTAGCACCTCGTCGTCGTAGGGCGGGTCGCGAAAGCGGACGTAGCGAAACGGTGCGTCCTGCTCGAGATCGTTGACGCGCACCGCTCCCGCCGCGGCCAGCCGAGGCTCGATCCCGTCCCACGACGGATGCGCGAGGTCGAAGGCGACCTGCAAGCTCGGGTCGAGCGAACCGAGGATCAACTCGATCATGCCCTCGTCTCGGGCGCTGATCAACGAGACCCGGATCGGCCCGAGCCGGTCACCGAGTGCGGCAATGCGTGCGCCGAAGTCGGCGAGCAGCCCTGGGCGGTTGCCTGCGAGCTTCGGCGCGAAACGAAAGCCCGGCGGCGTCTGCTCCGCCCAGCGCACAAACTGCTCCTCGGCGGGAATGCGGTAGCCGGTGGTGTTCAGTTCGACCGTCGAGAAGCGGCCGGCATAGAAGCGGAGGAACTCCTTCGAATCGGTCCCGGGTGGATAGAACCCCGGCTTCCACGAGGGGTAGGACCAGCCGGAGGTGCCGACATGCACCCCGGCTAAACTCGCTCGACCCATGGCCACGACGGACAGAGTGATAGCCGAAGACGCCATTCGTGTCCTCGACCACGGGTTCGTGCGGCTCGACGACGCGATGGCGACGGACCTCTCGGTCGTGAACGCCGCCCGGGTCAGCTTCGCCCGGCGCAAGGACGTCATGGAAGACGCCGACGAGGGCTTGATCCGGTTCCTGATGAGGGATAGGCACGGGACGCCTTTCGAACACAACGCGTTCCGGTTCCACATTCGTGCGCCGATCTTCGTCGCGCGCGAGTGGTTCCGGCACCGGGTCGGCTCCTTCAACGAGTTTTCGATGCGCTATGCGAAGGCGACCGACGACTTCTACGTGCCTGAGCCGGATGATGTGCGCAGCCAGGTCGGGAAGCCCGGCGCCTACTCCTTCGAGCCGGTCGACGAGGAGCTCGCCGAGCGGACGCGTGAAGAGATGCAGGAGGTCTACCAGCATGCCTTCGAGACGTACGAGCGGCTCGTCGAAGCGGGCGTCGCGCGCGAGCTCGCTCGCTCGGTGATGCCGGTCGGCGCGTACACGGAATTCTTCTGGACGGTCAACGCCCGCGCGTTGATGAACTTCGTCTCACTGCGCGCAGCAGAGACCGCGCAGCGCGAGATCAGGCGCTACGCCGACGCCGTCGAGCACTTCTTCGCCGCGAAGATGCCGGTCACGCACGCGGCCTTCGTCACGGCGAACCGCGTTGCGCCCTAGACGGGCTTCAGAACGACCTGATCGGGCTTGAAATGCCCGGAGGGCTGGCGTGTGACCACCCAGCCGTTCCTGTCGAACCGGCTGAGGTCATAGGCGGCGTTCATGCGGATCGTCGCCTCGCCGCCGTTCGAGTTGAACGTGCTGCAGAGGACGACGGGCTTGCCGCCCTTCGTCAGGTAGAGGTCGTAGTAGCCGCCCTTCGGGAGCCGGTCGAGCCCCTTGATGTGCAGAGCCATCGGCCAGTTGCCATCCGCGTCGGCCTTGCCGAGCTGGAGGATCCCCGTCGCATTGCGGTCGAGATTCGTGCCGGCCAGTCGCACGACGTGTTCGGTGGTCAGAGACGTCGAGCTCGGGGCCGTCGCCTGGCCGAGGATGAACCCGCCGCCCACCAGAGTCGCGATCGCAGCGGCGATCAGGAGCGGCCTGCGGTGGACGGGCTTGGTGAGAGGCTGCTGCGACTCGTCGGGCCACGGCACCAGGTCCAGCTCCGGCGAGAGCTCGGGCGGCGGGGCGGCGCGTACGAGGAGATCGTGGGCTCGCCGAAGACGGTCTCGCTCCTCCGCGGGAACATCGCTCCCAATCAGCTGGTCGAAATCGGGCTCGCGCCTCACTGCAGTTCTCCTTCGAGTAGATCGGCGAGCCGGCCGAGACCGGCACGAGTCCGCGTCTTCACGGTACCGAGCGGGATGCCGAGGAAGTCTGCGACCTCGCTTTGTGAGAGGCCGCCGTAGTAGGCGAGCTCGATCACGTCGCGCTCGTTCGGCGAAAGACTCTCGAGGGCGCGGTGCACCCGCCACGACACGTACGACGCCTCGGCGCGCTCATCGGGGCCGAGCTCCGTCGAGGCAATGTCGGGTACCTCTCCTGGTGGTTCACTTCGGCTCCGGCTGCGGTCGACGATCGCGTTGCGCGCGACCGCGTAGAGCCAGGGAGCGCCCGCGCCGCGGTCGGGTTTGTAGGTGCGGGCGGAGCGCCAGACCGCGGCGAACGTCTCCTGGACTGCATCCTCGGCCCGCATCCGGTCACCGAGCCGCCTGAGCGCGAGGCCGAAGACGGGCCGCGCGAAGCGGTGGTAGAGCGCCTCGAAGGCATTCGCATCCCGCCGGGCGACGCGCCGGATCAGGTCGCCGTCGGTCAGTCTGCCGAGGTCTGGCAGGTTCAGGCCGGTCGTTTCCCGGGGGCCCTCATGGGGCATGGCGGATGGCAAGGCTAGGCTGATGCCCATCTTCTCGGGGTCTCTACGGAATTCCACGTCTGTCGGATTGCAGCAGACCTGGGGTCTCCACCACAAGGAGGACCCATACCAAACGCTTAAAAACCGCTTACGCGCCTCGCACGTCTGAAGGGAAGGAAGGGGAAAACACAGGGGGTTCCAGGATGCGCAGGTTCATTCCGATCGCAGTGGCAGGTGTGGCACTGGTGCTGGCAGCACCGGCGTCCACGGCGACGAGCACGGTTCAGATCAAGACCACCGGGTTCGTCCCGGCGGCCGTGACGATCAACCAGAACGATTCGGTTACCTGGACGAACACCGACACGAAGGATCACCAGGTCGTCGCGAACGGTGGCTCGTTCGCCTCGGCGATCCTGAAGCCGGGCAAGACGTATACGCACGCTTTCCGAGCGGGTGGAACCTTCCGCTACCACGACGGGCTTCATCCGACGCTCAAGGGGACGATCACGGTTCGAGGCGCCCCGCCGCAGGTCACGCTCGCGACCTCGGTGCCGGTCGTCAAGTTCGGCACGCAGGTCACTCTCAGCGGAACCGTGTCGAACAAGCGCGCGGGCGAAACGGTGACGCTGACCGCGCTGCCGTTCGGGCAGACGACGAAGCAGGTGATCGCGACCTTGCAGACCATCGCCAACGGGGTGTTCAGCTTCAACGTCACACCGCAGCTGAACACGACCTACCAGGCGCAGTGGAAAGGCTCCGAGAGCTCGGTCGCGGTGCAGGTCCAACCGCTGATCAAGCTGCCGTTCGTGTCGCACTCGGGCTGGTTCCACTTCTACGTGACTGCCGGCGAGTCGTTCGCCGGCCGGTCCGTCTACCTCCAGCGCTTCACGCTCTCGCACACGTGGATCAACGTTCGCAAGCTGCAACTCGGACAGCAGTCGGGACGCATCATGTCGGTGAAATTCGCGCGCTCCGTCGTCCCGCGCGGGCGCTGGTCGGTCCGGGTCTACATGCCGGCGAGCGAGATGCCGCCGGGTTACATCGACGCGTGGAGCGGCACGCAGCCCGTCGTCAAGCGCTGACGCACCGAGAGAGCGCGGACTATTTGTCCGCGCTCTCGTACCTCTTCTGAACGGCGTCCCAGTTGACGACGTTCCACCAGGTCTCGAGATATTCGGGCCTGCGGTTCTGGTACTTCAGGTAGTAGGCGTGCTCCCACACGTCGATGCCGAGCAGCGGGACGTCCGAGTTCGAGATCGGTGAGTCCTGGTTCGCGGTCGAGTACACGGACAGAGCGGTGCCGTCGTAGACGAGCCAGCTCCAACCCGAGCCGAAGCGCTTCACACCCGTGTCGATGAGGTCCTTCTTGAGCTCGTCGACGCTGCCGAACGTGGTGGCGATCGCCTCGGCGAGGGAGCCGCTCGGCTCGCCGCCGCCGTCGGGGCTCATGATCTCCCAGAAGAGCGAGTGGTTCGCATGGCCCCCGGCGTTGTTGCGAACCGCCATGCGGATGTCCTCGGGGAGGATCTCGAGGTTCGCCAGC
Organism: uncultured Actinomycetes bacterium; assembly: GCA_963833255.1. Lineage (GTDB taxonomy): Bacteria > Actinomycetota > Thermoleophilia > Gaiellales > Gaiellaceae > 3-1-20CM-4-69-9. Next base: position 22,573 of record CAWHXK010000077.1, read on the forward strand.
ACGTTCTCCACCGGCCGGTCCTCCCACTCGGTCCCGGCGAGCGCCTTGTTGGCGTTGTCGACGTAGGCCTGGTGGTGCTTGTCGTGATGGAGCCGCATCGTCTGTTCGTCGATGTGCGGCTCGAGGGCGTCGTAGTCGTACGGAAGAGGCGGGACCTCGTAGGGCATGGTGGCTCCTTGCTCGCTTGCTTACCGAGGATATGCTCCGCGCGCCCAGCTAGGAAGAGAGAGGAGAGAGATGGCGTCGCTTGCATTCAGGTTCGAGGAGATCACCGCCAGGGAGCTGAAACCCGAGCTCTACGAGCTCGACGGCATCTCCCGCGCAACGATCGAGGCTCACTACAAGCTCTACCAGGGCTACGTCAACAAGCGAAACGAGATCCTCGCGCGGCTCGACGGGGTCGACACGACCGCTGCGAACCAGGTCTACTCGGAGATTCGCGCGCTCAAGGTCGATCTCACCTTCGCGATCGGCGGGATCAAGAACCACGAGATCTACTTCGAGCATCTTGGGGGCGGCGGAGGCGACCCGACCGGACTGATCGGCGACCTGATCGAGCGTGACTTCGGCTCGTTCCAGGACTGGCGCACCGACCTGAAGGCGACCGGGATGGCCGGCCGCGGCTGGGCCTGGACGGCCTACGACTGGGACGAGGGCCGCCTCTTCAACTACGTCGGCGACGCGCAGAACTCCTATCCGATCTGGAACGCGACGCCGCTCGTCGCGCTCGACGTCTACGAGCACGCCTACTTCCTCGACTATCAGACGGATCGCGCGTCGTACATCGACGCGTTCTTCGACAACCTCGACTGGCCGACGGTCAACGACTGGGTCTCGAAGTACCAGATACAGACCTAGCAACGACATGACCACGGCGCTCCTAGTCGCCGCCGGCTACGTGCTCGGCTCAATGCCGTGGGGGTACTGGCTCCCGCGGCTCTTCAAGCACGACGACATCCGGACGCACGGGAGCGGCAACATCGGCGGAACGAACGTCTGGCGCGTCTACGGCTGGAAGCTCGGTGCTCCGGTCGTCGTGCTCGACACCCTGAAGGGCTTTGCACCCGCGTTCGTCGCGACCTTGACCGTCTCCCATCTCGCCGGCGTTCTCGCCGGCGGGGCGGCGATGCTCGGGCACTGGCGCCCGATGTTTCTGCGGTGGCAGCGCGGCGGCAAGGTGGTGGCGACGTGCGGCGGCGCGTTCCTCGGTGTTGCCCCGATTGTCGGCGGGATCGGCGCCGCGGTCTGGATCGTGACCTTCCTGCTCTTCCGTTACGCCTCGCTCGCCTCGATCGTCTCCGCTCTCGCGGTGCCCGTCATCGCTGTGCTGCTCGGGGAGCCGTGGCCCGTGATCGCGTTCGCCGCGGCAGCGGCGATCGCCGTCATTGTCCTGCACCGCGGCAACATCAACCGCCTGCGCGCCGGCACGGAGAACCGCTTCCGATTTAGGCGGCTAGGCCGCGAGCCACTCGCGTAGCTCGGTGTGCCGCTCGGCCGGCTCACCGTCGTGCAGCTCGCGGCGAAGCTCACCGACGGTCCCGTAGCGCTCGGCCAGCACTTCGTGCGAATGGATCGTCTCGAAGTTGAGCTGGCGCGCCAGGACGAAGTCGCCGTCGTCCAGCTCGGCGTAGCGCTCGAGCGTCGACTGCAGCGAGATACGCACGGAGTCCTCGACGAAGCGTGGCTGCAGGTGCGCATGTTCGACGACGAAGAGCTCGTCCGGCCGCTTCAGAAGCTCGTAGATCGGCGAGCTCATCGAGCCCTCGACGATTCCGGCGAGCTGCTCGGCATTCACCGGATGGTCGCTCCCGATGTAGAGGGTGCCGCGCCCGCGCTGGTTGTGCGTCGCGATCGGGACGAGCTCGAGGATTCGCTCGACGTCGGTTTCCCCGAAGCCGGCCTCGAGCAGCCGCTCGGACGCCTTGCCTCGCACGAGGCCCTGTGCGCACGGGCAGGCGTTGATCCCCGTCGCCTCGACGCCGACGATTCGCCGCACGCGCGACTTCGTCGCAGCGGCGATCCCGATGATCGAGATCATCTCCTGCGTGGCAAGGCCCGTGACAGGCGTGCGGCGCTCGAGCGGATAGCGGGCTGCGATCCGAACTTCCGCGCGACCCGCCGCCTGGCGGGCGACGATCTGGTGGGCGATGTGCTCGGCCAGCTCTTCTACGAGGAACGCCTCGCCGATCACGACCTCGTCGATCGCCTCCTCGAAGAGCTCCGGGAAGCGCGACATGTGCACGCCCTTCTGCGCGGGATCGAGGTCGACGAAGCAGTCGATGTCGGCGGAAATCAGCTTTTCGGCGCCACCCCAGCGCAGGCGGATCGCCTTTGCCACGCCCTGCACCCCGGCGCGCGAAAGGCCGAGCCGTACTTCGGGCGTCGAAGCCTGCAGGTCGTCAAGGAGCTCCCGTGACTCCGTCATGGTCGAAAGGTTAGTGTCAGGCCGCCTCGTGGGGGATTCGGACGCCAGTTTTCCGCGGCTTGTCTCGCTCGCCGCTCACGACCTGCGCACGCCGCTGGCGACGATCCACGGGTTCGCGCAGACCCTCGTGCGCATGAACGACCTCGGCGAGCCGACACAGCGCTACCTCGAGATGATCGACGCCGCTGCGCTCCAGCTCGCCGAGCTCCTCGACGAGCTCGGCGTCGCGGCGCGTATCGAGGGCGATCGCTATGAGCCGAATCGCCAGCCCATCGACTCTCTCGACCTCGCGCACCATGCGGCCGCGGAGCTCGGAGAGGAGCGTGTCATCGTCTCGGGGACCGGCGCGGACGTGCGGGTCGACGTCGACGCGACGCAGCGCGGGGTCGCCGCTCTGGCGCAGGCAGCTCTGCGGCACGGAGGATTGGAGGAGGTCGACCTGCGCGTCGATGGGGTGACGCTGACGATCGGCCCCGTGACCGCTTCGTCGGGACCCGTCCTCGTGGGAGAAGAGCTGAGGGATCTCGGTGCGGCGGTTGGGGTGCGGGTCATCCGGGCGAACGGCGGCTCGGTGGCCCTCGACGGCGAGCTGCTGGCCGTCACGCTCCCGGCATGAGCCGGGGCGCACAGGTCAGTCTGCTGCGCTGGCTGCGCCGCCAGCTCCAGCAGCCGACGCCGACCCGCGAGCATCTCGAAGCGGCGGTGGAGAACGACGATCCGTCCGAGGTGCGACGGCTGCTCGGCGACATGCAGTTCACCGACGCTCAGCGCCGGCACGTCGAAGACCTGCTGGACGCCTGGGAAGAGGGCCGCTAGGGCTCTGCGCCGTGATCGAGCAGCAGCTGCTCGACGCGTTCGTCGCCGTTCTTTCGTGCCGCGTCGAGCGCAGTGAAACCGCCGCCCTGCCTGAGGTTCGGATCGGCACCGTGTTCCAGCGCGAGCTGCACGAGCTCGTAACGGACCGACTCGTCCTTCCCCTCAGCCGCCGCAGCGGCGTGGATGGCCGCGGTCTGGACCTGCTCGTTCCTCGAGAGGGCATTGACGTCTGCGCCGCGTTCGAGCAGGAGCCGCGCTGCGTCGACATGTCCGAAGAAGCAGGCGAGGCCGAGCGGGTGAAAGCCGTCGTCGCCGAATGCGTTCGCCCGCGCCGGGTCGTCGTCGAGCAGCTCGCGGAGCCTGTCCGTGCGGCCGACCGCCGCAGCCTCGAAGACGTCGAGGCTCGGGTCGGCGGCGAGCAGCTCGTCCACCGTCGTTCGGTCGCCTCGGTACAGCGCTTGCAGCAGGCTCGACATCAGCGCAGCAATCGTGACAAGCGACGGTCCTTGAGGACTCGCCCACCGGTCTGGCATTCGGGGCAGTAGTAGATCGTGTGTTCCTCGAAGTCGACCTGCGCAATGGCGGTGCCGCAGACGTAGCAGGGCTCGCCGAGCTTCTTGTGCACGCGGTACGTGCGCTTGTCGTTCGCCCCCTGCTCGCGGAGCTCGAGCCCGCGCGTCAGCTCGGCGTCGATCGCGCCGGCGAGAGCCTCGACCTGCTCGGGCGTCACGTCTCGGGTCAGCTCGTACGGCGAGAGCTTTGCGTGATGGAGAATCTCGTTCGCCCACGCCCGCCCGATGCCGGCGATCACCCGTTGGTCGCGCAGCATCGAGTGCAGCCGTCTCGATTCGGTTGCGCAGATCTCCGCCAGTCGTTCCGCACCGATGCCGAGTGCCTCCGGTCCGAGATGTGCAAACTCTTCTTCAAGCTCCTCGGGGTTGAGCAACCAGACGCCGGCGCGCTTCTTCGCTCCGGCCTCCGTGAGCACGAGCCGGGCGCCTCCGTCGAAGACGAGCTGAAACGCCGGCGTCTTCGGGCCCGTCTCGCCGGCTTTGAGGTACTTCAGGCGACCGGCTGTCATAAGGTGCACTAGCAGAACGAGCTCCCCGTCGGCCGTGGGGAAGAACAGCCGCTTCGCGCGACGCTCCGCGCCCGCGAGCTGCCTGCCCTCGAGGCTCGAAAGCGGCGGATCGAACGTCTTCAGGGTCGCGATGTGCGCCGGCCCCGCCTTGACGATCGGGAACGCGGAGACCGGATCGTCGAGCGCCCGCCGCCAGGCCTCCATCTCCGGTAGCTCAGGCATCCGCCGTTTGTTCCCTTCCGCGAAGGACAGAGCGATTCGCCTTTAGGCTCCGCCGCATGGACCCGATCAGGGTAGCCGTGCGCCGGGGAGGTGTGGTCGAGGCGATCCACCGTGTCCACGGCGTCGCGGTGCAGGACGGTGCGGTGATCGCAGCAGCGGGGGACTCCGGGCTCGTCGCCTTCATGCGCTCGTCGTCGAAGCCGCTGCAGGCACTCCCGCTCGCGCGTGCGCGCGGCGATCTCGACGAACGCGACCTGGCGATCGCCTCTGCGTCACATCTCGCCGATCCGGCGCAGCTCGCCGCCGTACGGGCTTTGCTCTCCAAGGCGCCGGCGAATGAGGACGAGCTCGAGTGCGGTCCCGAGGGAGAGCCTCCGTCCCGGCTCAAGCACAACTGCTCGGGCAAGCACGCCGGCATGCTCGCTCTCTGCCGTGCGAAGGGCTGGCGAAGCGAGGGCTACCGGCTCGAGGGCCACCGGGTTCAGCGGGAGATGCTCGGGGCGCACGCCGAGGCGGCGGAGGTGGCGGAGGACGAGATCCGGACCGCGCTGGACGGCTGCGGCGTGCTCACCTTCGCGCTGCCGCTCGAACGGATGGCACATGCGTTCGCCCGCTTCGCGCAACTCGACGGGGGCGACCGTATCGCCGAGGGCATGCGCGCGTATCCCGACCTGATCCGCGGTCCGCGCGCCGCCGACTCACGGCTGATGAAGACGCTGCCGGGCTGGATCGCAAAGGGCGGCGCCGAAGGCCTGTTCTGCGCGGCGGGCAACGGAATCGGCGTCGCGCTCAAGGTCGAAGACGGAAACGGCCGCGCGGTCGGCCCAGCCGCCGCCTCGTTCTTTCAGCAACTGGACCTGGATCTCGGCGACCTCGCCGTCCAGCCTCTGGAAAACAGCAGGGGGGAGCGAGTAGGCGAGATCGCTCTTTAGCCAGGCTCAGCGCCTTCCGAGAGTCCTTCATACAAGAGTCGCTCTTTGCTTTCGTGGCAACCCCTGTAATATGCGGACCGCGAGAAGGGTGAGCCGGGGGGAAGCGGGTATCCGGCTCTTTTGCGTTTCAGGTAGACCCAAAGTCCCGTCCACTTAACGCGAATGTAGCCGGGAGGTAGGCCGCCGTTGCTCACCGTCGAAATCTCCCTTCCTGAGGTCGAGGAGCTTCAAAAACTCGTCCAGGAAGGTCTCGAGAAGGGCGTTCTCAACTACGACGAGATCGCAAACGGGCTCGAAGACGTCGAGCTCACGAAGGAGCAGATCGAGGACTTCTACACGTACCTCGTCGATCACGGGGTCGAGTTGCTGGAAGGCGAGACGCACAAGCATCCGCCGCACGAGCAACTCCCCACACCTGAGGAAGAGAAGGGACCGAAGCTCGACCTGAGCGTCGAGCCGTCACTCGATTCGTTGCGGCTCTACCTGCGCGAGATCGGAAAGGTCTCGCTGCTGACCGCCGACCAGGAGGTCTATCTCGCCAAGCGCATCGAGCGCGGGGACATGTCGGCGAAGACCCAGATGATCGAGGCGAACCTCCGGTTGGTCGTGTCGATCGCGAAGTCGTATCTCGGCCGTGGGCTGAGCTTCCTCGACCTGATCCAGGAGGGCTCGCTCGGGCTGATCAGAGCGGTCGAGAAGTTCGACTACCGCAAGGGCTACAAGTTCTCGACCTATGCGACCTGGTGGATCCGGCAGGCGGTGACCAGGGCGATCGCCGACAAGGCGAGGACGATCCGCATCCCGGTGCACATGGTCGAGAAGCTCAACAAGGTCGTGCACATCGAGCGCCAACTGGTGCAGCGGCTCGGGCGTGAGCCCCAGCCGGACGAGATCGCCGAGGAGCTCGAGATGACGACCGAGGAAGTCCGCGAGATCCTGCGCATGTCGCAGCTCCCGGTGTCGCTCGAGAAGCCGATCGGCGAGGAAGAGGAGTCGGAGCTCGGTGACTTCGTCGAGGACGAGTCGGCCGAGTCGCCGTTCGACACCGCGACCCTGTCGCTGCGCCGCGAGGACGTCGAGTTTGCGCTGTCTGCGCTACCCGAACGCGAGCGGCAGGTGATCGAGCTTCGCTTCGGCCTCTCCGGGGCGCAGCCGTGCACCCTCGAGGAGGTCGGGCGCGCTTTCGGCGTCACGCGCGAGCGGATCCGTCAGATCGAGAACAACACGCTCAAGAAGCTCGAGTCCCTGCCCGAGGCGCAGGGCCTCAAAGACTGCGTTTGACGCTCTAGCGGAACGTCACGACAGGCGCGTGGACGCTGATGGCGCGGTCGCCGAGGAATCCGGGCTGCGCGACGTCGAAGCGGAGATTCCACTCGCCGGCGGGCACGTGGAAGTCGAGCGGGATCCGCTCGCCGGGATGCACGCGCACGGTGCGGTCGATTCCCTTGCCTGTCAGATGGAGTGGGGTGATGCGAGTGCCCGGCAGGGAGTCGCAACACGAGGTGCAGCGTCCCGCCGCTCTTGCTCCAGACAGTGAATGCCCCGCGCGGCGCCAGCCAGCCGTCGAGGAAGCGTCCGGCGGCGATCATCTGGAGCCGAGGCGTTCCGGCGGGGCGATAGAGATCGAAGATCGGCTCGTGCCGGACGAGCTTCACACCGGTCAGCTGCACGGTCGACCCGTACGTCTGCACCAGCATCGGCCTCCGGCTTGCCTTTCCGTCGACGAGCAGTCGGCCGTCGTGCGCCACTCGCACCTGCTTCGCGGGGAACTGGTCGATCGGCGGGCTGCCGACGAGCAGGAGACGCGTGACCGAGGTGTTCCAGAACATCTGCAGCCAGCTCTGTTCCTTCTGCGAGCCCGGCGGCGCGACGAGGTCGACCGGTCCGAGCTTCGCGTGATCGACCCAGCGCAGGTCTGCAGGCAGTGATGCGCGGACGTGCGTGCTCGAGAACGAGTCGAATGACGCGGCGCCTGCAGACAGTGCGCAACCGGCGGCGATCGCGCCCACGAGCGCAAGCGCGGCGGGGACTTTTCGGAACGCGACGAGTGCGGCGAGCACCGAAAGGACGCCCGCGATCAGCGCGACGGTGAGGGAGCCGTTCCCCACCGAGGTGAACGACTCGAGTCGCAACACGGCCCAGAGCGTCGGCGAGTCGTCCTTGTTGTGCGCGGCCGCGTAGCCGGAGAGGGGCACGCGTGCGGCAAGCAACAGCAGGCCGGCTGAGAGCAGGCCGACCGGGATGCGCGCCGGAAGGCCGCGCTTCACCCAGAGGGCGAACGAGATCGCGAGCAGTGGGACGAGCGTGAAGAGGTAGCGCTCCTGGAAGCGCTGCGAGTCGGTGTCCGCGATCTGGGCCGCCTCGAGCATCAGTGCGACTGCGAGTAGCACCGTCGTCAGCCCGAACGCGAGCTCGGCGCGGCTGCGCGAGCGCCACAGCGCGAGGGCGAGCCCGACAACGGCGCCTGGGACGATCACCCAGCCGCTCGAATAGATGAGCAACATCGCCTCGCGGCCGACCCAGCGCAGGAGCGAGCCCGGATGGACGCCGTGGTTCCCCTTGGAGTAGACACCGAGGACGCGGTCGGTCCCGAGGATCCCGAAGAGAAGCGCGGGTGGAACGACGAGCACGCAGAGCGCGAGCCAGACCCGCCTGATCGACCTGAAGACGTTCCCGCGGTCCGCGAGCAACTCGGCGCCGAGCACCGCGAGCGGCACGACGACGTACTGCACGCGGGCGAGGACGGCGAGCGCGCTGAAGCCGGCGAACGCAAGCTGTGCGCTCCGCGTCGGCTCCGTGATCATGCACACGCCTGCGTAGACGGCCGTCAGCACGAGCGGATACGCGAGCGGATCCGCAAGCATCGACGACGCATAGACGACGTCCGGCACGGAAACGGTCAGCGCGGCGACGGCGAGGCAGGGCCACCGGGACAGGCCCAGGCGGCGAGCGAGGAGAAAGGCGGGGACCACGGCGAGCGACACGAAGACGGCGTGCAGGCCTTGCGTCAGCCGGAATGCGGTGACCGGGTCGTTCGTGACGAGCCACACGGGTGCGGTCGCGATCGGGTCGAGGAGCGCCGGAAAGTGGGCGGTGCCGCCTCGGATCAGGGGCCGGCCATGCTCGGCGAAGCTGCGCGCCAGCGTGGGGTAGATGTACTCGTCCGGTAGGTAGTCGGGCGTGGGGCGGCCGGCGGCGGCCCAAAGTCGGCCACCGAAGCTCGCAAGCATGAGCCCGCCGAGCCACACCCAGGCAGGCACGGCCGCGACCCGCGTGAAGGCGCGGGGCGCAGTTGGAGCTTCGTGGTCCGCAGAGGGAACGGCGACGTCGACTGCCACGAACTGCTTATCGGCAGGCGGCGGGCATCCCTTGAACGAGTGATGCCGGCGGCTTGGTTACGTGTTTTTCGCGGCTCGTGCGGCCGGCACGAAGAGCTTGCAGTGCGGGCACTTGAACCCGCGATGGCGCTCCGTCTCGCCGGCGATCAATTCAGCCGTGAACGTCTTCTTGCAGTGCGGGCACCGGATCTCGTGCACCGGGTTCTCGGCGGGAATGTCGGCCACTCGAGCCAAGGTACCTGCGCGCCGTCCGTTCAGGGCAGAAAGAAGCGGTATGCCTCGAGCGGAGCCCGCTCGGGTGCCGGCGGCCTGCTCCGGGTCGTCCCGAGGTGGATGAGGCCGAGGAACCGTTCTCCGTCAGGCAGACCGACGGCCTCGCGACCCGCCTTTGTCCGGAGGACGTGCGGCGTGCGCCAGTAGCCGGCAAGCCCGCGGGCATGCGCGGCGAGCAGAACGGCGTAGATCGCGCTGGCCGCTGCGCACAGATCCTCCTCGTCCTGCTCGAGGTCCCCGCTCAGGACGGCGGAGGCAAGAACCAGCGTCGGCGCGCGGTCGAGCTTCGGAGCTTCGCCCGGCCCGGCAGCCTCTTTCAGGCGGCCTAGCGTCTCCGGTCCGAGAACCCGAAAGCGCCACGGATTCGTCCGGTGGTGGTTCGGAGCCCAACGCGCCAGTTCGAGCAGCTCGTCGATTGTGTCCACCGGGACAGGCTCGGGGCCGAACGACTTGTGCGTCCGGCGCGAACGGATCAGTTCGTCGAAGGCTTCCAGGCCGCGGACACTAAAGGGTGATGTGAAATTGGGCCGACGTCGGGGGCGCTCCAGACCAAGCCGGGCAGCGCGGAGTTGCGAAGCCTCAGCCGAGGGGAGGCATGCGCCGCTGCTCCTGCGGCGACTGGGCACCGAGCCTGCGCCAGCTGGCGTGACGCGCTCCGTCGCGGCCGCTGTCCTGGTTCCCCGGTGCGTCGAAGAACCATTTCCAGGCGGGCTTGCCCTCGATCGACGAGATGAACAGAAAGAAAGCGGCGAGCCCGATCCCGTCGACCGGGTGGCGGACGACCGCCCCGACCGCGATCACGACGGCGAGAAAGATCAGGAGCGATTTCGACGGCGTGCGGATCGTCATGTCAGGAGTATCTTCGCAGCAACGGCCGGAAAGGTTGCTCTCGGGTTAAGACGCGCCCGGTTCGTCGGGCGGCACGAGGCGGTTGCCTTCGACGCGAAAGCCGGCCCTGCGCAGGAACGGACCGGCGACCTCCACCGCCCGCGCCAGGTTCGACGCCATCCAGAAACAGAGGATGGCGAGTGGGAGCTCGACGAGAGCCGCCTCGACCACGGCCTGGACGAGCTCGCTCGTCGTGCGAGCCGTGACGACGTCGAACCAGGCATCGCAGACCAGCAGCGTTCCAGTCACGGCGGCGGCGACCTCGGCGAAGGGCGACCTGCGCGCAACGGCGAGGGCCGTCGCGACCATCGCCACGCCGAGCCCGATGTCGAACCCTCCCCAGGCGACCCGCCAGTGGTTCGCGGTGTAGTTGCGCGGCAACGTGACGATCAGGAACGTGGCCCACGGCAACAGCACGACGGCGCAGATGAGGAATGCAGGCGCGATCCAGGGCGGCAGCAGCCAGCGGCCGTGGCCCGACCGGAGTGCCGCGGGTGCGCGTAACTGAAGACCGCGCATCCGCGGTTATGCGGCTCCGCTTTCGAGGAGTTCCTTGAGCTTTGCCTGGTCCTTCGGGATCTGCTTGCGGGCCTGGCCCTTGGCGACCGGCAGGAGGACCTTGCCGGCGAGCCCGTGGCCTTTGAAGTCGATCGCGATCGTCAGCTTCGAGCGTGTTCCGTCGCCGACCGGCTCGATCGAGATCGTTCCCACGGCGCGTACCGGCCCGTCGAGAACGCGGAACGCCGACTGCCGTGGCGGATTGTGCTCGGTGACCTCGTAGGTCATCGACCGGTCCCCGCCGGGCACGCGGCGCGTCTCGCGGACTCGTGAGCCCATGCGCAACGGCCCCTCGCTTTGACGCTCGACGGCGACGATCTGGTCTTGCCACTCCCCGTGCCGCTCGACGTCGTCGAGGTAGGCGAACACGTCATCCGGGCTCCGGTTGATCTCGATGCTCTCGCTGATCGCGGTCATTCGTTACCTCCTCCTACGACGATGCCTGATAGACACCGCTCTCCGCGTTAGCATCGCCGTGTGTCGCCGGATCCGCAACTGCGCGGCTTCGGCTTCACGGGCAGGGGCGTCCGAGACAAAGCTTCATTTGGTATAGCTTTACCCGACCCTGACTTGTGAGTAGAACCCCTGGGCATTACCTTTGGGCCGCACGGGGTTTTGGAGCCGAAGGAGGCTGGAGATGGCGTTGCAGATTGGCGAGACGGCACCGGATTTCGAAGCGGAGACGACGGAAGGTCGGATCCGCTTCCACGACTGGATCGGCGACTCGTGGGCAGTCCTGTTCTCCCACCCGCGCGACTTCACGCCTGTCTGCACGACGGAGCTCGGGTACCTGGCGCAGATCAAGCCGGAGTTCGACCGGCGTAACGTGAAGGTGATGGGTCTCTCGGTCGATCCCGTCGACAACCACTCCAAGTGGGCGGAGGACATCGCCGACACGCAGGGGACAGCGCCGAATTACCCGCTAATCGGCGACGCCGATTTCAACGTCTCGAAGCTCTACGGGATGCTTCCCGCCGATACCTCAGGTGATCCGACGAGCCGGACGCCGGCCGACAACCAGACGGTGCGGAACGTCTTCGTCGTCGGCCCCGACAAGAAGATCAAGCTCGTGCTCGTCTATCCGATGACGACGGGTCGCAACTTCGACGAGGTGCTGCGCGTGATCGATTCGCTCCAGCTGACCGCGACCCACAAGGTCGCGACGCCCGTCAACTGGCAGCAGGGGGACGACGTGATCATCGCCGGATCGGTGTCGGACGACGAAGCCAAGGAGACGTATCCCGACGGCTGGGAGTCGCCGCGGCCGTATATCCGCATCGTGCCGCAACCGCAGTAAGGCGTCCGCTCGTCACGTCTGGAGCTCGGCGAAGAATCGTGCGATCGGCCACGCGCCTTCGGACGTGTTCGAGATCACCGTGCGGGTAATCCCCCGGCTCGGGTCGTGCATGCTGCGAAACGAGACGCCGGCGTCGTAGCCCTCGAGCATCACCGCGTCGCTCGTCTCGTGAAGCCAGAAGCCGAGTCCGTAGCGGCTCGACATCCGCGGCACGTCGCTGCGTGGACGGACCAGCTCCGCGACCCAATCCGTGGACACGAGCCGGCCCGCGAAGAGACTTCTCCAGAACGAGCTGACGTCGGCCGCGGTGGAGTAGATCCCGCCGTCTCCGGTGCCGCGAACCGGGAGGTGGAGCACGTTCGTCCTCGACCCCGCGTCGCTCGTGAGATACCCGAGCGCCGCCCGGCCCGGCAGTTCGTCGGAGCGCAGAAACCAGGAGTCGTCCATTCCCGCCGGTTCGCACACCCGTCGGCTGACGAGCTCGTGAAATGGAACGCCGCTCGTCCGCTCGGCGATCAGTGCGAGCACGACGTAGCCGCTGTTGCAGTACGAGAATTGCTCGCCGGGCGTGAACTTGGGCTTGTGGCCGGCCAGCACCGCCAGGTATTGCTCGGTGGTCGCGAGCTCGTGCACGGGAACCGGCATCACGTAGTCCGTGACCTCGCGATCGGCGTCCTCGTCGACGTAGTCGCCGATGCCCGACCGGTGCGATAGCAGGTGCTCGACGGTGACGTCGTCGCCGATCAGCGGAAGATCCCGGCCGAGCACCGAGCGTGCTGTCGTCGAAAGCTCCAGCGAGCCGTCCTCGATCAGGCTCACGACCGCTACAGCAGTCAAGCCCTTGGCGCCGCTCGCAATCGCGAACTGCGTGTCGACCGTGTTCAGGATCCCGTGACCGCGATGCGCAAGTCCGTACGCCTTCGCAAGCTCGACCTCACCCTCACGATCGATGCGTACAACGCCCGAGAACTCGTTCGCGGCGGCGATCGCATCGATCTCGGGCTCCAACGGTTGCATTCAGGAAGACGGTACTCGACGTGAGTGGGCTAGCGTCCCTTCGATGAGCCTCACGCAGTACTACACCGCGACGAGCCTCGACGGCTTCATCGCCGACCCCGCCAATTCGCTGGACTGGCTGTTCACGCGCAGGAGCGAGGACGACGGGCCGATGAACTACGACGACTTCATCGCCGACATCGGCGCCCTGGCAATGGGCTCGACGACGTATGAGTGGATCCTCGACCATGAGTTCGCGGGCAAGGATCCGGCGGAGTGGAAGTGGCCATACGACATCCCGTGCTGGGTCTTCACTCACCGGCAGTTGCCGGTCGTGCCCGACGCGCGAATCGAGTTCACCAGCGCGGAGATCCCAACGGTGCACAGGGAGATGACCGCCGCCGCAGGCGACCGGAACGTCTGGATTGTCGGCGGTGGAGACCTGGCCGGTCAGTTCGCGGACGCGGGGCTGCTGGACGAGGTCATCGTCTCGATCGCGCCGGTCACGCTGGGCGGAGGTGCGCCTTTGCTGCCGCGCCGGATCGAACTGCGCCTCGACGAGGTCGGACGGAACGGCGACTTCGTCGCCGCCAGGTTCTCCGTCGTGCGCCAACCGGGCTGACGCATGCGTTGACCCCGCCGGGCGACGTACCCTGACCGGTGATGGGCATGTTCTTTCACTCCTCCGAAGCGCCGCCCGAGCGGCCGGCCGACCCGGCTGTGCGCCGCGCGAACCTGCGACGCATCGGCGCCCTCTTCGCGCCTTACAAGCGGCGGCTCGGCGGGCTCCTGCTCCTGATCGTCGCTTCGGCGGCACTCGGCGTCGTCCCGGCCTTCCTGCTCAGGAACGTTCTGGAGGCGATCGGCCAAAACGACACCACCGCGCTCTCCATCAACGCCGCCGGGATGATCGTGATCGCGATCGTGACCGGCGTGCTCGGCGTCATTCAGACGCTGCTCTCCAATCAGGTCGGCCAGCGCGTGATGCACGATCTTCGCGCGGCGGTCTTCCGGCATCTGCAGCGACTGTCGCTTGCCTTCTTCACCCGCACGCGCACGGGCGAGGTGCAATCGAGGATCTCGAACGACATCGGCGGCGTGCAGAACGTCGTCACGAACACGGCGACGTCGATCGCCTCGAACGTGACGACCGTCGTCGCCACCATGGTCGGCATGCTCCTCCTGAGCTGGCAGCTTGCGCTGTTCGCGTTTGCCCTGATCCCGCTCTTCGCGGTGCTCACCCGGCGCGTCGGCAACGAACGCCGCCGGATTGCGAAGACGACCCAGGAGACCCTCGCCGACATCTCGAGTCTCGTGCAGGAGTCGCTGTCGGTCTCCGGGATCCTGCTCGGCAAGACGATGGGGCGCGGCGACGAGCTCGCCGACCGCTTCGAGGCCGACTCGCTCCGGCTCTCCGACCTCGAGGTGCGCCAACGGATGGCGGGTCGGTGGGTGATGGCGGCGATCCAGACGAGCTTCGCGGTCATGCCCGCCGCCGTCTACTGGTTCGGCGGGCTCGCCCTCGCGCACGGATCGCATGCGATCTCGATTCCGACGCTCGTGTCCTTCACGACCCTGCAGGCACGACTGTTCTTCCCCGTCGGCTCGCTGCTCGGCGTCGGCCTCGACGTGCAGACGTCACTCGCGCTCTTCGACCGCATCTTCGAATACCTCGACCAGCCGATCGACATCGAGGAGAAGCCGGACGCACGCGAGGTCGGGCAAGCCGGGGACGTCGTGTTCGACCACGTTTGGTTCCGGTACGACGAGGGTTGGACGCTGGAGGACGTCTCGTTCACGGTCGAAGCGGGCACGACGACCGCGCTCGTCGGTGAGACCGGCTCCGGCAAGACGACGCTCGGCTACCTGGCGGCGCGGCTCTACGACGTCAGTCGAGGCAGGATCACCATCGGCGGCGTCGACATCCGCGATCTCAGCTTTCAGGCGCTGACCGACCTCGTCGGCGTCGTCTCGCAGGAGACGTATCTCTTCCACGAGACGGTGCGTGAGAACCTGCGCTTTGCCAAGCCGGACGCGACCGACGAGGAGATCGAGACGGCCGCCGAGGCAGCGCGCATCCACCACGTGATCGCGGCGCTGCCCGAGGGCTACGACACGGTCGTCGGCGAGCGCGGCTACCGCTTCTCCGGTGGCGAGAAGCAGCGGATCGCGATCGCGCGCACGATCCTGCGGAACCCGCCGATCCTCGTCCTCGACGAGGCGACGAGCTCGCTCGACACGGAGACCGAACGGCTCGTGCAGGAGGCACTCGACCGCCTCTCCGAAGGCCGAACGACGATCGCGATCGCGCACCGGCTCTCGACGGTGCGAGACGCCGACCAGATCATCGTGCTCGACCACGGCCGTGTGGTCGAGTCCGGTCGCCACGAAGACCTGATTCGTGCGGGCGGCCGCTACACGGCACTCACTGCACGAGGAGCCGAGCTCGACCCTGGAGTCCCGGGCCTGACCGGGGTATCCGCACTCGCGCCGTCGACCTGATGGCCGGCGGCGATCGAATGGATCTCGTGATCGCCGTCGACGATCCAGGGGCCGACGACGTTCGAGCGCTCTTGGAGCGCCACCTGGCGTTTGCCCGCGAAGTGACTCCGCCGGGTCACGTGCACGCCCTGGACGCCGACGGTCTCATGGACCCGGCGATCACGCTCTTCAGCGCGCGCAGCGCCGGGGTCTTGCTCGGAGTCGGGGCGCTCAGCCGGCTGGACGAGGCGCACGCCGAGCTGAAGTCGATGCACACGAGCGAGGCCGCGAGAGGCCTCGGAGTGGGGCGGGCGATGGTCGACCACATTCTTGCGTTCGCAGCCGAGCGGAACTACACGCGGGTGAGTCTCGAGACCGGCGCCATGGCTGCCTTCGCGCCTGCTCGATCGCTCTACTCGAAGCTGGGCTTTGTCCCGTGCGAGCCCTTCGGCGATTACACGGGCAATCGCCACAGCGTCTGCATGACCATCGACCTCAGCTGAGGACGTGGATCTGGTCGCCGAGCTGCCGCGAGATCGCAGTCTCGCGGCCCTTGGCGCGAATCGTGAGCGGACCGCCCAACGGTTCGGCGCGAACGAGCTCGACGGGCTGACCCGGAAGGAGGTCCAGCGAGGTCAGGTAGCGGAGCAGCTCGGCGTCGCGATCGGGAACCTTCTGCACGGTCGCTCGTTCGCCCGGCGCGAGCCGGCTGAGCGGCTTTCCTTTCGAATGGACGATTCGCAGCTTCGCGTCGGGGATCGGATCGCC
>CAWHXK010000078.1:0-118432 GCA_963833255.1 uncultured Actinomycetes bacterium
GAGGTAGGCCGCCGTTGCTCACCGTCGAAATCTCCCTTCCTGAGGTCGAGGAGCTTCAAAAACTCGTCCAGGAAGGTCTCGAGAAGGGCGTTCTCAACTACGACGAGATCGCAAACGGGCTCGAAGACGTCGAGCTCACGAAGGAGCAGATCGAGGACTTCTACACGTACCTCGTCGATCACGGGGTCGAGTTGCTGGAAGGCGAGACGCACAAGCATCCGCCGCACGAGCAACTCCCCACACCTGAGGAAGAGAAGGGACCGAAGCTCGACCTGAGCGTCGAGCCGTCACTCGACTCGTTGCGGCTCTACCTGCGCGAGATCGGAAAGGTCTCGCTGCTGACCGCCGACCAGGAGGTCTATCTCGCCAAGCGCATCGAGCGCGGGGACATGTCGGCGAAGACCCAGATGATCGAGGCGAACCTCCGGTTGGTCGTGTCGATCGCGAAGTCGTATCTCGGCCGTGGGCTGAGCTTCCTCGACCTGATCCAGGAGGGCTCGCTCGGGCTGATCAGAGCGGTCGAGAAGTTCGACTACCGCAAGGGCTACAAGTTCTCGACCTATGCGACCTGGTGGATCCGGCAGGCGGTGACCAGGGCGATCGCCGACAAGGCGAGGACGATCCGCATCCCGGTGCACATGGTCGAGAAGCTCAACAAGGTCGTGCACATCGAGCGCCAACTGGTGCAGCGGCTCGGGCGTGAGCCCCAGCCGGACGAGATCGCCGAGGAGCTCGAGATGACGACCGAGGAAGTCCGCGAGATCCTGCGCATGTCGCAGCTCCCGGTGTCGCTCGAGAAGCCGATCGGCGAGGAAGAGGAGTCGGAGCTCGGTGACTTCGTCGAGGACGAGTCGGCCGAGTCGCCGTTCGACACCGCGACCCTGTCGCTGCGCCGCGAGGACGTCGAGTTTGCGCTGTCTGCGCTACCCGAACGCGAGCGGCAGGTGATCGAGCTTCGCTTCGGCCTCTCCGGGGCGCAGCCGTGCACCCTCGAGGAGGTCGGGCGCGCTTTCGGCGTCACGCGCGAGCGGATCCGTCAGATCGAGAACAACACGCTCAAGAAGCTCGAGTCCCTGCCCGAGGCGCAGGGCCTCAAAGACTGCGTTTGACGCTCTAGCGGAACGTCACGACAGGCGCGTGGACGCTGATGGCGCGGTCGCCGAGGAATCCGGGCTGCGCGACGTCGAAGCGGAGATTCCACTCGCCGGCGGGCACGTGGAAGTCGAGCGGGATCCGCTCGCCGGGATGCACGCGCACGGTGCGGTCGATTCCCTTGCCTGTCAGATGGAGTGGGGTGATGCGAGTGCCCGGCGGGAGTCGCAACACGAGGTGCAGCGTCCCGCCGCTCTTGCTCCAGACAGTGAATGCTCCGCGCGGCGCCAGCCAGCCGTCGAGGAAGCGTCCGGCGGCGATCATCTGGAGCCGAGGCGTTCCGGCGGGGCGATAGAGATCGAAGATCGGCTCGTGCCGGACGAGCTTCACACCGGTCAGCTGCACGGTCGACCCGTACGTCTGCACCAGCATCGGCCTCCGGCTTGCCTTTCCGTCGACGAGCAGTCGGCCGTCGTGCGCCACTCGCACCTGCTTCGCGGGGAACTGGTCGATCGGCGGGCTGCCGACGAGCAGGAGACGCGTGACCGAGGTGTTCCAGAACATCTGCAGCCAGCTCTGTTCCTTCTGCGAGCCCGGCGGCGCGACGAGGTCGACCGGTCCGAGCTTCGCGTGATCGACCCAGCGCAGGTCTGCAGGCAGTGATGCGCGGACGTGCGTGCTCGAGAACGAGTCGAATGACGCGGCGCCTGCAGACAGTGCGCAACCGGCGGCGATCGCGCCCACGAGCGCAAGCGCGGCGGGGACTTTTCGGAACGCGACGAGTGCGGCGAGCACCGAAAGGACGCCGGCGATCAGCGCGACGGTGAGGGAGCCGTTCCCCACCGAGGTGAACGACTCGAGTCGCAACACGGCCCAGAGCGTCGGCGAGTCGTCCTTGTTGTGCGCGGCCGCGTAGCCGGAGAGGGGCACGCGTGCGGCAAGCAACAGCAGGCCGGCTGAGAGCAGGCCGACCGGGATGCGCGCCGGAAGGCCGCGCTTCACCCAGAGGGCGAACGAGATCGCGAGCAGTGGGACGAGCGTGAAGAGGTAGCGCTCCTGGAAGCGCTGCGAGTCGGTGTCCGCGATCTGGGCCGCCTCGAGCATCAGTGCGACTGCGAGTAGCACCGTCGTCAGCCCGAACGCGAGCTCGGCGCGGCTGCGCGAGCGCCACAGCGCG
Source organism: uncultured Actinomycetes bacterium (assembly GCA_963833255.1). Taxonomy (GTDB): domain Bacteria; phylum Actinomycetota; class Thermoleophilia; order Gaiellales; family Gaiellaceae; genus 3-1-20CM-4-69-9. The sequence continues at coordinate 2,270 of CAWHXK010000078.1, forward strand.
AGGGCGAGCCCGACAACGGCGCCTGGGACGATCACCCAGCCGCTCGAATAGATGAGCAACATCGCCTCGCGGCCGACCCAGCGCAGGAGCGAGCCCGGATGGACGCCGTGGTTCCCCTTGGAGTAGACACCGAGGACGCGGTCGGTCCCGAGGATCCCGAAGAGAAGCGCGGGTGGAACGACGAGCACGCAGAGCGCGAGCCAGACCCGCCTGATCGACCTGAAGACGTTCCCGCGGTCCGCGAGCAACTCGGCGCCGAGCACCGCGAGCGGCACGACGACGTACTGCACGCGGGCGAGGACGGCGAGCGCGCTGAAGCCGGCGAACGCAAGCTGTGCGCTCCGCGTCGGCTCCGTGATCATGCACACGCCTGCGTAGACGGCCGTCAGCACGAGCGGATACGCGAGCGGATCCGCAAGCATCGACGACGCATAGACGACGTCCGGCACGGAAACGGTCAGCGCGGCGACGGCGAGGCAGGGCCACCGGGACAGGCCCAGGCGGCGAGCGAGGAGAAAGGCGGGGACCACGGCGAGCGACACGAAGACGGCGTGCAGGCCTTGCGTCAGCCGGAATGCGGTGACCGGGTCGTTCGTGACGAGCCACACGGGTGCGGTCGCGATCGGGTCGAGGAGCGCCGGAAAGTGGGCGGTGCCGCCTCGGATCAGAGGCCGGCCATGCTCGGCGAAGCTGCGCGCCAGCGTGGGGTAGATGTACTCGTCCGGTAGGTAGTCGGGCGTGGGGCGGCCGGCGGCGGCCCAAAGTCGGCCACCGAAGCTCGCAAGCATGAGCCCGCCGAGCCACACCCAGGCAGGCACGGCCGCGACCCGCGTGAAGGCGCGGGGCGCAGTTGGAGCTTCGTGGTCCGCAGAGGGAACGGCGACGTCGACTGCCACGAACTGCTTATCGGCAGGCGGCGGGCATCCCTTGAACGAGTGATGCCGGCGGCTTGGTTACGTGTTTTTCGCGGCTCGTGCGGCCGGCACGAAGAGCTTGCAGTGCGGGCACTTGAACCCGCGGTGGCGCTCCGTCTCGCCGGCGATCAATTCAGCCGTGAACGTCTTCTTGCAGTGCGGGCACCGGATCTCGTGCACCGGGTTCTCGGCGGGAATGTCGGCCACTCGAGCCAAGGTACCTGCGCGCCGTCCGTTCAGGGCAGAAAGAAGCGGTATGCCTCGAGCGGAGCCCGCTCGGGTGCCGGCGGCCTGCTCCGGGTCGTCCCGAGGTGGATGAGGCCGAGGAACCGTTCTCCGTCAGGCAGACCGACGGCCTCGCGACCCGCCTTTGTCCGGAGGACGTGCGGCGTGCGCCAGTAGCCGGCAAGCCCGCGGGCATGCGCGGCGAGCAGAACGGCGTAGATCGCGCTGGCCGCTGCGCACAGATCCTCCTCGTCCTGCTCGAGGTCCCCGCTCAGGACGGCGGAGGCAAGAACCAGCGTCGGCGCGCGGTCGAGCTTCGGAGCTTCGCCCGGCCCGGCAGCCTCTTTCAGGCGGCCTAGCGTCTCCGGTCCGAGAACCCGAAAGCGCCACGGATTCGTCCGGTGGTGGTTCGGAGCCCAACGCGCCAGTTCGAGCAGCTCGTCGATTGTGTCCACCGGGACAGGCTCGGGGCCGAACGACTTGTGCGTCCGGCGCGAACGGATCAGTTCGTCGAAGGCTTCCAGGCCGCGGACACTAAAGGGTGATGTGAAATTGGGCCGACGTCGGGGGCGCTCCAGACCAAGCCGGGCAGCGCGGAGTTGCGAAGCCTCAGCCGAGGGGAGGCATGCGCCGCTGCTCCTGCGGCGACTGGGCACCGAGCCTGCGCCAGCTGGCGTGACGCGCTCCGTCGCGGCCGCTGTCCTGGTTCCCCGGTGCGTCGAAGAACCATTTCCAGGCGGGCTTGCCCTCGATCGACGAGATGAACAGAAAGAAAGCGGCGAGCCCGATCCCGTCGACCGGGTGGCGGACGACCGCCCCGACCGCGATCACGACGGCGAGAAAGATCAGGAGCGATTTCGACGGCGTGCGGAGCGTCATGTCAGGAGTATCTTCGCAGCAACGGCCGGAAAGGTTGCTCTCGGGCTAAGACGCGCCCGGTTCGTCGGGCGGCACGAGTCGGTTGCCTTCGACGCGAAAGCCGGCCCTGCGCAGGAACGGACCGGCGACCTCCACCGCCCGCGCCAGGTTCGACGCCATCCAGAAACAGAGGATGGCGAGTGGGAGCTCGATGAGAGCCGCCTCGACCACGGCCTGGACGAGCTCGCTCGTCGTGCGCGCCGTGACGACGTCGAACCAGGCATCGCAGACCAGCAGCGTTCCAGTCACGGCGGCGGCGACCTCGGCGAAGGGCGACCTGCGCGCAACGGCGAGGGCCGTCGCGACCATCGCCACGCCGAGCCCGATGTCGAACCCTCCCCAGGCGACCCGCCAGTGGTTCGCGGTGTAGTTGCGCGGCAACGTGACGATCAGGAACGTGGCCCACGGCAACAGCACGACGGCGCAGATGAGGAATGCAGGCGCGATCCAGGGCGGCAGCAGCCAGCGGCCGTGGCCCGCCCGGAGTGCCGCGGGTGCGCGTAACTGAAGACCGCGCATCCGCGGTTATGCGGCTCCGCTTTCGAGGAGTTCCTTGAGCTTTGCCTGGTCCTTCGGGATCTGCTTGCGGGCCTGGCCCTTGGCGACCGGCAGGAGGACCTTGCCGGCGAGCCCGTGGCCTTTGAAGTCGATCGCGATCGTCAGCTTCGAGCGTGTTCCGTCGCCGACCGGCTCGATCGAGATCGTTCCCACGGCGCGTACCGGCCCGTCGAGAACGCGGAACGCCGACTGCCGTGGCGGATTGTGCTCGGTGACCTCGTAGGTCATCGACCGGTCCCCGCCGGGCACGCGGCGCGTCTCGCGGACTCGTGAGCCCATGCGCAACGGCCCCTCGCTTTGACGCTCGACGGCGACGATCTGGTCTTGCCACTCCCCATGCCGCTCGACGTCGTCGAGGTAGGCGAACACGTCATCCGGGCTCCGGTTGATCTCGATGCTCTCGCTGATCGCGGTCATTCGTTACCTCCTCCTACGACGATGCCTGATAGACACCGCTCTCCGCGTTAGCATCGCCGTGTGTCGCCGGATCCGCAACTGCGCGGCTTCGGCTTCACGGGCAGGGGCGTCCGAGACAAAGCTTCATTTGGTATAGCTTTACCCGACCCTGACATGTGAGTAGAACCCCTGGGCATTACCTTTGGGCCGCACGGGGTTTTGGAGCCGAAGGAGGCTGGAGATGGCGTTGCAGATTGGCGAGACGGCACCGGATTTCGAAGCGGAGACGACGGAAGGTCGGATCCGCTTCCACGACTGGATCGGCGACTCGTGGGCAGTCCTGTTCTCCCACCCGCGCGACTTCACGCCTGTCTGCACGACGGAGCTCGGGTACCTGGCGCAGATCAAGCCGGAGTTCGACCGGCGTAACGTGAAGGTGATGGGTCTCTCGGTCGATCCCGTCGACAACCACTCCAAGTGGGCGGAGGACATCGCCGACACGCAGGGGACAGCGCCGAATTACCCGCTAATCGGCGACGCCGATTTCAACGTCTCGAAGCTCTACGGGATGCTTCCCGCCGATACCTCAGGTGATCCGACGAGCCGGACGCCGGCCGACAACCAGACGGTGCGGAACGTCTTCGTCGTCGGCCCCGACAAGAAGATCAAGCTCGTGCTCGTCTATCCGATGACGACGGGTCGCAACTTCGACGAGGTGCTGCGCGTGATCGATTCGCTCCAGCTGACCGCGACCCACAAGGTCGCGACGCCCGTCAACTGGCAGCAGGGGGACGACGTGATCATCGCCGGATCGGTGTCGGACGACGAAGCCAAGGAGACGTATCCCGACGGCTGGGAGTCGCCGCGGCCGTATATCCGCATCGTGCCGCAACCGCAGTAAGGCGTCCGCTCGTCACGTCTGGAGCTCGGCGAAGAATCGTGCGATCGGCCACGCGCCTTCGGACGTGTTCGAGATCACCGTGCGGGTAATCCCCCGGCTCGGGTCGTGCATGCTGCGAAACGAGACGCCGGCGTCGTAGCCCTCGAGCATCACCGCGTCGCTCGTCTCGTGAAGCCAGAAGCCGAGTCCGTAGCGGCTCGACATCCGCGGCACGTCGCTGCGTGGACGGACCAGCTCCGCGACCCAATCCGTGGACACAAGCCGGCCCGCGAAGAGACTTCTCCAGAACGAGCTGACGTCGGCCGCGGTGGAGTAGATCCCGCCGTCTCCGGTGCCGCGAACCGGGAGGTGGAGCACGTTCGTCCTCGACCCCGCGTCGCTCGTGAGATACCCGAGCGCCGCCCGGCCCGGCAGTTCGTCGGAGCGCAGAAACCAGGAGTCGTCCATTCCCGCCGGTTCGCACACCCGTCGGCTGACCAGCTCGTGAAATGGAACGCCGCTCGTCCGCTCGGCGATCAGTGCGAGCACGACGTAGCCGCTGTTGCAGTACGAGAATTGCTCGCCGGGCGTGAACTTGGGCTTGTGGCCGGCCAGCACCGCCAGGTATTGCTCGGTGGTCGCGAGCTCGTGCACGGGAACCGGCATCACGTAGTCCGTGACCTCGCGATCGGCGTCCTCGTCGACGTAGTCGCCGATGCCCGACCGGTGCGATAGCAGGTGCTCGACGGTGACGTCGTCGCCGATCAGCGGAAGATCCCGGCCGAGCACCGAGCGTGCTGTCGTCGAAAGCTCCAGCGAGCCGTCCTCGATCAGGCTCACGACCGCTACAGCAGTCAAGCCCTTAGCGCCGCTCGCAATCGCGAACTGCGTGTCGACCGTGTTCAGGATCCCGTGACCGCGATGCGCAAGTCCGTACGCCTTCGCAAGCTCGACCTCACCCTCGCGATCGATGCGTACAACGCCCGAGAACTCGTTCGCGGCGGCGATCGCATCGATCTCGGGCTCCAACGGTTGCATTCAGGAAGACGGTACTCGACGTGAGTGGGCTAGCGTCCCTTCGATGAGCCTCACGCAGTACTACACCGCGACGAGCCTCGACGGCTTCATCGCCGACCCCGCCAATTCGCTGGACTGGCTGTTCACGCGCAGAAGCGAGGACGACGGGCCGATGAACTACGACGACTTCATCGCCGACATCGGCGCCCTGGCAATGGGCTCGACGACGTATGAGTGGATCCTCGACCATGAGTTCGCGGGCAAGGATCCGGCGGAGTGGAAGTGGCCATACGACATCCCGTGCTGGGTCTTCACTCACCGGCAGTTGCCGGTCGTGCCCGACGCGCGAATCGACTTCACCAGCGCGGAGATCCCAACGGTGCACAGGGAGATGACCGCGGCCGCAGGCGACCGGAACGTCTGGATTGTCGGCGGTGGAGACCTGGCCGGTCAGTTCGCGGACTTGGGGCTGCTGGACGAGGTCATCGTCTCGATCGCGCCGGTCACGCTGGGCAGAGGTGCGCCTTTGCTGCCGCGCCGGATCGAACTGCGGCTCGACGAGGTCGGACGGAACGGCGACTTCGTCGCCGCCAGGTTCTCCGTCGTGCGCCAACCGGGCTGACGCATGCCTTGACCCCACCGGGCTACGTACCCTGACCGGACATGGGCATGTTCTTTCACTCCTCCGAAGCGCCGCCCGACCGGCCGGCCGACCCGGCGGTGCGCCGCGCGAACCTACGACGCATCGGCGCCCTCTTCGCGCCTTACAAACGGCGGCTCGGCGGGCTCCTGCTCCTGATCGTCGCCTCGGCGGCACTCGGCGTCGTCCCGGCCTTCCTGCTCAGGAACGTCCTGGAGGCGATCGGCCAAAACGACACCACCGCGCTCTCCATCAACGCCGCCGGAATGATCGCGATCGCGGTCGTGACCGGCGTGCTCGGCGTCATACAGACGCTGCTCTCCAATCAGGTTGGCCAGCGCGTGATGCACGATCTTCGCGCGGCGGTCTTCCGTCATCTGCAGCGACTGTCACTTGCCTTCTTCACCCGCACGCGCACGGGCGAGGTGCAATCGAGAATCTCGAACGACATCGGCGGAGTGCAGAACGTCGTCACGAACACGGCGACGTCGATCGCCTCGAACGTGACGACCGTCGTCGCCACCATGGTCGGCATGCTCCTCCTGAGCTGGCAGCTTGCGCTGTTCGCGTTCGCCCTGATCCCGCTCTTCGCGCTGCTCACTCGTCGCGTCGGCAACGAACGCCGCCGGATTGCGAAGACAACGCAGGAGACTCTCGCCGACATCTCGAGTCTCGTTCAGGAGTCGCTGTCGGTCTCCGGGATCCTGCTCGGTAAGACGATGGGGCGCGGCGACGAGCTCGCCGACCGCTTCGAGGCCGACTCGCTCCGGCTCTCCGACCTCGAGGTGCGCCAACGGATGGCGGGCCGGTGGGTGATGGCGGCAATCCAGACGAGCTTCGCGGTCATGCCTGCCGCCGTCTACTGGTTCGGCGGTCTCGCCCTCGCGCACGGATCGCATGCGATCTCGATTCCGACGCTCGTGTCCTTCACGACCCTGCAGGCACGACTGTTCTTCCCCGTCGGCTCGCTGCTCGGCGTCGGCCTCGACGTGCAGACGTCACTCGCGCTCTTCGACCGCATCTTCGAATACCTCGACCAGCCAATCGACATCGAAGAGAAACCGGACGCACGTGCGGTTGGGCAAGCCGGCGACGTCGTGTTCGACCACGTCTGGTTCCGGTACGACGAGGGTTGGACGCTGGAGGACGTCTCGTTCACGGTCGAAGCGGGCACGACGACCGCGCTCGTCGGTGAGACCGGCTCCGGCAAGACGACGCTCGGCTACCTGGCGGCGCGGCTCTACGACGCCAGTCGCGGCAGGATCACGATCGGCGGCGTCGACATCCGCGATCTCAGTTTTCAGGCGCTGACCGATCTCGTCGGCGTCGTCTCGCAGGAGACGTATCTCTTCCACGAGACGGTGCGTGAGAACCTGCGCTTTGCCAAGCCGGACGCGACCGACGAGGAGATCGAGACGGCCGCCGAGGCAGCGCGTATCCACCACGTGATCGCGGCGCTGCCCGAGGGCTACGACACGGTTGTCGGCGAGCGCGGCTACCGCTTCTCCGGTGGCGAGAAGCAGCGGATCGCGATCGCGCGCACGATCCTGCGGAACCCGCCGATCCTCGTCCTCGACGAGGCGACGAGCTCGCTCGATACGGAGACCGAGCGGCTCGTGCAGGAGGCACTCGACCGCCTTTCCGAAGGCCGAACGACGATCGCGATCGCGCATCGGCTTTCGACCGTGCGGGACGCCGACCAGATCATCGTGCTCGACCACGGCCGCGTGGTCGAGTCCGGTCGCCACGAAGACCTGATTCGCGCGGGCGGCCGCTACACGGCACTCACTGCACGAGGAGCCGAGCTCGACCCTGGAGCCCCGGGCCTGGCCGGGGTAGCCGCGCTCGCGCCGTCGACCTGATGCCCGGCGGCGATCGAGTGGATCTCGTGATCGCCGTCGACGATCCCGGGGCCGACGACGTTCGAGCGCTCCTGGAGCGCCACCTGGCGTTTGCCCGCGAAGTGACTCCGCCGGGTCAGGTGCACGCCCTGGACGCCGACGGTCTCATGGACCCGGCGATCACGCTCTTCAGCGCGCGCCGCGCCGGTGTCTTGCTCGGAGTCGGGGCGCTCAGTCGGCTGGACGAGGCGCACGCGGAGCTGAAGTCGATGCACACGACCGAGGCCGCGAGGGGCCTGGGAGTGGGGCGGGCGATGGTCGATCACATTCTGGCGTTCGCAGCAGAGCGGAACTACACGCGGGTGAGTCTCGAGACCGGCACGATGGCTGCCTTCGCGCCTGCTCGATCGCTCTACTCGAAGCTGGGCTTTGTCCCGTGTGAGCCCTTCGGCGATTACACGGGCAATCGCCACAGCGTCTGCATGACCATCGACCTCAGCTGAGGACGTGGATCTGATCGCCGAGCTGCCGCGAGATCGCAGTCTCGCGGCCCTTGGCGCGAATCGTGAGCGGACCGCCCAGCGGTTCGGCGCGAACGAGCTCGACGGGCTGACCCGGAAGGAGGTCCAGCGAGGTCAGGTAGCGGAGCAGCTCGGCGTCGCGATCGGGAACCTTCTGCACGGTCGCTCGTTCGCCCGGTGCGAGCCGGCTGAGCGGCTTTCCTTTCGAATGGACGATTCGGAGCTTTGCATCGGGGATCGGATCGCCGGCCTCGGCCCGACCCTCGGCGGGTCGTATGCTCGGCTCGTGGGCCCTGTCCTCGGCGTCATCCTCCGCATCCTCGGGATCGGTGCGCTCGTAGCGGGCGGGATCGCGGTTGCTCTCGCGGCGCTCGCCGTGGTTCTCCTCCTCGGGCCACTCGTCTTCTGGCTGGCCTGGAACGTGCTCAACTTCGGGCCCGCCCTCGGGCTGCCTGAGCTCGGCTTCTGGGGGATCGTGCTCGCGACGCTGTTCCTCGTCGTCGGCTGGTTCCCGAAGGTTGTGATCACCGCGATCGTCTTCCTGGTCGATCCGTCGTGGTTTCACGGAAGCGCGAGAGTTCATTGGCCCGAGCCCACCTTTCGCAACTTCGTCGCGGTAGCGCTGCTGGCCCTGCTTGCGTCTAGGCCGCACGCGCATACGCAAGGACACAAGCGACGGAACACCGGCTGACGCTGACCGTCCTTTTCGACTGTCGACGTGCACTACCCTGACCTCCTTGTCCGTGCACCGGCTTACCAAGGCGCAGGCTCGGCGCATCGCGGTGCGCGCGCAACTGCTCGACGCACCCCGGCCGACCGAGCTGCTCCCCGTCGTGCAGCAGTTGACCCTCCTGCAGATCGACCCGACCGCGGCGGTTGCGCCGAATGCGGACCTCGTCGCCTGGAGCCGCCTCGGCTCGGCGTACCGACCCGCTGAGCTTCAGCAAGCACTCGAGCAGGACCGCACGCTGTTCGAGCACAACGCGCTCGTGCGGCCGATGAGCGACCTTGGCCTGGTCCTCGCCGGCGCGCGTACGGCGCGTAGCCACGAGCGCACGGCTACCTGGATCCGCGACAACGACACCTTTCGGCGCGACATCCTGAAGCTGCTCCGACGCAGCGGGCCGCTGAGCTCACGCGACATCCCGGACACCTGTGCGGTGCCGTGGGCCTCGACCGGCTGGACCAACAACCGCAACGTCACCCAGATGCTCGAGTTCCTGATGATGCGCGGCGAGGTCGCGATCGCCGGGCGTCTCGGACGGGAGCGGTTGTGGGACATTCCCGGGCGGGTGTATCCGGCGGATGTCGTCGTACCGTCGGTCGACGAGGCGTATCGGGTCAGGAACGAGCGGCGGCTTGCCTCGCTCGGCATCGCCCGGCAGAAGACGACCGCCATGCCGATCGAGCCGGTCGACGTCGGCGAGGCCGGCGAACCGGCCGTGGTCGAGGGCACGAAGGGCGAGTGGCGCGTCGACCCCGCCGCGCTCGGCCAGGACTTCGAAGGGCGAACAGCGCTGCTGTCGCCGTTCGATCGGCTCGTCTACGACCGAGTGCGCGCTCAGGAACTGTTCGACTTCGAGTACACGCTCGAGATGTACAAGCCCGCCGCCAAGCGCCGCTGGGGCTACTTCGCTCTTCCGATCCTCCACGGCGACCGGCTCGTCGGGAAGGTCGACGCCGTCGCCGATCGCAAGGCCTCCACGTTGCGGGTCAACGCGATCCACGAGGACGTGAAGTTCACCCGTGCGCTGTCAAAGTCCGTCGACGCCGAACTCGAGGACCTGGCTGCCTGGCTCGCTCTCGACACGATCGAGCGCCGATGATGGCCGGGCCACCGGCTGAGCTCACGGTGGCCCGGCATTCGGGTTTGCGGCTCAGCGAAGTGAGACCGCAACCTCCTCGAGAAGATCCATCGCATCCTGCATCCCGGCTTCCATCCCGGAGTTGATGTGTGCGTCGCGGCCTTCCCTGGTCGGGTGCTCGACGAGGACCGTCAGCGTCGTGCGGCCGTCCGACTCGGTGAGCGTGAGGGTGTCCAGCGCCGCGTGTTCGTCCGCGTCGGGGATGCCCTCGTAGACCTCGGTTGACACGAGACGCTCGTTCGGGACGATCTCGCGGTACTCGCCGTGGAAGGCGACCTCGAGGCCGTCGTCGCTCCTGCTGACGTAGCGCCACATGCCGCCGACCCGGAGATCGATCTCGGCGAGCGTCACCTCGCCTCGGTTCGCGTGCCACCAGCGCTTGACCAGCTCGGGTGTCGTCCACGCGCGGTACACCAGGTGCTTCGGCGCGTCGAATTCCCGGCTGATCAGGATCTGCGTGTCGGTCGGCAGGGTCACCGTCGCCGTCCCGCTACTCGTCACTGCCATCTCCTTCCTCCTTCTGTTTGAGTTCCTCGAGTACGACATCGAGTTGGTCGAAGCGCTCCGACCACAGGCTCTCGTAGCTTTTGACCCAGTCGTGGATCGGCTTGAGCGCCGGCCCATTCAGCCGGTAGAGCCGCTGCCGGCCGTGGTCACGGACCTCTACGGCTCCCACTTCACGGAGCACTCGGAGGTGCTTGGACACCTGCGGCTGGGCGAGGCCGAGCTCTCGCACCAGGTCGTTCACCGGCCGTTCCCCGCCCGCGAGGACGTCGAGAATCAGCCGCCGCCGCGGCTCGGCCACGGCGTTGAACGCGTCTGCGGTCGTCGCTGCTCGTGCCATGCTCAAGATCATATACCGATATAGGAATATGTCAAGCAACCGTCAATCGGGGATTCGCCAGGGAACCTGGAGGCCGCGCTAGCCGAACCTGCTCGACACGGCGGCAGTCGAACGGCCGCGGAGTCGTTCGCCGCGTTGACCGCGAACTGCGCACGTTCAGCGATCTGATCGTTGAGCTATGGGGCGACGCCGGACGCCACGCACGCTCGCCCCCCGGGACAGGGCGCCGAGCGCGACTACGACTCCCGGCTGCACAGACGGGCCCTCGGGATCAGACCGATCATCGCCAACGCAGAACCAAGCACGGATCCGGCCGGCAGCAAACGCTGGGTCGTCGCGCACACACCAGCGCTTACCGATTCGCTACGAACGCCGCGCCGACATCCCAGGAGCCTTCCTCAGCCTCGCCTGCAGGCTCATCTGCCTCAGGCGCCTCAACGACTCATTCTGTTAGGCGCTCCAAGATAGCCTCAACTGCGTCGGCTGCGCCTGTTGCCACCGAACTCGCGCGCTGCGCATTGCGGGCAGTAGAGGGCGACCATCAGTTCCGCCGCTCCATCGGCCTGATGCTCGACTACTTCCACGTCGTCGGCGACGTACAGAGACCAGCGCTCGTGCGGGTCAGTCCAGTCCCTCTTGCACTCGAGGCAGGTGATCAGCCCCTTCTGGCCTGTGACATCGGCGGCAGCGAGGTTGAATTCAGACGGCGTTGGTTGGGAAGGCACTAGCTCATTGCTCAGGCGGCGACTTAGCTGATCAAACACCATCTTGCCCCGCCCTGTCGAGAGCGACAGTGTCCTTCCCAGCGAGGAAAATGTCGCTCCTTGCGAGCGGGACGCGTGCCCCTTCCTGCCTGAGCGAGGAGTCGACCGCTTCGATCATCCGCACCACCTCGAGACCGAGCTCCGCGGAGGAGACCGGCGTCTGTCCGGACCGGATTGCATGACAGAAGTCCTGCATCTCAAGGCCGAGTGGCTCAACCGCGTCAACACGCAAGGAAACAATGTCTCCGGTGCGATAGGTGAGCTGGTACTCGCCGAACGTGGACGGATCGTTGGGAACGACGCCTGAGTCGAACACCCGCACCGGCTCCGGCGACGTGTCGTCGTAGACGATCATCTTTCGCGAGCCGACGATCGCTGTTCGCCGCAGCTTGCTCGGCGCGAGCCAAGACAGCTCGACGTGGGCGATCGTGTTCGAGGGGAACTCAAGGTTGATGAACGCGACATCGGGTGTTCCCGGCAGGATGAAGCCGCGGCTGAGCGCGCTCGCGAAGCTGGGCGTCTCACCAAGCCAGTAGCGCAAGATCGAGAAGTCGTGCGGCCCAAGGTCCCAAGCGACGCTGACATCGGGTTGATGCAGCCCGAGGTTGACGCGGCTGGTCGAGATGAAATAGATCTCGCCGATCTCGCCCGAGTCGATCAGGGTGCGGATCGTTCGTACCGGCGGGCTGTACAGGAAGGTGTGGCCGGGCATCAGAACACACTCTTTCTCTTGGGCGAGATCGATCAGATCGAGCGCCTCCTGGGAAGAGGCGGCAAGTGGCTTCTCGACGAACACGTGCTTGCCGGCGTTGAGAGCCGCCGATGCGATCCGATGGTGCGTCCCCACCGGGGTGGCGATCGCGACGGCTTCTATCTCCGTGTCGGCGAGCAGACTGTCCAGGCTCTGATAGAGCGCCGCTGCCGGGTAGCGCCGGCCGAGCCGAGCAAGGTGCTCACCGGACAGGTCGCAAAGGGCGGTAAGTTCGGCTTCAGCGCACTCCTGCAGATTGCGGGCGAGATTCGGCCCCCAGTAGCCCAGACCGATCACGGCGACTCGCACCGGCTCGACCTCTCCCGGATTTAGATGCAGGTGAAGCGGGTCGTAGACCGCGCGGCCGCTCCCGTTTGCCTCGCCTTTGCCTGTCACGCAGTTGCTCCTTCCCGCATCAGCTCAAGCGGCGTCCGGAAGAGCAGCCGCAGGTCAAGTCCGAGCGTCCAGCCGCGCACGTAGGCGACATCCATGTCCAGCGCTTCGCCGAAGCTCGAGTGAGCGCGGGCTGTGACCTGCCAGAGGCCGGTAAGACCTTGCGGCAGAAGAAAGCGTTCGAAGTGGTGCGGCCGGAAGAATCGAGTCTCGTACGGGATGCAGGGCCTCGGCCCAACCAGCGACATCTCGCCGAACAGGACGTTGATCAGCTGGGGTAGCTCGTCAAGCGATGTCTTGCGCAGCCAGCTCCCAAACGGAGTGATCGAGCTGTGGCGCTCGAGCTTGTACTTTCCGTTGGTCCCGATCGCGGCCGACGCGGTCATCGTCTGCTCGATGTAGGTGCGATGCTCGTCGTCGTCGGTGTCGACGTACATCGTGCGAAACTTGAACGCGACGAACTCGCGCATGTTCAAGCCTAGGCGCGTCTGCCGGAAGAAGATCGGCCCCGGAGAAGACCGATGCACCTTCCAGGCGATATATGCGAACAAAGGCGACAGCACCACCAGACCGAGAGCCGCCCCGAGCACGTCCATTGCCCGCTTGACCCTCATCGCGCCCGGGTTCCAGCGCGCCGAGGGAAGCCCGACCAGCGGCAACCCCTCAACCGTGTGCACGTCGACGCGTGGGCCCACGAGTTCGTACAGGCGAGGGATGATGTCCACCTGGACGTTCAGGCCCTGCAGTTTGCGGACGACTTCTGCAGTCTGCGCATCCGACTCATTCGAGAACGCGATCACCACGCGCTCGATGTCGAGGTCGGAGACAATCTCAGGCAGCCGCCGAAGATTTCCGAGCAGCTGTAGGTCTGGCAAATCGGCTCGACGCTTCTTGGGATCGGAATCAACCAAACCGACTAGACGGATCCCGTACTCCCGATGTTGCTGCAACTTCCGCGCGACGAGCTGGCCGACGTCTCCAGCACCGACGATCACGGTGTTCTGGACGTATGCACGTGACCTCTGACAGAGGCTGCGTGCGACCGCCCGGCAGGCGGTGATCAGGACCGTCGCGATCAGCCAGAATGCGATCAATTTCCCCGGTCGTGGGTAGGAGATCGCGGTGATCCAACAACCGATGAAGAACAGCCAGGCCCCGACCGTGACCAGATGCACGACGCTGACGAAGTCATCGACAGTGGAATACCCCATGCGACGCTCGTCATGGCCGTAGAGGCCGTGCAGGGAAGCGAGCAGCGCCCAAGCCGGCAAACTGAGAAAGAAAACACCGAGTGCGTAGAGCGGGCGAGCGTGCTCGCCTTCGCCGCTGAGGCCAAAAGTTGAGACGGTGATGATGAATGCAACCGAAAGTCCTGCTAGGTCGGCGAGGACGAGCGCGCGACGAACGAGCGCTCTACGACGCAACGGAGCTGGTCGTTCGCTCGTTTCCGGCAAAGACTCGGCGGATGCGACGAGCTGCGGAACGCTCATGTCTGCCTCACCGGGTCGCTTTCAATAAGTGCCCCATACGCCTCCGGTCTCGCGTGCCATGCTCCCCTTTTCGACCACGCTACGCGGTCGCGGCTACGCCTTCCAGACCAGGGTTTGGAACCTGACCTAGAGCTTTGCCCTAGACCTTCGGAGAGGCTGTTCTCTGCAACACACGCGCGGGGACACCAGCAACGACCTCGCCGGCTGCGACATCGGATGTGACAACTGCTCCCGCGCCGACGAGCGCGTCCGCGCCGATGCGAACGCCGCCGAGAATCACAGCGGCCGAACCGATGCTCGACCCTTCTTCGACGAGCGTCTTCTGCAGCTCCCAGTCGGAGGCGTCCTGGAGCCCGCCTCGCTCGTTGGTCGCACGAGGCAGCTTGTCATTGATGAAGACGACGCCATGTCCGACGAAGACGCGGTCGCCGATGGTCACTCCTTCACAGACAAAGGTGTGGCTCTGGATCTTGCAGTCGGCTCCTACCTGCACGCCTCGCTGGATCTCGACGAAAGGGCCGATCCGAGTGCGATCCCCGACACGACAGCCGTACAAGTTTGTGAACGCTCCGACATGCACCTGCTCGCCGAACTCGACATCGTCGAACAGACGGTAGGGCGATTCGTTGCCAGGAGTACTCATACGCTCATGGGATAGTCGCACTCACCCGAGATGCGACATCTTGAGTCTGTCCGGAGCGAGAAGTGTACGGTTACCGAAAGCGGAAGCCATCGTCGCGATCCTCACGATAGTTTCAACAAGCTGATACGGCAATGGCAGCCGGAAGTCCGCTGATTTCCCTGGTCGAAAGGTTAGACTTTACGGAGCCATGCTCGCTAGGGCTTGTGCAGCCCTCTCAAACGTGTAATGAACCCAGTCGGAGGAGCAGCAAAAGCGGTAGTAAGAAAAAAGCGGTAGTAAGAACGAAAGATAGAGGTGGCAACTAGCGGCCCTAGTTGACCACCGTGGCATCGCGGCGTAAGCCAAACTGCGCTTGGAACAGTCAGGCAAAGGCGGCTCACAATGCAGCGAAGTGGCGTCTGCGTCCAAAGGCTGCGGAGCCTTGGACCCGAAAATCCAACTGGATGGTAAACACGGCCGGAAGACGGCAACCAATTGCGGCAGCGGAAAGGGTAGGGGGAGATGGGAATCGATGAATCACGCGAGCGTCTGGGAGCTCGCGAACAAAGGCACCTCGCGGGAAGAACTGCGGTCATCTTGGACAGCTTGCCGGTCTGGGTTACAGCCCTGACCGATCTGGCGGCGTCCAGCAACATCACCGTGGTCGGCACTGCGTGTGAACCAGCTGGAGCATTACGGCTGGTCGAAGAGCTGATGCCGACACTTTTCATCACCGAGATCGACGCCGGCAATGAAGGCGCCTCCGCCAATCTCGACGTCGTCCGCGAGGCGCGCACGATCGCTCCTGATCTGCGGGTGATTGTGCTCTCCAAGCAGGGCGATCCAACCAGTATCACGGCAGCATTTGCGGCGGGCGCTGACGTCTATGCGCTCAAGAAGGCCCACCCGATCGACCTTGCGGCGGGCATTCGGCAGGCCTTCGAACAGTCATTCTTCGTTGCCGGGCAATGGCCAGCGCCTGCCAGCGTCGGTGCGCGGCCGCAGCCCGACAGCAATCTGAAGACGCTGACGCGCCGCGAGTTCGAGATCCTGCAGCTGGTCGCCGAAGGGCACACCAACGGGGTCATGGCATCGATGCTGTGGGTAACCGAGCAGACCATCAAGTTCCACCTCTCGAACGTCTACCGCAAGCTGAAGGTCTCGAACCGAACTGAAGCAAGCCGCTGGGCGCAGCTGCAAGGACTGCTGCCGCTCGAGCAAGACACAGCCGATGTAAACACCCCCTCAGGAGACGGTCCAGAGGTGGCAGCGCACCAGGTTAGTGAGTTCCCGTAAGCGCCCTCTCTGACACGGCCATACGCGCCGACAAACACGTGAGAGGACTCGAGCGGCTACTGCAGCCGCTCGAGTCAGTCGCCTTCGACGCCTCAGCGGGCAGCGAGTCGCGCTCATGGCTGATCGCCGGCGATTGGCGCGTGCTCGCGAGTCCGCGCTCGCAGTTGGGTGCGGCGTCGCTCTTGAGTGTCGAGATCGAGCGCTTCCAACTCGAAAATGGCCGGAGCTTGAGTGCTTTCCAGGGCGAGAACGGGCGGGTCTACGTTCCGTTCGATCTGGAAGAGGCGTACAGCAACTACGTCACCGAAGCTTGGGCTGAGCAGGGTGATGTCCGCAAGCTCAGCGAGGGCCAACTCAGGCTCTACTACCGCGTGAAAGGACTGCTGCCGCGTGAGTTTTGGTTGACGTTGCGGCGCATGTTCATGCGGATCGGAAAACCCCCAAGCTTTCCCTGCTGGCCCTTCGATCGCAGCGTCGACCGGCTGCTTCGCTTCTATGCGCTCTGCCTGCTGCTCGAACGCGGTCTCGACGAAGCGCCCTTCGCCTGGTTTTGGCCGGGAACTCAGCAGGCCGCGCTCATCCTCAGCCACGACGTCGAAAGCAAAGCGGGCCTCGGCCTCGCGCTCGAGCTGGCCGACCTCGAAGAAGAGCGTGGTTTCCGTTCCAGCTTCAACATCGTCGGCGCGCAGTACGAGATCGACATGGGGATCGTGCGCGAGCTCGACAGCCGAGGCTTCGAGATCGGCCTGCACGGGCTGCACCACGACCGCTCGCTCTTCTCCTCCCGAGCAGAGTTCGAGCGCCAACTGCCCGGTCTCGCCGAAGCGGCGAGACGACTGGGCGCGCAAGGATTCCGCTCGCCGGCCACCTACCGTGTGCTCGACTGGCTGGAGGAGTTGCCGGTCGACTACGACTGCAGCGTCCCCCACTCCGATCCGTACGAGCCTCAGCCGGGAGGCTGCTGCACGGTGTGGCCATTCATGCTCGGCCGGATCGTCGAGCTGCCGTACACGCTTCCTCAAGACCACACGCTCTTCACACTGCTCCGCAGCCGCAGCGCCTCGCCTTGGCTCGCGCAAGCGAGAGCAATCGAGGAGCGCTTCGGCCTGATCCAGGTTCTCAGCCACCCCGACCGTGGCTATCTCGGCGATGCCGACAAACGGGCGCTCTACGTCGAGCTGCTGGACGCGCTCGGCGAGCGCGAGCAGCTGTGGAAGGCGCTACCACGCGATGTCGCGGCGTGGTGGCGGCGCCGAGAGAGCGGACAGACCCGAACCGCGCCCGAGCAACTGACCGGGACGATTCGGCGCCTCGACGAGGCAAGTAGCGAATACGTGCTGATCGAGCCGCCTTCAGCAGCTGCGCACTAGCTCGCTTTCTGCCCATTCGTCCAGTAGGCAGGCGGACTCTTCCGTGCCAGGCTAGTCAGCGACTAGGGGCAACGGAAGCAGCGAGCGGAAAGGGGACAGCGGGTTCTAGCGGACCGCGAACGTTAGTGAGCCAAGCTGAGTGTGATGTCGCAATCCTTGGTGCGGGTCCGTACGGGCTTGCTGCCGCTTCCCACCTGCACGCCGCAAACGGACTCGACATTCGCGTGCTCGGTGAGCCGATGTCGTTCTGGGAGCAGCAGATGCCGGAGGGGATGTGCCTGCGCTCGCCATATGTCGCCTCGAACATCGCCGATCCTGGCCGCGAGCTAACTCTCGACGACTTCGAGAGCGCCCGAGCGAAACCCCTCTCGCGCCCTGTTGGCCTGGAGCAGTTCGTTGACTATGGGCGCTGGTTCCAGCAACAGTCGTTCCCGCAGCTCGATAGGCGCAAGGTTGCACGGGTCGAGGCGAACGGGAGCTTCCGCCTCGAGCTTGAAGACGGCGAGCTGCTGAGCGCGCGCAAACTCGTGGTGGCCGGCGGAATCATGCCCTTTGCCTGGAAGCCGCAACAGTTCGTGAAGTTTCCTGCGGAACTGGTCTCCCACTCCTCCGAGCATCGCGACCTGGGCCGCTTCACGGGCCAGCGCGTGATCGTCATCGGCGGGGGTCAGAGCGCGCTCGAGTCGGCGGCACTGCTGCATGAGGTGGGAGCGAAGGTCGAAGTGCTCGTTCGCGCCCCACGTATCTACTTCCTTCGCCGTGCGCACGGCATCCTGCACCGGTTGGGACCGCTGACGCGGCTTCTGTTCGCGCCGGCCGAAGTAGGTCCAGCCGGTGTCAGCCGACTCGTCTCCGCTCCAGATTGGTATCGCCGCTTGCCTCGCTCATTGCAGGATCGACTCAGCATCCGCTCCCTCCGTCCGGCTGGCGCCGCCTGGCTCGTGCCGCGGCTCGAGCAGGTGCAAATCACACTTGGTCGGAGCGTCACCAACGTGGCCACGAGCAGCCTCGGTGAGCAGCTCGAGTTGCGCCTGGATGACGCCAGCGTGCGGAGCTGCGACCACCTCCTGCTTGCGACCGGCTACCGGGTCGACATCTCGGCCTACCCGTTCCTGCCTGCGTCACTCCTCGAGCGGATTGCGCGCAGCGGCGGCTACCCGCGGCTCGACCGCGGCTTCCAATCTTCAGTGCCCGGCCTTCACTTCCTCGGCGCGCCCTCTGCGTGGAGCTACGGGCCACTGATGCGTTTTGTCGCCGGCACTGAGTTCGCCGCACCCGTGCTGACGAAGGCGATCCTCGGGCGTCGCGCGCGGGGCTCAGCCTAAGGGTGATCGAACAGCAGCTACTGCGGTCTAAGAGTCTGAGTCGCAAGGCACCGGCAAGAGCGGTCGGAGCGATCGTGACCGGATCTGACTATCGCGCACTCGCGCTCGTGCGCAGCCTCGGCCGCAAGGGCATTCCCGTGCTTGTGCTCAGGCACGGTGACGATCTGCTGGCAGCTAGGTCGCGTTACGCAACGATGCAGCTACCGTTTGAAGCCGAGACCGAGATGCAGCGAGCGGCGCGCCTGCTCGACCTCGCCGACGAACTGCAGTTGGACGGCTGGGTCGTCTTTCCGACCGATGACGAGGCGGCTGCGATGATCGGCCGCCAACACGAGAGCCTGGCCGAACGGTTCGTGCTCACCACCCCTCCTTGGGAAGTGCTGCGCTGGGCGTACGACAAGCGCCTCAGCTACCGGCTGGCGCAGTCACTCGCGGTTCCGTATCCGCGCACCTGGACGGCAGCCCAGGTGCTCGAGCTTGGATACGAGATCGAACTTCCCTTCCCTCTGATCATCAAGCCGGCGATCAAGGAGGAGTTCAATCCCTTGACCGCGGCGAAGGCGTGGCAAGTAGAGGACCGCGACGAGTTGCGAGCACGCTTGACCGAAGCGGCCGAGATGGTCGACTGCGATCTGCTGTTACTGCAGGACACGATCCCCGGCAACGGTGCCGCGCAGTTCTCCTACGCGGCGCTCTGCGAAGAAGGCCGGGTGCTCGCGAGCGTGACCGCCCGCAGAACCCGTCAGTACCCGGCCGACTTCGGCCGCGCCAGCACGTTCGTCGAGACGATCGAGCAGCCCCAGGTGGCCGAGCTGTCGCAACAGCTGCTTAAAGAGATGAGGTTCAGCGGCCTGATCGAGGTCGAGTTCAAACGCGACCCACGCGACGACGAGCTGAAGCTACTCGACATCAACCCGCGCGTCTGGGGCTGGCACAGCCTTTGCCAACGCGCCGGCGTCGACTTTCCCTATCTCGCCTGGCGGCTCGCTCAAGGGCTGAGCGTTCCTGCCAGCGAGGCCGAGTTGGGCGTGCGCTGGCTGCGCTTCTCGACCGACTTTCCGACCGCAGTACGCGAGATCGCCCGCGGCCGCCTCCCCGCCGGTGACTACGTTCGCTCCCTCCGTGGACCACGCGCGCAAGCGATCTTCGCTCGCGACGACCCCTGGCCGGGGTTGGTCGAGCTACCGATGCTGATCGCAACGCTGATCAGGAGGATGCGCAGTGACGGCGCTATCTGAAGCACCACGATTCTCTGCTTCGCTCGCGGCCGCAACAGCGAGCAAGCTCTCCCTCCACGATCCGCGCTGGCTCTCCTTCGTCGAGCAACACCCGCGGGCGCTGACTTTTCATCGACCTGAATGGGCGGACATGATTGGCTCGACGTACGGGTACGAGCGCTTCGCGCTCTGTGTGCTGGACGCGGACGGACGGGTCGCCGGCGGCCTGCCGGTGATCGAGACGCGCGGCCTGAACCGTGGGCGACGCTGGGTCTCGCTGCCCTTCTCCGATCTATGCCCGCCGCTTCTGAGCGAGCGCCTGGGGGCCGAGGCATTCACCAGGGCAATCGAGCAGAGGCGCCGGCAAGATCGGGTGCGATCGTTGCAGGTACGAGCTCCGCTGGCCGGGGCTGAGCGGTACCAGCGAAGCGAGGCC
Organism: uncultured Actinomycetes bacterium; assembly: GCA_963833255.1. Taxonomy (GTDB): domain Bacteria; phylum Actinomycetota; class Thermoleophilia; order Gaiellales; family Gaiellaceae; genus 3-1-20CM-4-69-9. The sequence goes on from CAWHXK010000078.1 coordinate 22,553, forward strand.
GTCATTCACACAACGGCGCTCGAGCGGGACGCCGGCGCGCTCTTTCAGACCTTTCATCGCTCACAGGTGCAACGCAACCTGCGCCGGGCCGAACGTGAGCAGCTTCTCGTTCGCATCGGCAGCAGCCCGGACGATCTCACGCGCGGCTTCTACGGATTGCACGTTCAAACACGGCGGCGCCTCGGCATGCCTGTGCAGCCGCGCCGCTTCTTCGCCGCAATCTGGGAGCAGTTGCTCGAACAAGGCCACGGCTGGCTGCTGCTGGTCGAGGCCGACTCGCAGCCCGTTGCGGCCGCCGTTTTTCTGACCAGCCCCAACGGGCAGACCGTCACCTACAAGTACGGTGCCTCCGACAGTACTTTTTGGCCGAAGCGTCCAAACCACTTGTTGTTCGCGAACGCGATCCGTCATGCCTGCGAGCAGGGCTACCGCCACTTCGACTGGGGCCGCAGTGACCTGACCGACTCCGGCCTGCGCGAGTTCAAATGCGGCTGGGCTGGCGTCGAAGAGCCGCTCGTCTATACGACCCTTGTCGATGGCGAGCCGGCATCGGAAGGGTCAGGGCGCGCGCTCGACGCTGCCCGCGCAGTGCTGAGCCGGGCGCCGGCCTGGGTGTGCCGCGCGAGCGGCGAGCTGTTCTACCGCTACGCAGCCTGAAGTGCTACAGGGTCAGCCAGGCTTTACGAGCGAGCGCGTCGGCGACGCGGGCACTATAAGCGCGAGCGCCGCTCGTATACCAATCGCCGGAGTACCAGGCGCCGACGCAGCCCCAGAGATCGTCCCGTACCTGCTTGCCGTTGTACAGCCACGGCCCGCCGTCGTAGAAGTCGCCGTCAAGACAGGAGCGCAGCCAGGCCGCGTAGAAGTCGACGTTGAGCGCCGTCGAACGCTGCGTCCACGGATAGCCGCCCAGGTCGACCGTCCCGTCACGGTAATGGTCTTTCACCTGCAGTAGTCCGAACGAGCCGCCGCTGTCGCCGACTGTGCTCTGATGCCAGCGCGACTCCACCACCGCGGCAGCGCGGATCGTGTCCTCGTCCACACCCCATTTGCAGGCGCCCCAGCGGATGATCTCGTCGGTCGTGCCGGTGTAGTTGCCGTTGACACGGTTGCGCTTGGCGATCCAGCGCCGCCAATGCAGCTGGTCGGAGCTTGTCGGCCAGCGAACCGGCTCGCTTGGGACTGTGTGGTTGGCGGCGTAGTTGTCCGGACGCGGCTCGAAGCTCCGCGAGCTCACGAGTGCGCGGCAGAGCCGGTCGGTACGTGGAAGCGTGGCTGAGGCGGGCAACGTGCCGAAATACATGCCGGCGTTCGTCGCCGCCCTGGAAGCGAGCGCAATCGGCGCCGTCGGCAGGGAGGCGGCGATCGCACTGCCGCGCGCGTTCCGAGCGTGAACTCGCAGCCGCAGCCTCGCACCCAGCTCGGATCTGGCCGGCACAAAGGTCAATGCGTTCCTTCTCAACCTCGACCGAGGCACAACCAGGCAGCGCTGGCGCCGGCAGCGAAGCCAGTCGACAGTTATTCGCAGCGGAGGCTCACCGCTCCAGTGTCCGGGGCTGCCGTGAAGTGCCACGCCCACCCGCGCCGGCCCGTGAACAGTCGGGAGCATGCGAAGACGCGGCGCTCCCTGGGTCTGCCTCCCCGCGATTCCCGATCCCGCCGCTGCGATCGTCACGACCGCGACCACCAACGTCGAGCTGAGCAGAAGCCTCCCGCTGCGGATTCCGTTACTTCCTCTCACCCTGGTCAGCCAGGTTAGCGCGCACCCAAAGGACGTCGCGGCTAGTGTCCGAGCAGCTCTTCCTCGGGCACGTCGCGCAGCACACGGGCAGGGCTACCGACGACGACTTTCCGTGCGGGAACGTCCTTCGTCACGACAGCGCCCGCGCCGACGAACGCTTCTTCGCCGATTTCCACCGCAGGGCAGAGAACAGCCCCGGCGCCGACACGCGCACCGCGACGAATCGTCGGACCTTTGATCAGCTCGTGTCGTTTCTCGGTGCGGCCCATGAAGTTGTCGTTGCTGGTGATGACGCAGGGAGCTATGAAAACGTTGTCCTCGAGCGTCGAGTAGTTGGTGATGTACGCGTTCGCCTGGATCCGAGTCAGCTCGCCGATCGTCGTGTCGTTTTCCACCAGCGCGCCGCGCCCGAGCACGACATCGTCACCGACGCTGACACGCTCGCGCACACAAGCTTGATCTCCAACGATCACGCGCGCGCCGATCTTCGACCCGGCAAACACGATCGCGCCCGTCGAGATGATCGCGCCTGCGCCGATCTGGGCTGGAGGAAGCTGCTCACGCTTGGTCGTCGAGCGAGGTGACAGGGACGGCTGCTTGCCGACAACAGCCCCGTCGCCGATCTTGCATCCTACACCGAGAATGGTGCCGGGATAGACAACGGCTGTGGCCGCAATCTCGCATTGCTCCTGGGTCTTTGGGATGTCGTCAGACCCCAATGCTTCACTAACGCGCGTCATGTCCATACCTCCTACAATGCGCCGCTTCGAAGGCAATCTAGCGTGGCTCTGGAACATCGACAACGTGTCAATCAGAACATCGCGTTTGCCACTTCTCACCGGACTGCCAGTGCTCCCCGCACAACGGCTTGTTTGCGTGAGAGGAACGGCAGAAAGGGGGTGCCTATCCCTCTGATGGGGGATCAGTGCAGGTTTACCCAATGACCGATTGATTCATGGATCGAGGTTCACGCCCAGAAACCGAGACCAAAGGGGCCGTCCCCACTATGAAAACCCGCCGCCATCGTTTCGCGTTCTCGCGCACCATCTTCGCTGTTTGCGTAGCCACCGCTATCGTCTGCGCAGGCGGCAGCGCCCTCGGCGCGAGCACCAACTTGTTGCAGAACCCCTCGCTCGAGTCAGCTGCAGGAGACACACCCAACTGCTGGCTGCTCGGAGGTTACGGCACGAACACGTTCAGCTGGTCGCACACAAGTGACGCTCACAGCGGCAGCTCCGCAGAGAAGCTGGACGTCACGAGCCTGACGAACGGTGACCGCAAACTCCTGAGTGCTTTCAACAGCAGCTGTTCGCCAGGCGCGACGAAAGGCCACGCATACACGGTGAGCGTCTGGTACAAGACCACCGGCGCATCAGCGCCGGTCATCTTTGCGTTCACGCGCAGCGCCTCGGCAAACAACTACGCATGGTGGGCGCAATCGCCGCGGCTACCCAGCTCAGACTCCTGGACGCACGCGAGCTGGACAACCCCGGCAATGCCCGACGGCATCACCAATCTCTCAGTCGGAATGGGCCTGCAAACAACCGGAACGGTGACGATCGACGACCTCTCGCTCGTAGACAACAACGAAGGCGACCCGGCGCCAAGCGTCACCACCACAACACCTCCCCCGGCCACGTCACCGCCGCCGCCGACCGCGACGACCACGGCAACCACGACCACGACGGCGGCACCTCCGCCGCCGACCACGACGACCACGGCAACCACGACAACGGCGGCACCTCCGCCGCCGACCACGACGACCACGGCAACAACGGCAACCACGACAACGACGGCGGCACCTCCCCCGCCGACCACGACGACCACGGCAACCACGACAACGACCGCAGCACCTCCCCCGCCGTCCACGACGACCACGACGACGACGGCGACGACTACGCCGGCTGTTGCTTCCGCGCCGACCGTGATGGTCGTTTCGGGTAACGAGCTGCAGAACTCGTCGGTCGAGACAGGCTCAGCAACAACGCCTGACTGCTGGCTGCTCGGAGGTTACGGCTCGAACGGCTACAGCTGGGCGCGCACGAACGCATCAGCGCATTCCGGCCTGTACGCCGAGCAGCTCGACATGACGAGCTTCTCCAATGGCGACCGCAAACTACTGAGCGCGTTCAACAACACCTGCTCACCGTCGATTACACAGGGACACGCTTACACGGTGACTGTCTGGTACAAGTCCTCGGCGCACCCTGCCATCTTCGCGTTCACACGCAACGCCTCCACCGGTCGCTACGGCTGGTGGACGCAGTCGCCGCGATTGCCGAGTGCGTCATCCTGGACAGCTGCCACCTGGACGACGCCGGCAGTTCCCGCTGGCGTGACGAACCTTTCCGTCGGACTCGGCCTGCAGATGGCCGGCTCGGTGACGATCGATGACTTGGCGCTTACCGACACCGCCGGCGGTGGTGGGGGCGGCACGCCACCACCACCAGACACGACGCTTCCGAGCGTCTCTCTGACAGCTCCGACGGCCGGAGCAACGATCACGGGGCCGATGACGATTAGCGCCAACGCAGCTGACAACGTCGCCGTCGACCACGTTGACCTCCTCGTCGACGGAACGACGATGGGGACGATCAAGAGCGCCCCGTACCAGATCTCATACGACTCGACCTCGCTCACGAATGGCGCCCACACGATCAGCGCCCGCGCGGTCGATAGCTCCGGCAACGAGAAAGCCACCACTCCGATCTCGATCACGATCAACAATCCGCCGCCGCCTACTCCGGACACAACCGCGCCCAGTGTCACTCTGAGCGCTCCTTCAGCCGGATCGACGCTCAGCGGCATGGTCACCCTGACGGCTACTGCGAGCGACAACGTCGCTGTCGCCACTGTCGGCTTCCTCATCGACGGAGCACAGATCGGCAGCACCACCTCGTCGCCGTACAAGCTCTCACTCGACTCGACCTCGCTCACGAATAGCGCGCACACGATCAGCGCCCGCGCGGTCGACAGCTCCGGCAACGCAAAGACGTCGGCCGCAGTCGCGGTGACGGTCAATAACGCGCCTCCACCTCTGCCTCCACCTCCGCTGCCCACCGGCGGAACATTCACGACGCTGGCATCAGGGGTGGCGGGACTGCCACGAACCGACTGTGCTTCTCAGGTGACAACAAGCACCTGGGAGCCGATCTCCTCCAACGCGACCGCCAACCACAGCGTGCCGGCAGGTCCTGTGCCGTGGTCAAACGCGGAGCTCGGCCCGTACTGGGCGAAGTGGATCGCGAAGCGCAACCTCGTCACCGGTAACTACACCGGCACAACGAACCAGATCATCCAGTGGTCTGCCTGCAAGTGGGGCATGGATGAGGACTTGATGCGGGCGGTTGCAGTGCAGGAATCCGACTGGCGCGAAAGCATGGTCGGAGACAACTGCGGTCGCACCGGCCAGGCGTCCTACGGCCTCTTCCAGATCAAGAACGCCTACTGCAGCGGCGCTGACGCCTGGGGTGGCTATCCGTACAGCGCCACCTACACCGCGTTGAACGCCGACTTCTACGGTGCCTACCTGCGATCGTGCCTTGACGGCGACTTCTACGCCTCCGGCAACTCGTGGCTGTACAACGGGCAGTCGATGCCTCAGATCATCGCCGCCAAGGGTCTCGACTACGCCGTCTGGGGCTGCGTCGGATCCTGGTTCTCCGGCGGCTGGTACGACTCGGGCGCCCAGAACTACATCAACGGCGTCAAGAGCCATCTCGCGAACAAGGACTGGCTCAAGTACTAGGAACGTTTTCGTTCTCACACGCGCGGTGTGCGCTACTTGCACCGCGCGTGTGGGCGGCGAGCAGCAGTCGTTCGCCCTGGCATGGATGGCAATTCGTGACAGCTGCTTGCTAGACACCAACGCCTAAACGCTCCGGCTGCCGTCCCGTCGGCGCAGGCGCTCCCGGCCCTCCCCATTCGTCTAGGGCTGGCCCTCACTCCCTTTGCGCGGACGTTGGTGCCGCTTACGGTGCAACTGAGATGGAAGCTCAAGGATCTCTCGTCGGCAGCCCACCGCCGCTCACCGGCCGCACGCTCGCTCGAGGCTTCTCCTGGATCTGGAGCGGCAGCATCGTTGGCCAGGCAGCCTGGTTCGGCTCGCTACTGATCCTCGGAGCGCTACTGCCACCGAAAGCGTTCGGCTCTGTTGCTATCGGTATGGTGATCGCGAACGCGGCAGCGCTCGTGCAGGACGCCGGCAGTCGAGGCGCAATCGTCGTCAGTCGGCAGTTGCGCGCCGCCGACATCGTCCGCGCAGTGGCGATCAATCTCAGCGTCGGTTTGGCAGTCGCCGTCGGCGCCGGGATCGCGGCCAGCGCGATCGTGCGCAACTTCGACGCCGGCGCTGATGTCACGGTGCTGCGCGTGCTGGTGCTCAGCGTGGCCGTGCGCGCGCTCGCAATCGCGCCGATGGCAGTGCTGCAGCGAACTTTGCGGTTCAAGCTGCAGGCAAGCGTGCTCGCCAGCTCGATGTTCATTGCTGCGCTGGCCTCGATTGGCGCCGCAGCTCTTGGCGCCGGCGTCTGGGCACTGGTCGTACGACAGCTGGCCGCAGCGGCGCTGCTGCCGCTGCTGGCCTGGATCGTTGCCGTCAAGCCGATGAAAGCGGAGTTCGCGGCGGCACCGCGCTCCCGCGGGCCGATCCGGCGCAAGGGCGCGTTCTGGTTCTTCCTGCTCGCGGCGACCGATTTCGTGGCTCTCAGTGTCGACTCGGTCGTTGTCGGACATTCACAGGGCGCCGCCCAGCTCGGCCTCTACTCGCTTGCGTTCACGCTGGCCTTCGCACCCCTGACGAACTTTGCCTGGCAGATCGGCAAGGTGATCTTTCCGGCCGCGGCCCAAACGCCGGAGCTCGACGTTATCGCCCGCCGGATGTTGAAGACGACACGCCTGACCGCGATCGTGCTCTTGCCGCTGTTACCGCCGATCCTGGTGCTGGCGCCGGTGCTTCTGCCGGGAGTGCTCGGCCCGGAATGGAAGGCGATGGTCGTGCCCTTCCAGATCCTCGTCGCCGTCGGTATCGGCCACGCGCTTCTGGTCGCCCTCGGAGACTCCCTCTCGGGCGTCGGAGCCATCTCCTGGCGTGCACGCCTGCACGTCGCCTGGTCGCTCGCGACGATCGTCATGCTGATCCTGCTCGTGCGCCTGTACGGAATCACCGGTGCCGCGCTCGCCCACCTGATCCTCTTCATCCCCTTCGCAACGGTCTACGTCGTCTGGGGCACCAGGCGCCTGGCGACAGACGGGCGCGTCTTCGTCAGTGCGTTGCGAGCGGTCGTTGTCCCGGTCGCCTGCCAGGCCGTGCTGACCGTGGCCGTGCTCGTACTGCTCGAGCAGGTGACGACGCCGCTTCTGGCCGCCTCCGCCTCCGCCTTGACGGGCCTGCTGGTCGTGATCGCCTTCTTCGGCCGCTTCACTCCCGTGCTCGCCGGCGAGTGTCGTGCCTTCGTGGCCGCGTTCGCCGGCCGTCGCAGCTGAGATCGCCGATCCTGGCCGAACGTCTAGTCGTGACGGGAAGCCGGGGTGGCTAGCGTTCAAAAGGAGTGGAGGGGCAAGAGAAACCGAGATTGACCTTGGCGGCGGCAGTGATGTTCCTGAACGAGGAACGTCTGCTTCCACGTCTGCTTGCATCGCTTGCACAGCAAACACGCGTGCCGGAGCTCTTGCTCTTGGTCGACGACGGATCAAAGGACGGCTCGGCGGCGTTGGCGTCCTCGTTCGCCGAAGCGCACTCGTACGCCCGGCTGCTCTCGCGCCCAGCGCAGGCGCGAAACGCAGACCGCCTGGCCGGAGCGGCCGAGCTGATCGGCTTTCAGTGGGCACTCGCCCAGGGAGCCCCGCTCGGCGCTCCAAGGGAAGGCCGCTATGACCTGGTCGCGAAACTGGATGCCGACCTCGAGCTACCTCCCGACTTCTTCGCTCGCATTGTCGCCGCGTTCGAGTCTGACCCCCAGCTCGGAATTAGCGGCGCACCACTCGCGATCGCGTCTGCCAATGGGCACGTCAAGACCGAGTTCTCCCAGCCTTGGCACGTGCGCGGCGCCACCAAGTTCTACCGCCGCGCCTGTTGGGACGAGATCGAACCGTTGCCGGCAATCCTCGGCTGGGACACGATCGACGAGGCTCGCGCGCAAATCAAAGGCTGGCACGTCGAGGTAGTCCCTTTCCGGGACCCGCCCGTCCATCTACGCCCGACCGGATCGCACGACGGCGACCTGCGCGGCTTTCGCCGCCGCGGCGTCGCTGCCTGGGGCTACGGCGCCCATCCCCTGCACGTCCTCGCGAGCGCGCTTGTCAGGATGCGCCATCGTCCGCGACTGATCGGCGGCCTCGCCTACCTCGGCGGTTGGCTGGGGGCAGCGCTTCGGCGCAGGCCTCGGGCAGAGCCGGCCGTCGTCAGCTACATGCGACGCCGCCAGTTGGAACGACTCCAATCGTCCCTGACGTGGTTACGACTGGGAGCAGCAAGGTGAGCGGCCGCATCCTGATCCTGCTCGAGAACGAGCCCTATCCGCACGACCGGCGCGTGCGTCAGGAGGCGCTGGCGTTGACGGAAACCGGGCACGAGGTGACGGTGGTCTCACCGACGAGCGAACGCGCGCCGGAGTTAGAGACGACGATCGACGGAGTCCGCGTGCTGCGCTTCCCATCTCCCGCGCTCGGCGGGGGCGCGGTCGGCTACGTGCGCGAATACCTGCTCGCGGGGCTCAGGATGCGGCGCCTGCTGCGCCGGCTGAACAAGGAGGAACAGCCCTTTGACGCAGTCATCGTCTGCAATCCGCCCGACTTCCTGATCCATCTCGCCCGACCACTCGCCCGCCGCGGTGCCGCGTTGATCTTCGACTTCCACGATCCGGCGCCGGAGCTGTTCGAGGTGATGTTCGAGCGACGCGGCCTGATCCACCGTGTCCTGCTCGCGCTTGAGCGGCAAGCTCAGCGAAAGGCCGATGTCGTGATGACAGTCAACGAGCCCTGTGCCGACCTCGTGCGCGGCCGCGGCGGCGTAGTCCCAGAGAACGTGTTCGTCCTCTCCACCTGCCCCGATCCGCGGCGCTTCTACCTGGTCGAGCCACGCCCGGAGCTTCGGCGCGGCCACGAGATCCTCGTCGTCTGGATCGGCAGGATGTCCCGCAAGGAGAATCTGCCGCTGCTGCTCGACGCAGCGGCCGAACTCAACCGCCAAGGACGCGATGAGATCGGTTTCGCGATCATCGGACGCGGTGACGTCGCCGAGGAGATCCAGGCTGAGATCGAACGGCGTGGGTTGAGCAAGACCGTTTTCATGCCCGGCGAAGCCGACGACGAGATGCTGCGCGGCTGGCTGTCGACCGCCGACATCTGCGTCTCCATTGACGAGCACTCGCAGATGAGCGACCGCTCGCTGATGGTCAAGGTGCTCGAGTACATGGCCATGGGCCGCGCGATCATTCAGTTCCCGCTCACAGAGATGAAACGCGTCTGCGGCGATACGACGCTCTACGCGAAAAACGGTGATGCCGGCGACCTGGGGGCTCAGATCCGCGTCCTGGCCGACTCCCCGGAGCTGCGGCTAGAGCTCGGCGAGGCCGCCCGAACCCGCCTGCTCGAGAATGGTCTCAGCTGGCCCGATCAGGTGCCGACGCTCCTGGCTGCTCTCGAGCGCGCACAAGCGGTGAAGCAAGAGGTTCAACGGCTGCGGCCAGCCCCACCACAGCCCGAGCAGGGGCAGGCGTGACCACGGAGATGCTCAAACCTCCCGCTGCGGGCGCTGAGCGCGAAGGCGAAGCTGCGGGCCGGCCGAAGCTCCTCTTCGCCGCACGCAGGGCACCCTTCCCGCTCATCACTGGCGCGCGTATCCGCAGCTATCGGCTGCTGAGCGGACTGGCGCGCCACTTCGACACCACCTTCGTCACCTTCGAGCACGCCGAGGGCAGCTCCGACGGTCATATCAGCCGTCAAGAGATGGAGCAGAAGCTACCCGGCATCAACGTCGTCAGCGTTCCCGGTTGTAGAGGAAGCAAGCGCTGGCGACAGGGGCGGACGCTGATCTCACGCCGCTCCTGGGAGTACGGGCGCTACCGGCTGCCAGCGATGCGCCGTACGCTCGAGGAGCTGGTCGCCTCCGAGCAGCCGCAGATCGTCCATTTCGACGATCTCGCGCTCGCCCAGTTCGGACCACTCGCTGCGCCCGTCAATGTCTATTCCGCCCACAATGTCGAGTACCGCATCCTCGAGGGAACGCAGCGAACATCCCACGGTCTACGCCGACTCTTTGCCCAGCTTGAGAGGCACAAGGTCGCGCCCCTTGAACGCGAGATCTTGCGGACAATGTCGCTCTCGCTCGCTTGTTCCGAAATCGATGCCGCTGAGATGCGTACGGCCGGAGGGCGAGTGACTCTATGTCCGAACGGTGCTGACCCCGTCGACCTGCTGCCGACGCCAATCCGCTCCCCCGGCGAGCCGCTACGGCTGCTCTTTGTCGGAAGCGTCTCCTATCGACCGAACCAGCAAGGGCTTGAGTGGTTCATCGGGGAAGTCCTGCCACGCCTGCGTGACGCAGGGATGGATGTCGAGCTCGAGATCGTCGGCGCGCCGGGGCGCAGTAGCCTCCCTGCGGCCCCGGAAGTGCGTGTGCGGGGCGTCGTTGCCGACTTGAAGCCGTTCTACGAGCGCGCTCATGCGACAATCGTGCCGGTCTTGTACGGCTCAGGCACACGCCTGAAGGTCGTCGAGGCAATGGCCTACGGCCGCCCCGTTGTCGCGACCTCAATCGGAGCCGAGGGCTTGCCGGTCAAAGCAGGAAGGGAATACTTCCAAGCCGACTATCCGCTGGCGTTCAGCACCGCGCTCCTGACGCTCGCCGATCAGCTGAACGATGATCGCGCGTCGCTCGAGCTGATGCTGGCACACGCCAGGGCAGCGGTGACACCGCTCTTCTGGCCTCGTATCGTCGCTGATCTCGTCGAGTGCTACCGGGCGGAACTGCAGCCGCAGCTCGCGCTTCCGTCCCCGTCCCCGCCCCCTGCTCGGCTAGGGGCTTAAGACTCGATCAACCGCAAACGCGCGGCTTGCTGCGTTAGCGGTCGCCGCGGCCGCGGCACGAGCGATGGGGCGAGCGCCAGGGCGAGCAGCAGTCCGATTACCGGAGCAATGCTCAGCTGACTGAAGCTCGGGAACGTGATCGTGGCGACGAGCAGCCCGGCGATCGCTCCCTGCGCGCCACGCCGAACAGCACGTGAAAGCTCTGGCTCCGCCGGCGATGAGCGGCTAAAGAGAGCTGACACCAGGAGGCCCACCAGCAACGCCGCAGCTGGAATGCCGACCTTCCAGGCCAGCCAGAAATAGCCGTCGTGGGAGTAGTGGCGGGTCTTCGGGGGAACCTGTGCCCACGGCTGACCCCAGAAGATCGATGCGCCCAGTCCCGAGCCGGTCAAAGGGTGAGCCCGGATGCGGTCGTAGACGAAACCAGACTCGACGACGCGGTAGCGCACCGAGGTGTCACTCGAGTAGCTCGAGATCGAATTCAATCGCTGCTGCGCGGTCGTGAGCGTCGATGGTGTGATCACCGCCAGCGCAGCGATGGTGACAGTCCCGGCGACGAGCAGCGTGATCAGCAGCTTGACGCGTCGCCTGCCGGCGGCGAACAGAAGCACGAACAGCAGGCCGGCAAGAGTGTCGAGCCAGAACGAGCGCTCAAACGTGACAAGGCAGGAGGCAATGTTGAGCGCGAGCGCCGCCACGAGCAGGCCACGCCAAAACCAGGAACGGATCTCGCCGAGCGTCAACGCGGCAAAGCAGGCGATGATCGCGACCGGGAACGCGAAGGCACCACCCTGGAGCTGGCCGCTGCCGCCGCTGGTCAGACGCACGCCCGAGCGCACGCCGACGTCGCCGGCGAGGCCAAAACTGAAGTGTCCGAGCCACTGCAGCATCCCCCAGGCGCCGAGCGCGAACGCGACAACTGCCAAGGCGGCGAACAGACGGTTGCGGGTGGGGGCATGGCTGACGAGCGGCAGCGCGATCAGAAACGTCCCCAGCCCGAGCAGCACACGTCCTTCCTGGCCGACGATGCTACGCCCGTAACCGAGCTTGAGACCGTGCAGAACCTCAATCATGACGACCGCGAGGAAGATGAGCATCACGAGTACAGAGCGATAGCGGCGACGGTCGAGAGGCTGACTGGCAAGGGTGAATGCCGCCCAGGTCAAGCCGGCGAGCAGGAAGAGGTCGGAGAAGAGCAGGCCGGGCGAGTCGACACCCCCGCCGACAGAGAAACGGTTCAGGATCTCGAACGGGACGATGGCGGTCAGAAAGATCAGAAGCACCAGATTCGCCACCGGCGCTCGAAAGGCGAGCACGAACACGACCGCCGATGCGGCCGCTCCGAGAGCAAGCTTCGGTTGCGCGGCCACGGCTGCCCCGGCAACAAGCGCGACCACGCCTGCCAGGAGCGTCATGAGCGACAGACGCAGGAACGGCAAGAAGGGACGAGTGAGGGCAAGCTCCCCTCTCAACTCAGTCTCGTTCGGATTCACGTTCGCCCGCGCGCGACCTCAGCCGCGTTCGCGCGATCTCTGTCGTTCTTGTTCTTCTTGTTCTCGCTCTCGCTCGCTACCCATTCCCGTTCCCGCCGGTCCCGCTGTTGCACCGGCGGCTACTGCCGAGCTGCCGTTCACGGACACGGGCACGCCAACATGTAGGGGCGGGATTGCACCGAGCGCAAGCGCGAACCCGATTCCGACCAGCAGACCGATGAACCCCGCGAGGATGGCGGTCTTCTTCGGACGTGGTGTCGAGGGAGTGAGTGGAAGTGTCGCCGGGTCGATCAGCTGCGCGTTTCCTGTCTGCAGCGATCCCGCAGCTTCGAGTTGGTGCAGTCGCTGGCTCAGGTCGGCCCCGCGCACCGCCCTCTCGGCCGGCGTCAGTGCGTTGAGCTGAGCCTCCGCCAGAAGCACCGCCTGCTTGTAAGGAACCTGAGCTTGCTGGCGGCGAGCCACGATGTAGCGTCTAGCGAAAGCATTCGCGATCTCCTTCGCGCGGGCAGGGACCTTGTCCCGCGCCGTGATCGAGATCACATTCGACGTCCCTTCGGGAACTGCTTTTACTTCCCTGAGCAACGCGGTAACGCTCAGCGGAAGATGAAGCTGAGCGCGCACCCGGCTCGCCACCGTTGTCAGCTTGACTAGGGCGACGTTCGTGTTTAGGTCACGCTCGGGATCGCCGCCAGTAGGTTGGGGGTTTGGCCCGGAGTTCGTCAACAACACTTTCGCGCTCGCGTCGTAGCGGCTGGGCTGGCGCGCGCTGATCCCGTAGCCGGCGACACTCGCCAGCAGCACGCAGAGCGCGATCACCCACCAGAAGCGTACGATCTTGCGCAGGTTCGAGGCCGCCTGCCGAGCCGGAACGATCTCAGGGTAGATGTCGATCGGTGGACGTTGCTGGCCCATCGCTAAGGGGAGTGTAGGGAGGTTGGCGCAGTGCGCCAACCTCCCAAAGTGGACGCTGTTCCTTCGTACAGCAGCCGCCGATACTGCCTTCAACTCCGCAAAGGATGCGTCTAGCGGGCTGATTCTTCGCTGCAAGCGCGTTTAGGAGCGTTTCGTGTCTCGCACGTGAAGAAGATGGCTTCGGCGAGGCTATCCCTTCGTCTAGTGGGAAGCCCTGGATTGAAGTGCAACGCTAACGGCAGGTGTCGAAGCCTCTCTCTCCACGGCTGCTTTCATCGGCAGGCGAGTCTGTTCGCCTTGCTGCAGATGCGCGAACTCGCTTGGCGGCGGGTGTGCGCTGGGCTGCCGCCGTCGGAATCGCGATCGCCTTCCTATCACTCAGCGTGGGGCCTACAGCCCCTCAGGCCGGCATCGCGAGCTCGGCGGCGGCAGGCCAAACCATCGTCTCGATCACCTTTGACGACGGCAGCGCCGACCAGTACCAGGGGTTGGCTGCCCTGAACGCGCACGGGATGCACGCGACCTACTTCTTAAACAGCCCAAAGATCAGTGGCGATTCGGACTTCATGACCTGGAGCCAGATCGCCGACCTTGCTGCAGCCGGGAACGAGATCGCCGGCCATACCGCGTACCACGCCGACCTGCCTTTCATCGACCCGACCGAGGCGCAGCGCCAGATCTGCTACGACCGCCACAACCTGCTCGACCGCGGCTACCAAGTGACCGACTTCGCCTACCCTTACGGCGACTACAGCCCGGCGGTCAAGCAGATGGTGCAGAACTGCGGCTACAACTCGGCGCGCACCACCGACGTCTTTGCGCAGTCGAACCCGTCCGGGCCGATCCCGCCGCCCGATCCATACCAAATCGAGGTCGGCACCGACGACACGACGTTGGCGTCGATGCAGGGTGCGGTGAACGCGGCTCGCAATAACGGCGGCGGCTGGGTGCCGATCACCTTCCACCACATCTGCAACGGCTGCAACATCAACTTCATCACGCTCCATGACTTCAACACCTTCCTCGACTGGCTGCAGGGACAGTCAACAAACGGGGTCGTGGTCAAGACGATGCAGCAGGTACTCGGCGGCAGCGTCCAGCCGGCGGTCTCAGGTCCCGGTCTCCCACCCGCCCCGAACGGGACGAACGCGCTGCGCGACTCCTCGCTCGAACAGGACTCGAACGGCGATGCCATCCCCGACTGCTGGTCAAACGACGATTTCGGCAACAACAACTTCCAATGGACACGGACGAGCGATGCCCACTCGGGCTCGTGGGCGGAGAAGCTCGACGTCACCAACTACAGCGACGGCGACAACAAGCTGCTCGTCCTGGGCGATCTCGGCTACTGCACGCCCTCGGTCAACTCCGGACATCGCTATCGGATCACCGAGTGGTACAAGTCGAATGCGCCTGTCTACTTCACCCTCTTCAGCCGTGACAGCCAATGGCAAGTCCGCTTCCTCGAGAGCAGCCCGAGCTTCCCGGCGTCCTCGACTTGGACGCAGGCCAGCTACGTCACCGACGTCATCCCGACCGGCATCAACGGCATTCAGTTCGGGTTGACGCTCGGCTCGAACGGCTCCCTCACCGTCGACGATGCATCTTTTGACGACGCTGCCGGCTCGGGCGGCGTCGACACGACCCCGCCGACGGTATCGCTGACCGCCCCGAGCTCCGGGGCCACCCTCTCCGGCTTCGTGACGATCTCGGCGACCGCGACCGATAATGTTGCCGTCGATCACGTCGACTATCTGGTCGACGGCGCGCTCGCCGCGACCTTGACTTCGGGGCCGTTCGATTACAGCTGGAACTCGCGCTCGGTCTCAAACGGTTCCCACACGATCTCCGTTCGCGCGGTCGATACTGCCGGCAACCAGCGGACGACGACGCCGATCACCGTCTTCGTCAGCAACCAGACCGCGAGCCTCCTGCAAAACCCCTCGCTCGAGCAGGGAACAAGCAACCCACCCAGCTGCTGGCTACTCGGAGGCTACGGTACCAACACGTTCAGCTGGACATGGAGCGCCGATGCGCACACCGGCACGCACTCCGAAAACCTCAACATCTCCAGCTACACGAACGGCGATCGCAAGCTTCTGACGAACTTCAGCTCCGCCTGTTCGCCTACGGTCGTCCCAGGACACACCTACACCATCACTGCCTGGTACAAGTCGACGGCGCGGCCGGTCATCTTCGCTTTCTCGAACTCAAGCGGCGGCAACGGCGCCTATAGCTTCCTCGCCCAATCACCGCAACAGTCGATCGCTGCCGGCTGGACGCAGGCGAGTTGGTCGACGCCGGTGATCCCGGCCGGTGTCACCAACCTCTCGGTCGGCATGGGCCTGACCGGTCAGGGGGGTTCGGTGACGATGGATGACTTCTCGATGTTCGACAATGCGCCGGCTCCGGATACGACCCCGCCGACGAGCGCGATTGCTTGCGGCGGCGGCAGCGGCGGCGACGACGCCGGCTGCCCGAGCGGCTTCCTCAACAACCCGGTCGAGGTCGACCTGACTGCCAGCGACGATCCCGGCGGCTCGGGTATCGCCAGGATCGTCTACACGACCGACGGCTCCGACCCGACGCCGACTCACGGCTCCACCTACTCCGGCCCGTTCGCGCTCGCGCAAACGGCGACCGTCAAGGCGCGCGCGATCGACAAGGCCGGCAACGTCGAGACGACGATCCAGAGCCAGCTGATCCAGATCGACATGCTCGCTCCGAGCGCGACGATCGCCTGCAACGGCAGCCCCTGCGGCTCCGGCGCGTTCACCAACACCGTCTCGGTGACGATGAACGGCACAGACACGGGCGGGGCCGGCATCGACCGGATCGTCTATACGATCGACGGCTCGACGCCGACCTCGACCAACGGCAACGTCTACATCGGCGCCTTTTCTGTCAACACGAACACGACGATCAAGTTCATCGCGATCGACACGGCAGGGAACGTCGGGACGGTCGGCACGCAGACGCTTCAGGTAGACGCGCTTGCACCGAGCACGACGATCAGCTGTAACAGCGCGCCCTGTAACGCCATCCCCTACAACGCCGGCGTGCTCGTGGCACTGAGCGCGACCGATTCGGGCGGTTCCGGAGTCTCCGCAATTCGCTACACGACCGACGGGTCAGATCCGACCGCCTCGAGCGGCACCGTCTACCTCTCGCCGTTCACGGTGGCGGCAACGACCACCGTCAAGTACCGCGCCTTCGACAACGCCGGCAACGCCGAAGCGATCAACACGCAGCTGGTCACGATCGACACGGCCGCGCCGACGGTCAGCCTGACCGCTCCATCCGACGGCGCGAGCGTCAGCGGCAGCGTGCCGATGTCCGCGAACGCTTCTGACGATGTCGCCGTCGACCACGTCGACTTCCTGGTCGACGGCAGCACGCTCGCCGGTAGCGACAGCAGTTCGCCGTACGGCATCAGCTGGGGCTCCTCGAGCGTGCCCGACGGAACCCACACCGTCGTCGCCAAGGCGTTCGACACGGCCGGTAACAGCACGACATCGGGCAGCGTCTCGATCACGGTCGGCAACGCGGTCGATACCACCGCCCCCACCTCGACAATCAGCTGCAACGGAGCAGCCTGCACCTCGAGCCCCTACAGCCCAGGCCCTGTCTCGGTGACGCTGGCCGCAACAGACAATGTCGGTGGCTCCGGCCTCGACAAGATCGTCTACACGATCGACGGCTCCGATCCCTCGTTGAGCAACGGCACTACCTACACGGGCGCGTTCTCGCTCGCGTCGACAACCACCGTCAAGTACCGCGCCTACGACCTGGCTGGAAACGCCGAGGCCACCAACAGCCAGCTCGTCACTATCTCCGCACCCGGCGACACGACCGCTCCGACCTCGACGATCAGCTGTGACGGCACGAGTTGTGCACCGAGCGCCTACTCACTGCCGGTCTCGGTGACGCTCGCCGCGAGCGACGATCCGGGCGGTTCAGGCGTGGCAGCGATCCGTTACACGACCGACGGCTCCGATCCGAGCGTGACGAACGGCGCCAGCTACTCCGCCCCATTCACGGTGAGCGCGACGACCACCGTCAAGTACCGCGCGATCGACAATGCCGGCAACATCGAGGCGATCAACAGCCAGCTGATCACGATCGGGGCCGCCACCCCGTCGGTGACATTGACTGCTCCTCAAGACGGCGACACCCTCAACGGCACCTCGGTCTCCTTTAACGCCACCGTGACCGCGCTCAGCCCTGACCACGTCGACTTCTTCGTCGGGGCGAACAAGGTCGGAACGGCGACAGCCGCACCCTGGAGCATCAGCTGGGATTCGACGAGCGTCCCCGACGGCCCGTACACCGTCTCGGCGCAGGCTGTCGCCGCTGGCGGCGGCACGACCAACTCGAACACGGCCTCGGTCACCGTCAAGAACACCCAGCCGCCGCCGCCTGACCTGACGCCGCCGGACACGACGATCAGCTGCAACGCGGCCCCATGCGGCAGCGGCTACTTCAACGCTGCGGTGACGATCACACTGGCCGCAAGCGACAATCCCGGCGGCTCCGGCGTCGACAGGATCGTCTACACCACCGACGGCTCGACGCCGACGCTGACGCACGGAACCGTCTATGCCGGCGCCTTCTCGGTCTCGACCTCCCCGACGACGGTCAAATACCGCGCCTTCGACAACGCCGGCAACGCCGAGGCGACCAACAGCCTGCTGATCCGCCTCGACACGGTCGCGCCTTCCTCCTCGATCCAGTGCAACAGCACCGCCTGCGCCGGCAGCTTCTACAGCGCCGCTGTCTCGGCCACCCTGAGCGCCAACGACGTCGGCGGCTCGGGCATCGACAAGATCGTCTACACGACCGACGGCTCCGATCCGACCGCGAGCAACGGCACCGTCTACTCGGGCGCCTTCAGCATCGGCTCTACGACGACGGTCAAGTACCGCGCCTTCGATGTCGCCGGTAATGCCGAGCCGGTCAACTCGGCGCTGCTCCGGGTCGACACGGTGCCACCGACGACAACGATCAACTGCGCTGGCTCACCCTGCAACTCCGGCAGCTGGTACAAGTCCGGCGTCTCGATCAGCCTGGTCGCCACTGACGGCAGCGGCGGGTCTGGCGTCGCTCAGATCCGCTACACCACCAACGGAACGATTCCGACGAAGACGACCGGAACCGTTTACACGGCCCCATTCACCCTGAGCGCGACGACCACTGTCAACTACCGTGCCTTCGACAGCACCGGCAACCTGGAGAACAACAACGCGATCCAGGTCCAGATCGATCCGACGGCGCCGACGGTCAGCCTGACCGCTCCGAGCGCCGGAGCAGCCGTTTCCGGGCAGACGACGCTGAGCGCAACCGCATCCGACAACGTGGCCGTCGATCACGTCGACTTTCTCGTTGACGGCAGCGTGGTCGGCACTGCTACGGCGGCGCCCTACAACTTCAGCTGGAACTCTGGCTCTGTCGCCGACGGCAACCATACTGTCGCCGCCCGCGCATCTGACAGCGCCGGCAACCAGACGACGACGAGCAACGTCACCGTCACCGTCACCAACCAGAACCTGCTGCAGAACGCCGACCTCGAGTCGGGCTCTGGTAACACGCCGACCTGCTGGGCACTCGGCGGCTACGGCACGAACACGTTCGCTTGGACGTGGACGAGCGACGCTCACTCGGGAACTCACGCCGAGAACCTGAACATCACGGCGTACACGAACGGCGACCGCAAGCTGCTGACGGCCTTCAACGGCACCTGCTCGATCGTCACCCAGGCCGGACGCCAGTACACGATCAGCGTTTGGTACAAGTCGAACGCGCGCCCGGTCATCTTCGCGTTCACCTCGACGACCGGGCCGACCGGCGGCTACAGCTTCCTGGCGCAGTCACCGGCACAGCCGATCGCTTCCGGCTGGACACAGGCCAGTTGGACGACGCCGGCGATGCCAGCAGGGACGACCAACATCTCAGTCGGAATGGGGCTGACCGGCCAGGCAGGCTCGGTGACGATGGACGACTTCGGTGCCTTCCGCACCAACTAGAGCAGGATCGCCAAAGCAGGAAATCGGGACAAGTCCGAGGACAGACGGAGGGGCAATCTGATGGCATCACGACAGAGCGCCGGAAACGGCAGCGGCAACGGTAACGGGAAGGCAAAGGCCAACGGCGAGGCGCTCCTGAGGCGCGCGCAGCTACGCCCGGAGCGCGCGAGGATCGCCCTGGTTGGTTGCGGCTACTGGGGTCCGAAGGTGATCCGGGCAGCTGCCTCGCTGCCGGAGGTCGAGATCGCTGCGCTCGTCGACCGCGAGCTCTCTCTCGCCGAGAGCGTCCAGCGGCATTTCCCGGCGGCTCGAATCGCGTCGTCGCTGACCGACGTTCTCACAGACGAGACGATCGACGCCGTGATCGTCGCGACCCCGCCGGAGACGCACGTCGAGCTTGCAGCCGAGGCACTCGCTGCCGGCAAGCACGTGCTTGTCGAGAAGCCCCTGGCCTTGACAGCGGAGGACTGCCGCGCTCTCGGCGCACAGGCGCTTGAAGCCGGTCTGATTCTGATGGTCGGGCACACGTTTCGCTTCTCGCCCGCGGTCCAACACGTTCGCCAGCTGATCGCACAGCACGAGCTGGGCGAGGTCTACTACATCGATTCGCAACGGCTAAACCTCGGCCGGGTGCGCAAGGATGTGGACGCGATCTGGAACTTCGCCCCGCACGACATCTCGATCATCCAGGAGTGGTTCGGCCGCAAGCCGGTGGCAGTCCACTGCCACGCCTACGACTACCTGCAGCAAGGAATCCCTGATCTCGGCTTTCTCGTGCTCGAGTACGAATTCGCGGTCGCGCACATCCAGGTTAGCTGGCTCAGCCCGAACAAGGTGCGCCGGATGACCGTAGTCGGCAGCCGCAAGATGGTCGTCTACGACGATGTCGCCTCCAGCGTCGTCATTCACGACGCCGGCATCGACCGCGAGCACCTCGGTCGCACCTTCAGCGATTTCGACAGCTTCGGCGAGTTCCGACTGATCCAGCGCTCTGGAGACCTGCACGTCCCTCGCCTGCCGAGCGTAGAGCCGCTCGCAGCGCAATGCCGTCACTTCGTCGACTGCATCTTCACCGGCAATGAGCCGAGCACAAACTTTCAAGAGGCCGCGGATGTCGTTGAAATCCTTGAGGCCGCAAATGCCTCACGCGAACAGGGAGGCGGGCGTGTCGAGCTCGAGCACGAAGCCGCACGTGTCTAGACTGCCGCTCGTCTCCCTGAAGGATCAGTATCGCTCGATCGCGCCTGAAATATCAGCGGCGATCGAGCGAGTGCTCGAGCGGCAGGTCTTCATCGGCGGACCGGAAACAGCGGCGTTTGAGGCGGAGTTCGCAGCTGCCTGTGAGAGCCAGGAGTGCATTGCCGTTTCCAGCGGCACGAACGCGCTCGAGCTAGCGCTGGCAGCGCTCGGCGTTGGAGCAGGCGATGAGGTGATCACCGTCTCCCACACGTTCTTTGCGACCGTTGGGGCGATCGTTCGCACGGGCGCGACGCCGGTGCTGGTCGACATCGAAGAGGAGAGCTGGACGATGAACCCGGCCCTGGTTGCCGGCGCAATCAGCGAGCGGACGAAAGCGATCGTGCCGGTGCACATTTACGGCCATCCGGCAGACGTGCCTGCAATCGCCGAGGCAGCAGCCGGGATCCCGATCGTCGAGGACGCGGCTCAGGCCCACCTTGCCCGCTACTGGGGCCGCTCAGTCGGCAGCGACGCTGCCGCTGCCTGCTTCAGTTTCTATCCCGGCAAGAACCTTGGAGCCTACGGTGACGCCGGGGCAGTGATCACCGACGATCCGTTGATCGCCGAGCGGATCAAGGCTTTGCGTGACCACGGTCGCGCCCGCGGCGCGAAGTACGAGCACGATCAGATGGGCATGAACGCTCGCGCCGCGGAGCTGCAAATGGCGGTGCTGCGGGCAAAGCTGCCGCACCTGCCTCAGTGGACGCTGGCACGCCGCCAGCTGTCGGAGCGATATGAGCGACAGCTCGCCGACGAGTACGAGCAGCAGGTCGTGCAGCCATGGGCAGAGCATGTGCGGCACCTGTTCGTGCTGGTGCATCCCGAACGCGACCGCCTGCTGAAAGGGCTGCACGAGCAAGGGATCGGTGCCGGCGTCCACTACCCGGTTCCCTGTCACATGCAGCCAGCACTCGAGGGCCGCTGGCGCGGCGGCGACAGCGGCCTGCAGGTAAGCGAAACCGTTGCCGCTTCCTGCCTGTCGCTGCCGCTCTACCCTGAGCTCGGCGACGAAGGGGTTGACGCTGTCGTCCTGGCGCTCTCCGAGGCGCTGCTCCGAGCAGCGGCTTGACCCGCACGTTCGTCTGCTGAGAGCCTTTCCTGAGCGCCGGGAACCTCGCCTGCAGGCTTGACTCACTGGAGGGCGGCCGGATCGAGGCGGACGAGTGATTCGACCAAGTGCGTTCGCTTGAGCTCGCCGCGGAGATTGAATACACGGGACCGTTTGCGCTTGGCGGCATCCGTCGACTTCGATCGAAACGGATCGTAGTCCTGAGAGCGTGAAGATAGCGTCGCGGTGCCGGTTATGCGCCGCGCGCGTTCAGCGGTTCGCCGCTCCGGCGCTCCTCGCCGAGAGGACAAACGTCGAGTCGACGATCGGTCGCACGAGGTGGGGAATGGCAGTGACCAGCCAGCGGTAGCGCCCGGCGTGGTAACGGAAGCCGTGCGGGAGCACGAGCTGGACCTTCTGCGTACGCCCACTGAACACCTGTCGGTTGTTCAGGAAGAAGCGGACGAGGTAGCTGCGCACGCCCGACCGCGGTGTCCAGGCCCAGACGCGGGCGGGGACGAAACCGATGGCGGCGGCCTTGCCGGGCTTTGAGCGCACAGAGGTTGGGGTGCGCGAGGATGGCCGGGGTTTGGAGTCCTGGCCGGTCACTGGCGTCGCCGGAGCGGGGATCGTGGCAGAGGCGTTTGCCTCAGGCGGACCTATTGAGGCGACGCTCGTCGTCTGATCGCTCACGAATGTCTTCTGGACAAGCATGCCCCCGCCGAAGGCGACGGCGCCGAGCGCGAGCGCGACCAGGGAGCTGCGCAACGTCGGCCTTCGGGACGGTTGCGACCACTCCTCATCAGGACCGGATGGCTGCGCGGGCGGCGTCGGGACTGATGGCCGGATTGAACTCTCGATCAACGCGAACGACGGCTTCGTCTCGGCCTCTGCGCCCTCGGGCTCCGCAATGCTTTCGGCTTCAGACTTCCGCTCGACCTCTGCGCGCTGAGCTGCTGCCCGCTCCCGCAATGCGAGACGTTCCACCGCTGCCCCCCGCTCGACCTCAGCCAGAGCGACACGCCGAGCCTCCGTCACAGCGACACGCCGAGCCTCCGCCACAGCGACACGCCTAGCCTCCGCCACAGCGAGACGCACGGCCTCCGCTGTGGCAACACGTCCACTCTCCGCTCCGGCGGCACGCCTAGCGTCCGCCACAGCGCGCTCGGTCACCGGCGCGGCGACCCGCTCAGTGTGCGCTTCTGCTGCACGCTCCGCTTCCGCAGCAGTGCGCTCGGCTTCCGCAGAAGGCTCCGCCTCTGCCTCACGCTCGGCCTCCGCCGCAGCGGGCCGCCTTTGCATTCCTGGGCTGTAGAGAACCACCTCCGGCAGCGCTTGGCGAGCTCTCTGCGCCTCATCAGCCGTCATGACCAGCACCAACTCGGGGCTGATCGGCTCCTGCTCGCCGCCGCGCATCCGGGCACCCTAGCGCGGGCGTCGGCCCGCCCGATCGACGTGCTGCCGATCCCGCTTTGAGGCTGGAAAGGTGGGAAGCCAAGAGTTCGTGCGTGCGCGCACGAGCGGGCGGATCATTGCCGCGTGACTCACACGGAGACCGGCCGGCGGCCCCAGCGTTGGCCGTCGAGGATGACGAGCTCCTCGTCGCCGTCTGCCAGCGCATAGCGCTCGCGCCAGCTGCTGGCCGGGCGAAGCGTGAGCTCGCGTCCTGCCCACTCGAGCGTCCCGGCTCGGCGTAGATCGCGTGGCCGGAACTCACCGACGACGTTCCCCGTCGCGGCTGTGGCGTGCATCACTCTCTGTCAGAAGCCGCTGCGGACGAACTGCCAGTGGTCACTGCCGGCTTCGGCGTTTGCGCTACGCGCAAAGAGACCTTCGAGGTAAATCGTGCCGATGTCGTCCAGTGCGTAGCGGCGGCGGTCGCCAGGCGTGCGTATGAGCTCGAGTTCGGTCATCCTTTCTCCTTAGCCTAAGCCGACCGAGGTTTGTGTTTACTTCCATATCATGGCCATCCACCGTGTGCACGGGATACTCGCTGCGACCTTGTGTGCCGCGGTCGTGGTGTCGGCGAGCGCGGCAGCGGCGCAGCCGCACATCTATTCATTGAAGATCGGCGACCGCTTCGATGTCAAAGGCACTCAGATCCGTTGCGGGATTGGTCGTGCTGCTTCCGAGAGCCGCGCGCCAGTTGTCACGTGCGGCCTCTTCAGATCTGGAAGCAATGTCCCGCTACCTCGATCGTACGCTGTCTCGATCGCCGACCGCGGCGTCACCGTTCTCGGCCCGGGAAACACGCGAGATGTCGCTTTCGAGGTTCGCACCGACCCCGGTGTTCCACTTGGAGATCCTGCACCGACCGACCGTTCATCGGTCACGCGCGTCGCGCACCTGCGTCCAGTCGCACAGGGTCTTGAGGCGGTGAATGTGGCGCGAACCAGCATCGTGTGCGTTGCCGTCGCTTACCCGCGACCGCATCCGCCGTCTCTGAGCTGCACTCTCTCATCGCGCGCGATCGCGAAGGCACTCCTCAAGCCGCGGCTAGCGTTCCGCCCGCTCACTGTCGACTTCAGCCCGCAATTGCTGCGTATCTCGCAGATGTCCAAGACGAAGACTCAGCGGGTGATCTTCTCGCGGCGCCAGCCGACAGGCTGAGAGCGGAGCACCTCACCGGTCCAAGCTGATTCGGGTCAGGCGCTCCTGGGGCCAAGACAGCGAGCCGGAGCGCGGAGGGCGACGACTAGTTCAACGGGGTCCAGGGTACGGACTCCTCGCGCCGTACAGCGACGAATCCCGTGTCGGGACACCCGGCGCTATCGACGCCCCCCGTGTTGAGGACCCGGGTCGAATCGGGGAGATTCGCTGTCTGCCCGTCGACCGTCACGTGCACTACCGGGATCGTGGACGAGACGGAGGTAAGGCAGAGCATTGGGTCGCATCCGTAACACCCTGCAGGGCTCGTGTCTGATCCGTCAAAGTTCTGGAACGAGGTCTGGGCCAGGATCAGGCTGTTACCAACCGGGATCGTGTTCGTACCCCAGAGGGCGAAGTGGTGCGATCCGATATCGACCGAGACCACGACATTGTTGAGCTGCGTCGCGCCCAGGTTCTCGATCCGAACAGTACTGCTGTCCCAGCCCCCGCTCGGTGAGTCAGGTGTCGCGACGAAGACCACGTTGGGGGAGGTGATCCAGGGACTGGGCTTCGTCGTCGTGATGTCGGTGTGGTGGGTGTCGTAGTAGCCCGTGTAGACCCTGTAGGTCGTCGGCGCGCCGGCGACGGTGAAGTTGGTGGTGCTGGTGGCGGTGCCGTTGGGGGTGGTGATGGTGATCGGGCCGCTGGCTGCGGTTGCTGGGACGGTGGTGTTGATTTGGGTGGCGGAGGCGACGGTGTAGGTGGCGCTGGTGCCGTTGAAGGCGACGGCGGTCGCGCCGCTGAGGTTGGTGCCGGTGATCGTGACGGCTGTCCCGGCGCCGCCGCTCGTGGGTGTGAAGCTGGTGATCGTCGGGGGTGGGCCCGGCGACGGTGAAGTTGCTGGTGCTGGTGGCGGTGCCGTTGGGGGTGGTGATGGTGATCGGGCCGCTGGCTGCGGTTGCGGGGACGGTGGTGTTGATCTGGGTGGCGGAGGCGACGGTGTAGGTGGCGCTGGTGCCGTTGAAGGCGACGGCGGTCGCGCCGCTGAGGTTGGTGCCGGTGATCGTGACGGCTGTTCCCGCCGCGCCGCTTGTGGGCGTGAAGCTGGTGATGGTCGGTGCCGGGCCGGTGACGGTGAAGTTGCCGCCGCTACCCGCCGCGGGCGCGACGTAGATCAGCGAGGCGGCCTTGTGGGCGCTGCCGCTCGCGGCGGTGGTCAGCCCGGTGTACTTGTGGCTGCCGGTGCCGACCGGGCCGGCCGAGTCGGCGGTCGCGACGTCCTCCCAGGCAGCGGACGCGGCCGCGCTCAGGTTCGAGTCGGCGCGGGCGGTTAGGCCCGCGGGTGTGAAGCTCGAGTAGGTCATGTTCGCGTTCGTGCTGATGGTCGTGCGGAAACTGAAAAACGCGATCGCCCAGGCGCTCGCGAGCGTGTTCGTCACCGTGGGCCCGGCGACGCTGGTGTTGCTGGTGAGGTCGAGCGCACCCCCGGAAGCGACGATCGGGCTCGCCTGGTTCACGCCACGCCAGGCGCCGGTCTGGATGATCGCCTTCGTGTTGTTCGTCCACCTCACGGTCGGCGCGACCTCGCCGCTGACGGCGATCTTGTAGAAAGCGCGCGCATGCCAGACCGTGCCGTCGTCGAGCGGTGACCAGGGCAGCTCCGTCCAGCCGGTCATGCCGCCGATCGCCTGCGCGTTGTCACCGAACGACAGCCACGCGACCAGCAGGTCACCCGCCTGGTAGCCAGAGGGAAGCGTCAACGCCAACGACGTCGCCCCCGTCGTCACCCGAGCGACCCCAACACTCACAAACGACACCTGCCCGGGCGCTCCCCCAGTGGTACTGGTGGCGGTCCCGTTCGGGGTCGTGACCGTGATCGGGCCCGTGCCCGCACCCGCCGGCACGGTCGTGTTGATCTGGGTTGCGGAGGCGACCGTGAAGGTCGCGCTGGTGCCGTTGAACGCAACCGCGGTCGCGCCCGTGAAATTCGTGCCCGTGATCGTCACCGCTGTCCCCGCCGCCCCGCTCGCCGGAGTGAAACCCGTGATCGTCGGCGGCGGGCCGGCGACCGTGAAGCTGGTGGTGCTGGTGGCGGTCCCGTTGGGGGTGGTGACGGTGATCGGGCCGCTACCTGCGCTTGCTGGGACGGTGGTGTTGATCTGGGTGGCGGAGGCGACCGTGAAGGTCGCGCTGGTGCCGTTGAACCCGACCGCGGTCGCGCCCGTGAAATTCGTGCCGGTGATCGTGACCGCTGTTCCCGTTGCTCCGCTCACCGGAGTGAAACTCGTGATCGTCGGTGCCGGGCCGGCGACGGTGAAGTTGCTGGTATGCTCGTGGCGGTGCCGTCGGGCTTGTGACGTGATCGGGCCGCTGCCCGCGCGGTCGGCTGGGACGGTGGTGTTGATCTGGGTGGCGGAGGCGACGGTGAAGGTGGCGCTGGTGCCGTTGAAGGCGACCGCGGTCGCGCCGCTGAGGTTCGTGCCGGTGATCGTGACGGCTGTTCCGGCGCCGCCGCTTGTCGGGCTGAAGCTGGTGATCGTCGGTGCTGGGCCGGCGACGGTGAAGTTGGTTGTGCTGGTGGCAGTGCCGTCTGGGCTCGTGACGGTGATCGGGCCAGCTGCCTGCACCCGCCGGCACGGTCGTGTTGATCTGGGTTGCGGAGGCGACGGTGAAGGTGGCGCTGGTGCCGTTGAAGGCGACCGCGGTCGCGCCGCTCAGGTTCGTGCCGGTGATCGTGACCGCTGTCCCCGCCGCACCGCTCGCCGGCGTGAAACTCGTGATCGTCGGTGCTGGGCCGGCGACGGTGAAGTTGGTGGTGCTGGTGGCGGTGCCGTTGGGGGTGGTGACGGTGATCGGGCCGCTGCCTGCGGTTGCGGGGACGGTGGTGTTGATCTGGGTGGCGGAGGCGACGGTGTAGGTGGCGCTGGTGCCGTTGAAGGCGACCGCGGTCGCGCCGCTGAGGTTGGTGCCGGTGATCGTGACCGCTGTCCCGGCCGCGCCGCTTGTGGGCGTGAAACTCGTGATCGTCGGTGCTGGGCCGGCGACGGTGAAGTTGGTGGTGCTGGTGGCGGTGCCGTTGGGGGTGGTGATGGTGATCGGGCCGCTGGCTGCGGTTGCGGGGACGGTGGTGTTGATCTGGGTGGCGGAGGCGACGGTGTAGGTGGCGCTGGTGCCGTTGAAGGCGACGGCGGTCGCGCCGCTGAGGTTGGTGCCGGTGATCGTGACCGCTGTCCCGGCGCCGCCGCTCGTGGGTGTGAAGCTGGTGATCGTCGGGGTGGGCCCGGCGACGGTGAAGTTGCTGGTGCTGGTGGCGGTGCCGTTGGGGGTGGTGATGGTGATCGGGCCGCTGGCTGCGGTTGCGGGGACGGTGGTGTTGATCTGGGTGGCGGAGGCGACGGTGTAGGTGGCGCTGGTGCCGTTGAAGGCGACGGCGGTCGCGCCGCTGAGGTTGGTGCCGGTGATCGTGACGGCTGTTCCCGCCGCGCCGCTTGTGGGCGTGAAGCTGGTGATCGTCGGTGTGGGCCCGGTGACGGTGAAGTTGCCGCCGCTACCCGCCGCGGGCGCGACGTAGATCAGCGAGGCGGCCTTGTGGGCGCTGCCGCTCGCGGCGGTGGTCAGCCCGGTGTACTTGTGGCTGCCGGTGCCGACCGGGCCGGCCGAGTCGGCGGTCGCGACGTCCTCCCAGGCAGCGGACGCGGCCGCGCTCAGGTTCGAGTCGGCGCGGGCGGTCAGACCCGCCGGTGTGAAGCTCGAGTAGGTCATGTTGCTGTTGGTGTTGATGGTCGTGCGGAAACTGAAAAACGCGATCGCCCAGGCATTCGCGAGCGTGTTCGTCACCGTGGGCCCGGCGACGCTGGTGTTGCTGGTGAGGTCGAGCGCACCCCCGGAAGCGACGATCGGGCTCGCCTGGTTCACGCCACGCCAGGCGCCGGTCTGGATGATCGCCTTCGTGTTGTTCGTCCACCTCACGGTCGGCGCGACCTCGCCGCTGACGGCGATCTTGTAGAAAGCGCGCGCATGCCAGAGCGTGCCGTCGTCGAGCGGTGACCAGGGCAGCTCCGTCCAGCCGGTCATGCCGCCGATCGCCTGCGCGTTGTCACCGAACGACAGCCAGGCGACCAGCAGGTCACCCGCCTGGTAGCCCGAGGGAAGCGTCAACGCCAACGACGTCGCCCCGGACGTAATCCGAGCGACCCCAACACTCACGAACGAGACCTGCCCGCCTGCGCTGCTCGCGGTCCCGTCCGGGGTCGTGACCGTGATCGGGCCGCTGCCCGCGGTTGCTGGGACGGTCGTGTTGATCTGGGTGGCGGAGGCGACCGTGAAGGTCGCGCTGGTGCCGTTGAACGCAACCGCGGTCGCGCCGCCGAGGTTCGTCCCCGTGATCGTCACCGCTGTCCCCGCCGCACCACTCGCCGGAGTGAAACCCGTGATCGTCGGCGGCGGCCCGGTAGCTGCCACTACGCCGCTCGCCGTGAGCCAGGCTCCGATCGCGAGGGTCGCCATCAGGATGAGTAGCGCATTCCGCACCGTTGCCTTGCGGACTCCACGCAGCAACGGCCCGGAATCGGAAGGAGTCAGACTGATGATACGCCGTGCCCAATGGCGCTTGTAACCGCTAAGCCGCGCGCTCAAGGCGTCCTCTCTCCCCGGATGCCGCCGCATCGATGCTCTCTCGCCGTAAGTATCCAGATAGTAGACCCCTTCTCGCCGCTGTTCAACGGGCAGCGCGATGCTGGAGATGCTGATGCTGGAGATGCTGTAAGGACTTTGAGGACGCGACTTCCCGTGCCTCGGGCCGCTGACTGCTGTGAGCTAGGCGTTTCTAGGTGTTGCCACAGCGACGACAGTGCCAACGAGTCCGACGTCGGCGCCGGACCGCAGGCTGACCTCGGGAATGATCGTCCAGGCGACGGCAAGCCGCTTGTCTTGCCAGTGGAAGTCCGTCATCAGGCGACAGAGCGGCCCGAACCCCTTCGGCGAAGCTGGCGTCGACGTGGGCGCGTGGATCACGAGGCTCCGCTGGCGGGACTTGAGTTTCAGCGTAGGCTCGCATTGCGAGCCGCCTAGCAAAAGCAAACCGCCGCGTTCGTAGGCGAGCACCCACGAGCGAGAAGCGGGCAATTTCACGACGTGCGGGCGCTTTTGACCAAAGTCCCATCGGAACCAGCCATGCTGGAGCCAGTAGAAGAGTGCGCCGGCCGACGATGCGGCGAGCTCGGGCTGCGGATCATGGGCGACGCTCGTAGTGGTCGCTCGGTCCTCGCCGAAACCGCGACGGATGATGAGCGAGGGGTGCGGCCCGATCGCCCCTCGTTCGAAAACGACGCCCTTGTCCGCCAGGGTCACCGAATCGATCCGGTAGCAGCGGCCACGCCGGCAGCGCGACATCTGAGCAGCGACCCACTCGCGCCCTGTTCTCATGTGCCGAACGACGACTCGTTGAGAGGACGCCGACTGCTCCGCCCATGCAACCATGTCCCCGCGCGCCGCGATTCGAGCTGCCAGAGAACGCGTCAGCACGAGCCGTCCGCCTCCGTCGTGACGCACCGCGACGAGTTCCGGACCCGAGCGACCTCGGTCGGCGAACACGACGCGAGTGGCCGTCGAGGCCAGGCCGAATTGGGCGAGCGCGTTTGAAGCGAGGAGTTTGGTCTTTCCCGTCTCCAGCACGCGTTCCATCAGCATCGACACACCACTCCGGGACGTTCCCTGCTCCCACGTGAGATAGGGGCCCACAACGGCCAGCGTTCCAATGGCTTTTCCTTTGACCAGGAGAAGCTGGCGTGGTTTCGCTGCGGCGTGCACCGCCACGGTCACACCTCGCTCGGGTTTAGTGGCCTCGCCGAATCTCAGAGGCCCCCATCCTGATGCGACAAGAGAGAGAACGATCACCATGCCGCTGTAGCGGACGCAACTCGTCATCCGACTAGGGCGAAAGTCTCTGTACTTCGACACGAGCTCTCGAATTGTGCCTCGGCCTCAGGCCGAGTTTTGACCTCGACCAAGCAAGCCTGCGCGCGCAGACGCGTCAGACTTCGGTGGTCACGGGCGGCGGCGAAACCGGAGGGGCCGGCTTGGCGAGCTGCATTCCGAGTGTCCGCACGAGGCCTTCCTCGAGCTCGATCGTCGGCTCCCAGCCCAGCACCTCGCGAGCGCGGGCAATGTCGGGCCGCCGCACTTTTGGATCGTCGACCGGTAGTGCTTCGTAGACGATGTCGCTGCGTGAGCCCGTCACCCTGAGGATCGTCTCGGCGAGTTCGAGAAGACTGAGTTCCCTGGGGTTTCCAATGTTCACCGGAAGGTGCTCGCGGGTCGACATCAACATGTGAAGACCGCGAATGAGGTCGTCGACGTAGCAGAAACTCCGCGTTTGCGATCCGTCCCCGAAGAGGGTCAACGGCTTACCTTCGAGCGCCTGCCTCACGAACGTCGGGATCGCCCGGCCGTCGTTCGGCCGCATCCGAGGGCCGTACGTATTGAAGATTCGGACGATGCACGTATCGACGCCCTGCTGGCGATGGTAGGCCATCGTCATCGCTTCCGCGTACCGCTTTGCTTCGTCGTAGACGCCGCGCGGACCGATTGGATTCACGTTTCCCCAGTAGGTCTCCGGTTGCGGATGGACCTTCGGGTCGCCATAGACCTCGCTCGTTGAGGCGAGAAGAAAGCGGGCTCGCTTGTGCTTGGCCAGCCCAAGGGCGTTATGAGTGCCGTACGAGCCAACCTTCAGCGTGTGTAGTGGAAGGCGGAGGTAGTCGATTGGGCTCGCTGGGCTCGCCAAGTGATAGACGCAGGCGACCGGCTCATCGATTTCGAGATATTCGATCATGTCGTGATTGCGGAAGACGAACGCCGCGTCGCGAATATGTTCGATGTTCTCCAGCGAGCCCGTGTCGAGGTTGTCCACGCAGATGACGCGGTCGCCCTTTTCAAGCAGGTACTCGCAGAGATGTGAGCCGAGAAACCCGGCCCCTCCGGTGACAACTGAAGTGCTCACGCCGTACTCAGAATGCCTGCGGGATGGATTTCGCACAGCACTCATTCGGGTGATCAGAGGGCTACGAAAGGATAGGTCTCCGCGTTTTCTGTCGTTGGGACTTGACGGCTGCCCTTCGCGCCGCAACCCTACGATGATGGCGTTTCCACTTCGAGCCTCGGCCGGCTCTTCCGTCGCACTGATCTGGGGAGGGCTCCATGGAACTGAATGAGGCTGCACGCCGGATCTTCGGCACACACCTCCGGCTGATCGCATTCTGGGTCCTCTTTGGGTTCCTCGCAGCAGCTCTGCTGCACGCCGGGAATGAACGCACGTACACGGCGACGACCCGGTTGGTCCTCGACACGCCGGACGCCAAAGATCGCTCAGACTCGACTGCGATCGCCGACATGGCCAAGGCCATCGCAACGAGCTCGTCAGAGGTGAAAGGCGCGCTCGCGGATGCTCATATAACGACACGCGACCCAGTGGACGTTGCCCGCCACCACGTCTCCGTGACGGCTCTCGGTAGTTCAGCTGTTTTGGACCTCTCGGTCAGCGACCCCAACCGACGGGTGGCCGCGGCCGTCTCCAACACCCTTGCCGCTCGCGTCATCAAAACGCGGCTGAAGGTGAGCAGCGGTCAGCTCCAGCAGGTTCTGGATGAACTGGATGGGAAGATCGCCACGCTGAATCGCAGGATCGGGGGCCTGGACGTCCAGATCGCCTCGCTCGGACTCACCAACGCCTCGGCGCGTGATGCTGCGCAAAGGCAGCGGGACATCCTTGGTCAAGCCCGTGGCGTCCTCGAAGCGGAGCGGGTGAGCCTTCTTGCGACCGATGCCCAGCGACCCAACCCGGCGATCATCAGTCGGGCCCCGCTGCCGACGCATGCGGATTCTTCTCGTTTGTTGCAGGACCTGGTTCTTGGTGCACTCCTGGGCCTGGTTCTCGGGATCGGCTCGGCGGGTCTGATCGAAACGGTTCGGCCGACCTTCGTCGGAGGCGATGTGATTGCGCGGGAGTTCGACACTCCGCTTCTCGGGTCGCTCCCTGGCGAGCCGGGCGAGAGACAGCGCCAGCGGTTGGTGTCTCTCATCGCCGCGCGGCTTCACCTCGCGGCGGAGGGGGTCGGCGTCCAAAACATCGTCTTGCTCGGCGCCGGGACCGACATGGAACTGGGGGGACTCGCCGAACAGCTGGAAGCGGTACCCGCCGAGGCTCTCCATGCGGTTCCCGACCACACGGAGCTCGTGCCGGCGGCAGCGGCCGACGCGCCGGGCGGTGCATTCACTGGCAGAAGGTCCGCTCCACTGGCCGAGGATCAACCGCGCAGCGGAGCGATCGCCGGAGATCGTGCCCGTTCGGGCATGCGCATAACGGCGTTCGACGTTCACACTTCTTTGGCCGATGGGCAGAATGGCGCAGGTATCGCCCTGGTCTCGCCGAGTAGCCTCGCGAAGTCGAAACTCGACGACGTCCGTCATCTGCTGAACGCGACCCGCTCGCCTCTGCTCGGTTTGATCACGTTCGACGGCTCAAGCCACGGCCCGAGCGCCGGACGGAACGGCACAGGCCGACGTTCGGACGGATATCGGATTGCGAAGAATGGCGCGGTGCACGCGAAGAATGGCGCGGTGCACGCGAAGAATGGCGCGGTGCACGTGGGAACGTGGGCGAAGGGCGCAGGTGCCCGCTTGAAGAGCCTGCAGAATCGTGCCCCGCGCCGCTAGAGGAAAGCCGCCCCGTCATCTCCCGCTGGGAGCTCGAATTCTCCTCGCGGTCGCCGCTGTCGGCGCAATTGGCGGACTGGCCGTCGGGAAGGACACGCTTCGAGCTGCGTACGACGCCCGACAAGGGACCGCGCCCGCTTCCGCGAGAATCGCGGGAACCAGGAAGGCGCCTCGCTATCGGTACATCTTCTTCTCGGACAAAGCGGCCGCCAAGGTCGCCTCCTACGGCTGGAATCTGATCGACGTCGACAGCAAGGAGCTCGCCGACGGGCTGCCCAAGGGAGCGCGCGGCCTGATCTGGATCGGCGACTACGACAACGTTCATTGCAGCTGGGAGCAGTCGGACGCGGCAATCACGAAGAAGATCAAAGGGATGGTCGGAGACCCGAAGGTGGCGGGCTACGTCTTCTCTGACGAGCCCGATCCCTTCGCCTGTCGAACGGCCATAGCGCAGCACAAGAGCCGATCGGCGCTGATTCACTCACTCGACCCGGCGAAGTTCGACGTGGTCGTGATCGACACCAACTCAGGTAAGACGACCCTCGACCAAATCCCGATGTGGGTGGGCGTCGCCGACTACACGGGGCTCAACACCTACCCGTGTTATTACTGGACCCACCCCTGCGACTACGCCTGGATCGACAAGGTCATCGCGGTCGCCGACAAGGTGGGGCTCTCGTACTGGGGTGGCGCACAAGCCACAGATGACGGGAAGGAGTGGCGCTGGCCGACGCCTGCCGAGGAGCAGCACATGCTCAACCAATGGGCCGCCTCGAAGCAGTCGGGCTACCTGACCTTCGCGTGGAAGTGGGCGGGCAAGACGCTGAGCAGCCGGCCGGGCCTGCTCGCCGTGTTCAAGAGGTTCAACAAGTCGTCTCGCGTGCGGGCGTCGAAGCTCGTCGTGAAGGCGGCGACGGCGAGCGAGATCCATTACACCTTCACCAGCCCAACGTCCGTTGCCTTTGACTGGGCGGGGAATGCCCGGGCCATTCGCTACGGCCGAACTTCGGCATATGGGGCGAAGGTCAATGCGCGTCGGCCAAGCCCTGCGCCTTTCTCCTCGCGAGGCCTATTCTGGGAAGCGAAACTTACGGGCCTGACCCCCGGCGCCACTTATCACTACTCGATCGGCGGCCAGCGGGATCGCACCTTCGTCACAGCCCCGATTGGGAGTTTCCGCTTCGACGTCGAGGCCGACGTCGGGGACTCAGGAAGTGCCAAGAGGGTCGGCCCGACCCAGGCTGCAATCGCGTCCGACAAACCGGCCTTCGTCCTCGTCCCGGGTGATCTGACGTACGGAAACGACAACGGCCAAGCCGCGGTCGACCGCCACTTCAAAGACGTGATGGTGTGGAGCCGGTCGGCCGCTTACATGCCTGCCTGGGGGAACCACGAGTGGGACAGCTCGGCCGACGACCTGCGGAACTACAAAGGACGCTTCGCGATACCGCATCCTCATGGCTCCCCCGGTGCGCCGAGCAAGGGGTGTTGTGGCGAGGACTGGGGCTGGTTCGACGCCGGCCCCGTTCGTTTCATCTCGTATCCCGAGCCGTACTCCGACGCAACCTGGTCGGGCTGGCGGGCCGCCGCCGACCCGATAATGGCGGCGGCTCAAGCGGATCGGAAGATCAAGTTCATCGTGACGTTCGGCCATCGTCCGGCCTACTCATCTGGGTACCACGCCGGCGAGGAAACGCTTGCGTCGATCCTCGACACGTTCGGTGACCGCTATTCGAAGTACGTCCTGAACTTCAACGGACACTCCCACGATTACGAGCGGTTCCGCCCCATCCACCACGTCGTACACATCACGGGGGCCGGCGGCGGCTCCGACCTCGAACCGTGGGGACGCAAGGACGTCCGCACGGCATACCGGGCGCTGCACCTCGAGCACCTCCGCGCGACCGTTTCACCCAAAGAGATCCGAATCCAGGCGATCTGCGGCCCGTCGACGCCGGACGACAACACCGTTTGTCGGCCCGGGGACGTCATCGATTCCGTCACGATCCCGGCGCCTTAGGCGGGTATCCGACCGGCGTAGGCGCGCTACCGAAGAAGACGGTGAGCGTCCACAGCCTGAGCGCCGCCTCCATCGCCCAGAGATTTCAGCTGAGGTGAGGGCGGGTTTGTGAACTCGCTCGCACGATTTGTTCCGGTGGGTCCGAACAGGCCATATGGCCTATTGACAGTCATTAATGCCCGGAATACTGTGCTGATAGGGAGAGGGATACGAGGCCCGCCATCAGGTATTGCGGCCGGCGAGTTTCGCATCTGAACGGGGGAGAGAGCATGTCCGGGGAGATTATGGGGGCGGCGCCATTGGCGCGATTCGACGTCACCGCTAAGCGGGTGCTTGACGTCGTGGTTTCGGCGACTCTTCTTGTCGTCCTCCTCCCTCTGATCATCGCAGTCTCGGTGGCGATCAAAGCCGGGAGTCGAGGGCCCGTCTTCTTTCGCTGCCGGCGTGTCGGCCTGGGCGCCACGGAGTTGCGGATCCTGAAGTTTCGGAAGATGCGCGACGGGGTCTCGGGCTCGCCGCTCACGACGAGTGACGACGACCGGTTGACGGGTGTCGGGCGGTTTCTGGCGAAGTCGAAGATCGACGAGATCCCTCAACTCTGGAACGTCCTGAGGGGCGACATGAGCCTGGTGGGCCCTCGACCCGAGGATTTGCGCTTCGTCACGCTCCAGGGTGAGGCCTACTCGACCATCCTCACCGTCAAGCCCGGGATCACGGGGCTGACCCAGCTCGCCTTCGCGAAGGAGAGCGAGATCCTCAAGGGGGCAGACAGTGTCGACGATTACGTCGAGCGGCTGCTACCCCAGAAGGCGGCGCTCGACGTGTTGTACGCGCAACGGCGCTCGGTGCCGATGGACCTGCGAATCTTGACGTGGACCGCGGTCGCCGTTCTCGCGAGGCGTGACGTTGCCGTCCACCGCTCGACGACGCAGCTTGGGCTGAGACGTCGGCCGAAAGCGCACACGGCCGTGATGGGGAGTGAGGCGAGAGCGTGACTGAGGGGGTCTTCTCACTCAACGATGAGCTGACCTCGCGGACGCGCCGTCGGCGGATCAAGGCTGTAGTCCTCGCCGGCGGGCGCGGAGCGCGACTCGCGCCGTACACCTCGGTCCTACCGAAGCCGCTGATGCCGATAGGCGATCGCTCGATTCTGGAGCTCGTGCTCGGCCAGCTCTCTGCGTGTGGGATCAATGACGTCACGCTTTGCGTCGGCTATCTGTCGCACCTGATCGAGGCGGTCCTTCGCAACCGCACGGACGATTCCGTTCGAATCGAATACACGCGCGAGCCGGAGGCGCTCGGCACGGCCGCGCCGCTTCGTCTCGTCGAGGGCCTCGACAGCACGTTCATCGCGATGAACGGCGACGTGCTCACGAACCTCGACTTTAACGCTCTCCTCCGCCACCACCGGCGCAATCGCAACCTCGTCACGATCGCAACCCACGACCGTCAAATCCAGATCGACTACGGAGTCCTTCATCTCGGAGTGAATGGGCGACGGAACCAAGTGCGGGAATATGTCGAGAAGCCGGAGATGAACCCGACCGTGAGCATGGGGATCTACGTGATCGAGCCCGAAGCTCTCAGGCACATCCCGCCGGCGGGTTACTTCGACTTTCCGGATCTCATCCACGCACTTCTGAAGGCGGGGAAGTCCGTGGGGGCCTACCGCTACGACGGGCTGTGGTTCGATATCGGCCGCCGCGAGGACTATGAGCGGGCGGCTTCCGCGTGGGCAGAAGCGGAAGCAGAAGCAGAAGCAGAAGCAGCTGAGGTGGCCGAATCTTCGTCGGCACAAGCCGACGTCGCAGTCGGAGTGGACTAGATACGCATGACGGCGACGACGGGTGCAGATCGCGCTGTTATGCCGGTGCGCGGCGACAGCAAGGAGGGCGGCGAACGACCGTGGGTCGTTCCGCTGTCCGACGTGCGGGTCAGTGGGGAGATGGAGGACGCCGCACTCGAAGTCGTACGGTCGGGCTGGTGGAGCATGGGGCAAAAGGTTGCAGACTTCGAGCGCGAGTTCGCGAGCTTCTGCGGCGCGAAGTACGCCTACGCGGTCGCGAACGGGACTGCCGCTCTCCACCTCGCACTGTTGGCGGTCGGTTGTGGCCCCGGCGACGAAGTGGTAGTCCCGTCACTAAACTTCGTCGCGGCCGCGAACACCATCGGCCACGCCGGCGCGACACCGATCTTTTGCGATATCGCGGGTGTCGACGACCTGACGGCTGATCCGAAAGACATCGAGGCGGCGATCGGCCCCAAGACTCGCGCCATCGTCGTAATGCATTACGGCGGCCATCCGTGCCACATGGATCAGGTCATGGACGTTGCGTCAAGGCGTGGCATTGAAGTGATCGAAGATGCCGCGCACGCGCCGGGAGCAACGTGGCGCGGTCGGAAGTGCGGGACGATCGGCCGTGTCGGCTGCTTCAGCTTCTTTTCGAACAAGAACCTCCCCATCGGCGAGGGGGGGATGGTCGTCACCGACGACGAGGCGGTGGCCGAAAAGGTGCGTCTGCTGCGCTCACACGGGATGACCACGATGACCTGGGATCGACATCGCGGTCATGCCCACAGCTACGACGTCGTGGCTCAGGGCTTCAACTACCGGATGGATGAGATGCGCGCCGCACTCGGTCTGGTTCAGCTCCGACACCTCGAAGAACACAATGCGCAACGGGCTCGGATCGTTGCCTCTTATCGCGAGGCTTTGCACGGCGTGAACGGATTGGCCATGCCCTTCCCGGGCAACGCGGACGTGATGCCCGCGCACCATCTCGCAGTCCTCATCCTGCCGGAACGCTGCTCGCGCGACGACTTCCGTACGTCCCTCGCAGAGCAGAGGGTTCAAACGAGCGTTCACTACCCGCCGATCCACACGTTCTCGGCCTACGAGCAACTCGGTTCACGACGTCCTCTGCCGGTCACCGAGGCGCTCGCTCCTCGACTCGTCACGCTCCCCCTCTACCCACACATGACGTCGACGGACGTCTCGGTCGTCACGAGCGCGGTGCGTGCTGCGACGTGACGGCGACGATTTCATCCGCGTTGCCCCCCACGCGGCGGGTCGCGCCGGCACGGCAGCTCCGCATCGCGCACGTGACTGCAACCTTTTGGGCGGGGTCGGGCGGGATCATTCTTCGAGAAGCGCTGGCGCTCGACGACGAGAGGTACTCGAACACCATCCTCGCTCCCGGGTATGGAGCTCTCTTCGATCGTGCCGAGGAGGCGGGACTCAGCGTTATCCGGCTGAAGCGGATGGAGGCGGGCCGCCGCGTCTATCCGTGGGCGGACGTCGAGGCAGTTCGTGAACTCGCAGCGCACCTGAGCGCCGGAGACTTCGATCTCGTTCACACACATGCAGGGAGAGCCGGTCTGGTCGGCAGGCTGGCAGCGCGGCAGGTCGGCGTGCCTGCAGTCGTGCACACGCTCCATGGCTTTCCTTTCAACGAATTCCAGTCGCCGCTGACTCGCAGCGTGCTGAGGTCGGTTGAGCGGAAGCTCGCCCGGATCACCGACTACTTCCTCACCGACGGCACGATCGTGGCTTCCGAGGCAGTCAGGCTGAAGATCGCTCCCCCTGACCGCATCCGGGCTCTCATCAGCCCGATCGATGCGGTTAGCCCCGTCACAGAGAGCACGCGCCGCGATGCCCGACGCCTGCTCGGACTTCCCGACGGGGCCAAGGTGGTCGGAACAACGGCTCGGCTCGCCAGGCAGAAGGCGCCGCTCGACATGGTGGCGGCAATCGCCGCGCTGAGGCGTCCGGATGTGTACATGGTCTGGCTCGGCGACGGTGAGCTGAGAGCCAAGACCGAGAAGCTGATCAGGAAAGAGGGACTTGGCGAACGATTCTTGCTTCCCGGCGCGCGAGACGACGTTTTGCGCCTTCTCCCCGCGTTCGACGTGTTTGCGATGTCGAGCTTGTGGGAGGGGCTTTCGTGTTCGGTCGTCGAGGCGATGACCTGCGGTATTCCCGTTGTCGCAACCGCAGTGAACTCCATGCCGGAGGTCGTCATCCCCGGACAGACCGGGTTGCTGGCAAGACCGGGGGATGCCGCCTCGCTGAGCCGAGCCCTGGCGTACATGCTCGATTATCCAGCCGAGGCCGCTCGCATGGCCGAGGCTGCGCGAACCCGGATCGGGGAGCAGTTTCGGTCGGATCTCCTGGGCCAGGAGCTCATCGAGGCTTACGACACGGCCCTCCGTCTTGCCCGCAAGCGGAGTCGCTGATGCATGCCCACCTCGATACAGCGGGCGAGCGTCTGGCGATCGAGTGCTCGCTTCCCTGGGTGATGGAACTGATCGCCGAAGGCGCGAGTGGAGAGCTCAGGGAGTCCGAGGCGGCCAACGCGGCACTCACCATGCGGGTCGAGGCGGATCGACAGCCGTTCGACACGCTCGGGTGGGATCTGCTCGCGCGCGGCGCCTGGCTACGGGAGGGCGAGGTCGTGATCGAGAACGCCTGCACGGCGGGCTTCGACCTGCACCTCCGTTACACACCGGAGCGAGCAGTGTTCACGTATCGCTGGCGTCCGCCTGCACGAGACCGGGCAGCAGCCCGGATCTTGCGGTCGCGATTCCATCTTCTTGCAAGGGGGATCCTCACCCAATATCCCGCCCTCTGGTGGGCTGGGACGCGGGGCCGCGCTCCGCTGCACGCGTCGGCCTGCGTGGTCGGAGGCGCGACGCCGCTCATAACTGCTCCGAGTGGGATCGGTCGTTCCACACTCGTTCTCGGCGAGCTGCAGGCGGGCGGCCGGGCGACCGGCGACAACCTTGGCGTCGGG
The DNA here is from genome assembly GCA_963833255.1 of uncultured Actinomycetes bacterium. Classification (GTDB taxonomy): domain Bacteria; phylum Actinomycetota; class Thermoleophilia; order Gaiellales; family Gaiellaceae; genus 3-1-20CM-4-69-9. The sequence goes on from CAWHXK010000078.1 coordinate 62,150, forward strand.
GATGGATCGACTCTCTGGGGGCTACTCGAGCCGCTCAGGGTCGAGGGCGGGAGCGGACGCCGCATGCCGCATGGGCGCCACGAGATCGCGATGCAGAACCGCGTCGAGGCGCTCGTGCCTGACAGCGTCATCGTCCTCGAGCGAGGACGCTCAGACCGTCCCTCCCTCTCCGCTTGCAGTCCCGAAGCCGCAACGCGCTCCTTGGCCACGAGCACGTACATGGCCGGCGAGCTACGGAGGTACTGGCCCTTCGCGGCGATGCTTGCACAGGCCACCGGGCTTGGCCCGGCTCACCCGCCGGTGCTGGAAGTCGCGGCCGCCTTCGCCGGCAGGCTGCCCTGCTTCTCGCTCGCACTTGGCCGCGGACCGGAGTCCCGCCTGTCCGATCTGCTGCCAGCCGTAGAGGTCGCTGCGTGAGCGTCACGACTCTGAGTCTCGAAACCGGGCAGGAGCGTGCGGCGTCCGAGATCCGGATCTTCGACAGCCCCGACGCACCGGCGGATCCACTTGCGTTGGCGGGGCTGCGTGCGGGAGTTGCGACCGCGGATCTTGCTGCGCCTGCGGTGGTGCTGCCCGACTTCCACTTCAAGGACGACAAGGAAATGCCTTCGAGCATCGCCGTCGCTACGCGAGACACGATTCGGCCGACGCTGACGTGTAGTTCGCTGAACTGCGGCATGGCTCTCGTCGGCCTGGATATCGAACGGCCGGACAGCCGCGCAATTGCCCACTTCTATGACCGCGTTCGCGAAGAGCTGCCTCATCCCCCCGGATACCAGCGGCGCATTACGCAAGACGACGTTGTTCGCTGCGCCAGTGAGGGAGCGCACTTCGCGGTCGACAAGTACGGCGTTGACCCACGTGCACTCGAGCGAATCGAAGAGGGTGGCCAACTCGAAACGGATTCACTCGGGGGAGCGCAGCGGATTCGCCGCGAGCTTCCGTGGTCGGTCAAGGAGCTGTCCCGGCTCAGGTTCGCGACGATTGGACCGAGCAACCACTTCATCGAACTCCAGCAGGTCGAGGAGGTACTCGATGCCGAGGCGGCGGGTCTGCTCGGCATCGAGTCCGGGCAGGTAACGCTCCAGTACCACGGGGGAGGCGGCGCGCTGACAGGTGAGTTGGGTGTCCTGTTCGGCAGGCGAAAACGCTATCCGCGGGCTCTGCGCATCCAGATGGCGCTCCAAAAACCCCTCTACCACTTGGCTCGAGCCCGTTCGATCGACCAGTTCAGGCAGAGGAGGGCGCTGTACTTCTCCGGAGGGTTTCCGCCGGTCGAGCGGGACGGAACGGAAGGCGAGCGGCTGTCGCTGGCCAACGTCATGGCGATGAACTACGGGTTCGCGTTCAGGCTTTCGGTCTTCGCAGGTCTTTCCAAACTTCTGACCGAATCGTTCGGAGCAACCAGCAACCTGGTAGTCGACTCCCCACACAACTCGATCTACGAGGAAGAGATCAACGGTGAGACTGCGGTCGTCCACCGACACAATGCAGCACGCGCCTATCCCGCTTCTCGCATGACGCAACACGCGATCTACGGGAGGATCGGCCAGGCTCTCTTGCTTCCGGGCACGAACCGCACGTCGTCCTACCTTTGCGTCGCGGGCGAGGGCGCTCACAGCAGCCTCTACTCGGCCTCACATGGCGCAGGCTCGAACATCAAGGATTTCGTCGAACGCGGCCTATCGGGGAGAGACCCTCATCGACGCACGACGCTCCGATTCGGCTATTCGAGCAGAGCGCCTCTCGAGGTCGACCAGCTCGACGACCGAGGCGTCGACGAGACCCTCCGCATTCTCGGGGAGCAGGACATCGTTCGTCCGGTCGCCAGACTTCGGCCTTTCGCCGTTCTGAATTGAGCAGAGGAACGATGGCCGACACAAAGCGATGGAGGGCCAACTGGCTCGTGGTGAGCCCACCCGGGGCTGTGCGAGTGGATCTCCGCCGCTGGGGAGCCAACTACCGGGATGCGATGCGAACGGTGGGCGACCTACCCGCCGGAACACCGGTTGTACTGTCCGCAGTCGCACCGGGCGCGATCGGCCGATGCAGGTCGTTCGCAGCGGAGACGGGAATCGAAGTGGAAGGCGAATATCTCGCGTTCCCGACCGCTTCTGCTCCCGCCTATCTCGTCGAGGACGCACCGGCCGCCGTTCGTGTGTTCGTCAAGACGATGCTGGTCGCTCCGCCGCGCGGCTTTTTTACACCCGTGATCGAAACCGCCGTCGCCCTGCTCCGCGCGTTGAGCCCCTGGCGGCTCATCCGTGCTGTAGCTCCGGGAAGAGTCGTCGTCGGGAGGCGGCTTTGACCTCGGCCGTCTTGACTACCACGCCTCCTGAGGCCTCGCCCAAGCCGGACGAGCTCCGGTCGCTTTCCGAGTACGCCCGTGCTTCGGGGCTTCAGTCGCTCGTTATCGGCATCTCGAAGGACCCGAACGCGAAAGTCACCGTGCTGCTCGTCTCCCCTGCCGGCGGCCGGTCCGTTCTTGCCGTCAAAGTCCCGACGACGGATGTCGCGGCGCGGGCGGTCGAGGCGGAAGAGCGCGCGCTGCTGGCGATCCGGCAAGTAGCGCCTCGCAAGGTCGTAGACGTGATTCCCCGCGTTGTCGATGCGGTCGAGTTCGAGGGGCGGCGTGCGACCGTCGTGACTGCAATGCCCGGAACCCCGATGGCCACCTCGTACATCCGCCGGCGGCATACGGCGACCCGAGCGCTGGTGGCCGCGGACTTCAACGCGGTCGAAACCTGGCTCAGCGAGCTTCAGAGCGGGACAGCCGGAAGGTCGGCTCGGGTGGACATGGACGGGGGCGTGGCCGCTCGCCTGCGCGAACGCTTTCCCGACGACGGTACGTCTCGACGCGGATCTGGACCGGTTGTCGGAGATCAACGACAGGCTCGGTCGGAACGAGACTCCGCGCACCGCCGTCCACGGAGACATGTGGTTCGGGAATGTGCTCCTGGCCGGCACGCAGATCACCGGCGTCGTGGACTGGGAGGCCTGCACCACTTCGGGCGAGCCGATGCGCGACCTCGTTCGCTTCGCGCACATGTACGCGCTCTTCCTGGATCGCCGCACCAGGCCCGGACGCCGCGTCGCCGGGCACCCTGGCCTGCGGGCAGACAGATGGGGTGCGGGCGTCGAGTTCGCGCTCGACGGAGCTGGCTGGTTCCCCGACCTGTTCCGACAGTTCCTCGAGAGAGGTCTGGCGAGACTCGGAGCACCTGCTGCGAGCTGGCGCGATGCGGCGCTAGCCGGAATTGCCGAGGTCGCGGCCCTTACGGACGATGACGACTTTGCCCGTGGTCACCTCGAGTTGTTTCGGCGCCTCTGTCGAGCGGGGCATGCAGGAGCAACCGCATGATCACAAGGCGCAACCTTCGGCCCTCGCTGACCCTGGCGCTCCTCACCTGCGTTCTGCTCGTCGTCCTGTTGCTCCCGGCTGCTGTGCGAGCAGCAGGGGGAACTGCCGACGAGATCCACTACACCTTCACCGGTCCGACTTCGGTTGCCTTCGACTGGCGCGGGACGGCCACCGACATTCGCTACGGAACGACCACGTCCTATGGAACAACAGCGGCGACGCACGCGCCCACTCCGCTGCCGTTCTCCTCACCCGGTCCGTTCCAGGAGGTCGAGCTAACCGGTCTGGCTCGCGGCGCGACCTACCACTACTCGATCGGCGGTGGCCCCGACCACACGTTCGCGACCGCTCCCAACGGAGCCTTCCGCTTCGACCTGATTGCCGACATCGGAAGTTCGACCGCGTCCTCCAAGGTCGCGACCACGCAGAGTCAGGTGGCCGCAGACAACCCTGCGTTCGTTCTCGCTGCGGGTGATCTGACCTACGCGAACGACAACGGCCAAGCGGCGGTCGACCAGCACTTCAACGACGTCATGTCGTGGAGCCAGTCCGCCGCGTACATGCCGGCCTGGGGAAACCATGAATGGGAAACCGCCGTCGACGACTTGCGGAACTACAAGGGCAGGTTCAAGCTCCCGAACGCGCAAGCCTCCGTGGGCGCACCTGCCGCCGGTTGCTGTGGTGAGGACTGGAGCTGGTTCGATGCGGGCGGGGTTCGGTTCATCTCGTATCCGGAGCCCTACGCGAGCAATACCTGGAGCGGCTGGCAGACCGCGGTCGACTCGATCATGGCTGCAGCCCAGGCCGACTCGAGCATCCGCTACATCGTCACATACGGCCACCGGCCGGCCTACTCCACCGGGTTTCATGCCGGCGACCCTGGCCTCGCGTCGGTTCTGAATGGATTCGGAGACCGGTACTCCAAGTACATCCTGAATCTCAACGGGCACTCGCACGACTACGAGCGTTTTCAACCGATCCACGGCGTCACGAACATCACAGCGGGCGGCGGCGGCGCCGGCATCGAGGCTCCCTGGACGGCAACCGACCCGAACACGGCCTTCCGTGCCATGCACCTCGTGCACCTGCGCGTCGACGTGACGAGCAGCGGTCTACGAGTCGATGCCGTCTGCGGCCCTGCAACCTCGCAGGACGATACGACCTGCCCGCAGGGATCCGTGCTCGACTCCTACCTCGTCGGCGCTGCGCCGCCCCCACCGCAGCCGGCTGCAACTATCTACGTCGACCGGGCGAATGCGGCCTGCTCGAATACCGGTTCTGGGTCGGCAGCACAGCCGTTTTGCACAATCAGTGCCGCCGCCTCGAATGTCGTCGCCGGTCAGACCGTGCAGGTTGCGGCAGGCACCTATCCGGAGCGTGTCGCCGTCTCGGGGTCGGGGTTCGCGAATGCCCCAATCGCTTTCGTTGCTGCTCCGGGTGCGACGGTGACGGTCACCGGTCAAGCGAACGGCTTCTACATCTCTGGAAAGAACTGGATCACGGTCAGCGGCTTCACCGTGACCAATACGAGCGATCACGGCCTCTACGTCTCCTCGGGGTCGTCTCACATCACTCTCGCCAACAACCACGTGAGTGCTTCGGGGGACACCGCCCCCGGAAAGACGAAATCGGGGATCTACTTCAGCAATGTCACTGACTCCTTGATCGTCGGTAACACAGCCGACCACAACTCCAGTTACGGGATCTACCTCACATCCGGGTCGACTCGCAACGTGGTGGACGGCAACTCCAGCTTCAGCAATGCAATGGGCTACCAGCGGGCGGCCTCTGGGATCAGGCTCTACAGCTCACCGGCGAACACGATCTCGAACAACGTGAGCCACGACAATGAGGACTCCGGGATCGAGTTCGACACGAACGCCAATGACAACCTGACGTTCAACAACGTCATCTACAACAACGGCGACCACGGCATCGACGACTACAAGTCGACAGGTCAAACGATCGTTGCGAACACCGTGTACAAGAACGTCACAGCTGGCATCAACATCGAGGGCAATTCCACCGGGGCGACGATTGCCAACAACATCTCGGTCGACAACGGCATCAAGAGTCCTCGTACCCACAGCAACATCCGGGTCGAGTCCGGGTCGACCTCGGGCACCACCCTCGACTACGACCTGGTCTACTTGACCACCGCGGACACGCTTCTGATTTGGAACTCGGTGAGCTACACCTCGCTCGCGGCCTTCCGATCCGCGTCGGGCCAGGAAACCCACGCGATCCAAGCCGACCCGAGGTGGACGAACGTTGCCGGCGGAAACTTCCACCTGACCACCGGATCGCCGGCAGTCGACTCCGCCAACGCGGGCATTGCCGGCCAACCGAGCTTGGACGTAGAGGGCACAGCGCGCATCGACGATCCCATCACCCCGAACACCGGTGTCGGGATTCGAGCCTACGACGACCGAGGCGCGTACGAATTCAACGCCCCCAGCATCGACCACTTCGTGATCAGCCCATCGACCTCGACCATGGTGGCCGGGGATTCCCGGACCTACACGGCTCAGGCCTTCGACGCTTCCGGCAACCCGGTCGGGGACGTCACCGGCGCCACGACATTCTCGATCGCTCCGGACGGCTCGTGTACCGGCAATGTCTGCACAGCCACCAAAGCGGGGACACATACGGTCACCGGGAACGTCGGCGCCAAGACGAGCACAGCCTCGTTGGGCGTCACTGCGGGAGCACCTGACCATCTGGTGCTGGCGCCGGCCTCGGCAACGATCGCCTCTGGCGGGTCCCGGGTGTACACGGCCGAGGGCCGCGACCAGTACGACAACTCGCTCGGTGACGTCAGCTCGAGCACGGTGTTCTCGATCTCCCCCGACGGATCGTGTCTTGCTGCGGCCTGTACCGCCTCGACCGCGGGCCCTCACACGGTGACCGGCACCCTCACTGGTGCGACTGGAAGTGCCTCCTTGCAGGTGACCGGCGGAACGCTCGACCACATCGTCGTCAGCCCTTCGAGCGCGTCGATCGTGGCCGGTGCCTCGCAGACGTACGTGGCGCAAGGGTTCGATGTGTCCGGCAATCCGCTCGGGGATGTCACCGCGAGCACGAGCTTCTCGATCGGCCCGAATGGCTCTTGCAGCGGTGCGAATTGCACGGCGACCTCTGCTGGGGCGCACACGGTGACGGGGAACAACGGCGGCAAGACGGGCACGGCGTCGTTGAGCGTGACCGCGGGTGCGCTCGACCATCTGGTGTTGTCGCCGGCCTCGGCGACGATCGCGGCGGGCGGCTCGCAGGCGTACACGGCGGAGGGGCGCGACCAGTACGACAACTCGCTCGGAGACGTGACGTCGAGCACGACCTTCTCGATCGGCCCGAATGGCTCCTGCAGCGGTGCCAGTTGCACGGCGACGTCTTCGGGCGCGCACACGGTGATCGGGACGAAGGCGGGCAAGACCGGCTCCGCCTCGCTGCAGGTGACCGGCGGTGCTCTCGATCACATCGTGATCAGCCCTTCGAGCGCGTCGATCGCGGCTGGTGGCTCGCAGACGTACACGGCCGAGGGCTTCGATGCTTCGAACAACTCGCTCGGCGATGTCACGTCGAGCACGACCTTCTCGATCGGCCCGAATGGCTCCTGCAGCGGTGCGAGTTGCACGGCGACGTCTGCGGGCGCGCACACGGTGACCGGGACGAAGGCGGGCAAGACCGGCACCGCCTCGCTGCAGGTGACCGGCGGTGCTCTCGATCGCATCGTGATCAGTCCTTCGAGCACGTCGATTACGGCTGGTGGCTCGCAGACGTACACGGCCGAGGGCTTCGATGCCTCTAACAACTCGCTTGGGGACGTCACGGCCGGCACGACGTTCTCGATCGGCCCGAACGGGTCCTGCACGGGCGCCAACTGCACGGCCACGCTTGCCGGGACCCACACGGTGACCGGAAGCGACGGCGGCAAGACAGGCACGGCGTCGTTGGGCGTGACCGCGGGTGCGCTCGACCATTTGGCGCTGTCGCCCGCCTCTGCGGTCATCACCGCGGGCGGCTCGCAGGCGTACACGGCGGAGGGGCGCGACCAGTACGACAACTCGCTCGGGGACACGACCTCTACCACGACGTTCTCGATCGACGCGAGCGGATCCTGTGCCGGTGCCAATTGCACGGCGACGTCTTCGGGCGCGCACACGGTGACCGGGACGAAGGCGGGCAAGACCGGCACCGCCTCGTTGCAGGTCACCGCCGCGGTCCTCGATCACGTCGTGATCAGTCCTTCGAGCGCGTCGATCGGAGCGGGTGGCTCGCAGGCGTACACGGCCGAAGGTTTTGACGCCTCGAACAACTCGCTCGGCGACGTCACGTCGAGCACGACCTTCTCGATCGGCCCGAACGGGTCCTGCACTGGAGCCAGCTGCACGGCCACGTCCGCAGGTGCTCATACGGTGACCGGTACTGCCGAAGGGAAGACCGGAACGGCCTCGTTGAGCGTGACCGCGGGTTCGCTCGACCATCTGGTCTTGTCGCCGGCGTCGGCGACCATCACAGCCGGCGGCTCACGGGCGTACACGGCAGAAGGACGAGACCAGTACGACAACTCGCTCGGTGACGTCACCGCGAGCACGACGTTCTCAATCGGGCCGAACGGGTCCTGTACCCTCGCAAGCTGCACCGCTACGGCCTCCGGCGCGCATACGGTGACCGGAGGCGACGGTGGCAAGACGGGCACGGCGTCGTTGGGCGTGACCGCGGGAGCGCCCGACCATCTGGTGCTGGCGCCGGCCTCGGCGACGATCGCCTCTGGCGGCTCGCAGGCGTACAGCGCGGAGGGGCGAGACCAGTACAACAACTCTCTCGGGGACGTCACGTCGAGCGCGGCGTTCTCGATCTCCCCCGAGGGATCGTGTCTTGCCGCAACCTGTACTGCCTCGGCTGCAGGCATCCATACGGTCACGGGCAGCCTCCTCGGCGCGACCGGCACCGCTTCTCTCCAGGTGACAGCGGTCCTCGACCACATCGTGGTCAGCCCTTCGAGCGCGTCGATCGGGGCGGGTGGCTCGCAGGCCTACACGGCCGAGGGCTTCGACGCCTCGAACCATTCGCTCGGGGATGTCACCGCGAGTACGACTTTCTCGATCGGACCGAATGGCTCTTGCAGCGGTGCGAGTTGCACGGCGACGTCTGCCGGGGCGCACACGGTGACGGGGAACGACGGTGGCAAGACGGGCACGGCGTCGTTGAGCGTGACCGCCGGACCGCTCGACCACCTGGCCGTTGCGCCGGCCTCGGCGACGATTGCGGCGGGCGGCTCGCAGGCGTACACCGCGGAGGGGCGCGACCAGTACGACAACTCGCTCGGGGACGTGACCTCTACGACGACGTTCTCGATCGGTCCGAATGGCTCCTGCAGCGGTGCCAGTTGTACCGCGACGTCTGCGGGGGCCCACACGGTGACCGGGACGAAGGCGGGCAAGACCGGCACCGCTTCGCTGCAGGTGACCGCTGCCGTCGTCCTCGATCACATCGTGATTAGCCCTTCGAGCGCGTCGATCGCGGCGGGTGGCTCACAGGCGTACACGGCCGAGGGCTTTGATGCCTCGAACAACTCGCTCGGCGATGTCACGTCGAGCACGACCTTCTCGATTGGCCCGAACGGATCCTGCACTGGTGGTAGCTGCACCGCAACGTCTGCGGGGACGCACCTCGTCACAGGAAACGACGCTGGCAAGACGAGCACGGCGTCGCTGACCGTGACCGCCGGACCGCTCGACCATCTGGCCCTTGCGCCCGCCTCGGCGACGATTACATCGGGCGGCTCACAGGCGTATACGGCAGAGGCGCGCGACCAGTTCAACAACTCGCTTGGTGACGTCACCGCGAGCACGACGTTCTCAATCGGGCCGAACGGGTCCTGCACCCTCGCAACCTGCACCGCTACGGCCTCCGGCGCGCACACGGTGACCGGCAACAATGGCGGCAAGACCGGCACCGCCTCATTGCAAGTGGGGGGCGGAGCCCTCGACCACATCTCCATCAGCCCTTCGAGCGCGACCATCGTGGCAGGTGGATCGCAGGCGTACACGGCCCAGGGCTTCGACGCCGCCAACAACTCACTGGGCGACGTGACCTCGAGCACGACCTTCTCGATCGCGCCGAACGGATCCTGCAGCGGCAACACCTGTACGGCGACGTCGGGCGGTCCGCACACCGTCACAGGGAGTAACGCGGGGAAGACGAACACGGCCTCGCTCACCATCAACCTCGTGACGAATACGGGCTTTGAGACAGACACTTCGGGATGGAACACGTCCGGCTCGGGCGCGGGTGTCGTGTTGACGAGAGTTTCCGGGGGCCACTCGGGCAACTGGGCCGCACAGATCAACAACACTGCGTCGACGACGGGCACCTATGCCGCCCTGCAGGATTCCCCGAACTGGGTCGCAACAACGTCGGCCGGCACATACACCGGCACGATGTGGGTGCGTGCTGACACGGCAGGAGGAGTTTTCAAGCTCAAGTTCCAGGAGTACAGTGGGAGCACACTGGTTGGAAGCGCTGTAACGCAGGTCACCCTGACGACGTCATGGCAACTGGTAACGGTCACATACACGACGAAGTCGCCCGGATCGACGCTCGACTTCCAGTCGTACGTTACGAGCCCGGCGCCGGGTAATGCCTTCTACGCTGACGACGTCTCGATCGTTCTCGGATGATGAAGAGACGAACCAGACGACGAACGTTCTACGGTCGCCGCCGACGCGGCTGTTGAGAAGCCAACTACGATGACCGACGCCAGTTCTTTGACGGTCGGCGGCGCGGTGCCCGTCCGGCCTTCGATCCGGCCGAGAGCCTTCGCCGGGCGGCGCCAGGGAGAACGTCTGGCGGTGCTGACGACCGCCGTCGCCGTGGGACTGATCCCGCTTGCGGTTCCGGCCGGGACTGCCAACGTGGCCCCAATCGACCTGCTCATGGCAATAGCGATCGGTGCGTGTCTTTTCTGGGCCGGTTCTACGGGACACAAGTGGCGGTTCCCTTACGGGATCGCTCTAGTGCTCTTCCTAGCCGGTGGAGCCCTGGGAGGCCTGGTGGGACCGGTTCCCGGCGTGGGCGCGATCGCGCTCGTCCAGGACGTCTGGCTGCTCGCGTGGTGTTGGGCAGTCGTCAACATCGCGAAATCGCCTTCAAATCTGAAGACCCTGCTCACGACCTGGGCGTACAGCTCGATCGGTTGGGCGATCGTTCCGTTCATCGGTCTGGCGATCGGCTCGGCAGCGCTCACGGGCCGCACCGCGAATCAGGGCGGCAGGATTCAAATCACGTTGGCCGATCCGAGCTACGCCGCGAACTACCTCTTCATCTCGATCATGATCATGTGGGCCATCGGCCGCCCGCGTCACCGCGTATTCCGCTACGCCGCGTACGCCCTCCTGCTCACGGTGATCGCGATGACTGGGTCCAACAGCGGGGTCGTCGCGGTCATCGTCGGCACGGTGGTCGCGGCCACACTCGGGATCTACCGCCGCTCGGGCTTCGTGCCCGCCACGACTGCTCTAGCGTTCATTGTCCTCGCCGGCTACGTCGCGGCAAGCCAGATCAGCCTCGCGACAATTGAGACCAACGCCCACGACAGCCGCTATGCATTTGTTCGAAACGGAATCGGGCGCGGTACCAGCTTCGAGCAGCGCGGCCAGCTCCTGCAGGAGAGCATCTCGCTCTACCGCACCGGAAATCCGCTCGGCGAGGGGCCTGTTTCGACGAAGCCCCGACTGCACAAGGAGATGGCCCCCTTCGAGAAGGAGGCCCACGACGACTACGTTGCTGCGCTCATCGAACGAGGTGTGCTGGGCTTCTTGGGCATTGTCCTCCTCGTGGTCATACTCGCGCGCCGGACGCTCTTCAGCGCCACCGGTAATCTCACCGAAGGGTTCGCCAAGGTGGTCATTCGACCAAATGCCCTGGCGGGCGCTGTCGCAGGAACCTTGGTCGCGGGAACCGTCTACGAGCTTCTCCACGTTCGACATGTCTGGACCCTGTTTGGATTAGTCACGGCGCTCGCGATCTGGGGCACGAAGCGAACAGCATGACGCGAATCGGACAACTCAGAAAGAGCAGCTACGGCGTCCTCGCGAGCAACGTGTCCGCTCGCGTCGGAGCGATGCTGTGCATCTTCCTCGCGACGCTGCTGCTCGCCCGGGACGGAGGCGCCGCAGCAATCGGTATCTATTCGCTTCTCCACGTGCTGCCCGGCTTGGTCGGGACGGTCGTGTCTTCGGGTCTTCCCGTGTCGGTCCCGTACTTCCTTGCCGGGCCGCATCGAGACGACCGCCGTCTCCCCCTGACGATGATCACGATGGCTCTCGTGGCCGGCACGCTTGGAACCGCACTCTGGGTCGCGTTCGCCCCCCTCTTCGGCCCGCTCATCTTCCCGGATGTCTCCGTCGGGCTGGTCATGGTGGCCGGCCTTTGCGTTCTCACGCGGCTGGTGACGATTACCGCGAAGTCGTGCTCCCAGGGGAGCGATGACCTTCGGGGCGCGAATCGAATCATCTTCGCCGAGGAATTCCTGTTCCTCCCCGCCTACGGGCTCGTGTGGGGCCTCCTCGGCTTCCATGGCTACGCAGCCGTCATCGCGGCCATGCTGATGGCCGACGGGGCGGCCGCCTCATTCGGATGGACGAGATTGGTCCGCAGAGGCTTCTTCCACGCTGCGGCGCCCCCCTCGATCGAGCTTGGCCGACGCGTAGCCGCCTATGGGCTCCGCGCTCAAGTCGGGGGCGTCATGACCCAGTTGAACCTACGGCTCGATTTCGTCATCCTAAGCATCCTCACCGGGCCTGCCGTTCTCGGCGTGTACGCCGTCGCGTCCAAGTTTGCCGAGCTGGTGAAAGTCCTTGGGCTGGCTCTCACCTACGTTTTCTACCCGAAGTTTGCGAGAGATGGTCGGCTCAACGCCGTGGCGGACGTCCAGAGGCTCATTCCGAAGGCCGGCGCCATCACAGCTGTGTCCGTCGTCGTACTCTGGGTCAGCGCCGGCTTCGTGATTCCCGCGCTCTACGGACCGCACTTCAGCTCGGCAGTTACCCCCACGAGGATCATCCTCCTGGGTCTCCCGCTCGAGGGGGTGGCCGCAGTCATCATCGCGTTCTTGTTCGGGGTCGCTCGCCCCGGCCTCACCTCCTGGGCGATGGGCCTCGGGTTGATTGCGACGGTGGCGCTGGACTTGGTTCTCATTCCTCCGTTTGGAGCAACCGGTGCCGCGATCGCCTCTGCCGTGTCGTACCTGTCAACCGCGCTTGCGCTGATCGCTTTCTTCTGGTGGGTGCGTCGATCCCAGCAGCCTGAGGTGACGGAGGGGTCAGTCGCCAGAAACGGCGGCGTGCAGGTTACGACGTCGGGAGCACCCGCTTCGCGGCGTTAGCCGGAGCAGTAAGTGCCGCTGCGGCGACTAGACGGCTTGGAAGACGCCGATGATGTTCGACCTGAGGCCCTGGAGCAGGTCGAACCGATTGACCAGCCGCTCGTAGCCGATGCCGACGCGGTACGCGAGCGGGTGGAACACCAGATACGAAGGCTTGATCTCGAATAGCTCCAGGTCTCGAATGGCATAGCCGGTTGCGCCGGCGAGATTGCGAAGCGCGGAGCGGTCGTTGATTCGATAGAACGTTGGGAAGTTCTCGGCGCCGAACCCCCGTTGCTCGTTGAACCACCGATGGAATCGAAGCGGCGTCAGTCGAGCTGCGATCGAAACGTAATGGAAACGGCTCGGAACGCGGAAGATGAGATGCCCGTTCGGGCGTAACACCCTCCTGAGCTCTTCAAAAACAGCAACGGGGTCCTCGACATGCTCGAGCACGCACCTCGAAAATACGAGGTCGAATGTCGCGTCGTCGAACGGCAAGTCGGCGAGATCGGCGACGTACGCCTCGTCGAGATTCGGATTCGTCAGCACACCCTCTTCGAGGTCGACACCGACGACACGGTCGACCCAGGTCTTGTAGTCGTATCTGAACTTCTCACCCAGGCCCGCCCCCGCGTCGAGAATGGAATCCGTCGGCTTGAGGTAGCGCCGGATGGCTTTGTCAAACCGTACGTCTGGCCGGACATAGTTTGGGTAGTACTTGGCGTCGAGCTCAGCGATGCCTTGCATATTCCGAATCCTCGCCGCCGACGCGACGAGGTGGCCGGCAGTCATGAGGAGCACCACGCTCACGTCAGTCCCCAGCCCGCGAGAACATCGTCCATCCGGCCGAACTTGAAGGCAGAGAGAAGCGCGCCAACGCGATCTGCCATTGCCTTTCGCCCGATTCCCTGCGAAAGGCGGAATCGCCGGGGCACTCCGGGATAGTCAGCCAGCTCCTCCGCCGAAAACTCATAGGGATGGAAGTAGAGGATCGCCGGCCGGCCGCTCGCGTCAATTGCCCGGAGCCCACGCTCGATCAGTCGCCACGGGAAGAGACGGAGGTAGCCGCCTCCCGCGACCGGTATCCGTAGACGGCCGAGGGGCCAGATGGCGACGGGCACCTCGAGAATTCGGACGATCCCGTCGAAGGCGAGATGGTGAGGCTCGATCTGCCAGTTTTCGATGCCGTAGTGGCGGGATCGCATAGGAAAGATGGACGAGTCGATCTCGAAGCCGACGTCGGCAAGCGTCTCGAGGGCCCAAAGATTGCTCATCCCGATCGAAAAGTCCGGCGCCCGGAATGCCGTCACCTCGATGCCTGCTGCATCCTCGACCGTCTTCTTTCCGCGCTCTAGCTCCTCCCGGAGCTCGGCGCGGTTCATCGAAGACAGCGGCCTGTGACTGTAGCCGTGCGACTGCACCTCGTGGCCTGCGGCGCTGAGCGCGCTCACCAGACGGGGGAACGTTTCCGCGACCCGGCCCTGCACGAAGAAGGTGGCCTTGGCGCCGAACTGGTCGAGCAGGGCGAGGGTCCGGTCGACGTTGCGGACGACTCGTTCGGTGATCGGGGCGTCGTAGTCGATGCACGATTGGTACCAGTCCTCGACGTCGACCGTGACCGCGTGCCGCGGTAGGGTCGGGTCCGTCGGCGGCGTAAGTGAAGCCTCTTGTGCCCGCAGTCGCTCTGGCAGTGGCGTCGCCATCACAGGATATCCTCGTCGAATGGCGCCAGGGAGCGTTCTTCGTACCGGGCGGGCGTCAGTTTCGGTAAGCCGGGGCGTACGGGTCATCGAGCAGGCCGCTTTGCAGAAGACTGTGGACCTCGTCGATTCCCGCGGCGATCGTGTGCTCAGCCTCGAACTCGACGCTCCTGGCGAACTTCTCGAAGCTGACGCGATAGTCGCGCGGATCCTCGTCCTTGTGCACGAACTCGACCTTCCCGTCCGGGAAACGCACATTCAGGAGCTCGACGATGTCGAGCTTTCGGTAGTTCTCATCTGTGTCGCCGACGTTGTAGACCTCGCCGGCGACGGCCTCAGCCGGCCTCTCGAGCACCTGCACGATCGCGCGGGCGGCGTCGCGGACGTGGACATACGGCCGCCAGAACTGCTCGCCGAAGACGACCAGTTCTCCCTTCACGGCGAGATCGCGCGTGAACTCGTTCACCGTCAGATCGAAACGCATTCTCGGCGAGGTGCCGTAGACCGTCGCGAAGCGGAGGCACGTCGTCGTCAGCCCGTTGGATCGATTCAGCACCGCCTCTTCGCCCGTGACCTTCGTCTCGGCATAGAGCGAGATCGGCCTGAGCTCGACCGTCTCGTCGGCGACCGTGTTCCCGTCGATTCTTCCGTAGTTGCTGCAGGTCGAGGCGAAGACGAAGCGCTTGACGCCCGCCTGCTCGGCATCGTTGAGCAGCTCCTTGGTGCCATCGACGTTCACCTCCACTGCGAGCTCCGGCTGGCGAGCGCACGCAGGATCGCCGACGATTGCAGCAAGATGGACGATGGCTTCGACCCCTTCAAGTGCCCGGGCGCGGTCGGCAGCGTCGCGGACATCCCCGCGAACGAACTCGAAGCGACTGTTCCCCCACGGCAAGAGCAAGGATGGCACGCTTCCATGCACGAGAGCATCGAATGCCCGGACGCGAAATCCGCGGGCGAGGGCCTTCTCGACCACGATCGAGCCGACGTACCCCGCGCCGCCAGTGATGAGAAGGACGCCATCCATCACTCTTACAGTGACCGATTCCGCGAGAATCGCAAGCGCTGGCGGTCATTTCCTCCTGCCTGCCGCCCCTGGTCGCCAGGAGGACGACCCCGGTCCCCGGTCTGATGACCGCTCCCGAGAGGAAAGGAGGGTCGGCCGACCTGATCGTCGTCGGAGCAGGGATCCTCGGGCTTGCGGTCGCCCGAGAGTGGTTGAAGGGGCATCCCGATCTCAGCGTGCTCGTACTCGAGAAGGAGGCTCGGATCGCCGCCCACCAGACGGGGCACAACAGCGGCGTCATCCATGCCGGGATCTACTACGCGCCGGGCTCTCTGAAGGCGCGGCTGTGCACCGCCGGAAGGCGAGAGCTCACCGCGTACTGCGACGAGAAGGAAATACCGTACGAGCGCTGTGGCAAGGTCGTCGTGGCCGCCCAGGAGGACGAACTGCCACGGCTCGACGAGCTCCATAGACGCGCGAGTGCAAATGGGGTGCAGGACATCGAGCTCATCGACGGGGCACAACTTGCCGAGCTCGAACCAAACGTCTCCGGCATCCGCGCCCTGGTCTCACCCACGACGGCGATCGTCGACTTCCGCCGCGTCGCAGCGGCCATGGCGGACGACGTCAGGGCCATGGGCGGAGCGATTCAGACGGAGGCGAGGGTCGTCGGGATCACGATGACGGGAGGAATTACCGAGCTTCACACTCCGAAAGGCGCGTTTCGAGCGCGGAATGTCATCACCTGCGGGGGTCTCTACTCCGACCGCCTGGCGCGGCTCACGGGCGCGCCGGAGACGCCGAAGATTGTTCCCTTTCGTGGTCGGTATTACTCGTTACGACCGAGCGCCCGAGGGCTCGTTCGGGGACTCGTCTATCCAGTGCCGGATCCTGCCTTTCCGTTCCTGGGTGTCCACCTCACAAAGCAGATCTCGGGCGATGTCTGGGCCGGGCCGAACGCTGTGCTCGCGTTCGCCCGAGAGGGATACCGTGCGCGTGACGTGAGCATCTCGGAGCTCCGCGAGACGCTCTCGTATCGCGGTTTCCGTGCGCTTGCGGCCAAGTACTGGCGGCTCGGCCTCTCCGAGGTCTGCGGCGACCTCTCGAAGCGAATCTTCGTCCGAGAGTTGCAGAGGCTCGTCCCGGGCGTACGTGCTGCCGATCTTCTCGAATCACACGCAGGCGTCCGAGCTCAGGCGCTCTCCGAGGACGGACAGCTCGTCGACGACTTCTGGTTCGACCATGCAGAGAACGTCATTCATGTGCGCAACGCACCATCGCCGGGAGCGACCTCGAGTCTCGCGCTCGCGCGAGAGATCGTTCAGGTGGCTGAGCGCACGATCTCGCTCCCTTAGCTATTGCTGGGCTGGCGTCCCGCGGCGCACACGGCGCGCAGCGGCGAGACCGGCAGCCCAAGCTGAAACAGATTTCGAGGCGAAGGCAGTTTCGCTCAATCAAGCCGCCTGGCCGCATGGCGCGCCAATATGCGCCAGCGACGACCGCGCGGTCAAGACGCAGTCCTCGGCGGCTCCTCAAATTCGCATTCGAGTTGCTTGACGTCGATCGCAATGTCTTCGAGGCGTGCGGCGATTGCGGCGTGGCCGCCGTCGCGCAGGACGGCGTAAGACCGCCCAATCACGATCCCCGCAGCCTGACGGGTCTACAACGGCCGTCGACCACACGGCAGCCTCAGCCACCGGCGCCATGAACCGCTTACTCCAACTCGTGAACAAAGTCGCTGGGTCATTGACACACACCTAGAGCGACGTCCCCCGTATCCTGCCCCGACATGAACCTCGTCTCGTTCGCCGCGGGTGGCGGGCGCGGCGCCGCGGTCGCCGCGGTCGCACTGGTCGCTCTGGAATCGTCCGCCAGAGCGCTCGTCGGCAGCTCGTATCTCGGCGCAACACCGCTTCTCGTAGCTGCCTGCGGGCTAGCGCTGGTTCCGTACCTGCCGGGCGAGCTCGGCCGCCTCTCTGTGCGAGTCGCCGTCGTGCCTGCGCTGGGCCTCGCGTCGTTCGCGGCGGTGCTTACGACCGCGTCGATCCTTGGTCTCCGGCTCAACAGCGTCTCGATCCCGCTCGTTGTGGCTGCCTTCGTCGTCCCCGTGGCTGTTGCGTCGTTCGCGCTCCGAACGCCGCCACGAGACGATGGGGCGGCGTCGCCACGCCGCGAACTCCTCACGCTCCTGGCACTCGCAGGGATCGTCGCATTCGCGCTCGCCTCGTCCTGGGACATCGCGTACCCGTTCAAGGCCCGTGGAACAGATTGGGGTCACTACCTCCTGTACGCCGACCAGGTTGCGGCGCAGGGTCATCTGCTCATCCACGATCCGCTTGCCGGTGAGGCCCACCGTATCTTCGCCGACCCGCCCGGAGTCGGAGCGAGTTACGGGAGCTTCCTCCTTCTCGACGGCATCTCCTCCTGGTGGCTCACGATCGGCATTGTCGTCATCTCCGCGCTGACGGTGCTGAGCGTGTACGCCACTGCGGCCGTGCTGTGGGGAACCGGCGCCGGCTTGGTTTCCGCAGGCGCCTACGCGGTCGCGCCAATCCGGCTGGACACGATGTATTGGTACGGACTCGGGACGACGCTCGCGATGGTCTTCGTGCCACTTGTCGTCATGTCGCTCGGGCTGCTGTTCCGCAAAAAGCGCGGTTGGCGGTACGTCCTCTTTCTGAGCGTGGGGCTGGTCGGCGTTGCGGGCGCGCACTCGACGAGTGCGGTCGTCATTGCCGCCCTAGTCCTCGCTGCGCCTCTAGTGGACATAACCATCCGCCTCGTCGGAGGACGGAGTGAGCCGCGCGCCGCTGTGCGCGGCTGGTGGAGGAACGGCGTCGCGAGGCCGCTCGCGTCTGCGGTCTTGCTCTCGTGCGTGGTCGGAGCCGGGGTCATCGCGCACCTCTGGCTCCAGGGCCGTGCGCTGGGAAGACCGGTGAGCTACAGGTTTCTCGGTCCCGACTGGCTCAACCACGCGGAGGTCGAGCACTACTACGGTGTGCCGTTCCTCGTCGTTTCGCTTGTCGCGCTGGCGCTCGTGCTCACGTCGAGGCGGCTGCGCCACGACCAGGCCCTGCTTGCGCTGGCCGCGCTCGGGCTCGCCTGCGCCGTCGTCGGCGAGCTCTGGCGCATCCACGTGCCCTTCGACTATCAGCGCGTCGTCTACTACTTCGGTGTCGGGCTCGCACTGCTGATCGGGGCTGCGTTCCTTCGGCGGAGGCCTGACGCCCTGTGGATTGCTGCCTTCTTCCTCGTGTTCGTCTTCATCGCACGGACCTCGGTCGGACTGCGACTTCCGGAGCGCGTCCTGGAGTCCGCGCCACGCGATCCCGCGGTCTCCGGCCTCACCTCGTTCCGGAACGAGCTCGACCGTGGGGTGCTCCCCGATTCGGAACGCCTCGTCAGCGATGCGTGTCTGCAGTTCGCTGTGCCCTACCTCGTGCGCCGGCCGACCATTCCCGCCTTCACAGAGCGACAGGTCGGCTTCGTCGACAGGCTTCCGCTGGCACGGCAGGCTGCCGCCGTCCTCGCGGGCGGTCCCCGCGGAGTGGCACTGGCAGCGCGTCTTGGCGTGCGGTATGCCGTCGCTGACCCCGGCTGTGCGCCCAACCTCGCGGCAACGCTCGGCGGGACAACGGTCATCGCGAACTCGGGCGTCGTCGTCGTGCGGTTGCCGGAGCCGCGCTGAGGCTCACTGGGCAAGCGCGGCGGCATAAGTCTAAAGTCGGACCTAAGAGCCCGAAAACGATTTCGGGTTCGTGGCCGATGCAGACTCGTACTGGGCTTGTCGACCCGTAGTGTTCGCTACGGCCTTGTGAGGAAGAGCCTTTTTTCCGTCCCGAGCTGCGGTGCCCATTCGAGCCGGCCCGCGCCGGCGAAGCGAAGGTAGGCGCGCAGCGCGGCCCGCATCGCCTCGACGAAGACCTCGTCGCGACGCGGGTCGAAGCTGTCTTCCCACCAGACGTCGAGAACGCTCACAGAACCTTCTGCCCGCTCGATGCGGGGCTCGATCCGACCGACGAGCCGGTCGCCGAAGAGGATCGGCAGCACGTACCAGCCCCAACGCCGCTTCGCCGGAGGCACGAAGAGCTCCCACACGTACTCGAAGCCGAACAGGGACCCGAGGAGATTGCGGTCCCAGACGAGCGCATCGAACGGCGGCAGGAAGGCAACGGAGTGCCCGGGCTCGGGCGGCGCTTTCAGCAGCTCGACCTCCTCACGGAGAACGAAGCGCTTGCCGCGCACGCCTTCGACCGTGACGGGAACGATCTCCCCGTCCTCGATCAGCTCCTCGCGCAGCGCGGTGCGACCCGGGGACTCCGGCAGCTCCGGATCCGGCTTCGCCCGGCCTAGGCCGCCGAAGATGTCTGGGCCGGCGATGCCGAGCAGACCGTGCGCGCGATAGCGCGACAGGAGCTTGTAGCGGAGCTGTTCCCTCAACGGGACCTTGTGCGCCAGGACGTCGGCAGGCACGAGTCGCTCGATCAGGTCGTAGTAGCGGCGATTGCCCTCGCGTCGAGCGAGTCCGAGCACTCCCGTCACGGCGGATGCCTCGAGCACCGCCCGCACGACGTTCATGGGAGCGCCGAACCAGTCGACCAGAGACCCCCTTCTACTTTCGAAGTCGAGCGAACTGAGGGGGCCCTCGACACGGATCCGCTCGACCACCTGCTCCGCGACGTCGGGGTGCTCCGCGAGGATGCGCCGCGAGTGCACGGCGATGACTCCGCGGAACCATGGGAACTCGCTTGTGGGGACGAGCGAGAGACCCTTGTTGTACGCCTCGAAGAGCTCCTGCCGCTCGTAGAGAGAATCGCACCAGGCGGGGTCGTACCCTGCGACTCGCGCGTGGAGCACAAGATCGTGATTGCGCCCGGCGACGGAGAGCGGGTCGAACTGAATCGAGCCGAGCCGGCGGAAGACCTCGAGCACCCCGTCGGGCCCACCGTCGACCGACCGTGCGGGCGCGAGCATCTGCCGCGCGACGAGGAAGCGACGTGCAGCGTCAGCGGTGGCGTTCATCGGCAGGACGTTAAGCGAAGGGTGGCCAACGGGCGACGAACGTCAGGAAGCCGAGAGTGGCGCGCGGAGCGCGCGCGTTTCCGCGCGAGCCTCGCGCCACCAGATGATCTCGTAGGCGTGGAGTGCGAGCCAGACGGCCGCCACGAGTGCGAGCGCGACGAGCGCCGGTACCGACATCGCTACGGGAATCAGTGCCGTGCAGGCAAGCGCGGCCACAAGGCGACCGCGGCCGAGCGTGCCTGCTACCCGCACGCGCACAGCTACGTAAGCGAGGAGATAGAGCGCAGGGCCGCCGCAGAGGGCGAGCGCCGGGATCGTGTCGAGCTCGTCACCGACATGTGCGAGCGTCGTCTTCATCGAGAACGCGAAGAGAACGATGCCGGCCACCATCGGAAGGTGCAGATAGGTGTAGATGTCGCGCGCAAGAGCGGTGCGCTGGGCGCCGCTTCGGTCGGCGAGCAGCTGCTGCCCTCGGATCGGGAAGAAGTCGAAGTACGCGAGCCAGAACGACGTCGCGACGACGAACCCGAGCACGGCTGCAACGATCACTCCGGTGGTGAGCCCGACGCGTCTCTCCCCGAGGCCGATGGCGACCAGCGACTCGCCGATCGCGATGATCACGATCAGCCCGTGACGCTCGACGAAGTGCGCCGGCTGGACACGCCAGCCGCTGACCCCGGTGAGCAGCGGTCCGAAGAAGCCGATGACGATGGCGGCCAGCCACAGCAACGTCTTGGCCCCTCCGTCGACGAACCCGGCGGCGATGATCAGTGCCGCACCGGTGAGGGCTGACGGAGCGACTCGCAGGATCGCCGTCAACAGGTCTCGGTCGCCCCGTGCTGCGAGCGCGTAGAGCGTGAGCTGCATGACGTTGACGATCAAAAAGGCAACCCCGAAAGCGACACCGTGACGGCCGAACGCATCCGGGACCGCCAGCGCGGCGACGAACATCGCTCCCATTGCAACCAGCACAGCCCCCCACACGGCACCCACACCGGGATCGACGGTGTTGGTCAACCAGGCATACGCCGCCCACGCCCACCAGAGCGCGGCGAGGATCAGCAGACCGTGCCCAAGGCCGCTCCAGGTCGGATTGTTCGACAGGACCGTCGTGACCTGGGTGAAACCGAAGACAAAGACGAGGTCGAAGAAGAGCTCGAGCGGGGTGACCGGGTGCTCGCGCTCAGCGGTCTGTTCGATCACAGCCGGACGCTAGCGCGAACGCTGCAGTCGCGAACGATGCCCGCTCACGGATCGACCAGACGCTGTGACGCGGCCCCGTACCTGGCTCCTTCCGCGCTCAGGCGTGCATCCTCGATCTCGTGAAGGTCGTCAGGATTCAGCTCGACGTCTGCTGTTGCGATGTTTTCCTTCAGCCGCTCGAGCTTCGTCGTGCCGGGGATCGGCACGATCCACGGCTTCTGGGCGAGCAGCCAGGCGATTGCGATCTGTGCAGGCGTCGCACTCTTCCGCTCTGCGATGCGGCCGAGCAGATCGACGAATGCCAGGTTCGCTTTCCGGGCCTCGGGATCGAAGCGGGGGACGGTGTTGCGGAAGTCGTCGCTGTCGAACGTCGTGCTCTCGTCGATCTTCCCGGTCAGGAAGCCCTTGCCGAGCGGGCTGAACGAGACAAAGCCGATTCCGAGTTCCTCGAGGAGTGAGAAGGTCTTCTCTTCCGGTTCACGCCACCAGAGCGAGTACTCGCTCTGCAGGGCGGTGACCGGCTGGACGGCATGGGCGCGGCGGATTGTCTCGACGCCTGCCTCTGAGAGGCCGAAGTTCTCGACCTTGCCCTCGTCGATCAACTCCTTGACGGTCCCGGCGACGTCCTCGATCGGGACGCCAGGGTCGACCCGGTGTTGGTAGAGAAGATCGATGCGGTCGGTGCGTAGCCGTTTCAGCGATCCCTCGACGCCGCGCCTGATCGTCTCCGGTCGACTGTCGAGGCCGCTGTCGGTCTCGGTCTCGAGCGCGAAACCGAACTTCGTCGCGATCACGACCTGGTCGCGGACCGGCTCGAGCGCTTCGCCGACGAGCTCCTCATTCGTATAGGGGCCGTAGACCTGCGCCGTGTCGAAGAAGATGACGCCGAGGTCTACCGCTGCGCGGATGAGGGAGATCATCTCGAGCTTGTCGGCAGGGGCACCGAGCCCGAAGCTCATGCCCATGCAGCCGAGTCCGATGGCCGACACTTCGAGGTTGGTTCCGAGCGTTCGTTTCTGCACTTCCTCTCCTTCCCTCAGCGGGGCACGAGCCTGCCGAGGATGGTGGCATGAGTCGCGTCTTCCCCAATTTGCCCTTTTCGGACGGGTCTGCAATGATGAACTCAATGGTTCAGTATTCTCCGACAGTCGACCGTGCCTTCGCGGCCCTCGCCGACCCGAACCGCCGTGCCGTGCTCGAACGGCTCGGCGCCGGCAGCGCGACGATCAGCGAGCTCGCCGAGCCTTTTGGCATGTCGCTGACCGGGATGAAGAAGCACATCCGGCTGCTCGAGGAGGCGCAGCTCGTCACAACGGAAAAGGTCGGTCGTGCCCGCAGATGCACGCTCGTGCCCTATGCCTTCGAGGGCATCAGCACGTGGCTGCAGCGGCTCGACCGCTTCGCGCAAGTCGTCGAACGCACGAAAGGAGCACGATGAGCCCGACTACGAAAGGCAAGCAGAACTCCGCCAAGAGCACCAAAAAGAAAGAAGGATTCACAGCCGAGGAAAAGGCCGCGATGAGAGCGCGCGCCCGAGAGCTGAAAGACAAGACGGACGGGGAAAGCGCCGTGCGCGCCGCAATCGCCGCGATGTCGCCGAAAGATCGCGCCCTCGCCAAACGGCTCCATGAGCTCGTCAAAGCCACCGCTCCAGACCTGTCGCCGAAGACCTGGTACGGGATGCCGGCGTATGCCAAGGACGGGAAGGTCGTCTGCTTCTTCCGCAACGCGACGAAGTTCAAGGAGAGGTACGCGATGTTCGGCTTCAACGACAGCGCAAAGCTCGACGAAGGCTCCATGTGGCCGGTCGCCTTCGCGGTGAAGGAGCTGACCGCAGCCGACGAAGCCAGGATCGGTGCGCTCGTGAAGAAAGCCGTGGGCTGAGATGACGGAGACCACCGTCACTACCCCGAATGAGCTCGAGATCCGAGTCGAGCGGATCTTCGACGCACCACGCACGCATGTCTTCTCGGTCTGGACGAATCCGCTGCTGATCCCGGAATGGTGGGGCGACGGCACCGTCGTCGAGAAGATGGACCTCCGTCCCGGCGGCACCTACCGGTTCACGACCGCATTCGGCGTCGTCGAGGGCGAGTTCCACGAGGTCGAGCCGCCCGAGCGGCTCGTGCAGACGTTCATGAACCACCTGCAGACGCTCGAGTTCGAAGATCTCGGCGAGCGGACGAAGCTGACGCAGACGATGCGCTTCGCAACGACCGAGGAGCGTGACACGACGATGCAGTACGGCGTCGAGGAAGGAGCGAAGAGCGGCTTCGCGCGCGTCGACGCACTGCTGGCGAAGATCGCAGCCTGAGACAGGAGCGAGGGCCGGGCCGCCTCTGAGGAGGCGCTCGCTACCGTTGCCTCCTTTTGGTAGCGGACTAGGGTTCGCTTCCGGAATTCACACGGCGACTGACGAGATACCAGGCCTCGATCTCGCCTTTGCCTTTGATCGGGATCGTCCCCCGCGGCTCGCAGACGAACTCGTCCTCGAGCAGTTCCTTCGTTGCGCGTGTTATCTGGATCCGCCCCGAGGTCCCATGGGACTCCATGCGGCTCGCGGTGTTCACGGCGTCGCCCCAGAGGTCGTAGAGGAACCGCTTCCGGCCGATCACGCCGGCAATGACCGGTCCCGAGTTGATTCCGACGCGCAGCTCGAGCCCGAGCTGCCCGACCACGCCGACCGAGCGCATCGCTGCCTGCATGTCGAGCGCCATCAGAGCGAGCGCGTGTGCATGGTCGGGCCGCGGTGAAGGGACGCCCGCGGCGACCATGTAACAGTCGCCGATCGTCTTGATCTTCTCGAGCTCATGGCGCTCGGCGAGCACGTCGAAGTGCGTGAAGAGGTGGTCGAGCACGCCGACGACCTCCGCTGGCGGGAGCCGTTCCGCGAGCGGAGTGAAGTCCACGACGTCGGCGAACAGGATCGATGCCGAGCTGAACTGGTCGGCGATCGTCTGCGTCTGGGCCTTGAGCCTTTCGGCGATTGACCGGGGCAGGATGTTGAGCAGGAGGCTTTCCGCCCTCGACTGCTCCTCTCGCAACGCCGCTAGGGCGTCCCGGCGCTGGCTGGCGAACACTGCCAGCAGCGTGAAGACGATCGTGCCGCCGACCGTTACGTTGAGGGCGAGCATCGTGCTCGTGAACCACACGGGAACAGCCGGCGACACGCCGCCCAGCAGCTCTCCTGCGATGCCCGAGCCGAGAAACACGACGACCCACGCGACGTACCAGCGAGCCGCGGTTCGGACGTCGCTGAACACGAGCGCTCCGAGCGGGGCGAGGATTCCCCACAGACCGACTCCGCCGGAGTCGAGGAAGCCACCCAGCGGCACCATCGACAGCGTCGGAGCGAACAGGATCGCCACTTGACCGACAAGGAGGAACTGCTCGAAGTTCCGTGTGCGTGAGAAGACGACGATGGCCCCCAGCAGGACAACGAAGTACCCGAGCGGCACCCAGCCCACCGGCGATCCGAAGGCGAGATACAGGGCCGCCCAGAGCAGCGAGACCGGCAGGATCAGCACCGAGATCAGCACGAGGAGCGCCTTGCTCGCGCGCGTCTCCTCGTCGTCGTGCGGATCCGCGCCGATCAGCGCGAGATGTGCCACCAGTCGAGCACGGAGGCTCGGGGTCGGGCTCGCCTCGTTCACACCCGAGACGGTACTGCCGCGACCGTCGGAAAGATGGCTGAACGCCGTGCAGCTAGGCTTCGCCGCCGTGGATGCACCAACAGCCAGCTACGTCGACGCGCTCGCGCGGCTGAGCCTTTTCGCCGACGTACCGCACCCGCAGCTCGAGGGGCTCGCGCACTCGTTCGACGAGGAAGTCTTCGCCGAGGGCCAACGCGTCATGCGCCAGGACGTGACCGGAGGCGGCTTCTACGTGATCCTGGACGGCGAGGCGAAGGTCGTGATCGACGGCACGGAGCGTGCGCGTCTCACCCGAGGCGACTTCTTCGGCGAGATCTCGATCTTGACGGACGAGGCGCCCGCCGCCGACGTGATTGCGACGTCCGTTCTGCGCTGCCTGATCATCCCCGACAACGAGCTGAAGGCGTTTCTGCTCAAACAGCCGAGCGTGATGTATCGAATGCTCCAGATCGAAGCGCGGCGGTTGCGAGCCGCGAACGTTTGGAACGGCTAGACGAGCGTCCGTTCCCTCCGGGCGACTACGACGTCGTGCTGGTGGGAAGCGGGCCCGGAGGACTGCAGATCGCGTACAGCCTGGCCCGCGCGGGGATTCCGCGGTGCGCGGTGATCTCGCGCGACCCGGCGCCGGGCGGCATGTTTCGGCGCTTCCCGGTCTATCAGCGCCTGATCAGCTGGACGAAGCCGGACGCGCCGTTCGAGCGGGGCACGCGGGAGTACGAGTGGTACGACCACAACAGCCTGGTCGGCGACGAGCGTGAGCATCAGGCGCTTGTCCCGGAGTTCATGGATCGCGCGTTCGACGTTCCGGCTCGCCCCGAGATGGAGGCGGCGCTCGTGGAGTTCGCTACGCGCGGGGACGTTCGCGTTCGCTACGGCTGCGAGTGGCTGTCGACGCGGCGCGACGATTCGGGCTTCGTGCTCGGGACGTCGGACGGCGAGTATCGCTGCCGTGTCTGCGTCTTTGCGATCGGCGTGACCGAGCCGTGGGTTGCTCCGATTCCCGGGCTCGAAGCGGCGCCTCACTATGTCGCGGCGAACGCACCCGAGCGGTACCAGGGCAAGAGCGTCTTCATCGTAGGCAAGCGGAACTCGGGATTCGAGCTCGCGCAGGGTCTTCTGCCCTGGGCACGCCGAATCGTGCTCGGCTCTCCGCGCCCCGTGGACACCGCGATGCTCGCCTTCTCCCCGCTCAGCATCCGGTACCTCTCGCCGTATACCGAGCACATCCGCGGCGGCACCGGGAGCTACGTCGTCGACGCGGCGATCGAGCGCGTGGAGCGCCACGCGGACGGGTTCCGCATTCATGCGAGCGGGACGACCTGGGAGGGGGAGCTCGAGCTCGAAGTCGACGAGGTGATCGCGGCGACGGGCTTCCGTGCGCCGGTGCGGGACCTGCCGACCCTCGGCGTGGCGATGGTCAACGACGGCCGGATGCCGGCGCAGACGCCCTACTGGGAGAGCGTCTCGGTGCCGGGGATCTACTTCGCGGGCAACATGACTCAGGCTTCGCCCGGCCTACGCAAGCACGGTGCGACGAGCAGCTCGGGGTCGGTCAACGGATACCGGTATAACGCGCGCGTCCTCGCGAGGCACATCGCGCAAAAGCATTTCGGGCTCGCGCGCGAGCTGTGCTTGCTCAACGGCGACGAGGTCGTCCCGCATCTGCTCGGGGAGCTCGCGCATGCGCCCGAGCTCTGGACCCAGAAGGGATACCTCGCCCGGGCGGTTCAGATCGACGGCGCCGAAGGGATTCGCGACGAGGGGATCGTGCCGCTCGCCGACTTCGTGGATCGCGACGACGGCGACGCCTGTGCGGTCGCGGTCGAGTACGACGCCGACGGGACGATCATCCCGGTCGTGTACCTCCGGCGGGGCGGGCACATCGTGGAGCACCAGTTGCCTCCGCATCCTCTGCATCGGTTCGGTACCGACGAGCATCGTCAGCAGCTCGCGGCGTGCCTGGCGCCATTCCTGTCCCGAAAGGAGAGCGCGTCGCGGGCCTGACCACGATGGCCGGGCCTGTCCTCCGGGGCGCAAGCCCTCGGCCCGTCCACAGGATGTACCGCTCTGCCGGAGGATGGGCACCGGCGAGCGCGAACTCGACCGTGATGGAAGACGAGACGAGGCTCGAACGGCGACTCGACCGCGTGGTGGCCCACGCCGCAAGGCCGCGCGGGGCCGCTGTCGTGATCGCCACGGTGTCGACGACGATAACCGTGGGGGCGGGAATACTGATGACGGTCGCCGACCGCCACAGCTTTCCGTCGATCGGATCCGGGCTCTGGTGGGCCGTCCAGACGGTCACCACGGTCGGGTACGGCGACCACGTTCCGGAGACTGTCGCGGGCAAGCTCGTCGCCGCGCTCGTGATGCTGGTCGGGATCGGCTTCCTGACCGTCATCACCGCCGCCATCACGAGTACGTTCGTGTCACGCTCACGCCGCGAGCAGGCGTCCTCCGGTGCTGTCTCTCCGACCGAGGACCAGCTTAAGGAGATCGCTGGGCGGCTCGAACGGATCGAAGCCGCGCTGACCGATCGCCCGTCGGGGTGAGCTCAATGCAAGACCCGGCCAGCGTTAGGTAAACGCGTTGACGGCTCGGGCGACGACCAGGCCGACCAGCGCGAGTGCGACCGTCGACTGCACGACCATCGCGTACTTGGCTCGGTGTGTGAGTGGCATCACATCGGTGGGGCTGAACGCCGTTGCGTTCGTGAAGCCGAGGTGCAGATAGTCGAGAAAGACCGGTCGCCAGCCGGGCGGCGCGAGTTCTGGGCTCAGCTGCTGCGTGAAGGCGAAGTCGATCGGACGTGGCTGCCGCGCCCGCATGAGCGGCCCACCGCTGTCCATCAGCCAATAGAGCATCCCGAACGCGAGGTTGTTGCCGAGCCAGACGAGGGCGCCGGCGGCAAGGAGCGGCCCCGGAGCTTGAGTGACCTTCGCTCCGGTGATCAAGTTGTAGATCAGGAGCCCCGTCACCAACAGCGCCCCCACAACGAGCAAAACCACGAGGACAATCACCACGCGGTGCGCCGTCGCGCGTCTCGCGCGGCTCGCGACACCGCCTGGGTTGGCGGCGAGCAGTGCGAGGAGCAGCAGGAGTTCGATCCCTGGCAACAGCCAAGGTACGTCGCCGAGCCGATCTTGCGGGAGCCATAGACGCAGACCGATGTTGAGCCCCATGAACACAAGCAGTGCAAGAACAGGCGGCCAGCGCGGCTCGCCGAATGGGATCTCCTGCAGACCGTCGCCTGTTGGTGCAGCAATGTCGGTGGCCTCGGGAGAGTCCAAGGCCACAAATCGTGGCACATGCGCCTCCGGGTTGCCGCCGCCGACCGAGGTCGTCCTCGCTCCATCAGCAGTTGCGGAACTTGTTCGCAGCGCGCGGTCTGCCGCCTCTAAGATTGGGACGATGGGCTCGGACGCCCTGGAGATCGCGAGGCGGTTTCGGATCGCTCTCGAGGCAGCGGCAAAGAGCGGTGACCGCGAAGCCGTCTACCCGTTCCTTGCTGCAGATGTGGAATGGGTCACTCCCAAGCGCACCTTGCGCGGGCTCGACGAGGTGAAGGAGGAGCTGATCTGGGGCTCACCGCCGGAGAACCTCGACCCCGAGTTCGAGGTAGGCGAGTGGGTTGAGCTGGGCGATGGCCGTGTCGTCTCCGACGTCCACGAGGTCTACCGCGTCAAAGTGACGGGCGACTTCGCCTACGAGCGCATGCGGCAGATCGAACTGACGATTCGCGACGGCCAGATCAGCCGCTATGAGATGCGGATTGTGGGATAGCGCCCCAGGCACCAGGCGCGACGTCGTTAACCAATCGCTGCGACTAGGTCTCTGCACGCCTGTTCGCAGCGGCGGCAGACGTCGGCGCAAATGCGGCAGTGGTGGTGATGGGCGGCATGCCGCTCGCATTCATCACCACACGCTTGGCAGGCTGTCGCGCACGCTTCGACCATTGCCCGGAGGACGCCGAGATCCGGCGCAGTCTGACGTATCGCGATCCGGGCGGTCGTGCCACAGATGTCGGCGCAGTCGAGGCAGAGGCGAATGCAGCGCACCATCTCGCGCACGTCGACCTCCGCGAGATCGCCGTCGGCACAACTCGTGCAGCTGGCGGCACAGTCGATGCACTCCTCGATACAGCGCAGGAGCGCGGTCTGATCGACATTTGTCGGTTCTGGATGTGTCTTGATGATGTCTTGAACCGTCACGTGCTCTCCTCTCTTGGTCGGGCCATGAACACGATCTCGAAAGTACCTCCGCCGGTATCCGACTGCTGAAAGATCCTCCCTGAACGCCGTAGAGGCTTTCGCGCCGCCGCGGCTTCCTCACTCAGTGATGGGAGCCAGTATCCGCCCAAGAGTGCGCCGCCTCGGCAAGGATGGATGCCGATCCGGTGATCGTTGCGGCGACGGTCTTCGCAATCGCCACTAGGACGTTCGCGGCAAAGGCGACGAGGATCGTCCTGACGCTCGCGGACGACCCCGCGGCGGACGCTCGCGCGAGCGGGCCGAGGAGCCGGTCCGACGCCCCTGCCCACTCGGTGTCGCGGTGACGGCTAGTCGGCAGGCTCGATCACGCCGCGAGGCGACTCGGTCGACAGTACAAAGGAGTGGGCTCCGGCAGTCGTCGAGGCCAAATGCTGACGGCTACACCAGCGCGCTCACGCGCGCGAGGCTCTGATTCGACGGGACGAAGTAGTACGCGCCGCTGACGGGTTGGGTGTACTTCGTCAGCGCGTCACGAACGCCGTCGGTCAGTCCGGCCATGCTCTCCAACATCTCGCTGAGCCGTTTCTGATCGGAGCTGAACCCCACGAACATCGTGCCGTGGTCGGTCACGGTTCCGTAGGGCATGTTGCGGCGAAAGATCTTGCCGAACCGATCCTGATCGGTGCGAGCGACGTGAGAGTCATCAGGTTTGTCCTCGAGCTCGACACTGTCGTCCTTCCTCCTGCCGATCACCTGCTCCTGTTCGGTCACCGAAAGCGCCTCCCACTCGGCCGTTTGGTGGCTCCATTTCTGCAGCAGGAGGATCGTGCCGCCTGCACCTGGGCCTTCTCCGATGACTGCGAAATCCGGGGCCTCGATCAGGGTCGGGTTCTCGCTGCCGTCGATGAACCCAGTTAGATCGCGGTCGTGGCGATACGGCCAGCTCGAGGTCTCCTCCGCGACCGTCGCGACGTCATGAAGCGCGGCGATTGCCGCACGAGCAGTCTCGAAGATGACGTCGTACGCGCTTCCCGACAGCCAGAGGACGGCGTCGTGCTGGGTCGCCGGCATCCGATAGCCCTCCACGCCGACGAGGTCCGCGTCGAACCCCTGAAGGTCTGGTGGCGCGTCTTCGGGTGCGACGGCACGCCAGAGGTCGGGACGGAATCCGGTGACGAGGTTGACCCCGCCCATGGTCGTGCGCGGCTCGCGCAGCGAGGCGATCGAGGTCACGAGTTTCGGACCGGCTCCTTCGTGTGCATCGAACTCGAGATACGCGTGCGACGGTGTGCCGAGCGCGAACATCCCTGCCTGCGAGGTCTCTGTCATCGTGGAACGACTCTACGACTGTCAGCGGGGGCCGCGAGCCGGTAGCCGCGGACGTAGTCGACCACGAACTCCTTCGGGTATCGGCTCGCCGGCTTTCGATCGGTCGCCGGAAACGCGTAGATCCCGAGCATCAGCTGTAACGGGTAGTCCGGCGATTGGTCCGTCGTCTTGATCGGCTCGCCGTCGATGAAGAACGCGACGCCGTCCGGCGTCCAGTCTGCGGTGTAGACGTGGAACTCGCGGGCGTCGATCGAGACGGTCTCGCGCGAGAAATCGTCACCGAGGTCGGGATCCTGGAAGGGATGCACGCCGACGCCGACACCCGTTTCTGCGGGACCGACGTCGCGCCCAAAGATTTCACAGACGCAGATCTCGGCCGACTGCAGTCCTCCCTCGTAGCCGATCAGCCACAGCGCGACCATGGCCTCGGGGTCGTCCGTTGCCTTTGCCCGCACCTCGATCCGGCCGTATTGGGGTGTGTAATGACGGACGTCGGGCTGGCGCTCCCTGACGACGGCCGCGGGGTTGAAGCGGTGCTGGCCTGTGCGTGCGCCCGTCTGAAGTGATGAGACCTTGATCTCGCCGTCGAACTCAGGACACCACGGTTGCTGGCCGGCTTCGATCCGCAGCCGCAGCACGCCGTCGCGGAGCTCGTACCGCGCCGCGGCGCGCTCGCGGCTGCTCCAGTGCGGAAGATAGAACGGGAGCCAGCGAGCCGGGTCGAGCGTTGCGCCCGCGAATACGTCCTCGAACTCCAGCTCGAGCCTCACTCCGCGCAGTCTTGCGGACTACGATCGGGCATGGCGTACGACGAGGCTCTCGCAGGACGCATCCGCGACCTGGTCGGAGGCCAGTCCCAGCTCGAAGAGAAGAAGATGTTCGGCGGGCTCGCCTTTCTCATCGGCGGGAACATGGCGATTGCGGCAAGCGGCCAGGGTGGCGTGCTCGTTCGCGCGGACCCGTCGGAGTCGGACAAGCTCATCGCCACGACGAAGGCCGAGCCGTTCGAGATGCGGGGCCGGACGATGAAGGGCTGGTTGCGAGTCGCCCCCGAGTATGTGCGGACCAAGCCGCAGCTCGCGAAGTGGGTTGAAGTCGGCACGACATACGCGCGATCGCTGCCTCGCAAGTAAACGGGCCACGTCCCCTGCGCGCTCGTGCGGGCGACCTCTTACGAGTGCCGGGCCAGCATGCGCCGCAAATCGGAGAGCAGCTCCTCGTCGACGTCCTTCCCACGCGGCGGTTGGAAAACCTCGCTCTCTCCGCCGACGGTGACCGTGACCTTGCCATTGTGTTCTTCGGTCACTGTTCCCAACGCCTCGAGCAAGGCTCGGACCTGCCGCCACTCGATGTTCGCGCCAGAGCGATGGTCGACGATCTGCTCGAGGGTCTTACGCTGCTCATTGTCGAGGCTGTCGCTCAAGCCTTCTTGGCGGCCCACTCGCGCTCCGCTTCCTGTTCCATCTTCTCGAGACGTTCGTAGTAGTCCGGAAACTCCTTCATGTGTGCCAGTGCAATCTTGCCGGTGATGATCGGGTCGTCTCCGGTGACGTTCGTCTGCGGGTCGTGAGCGCCGTGCTCGAACTCGACGTCCATGCCGCGTCGGAACTGCTCCAGGTCGAAGCGGTCCCAGTCGACTCCGATCGCGTCTCCGACGTGCCGTGCCTCCTCCGTCGTCGTTCTGCGAGTCTCGGTCATGACTTGGGTCTCAACAGTCTGGTGATCTGCTCCGCTACGCGCACCATCGCGCGAGGCGTGACCACGATCGGCGCCTCACTGCCTGCGGTCTTACTCTCGGAGCTGCGCTTCTTCACCTTGGAGTCGATGATGGCACAGACCTGCCGGTTTGCCTATCCGCGCACCCACGGATCGGCTGCGGGAAGTACGAACGTCCAAAATGCAAGGCTCCGGGTTCACCGTGTCCCAGTCACCTAACGACAGCCCGACTGCGCGACCGTCAGGCTTTTCGGGACGAACGGCCTGGGCGCGGAGTGCGGAGACACCGCTGCGCGCGTTCCTGCGGACGGAGACAGGCGGCGCGGCGTTCCTGCTGGCTGCGACCGTCGCGGCACTGGTCTGGGTGAACATCGACGAGTCGTCGTACGAGCGGCTCTGGCACACGATGCTCTCCATCCAGCTCGGCGGAGCAGGGGTGGCACTGGACCTCCGTGGCTGGGTGAACAGCGGGTTGATGACGATCTTCTTCCTGGTCGTCGGGCTCGAAGCGCGCCGCGAGCTCGACCTCGGGGAGCTGCGGGAACGGCGCCGCTTCGCCTTGCCCCTGCTCGCCGGACTCGGCGGCATCGCTGCGGCGGTCGCTCTCTATCTCGCCTTCAACGGCGGCCACAGCTCAGCCCACGGCTGGGGGATCGTGATGTCAACCGACACGGCGTTCGCGCTCGGGCTGCTCGCACTCGTCGGGCCGCGCTTTCCGGATCGCCTGCGGGCCTTCATGCTCACTGTGGTCGTCGTCGACGACATCTTTTCGGTCGTCATCATCGCAACGGTTTACACGGCGGAGCTCCACTTGGTGCCACTGCTCATTGCGGTCGCGATCTTCGGAGGTGTCCTCGTCGCCCGACAGCTCAGGATGCCCGCCGGCCTGGGTCTTGCGACTCTCGGAACGGCCGCCTGGGTCGCGCTGCTCAAGTCGGGCGTCGAGCCGGTTGTCATCGGTCTCGCACTCGGACTGCTGACCTATGCCTATCCGGCGCCGCGGTCCAAGCTCGAGCGTGTCACGGATCGATTCCGTGAGTTCCGCGAGCAACCCACCGCAGAGCTGGCGCGCGCGGCTCGTGTGGAGTTGAGGGCCGCCACGTCGCCGAACGAGCGACTTCAGCAGCTCCTGCATCCCTGGACGAGCTATCTGATCGTGCCCCTCTTCGCGTTGGCGAACGCCGGCATCGCCATCGACGGTCACTTCCTGGCGCAGGCGTTCTCGTCGCGAATCACGCTGGGCATCCTGGTCGGCTACGTCGTCGGCAAGCCGCTGGGCATTCTCGGCACGTCATGGCTGGTGACACGCCTGAGCGGCGGAAGGTTGCGGCCGCCGGTCGGTTGGGCGGCGGTCGCGGGCGGCGGCACGATCGCTGGAGTCGGCTTCACCATTGCTCTGCTGGTGTCGACGCTCGCCTTCGACGGGCGCCGGCTCGAAGAGGCGAAGGTCGGGATTCTCTCCGCAGCACTCGGCGCGTCGCTCCTGACCTGGCTCCTGTTCCGCGCGACGGCGCGGCTGCCCCGACGTCTGCGGATCCGTGCGCTCCTTGGACCGTCGGAGCCGCTCGTCGACCTGTACTCCGAGGTCGACCCGGAGCGAGACCACTACCGCGGACCGATCGATGCTCCGGTCACTCTCGTCGAGTACGGCGACTTCGAATGTCCGTACTGCGGCCGGGCCGAGCCTGTCGTTCGCCTACTTCTGCAGGAGTTCGGCGACGTCCGTTATGTCTGGCGGCACCTGCCGCTGAGCGACGTCCATCCGCACGCTCAGCTCGCGGCGGAGTCGACCGAGGCTGCGGCGGCCCAGGGCGCATTCTGGGAGATGCACGATCTTCTCTTCGATCATCAGGACGCGCTCGACTACGACGACTTGATCGGCTACGCCGAAGAGCTCGGACTCGACGTCGAAGGCTTCACCCACGACCTGTATGAGCACATCGGCGCGGGACGTGTCGCCGAGGACATCGACAGCGCCGATCTCAGCGCCGTCGCCGGTACGCCGACGTTCTTCATCAACGGCCGGCGCCACTACGGCGCCTACGACATCGACGCGCTCTCTGCGGCGGTCCGCGCGGCCGGGGCTCGGGCGACGCTGATCCGGGGCTAGGGCCCAGACGTGCGCCCGGGGGGGTAGAGTCACAGCGTCATGACCGAAGCTGCCGTGGAGGGTCGCGCGACTCCACTGGCGCCCGGGACCGAGGCGCCCGACTTCGAGCTCGCATGTACTCCAGACCAGAAGGTTGCGCTGTCCGAGTTTCGCGGCCGGCCGGTCATCCTTGCCTTCTATCCGGAGGACTGGAGCCCGGTCTGCTCCGACCAGATGGGCCTGTACCAGGAGCTGCTCCCCGAGTTCCAGAAGTTCGACGCAGAGCTGCTCGGCATCTCGGTCGACGGCATCTGGTCGCACCTCGCCTTCGCGAAGGATCGCAACCTGCACTTTCCGTTGCTCGCCGACTTCGAGCCGAAGGGCGAGATCGCGCGCGCGTACGGCGTCTATCGCACGCAGGACGGAACGAGCGAGCGTGCTCTCTACGTGATCGACGTCGACGGCGTCGTCCAGTGGAGCTACGTCTCGCCCGTCGGAGTGAATCCGGGCGCAGACGGCATCCTCCGGGCGCTCGAGAACCTCGAGACGGGTGACGCGTCGTGAGCAAGACGCAGTGGGCAGCCACGCTCACGGTGCCGGTGACGGAGGGTCGCGACCACATCGACGGTCCGGCCGACGCCGCCGTGACGCTCCTCGAGTACGGGGACTACGAGTGTCCGTACTGCGGCGCCGCCTATCCCATCGTCAAAGAGGTCCAGCAGCGACTGGGTGAGAAGCTGCGCTTCGTCTTTCGCAACTTCCCGATCACGACCTCGCATCCGCATGCGGAGCAGGCCGCGGAGACGGCGGAGGCGGCAGCGGTCCAGGACAAGTTCTGGGAGATGCACGATGTTCTGTACGAGAACCAGAGGCGCCTCGACGATCCGGCCCTCCACGGGTACGCAGAGCAGGTCGGGCTCGATGTGGAGCGGTTCGACAAGGAGCTGGCCGAGCACGCCCACGCCGGCCGTGTCCGCGAGGACTTCATGAGCGGCGTGCGCAGCGGCGTGAACGGAACGCCGTCGTTCTACATCAACGGCGTCAGGCACGACGACTCCTACGACGTGGACACCTTGCTCGCCGCTCTGAAACGGGTCGAAACCTAGCCTAGGCGCGTCCCGCGTTCACGCGCTCGCCGACGGTCCTGCCGCCGCGACCGCAGCCTGGCCGTAGCTAATCCCGCCGTCGTTCGGCGGAACGCTCCGATGTGAGAGCACGCGGAAGCCCATGCGTTCGAGGTGGCGACGCGTTGCACCGAGCAGCCGCAAGTTCTGGAAGGTCCCGCCAGAGAGCGCAACCGTGTTCGGCCCGTCGCTCTCGGCGCATGCTCTTGCAGCGGCCAGCGCGACCGTCTCGTGGAACGCAGCGGCGATCTCGGAGCGCGACCGCCCCACGGCGAGATCGTCATGCACGCGCCGCACGAGTGCGGGCCCATCCCCGAAAGACCACGAGTACGGCTTCGCCGAGACTCCGTCGGCAAGCTGCTCCAGTTCGATCGCCGCTTGTCCCTCGTAGGTCACCTCTTCACGCCCGCCCAGAAGCACTGAAACCGCGTCGAAGAGCCTTCCCATCCCGGACGAGAGCGGCGCATTTACCTTCAAGCTCTCCCTCACAAGGGCCCAGCGCTCGAACGGCACCGGCCGTTTGGCTGCTTCGAGGTAGGACGCGCACGTGCGCCAGGGCTGCCGAATTGCG
Source organism: uncultured Actinomycetes bacterium (assembly GCA_963833255.1). Lineage (GTDB taxonomy): Bacteria > Actinomycetota > Thermoleophilia > Gaiellales > Gaiellaceae > 3-1-20CM-4-69-9. The sequence goes on from CAWHXK010000078.1 coordinate 98,505, forward strand.
GCCTCGCCGCCCGGCAGAGGAACAGGCTCGAGGTGTGCCAGGCGCTCGAACGATTCGAGGTCGCAGCGCAGTAGCTCGCCGCCCCAAAGCGTCCCGTCGGTTCCGTAACCCGTCCCGTCGAAGACGAGCGCAAGAGCTGGGCCGGCTTCGCCGTGCTCGGCGAGGCACGCCGCCGCATGGGCATGGTGATGCTGAACGCCTACGAGCGCCGCATCTTGCTCGAGCGCCCACTTGGTCGCGAGGTATTCCGGGTGGAGGTCGTGCGCGATCAGCTCGGGTTCGACGCCAAGCATTGCGAGATAGAGCTCGAGGTCCGTGCGGAAGGCCTCGTAGGCCGGCTCGGAGTCCAGGTCGCCCAGATGCGGTGAGAGGAACGCCTCCATTCCCCGAGCGACGCAGAACGTGCTCTTGAGCTCTGCACCGGCGGCCACGATCGGCCGCTGTGCATCGACAGGTAGCGGCAGTGGCGCTGGAACGTACCCACGCGAGCGTCGGATCGGGAAAGCCGCGCGAACGACCGAGTCCTCGCAACGACGATGGATCGGGCGGTCATGGGCGAGGAACAGGTCGGCGATCCCGCCAAGCCGTAGTCGCGCTTCGTGGTCGTCGTAGGCGATCGGCTCGTCCGCGCGGTTCCCGCTCGTCATCACCAGCGCACCGCCGAAATCCCTCAACAGCAAATGGTGCAGTGGGGTATATGGAAGCATCACGCCGAGCCAGGAGGTGTCGGGCGCCACCGACGGAGCAAGCTGAGCACCCGCACGGCGGCGTAGGAGGACGATCGGCCGTTCGCGTGATCGCAGCAGCTCGCCCTCGGCTTGCTCGATCTCGACCAGATCGCCCGGAGCTGTCGTCATCAGGGCAAAGGGCTTGTCGTCGCGGTTCTTGCGCGCGCGCAAGCACGCGACCGTTTCCTCGTTCGCGGCGTCGCACGCAAGGTGGTACCCGCCTAGACCCTTGACGGCGACGATCGACCCCGCCTGCAACGCTTCGACCACGTGCTCGAGTGGTAACGAGAGCCGTGGTCCGCAGATGGGGCACGCGATCGGCTCGGCGTGAAAGCGGCGGTCTCCGGGGTCCTCGTATTCCTGGCGGCAGTCGGCGCAGAGCAGGAACCCAGCCATCGTGGTCAGCGGCCGGTCGTACGGAACGCCGACGACGATCGTGAACCGCGGTCCGCACTGCGTACAGTTGATGAACGGGTAGCGGAATCGCCGATCGTCAGGATCGAACAGCTCTCGGAGGCAGTCGTCGCAGGTCGCGACGTCCGCCGGGATCGCCGCCGCCCCACCCGTGGTCGCGCTTGCCTCGATGACGAACTCGGCGTCCCCGCGCGGGGTCGTCGTCTGGGTGACAACAGAATCCACACGCGCGAGCGGCGGTGCCTCGTCACGCAGGTCGACAGAGAACCGTTCGAGCTGGGCGGTCTCTCCTTCGGCCTCGACGACCACTCCCTGGCCGTCATTGAGTACGAAACCGGCGAGCTCATGCCTGCACGCGAGCCCGTAGACGAACGGCCGGAAACCCACGCCCTGGACGAGGCCGCTGATCCGAAACCGCCGTCGTTCCCGCTCCACCACAGGGTTATTGTTGCGTTCTTGACGCTGTAGCCCTCAGGGGAAAGAATTGTCCCCTTGTCCCTTTTGTACCGGGGGAGTCCCGTGCGGGTCTCGTTGGGCAAAGCCGCAGGCTCAACGATGGTCGAAAGATCGTCTGCCTTCTCTACTCCAAGATTGTGGATGGCCGGCTGATATGTGTCTCGCGATCCCAGGCCAGGTCGTGGAGGTCGTCGACGAGTGGAATCGGCTCGCGCGCGTCGACGTGGCAGGAGTCCTGCGTAACGTGAACATCAGTTTGCTCGACGGCGAGGGAACCGGTGCCGGGCCCGGCGATTGGGTGCTGATCCACGTCGGGTTCGCTATCTCGAAGGTCAATGAGGACGAGGCGCAAGCGACACTCGGATTGCTGCAGCAGATGGGCGAGGCGTACGAGCAGGAGCTCGAGGACCTGAGCGCGAGCGTGATCGAGTGAGCACCCGTGCCGAAGACCGCTGCACTACGTGCTCCGACGAGGGTGTTGAGATGTGCGTGCTCGAGGTGGGGCAGAACGGTCTCTGCCTCTGCCGCGAGGACGAAGGCGGTGCATGCGCCGAAGTGATGACCGAGCTTGTCGGCGCCGTCGGTCGCGGCGACAAGGTTCTCGTCCATGCGGGTGTCGCGATCGCGAGGCTTGCGTGAAGTTCGTCGACGAGTTCCGGGACGCCGAGCTGGGCCGCGTCCTTGCGGGTCAGATCGTCGCAGCCGTCGAGCCAGGGCGTCACTACAAGGTGATGGAGGTCTGCGGAGGGCACACGCACACGATTTATAAGTACGGTGTCGACGACCTGCTTCCGGAAAACGTCGAGCTCGTGCATGGGCCCGGCTGTCCAGTCTGCGTGATCCCGATGGGCCGTGTCGACGACGGGATTGCGGTCGCTCGTCAGCCGAACGTGATCTTGGCGTGCTTCGGCGACATGATGCGCGTCCCGGGCGGTGACGGGACGCTGCTCGAGGCTAAAGCGGAAGGCGCTGACGTACGCATGGTCTACTCGCCGCTCGACGCGCTGCGGATCGCCAAGGAGAACCCGGACCGCGAGCTGGTCTTCTTCGCGGTCGGCTTTGAGACTACGGCTCCTTCGACCGCGCTGACGCTGATGCGCGCGAAGGCCGAAGGAGTGCGCAATTTCTCCGTCTTCTGCAACCACGTCACGATCGTGCCGCCGCTGCGGGCGCTGCTTCAATCCCCGGACATCAGGCTCGACGGCTTCATCGGCCCCGGCCACGTGTCGACCGTCGTCGGCGCGCGGCCGTTCGAGTTCATTCCTGCGGACTACGCCAAACCGATCGTGATCTCGGGCTTCGAGCCTCTCGACCTCCTGCAGTCGATCTACATGGTGCTGGAGCAGTTGGCCGCTGGTCGCTGCGAGGTCGAGAACCAGTACAAGAGAGTCGTTCCCTACGACGGCAATCCGCAGGCGCTCGCGGTCTTAGCGGAGGTGTTCGAGTTGCGGCCGCACTTCGAATGGCGTGGGCTCGGATTTATCTCCCATAGTGGCCTGAAGTTGTCCGAGGCGTATCGCGACTTCGACGCCGAACTGCGCTTCGACATCCCGGGTGTCCGCGTCGCCGATCCGAAGGCCTGCCAGTGCGGCGAGGTGCTGAAGGGCGTCATCAAGCCGTGGGAGTGCAAGGTGTTCGGAACGGCCTGCACGCCGGAGCGGCCGATCGGGACGTGCATGGTCTCCTCGGAGGGGGCGTGCGCCGCGTATTACAACTATGGGCGGTTCGCGCGCGAGCGGGCGGTGGTCTGATGGCCGTCGAAGATCGTGCCGAGCAGCACGTCCTCGGCCTGATCGAGCGGGTGAAGGCCAAGCCGCTCCGCTTCAGGGACGACCAGATCACGATGGCACACGGCGGCGGCGGCAAGGCGACCATGACTCTGATCGAAGGTTTGCTCGCGCCGGCGTTCGGCATCGCAGAGCTCGCGGATGCTGGCAAGGTCGGCGATCTGGCTGTTACTACCGACAGCTTCGTGGTCAAGCCGATCCGCTTCCCGGGCGGCTCGATCGGCGAGCTTGCCGTCAACGGGACCGTCAACGACCTTGCGGTCGCAGGGGCGCTCCCGCTCGCGCTCACTCTGTCGCTCATATTGGAGGAAGGCCTGCCGGCAGAGGAGCTGCGCTCAGAGGTGGAGGCGATCGCGAGCGCCGCCGCGGCGGCGGGCGTGCGGATTGTCGCCGGCGACACCAAGGTGGTCGAGCGCGGACACTGCGACTCGATGTACATCACGACAACAGGGGTCGGACGCATGGATGAGCGCGCAAGCCTCTCGCCGAGCTCGCTCCTGCCCGGGGACAGAATCCTCGTCTCCGGTCCGATCGGTGAGCACGGCATGGCGATCATGCTCGCCCGCGGCGAATTCGAGCTCGAGGCGCCGATCGAGTCGGATACAAAGCCTCTCTGGCCGGCGGTTGATGCGCTGCTGGCTGCAGCGGGCGACGCGGTTCGGTGCATTCGCGACGCCACGCGTGGTGGGCTGGCGAGCGTCGTCAACGAGTTGGCTCGCGCGTCGGGCCTGGCCGCCGTCGTCCGCGAGGCGGACGTCTCGGTTCAGCCGGCGGTCGCTGGCGCATGCGAGATCCTCGGCATCGATCCGATGTACGTCGCCAACGAGGGAACGCTCGTCGCCTTCGTCGCTCCCGAAGCGGCCGACAGCGCACTTGCTGCGCTGCGTTCGGTTCCGGGCTTCGAGGGCGCTGCCGAGATTGGTGAAGTGAAGAGCGAACCCGCGGGCATGGTCCTGCTGGAGACGGCGTTCGGAGGGAGGCGGGTCATGGACCTACTCGTGGGCGATCCGCTGCCGAGGATCTGTTGATGCACGAGCTTTCGATCGCCGAGGCGATCGCTCTCGATTGTCGGAAGAGCACGCAGAAGGACGCCGTGTGGCCAAAGTCGACGTGAAGATCGGACACCTGCGTCAGGTCGTTCCCAGCGCGCTCATATTCGCGTTCGAGCTCGTGACGCAGGGAACGCCCATCGAGGGCGCGGAGCTCGAGATCGAAGAAGTACCTGTTCGCGTCACATGCCGAAGCTGCAAGGCTGATAGTCGGCTGGTCGAGCTTCCCTTCGCCTGTCCCAGTTGCGGAAGCGTCGACGTAGACGTCAGAGCCGGGGACGAATTGTTCGTCGAGGCACTCGAACTCATCGAAAGCAACCCTTCGCCACGCGGGTATCAGACGATCGAGAGGACGTAGGACACCCATGCACAGGACACGAGTCCAAGTTGTCGAAGGCGTACTCGACGCGAACGACACCATCGCGCGAGCGAATCGCGCCGACTTCGACGCTGCCGACGTGACGGTCGTCAATCTGATGGGTGCGCCCGGCTCGGGCAAGACCTCACTCCTCGAGCGGACGGTGCACGATCTCACTGGCGTCCGTGTGGGCGTGCTCGAAGGCGACGTCCAGGGGAGCCTCGACGCCGACCGGCTCGCCACTCTTCACGTGCCGGTGACCCAGATCAATACCGATCCGGGGTTCGGGGGTGAGTGCCACCTCGACGCGAACATGGTCCGGTCTGCCCTTCCGTCGATTCCATTCGAGGAGATCGACGTGCTCGTGATCGAAAACGTCGGCAACCTCGTCTGCCCGGCGGAGTTCCGCGTCGGCGAGCACCACCGCGTGATGGTTGCATCCGTGACGGAAGGGGAGGACAAGCCGCTGAAGTACCCGCTCATGTTCCGGGCCTGCGAGCTCGTCCTGATCAACAAGATCGATCTCGTGCCCCACCTCGACTTCGATCTCGACAAGCTGATCCGTCACGTCGCAGCCGTCCACCCGGGCGTTTCTGTGCGTCTGATGAGCGCGCGAACGGGAGAGGGAGTCGAGGATTGGCGACGCTGGCTCGTCGAGGCGGCCGGCCGCGTGCCAGAGCGGGTTTGAGCGAGACGGCCTCGCGCGGGTCGCTCGATCCGGCACTCGACCGCGTCATTGCGAGTCGGTCACAGGCCGGCGAGCAATTCTTCACGGCCGAGGCCGACCGTATCGCGCGTCTCTGCCACGCTATGGCGAAGAGATTCGCGCGTGGCGGCCGGCTGTTTGCGGTCGGCTCGTCGCCCCAGGCCCGGTCCGACGCCTCTCATGTCGCGGTCGAGTTCGTCCACCCTGTGATCGTCGGCAAGCGTGCGCTTCCAGCGCTCGCCGTCGCGCGTCCCGACGTCGATCTCATCGCCCGGGAGGGCGACATGGTCATGAACTTCGACGACGTGCCCGTGGCCGGCTCAAACAAGGGGCTCCTAACCATCTCCTTCCACGCGACGGGCGCCGAGTGGGTATTCGATCCTCCAAGCTCGGATCCATTCGTGCGGCAGGAGCTCGTCGAAACCACGTACCACATGCTGTGGGAGCTCGTTCATGTGTTCCTCGACCACATCGGCGGATCGACGGCAGGTGCGGGCGCCTCGAGCTTCCTCTACCCGTTCCTCGACGAGGAACCGCACGATCTCGCGTATGTGGAAAGCGATGTCCGTGGGTCGGTGCTGCTGAAGGCGGAGGAAATCCGAGAGCTGCGGACCCGAACCGTGGAAGGGGGCCGCTCCGAGCTGGTCGCCGCCGCGAAGGCCCTCCGCAGGATGTTCGCGGGAGGCGGAACCCTGTTCGCGTTCGGCAACGGCGGCTCCGCGACCGACGCGATGGATGTCGTGGCGGACTTCCGCGCGGCACCGCAAGGGTGGGCCGCCCGCAAGGCGATCGACCTCACCGCAGACAGTGCCATCCTCACGGCGCTCGCGAACGACATCGGCACTGAAGTGCTTTTCGGACGACAGCTCATTGCCTATGCCAACTCAGGCGACGCGGCGCTCGCACTCTCGACGAGCGGAGACTCGCCGAACATCATCGAGGCGCTCGCCGAGGCGCGAGCGGCGCGGTCTCTTGACGATCGCCTTCGTCGGCTATGACGGGGGGCGGGTGGCGCGTGAAGGACTGGCCGACCATGTGGTCGTGACGGAATCGCAGCACATCCCGAGGATTCAAGAGGCACAGGCCACGGCCTACCACGCGTTGCGCGAACTCATCGAGCTGGCGGCTGGGTGACCACACCGTGACTGACTAAGCGGCCTCGAGGTAGCGACGCGCTCCGCTGAAAGTGGTCACTCCGCTTTGGCGGGGCCCTCGCGAAAGCACCTTGCGCTTCCGCTTGGCCAGCCTGTCGTCGGCTGGGGCTAAACGGACGGTCGGCTTACGCCGACCGCCCGTGCGCGGGGAGGGAGTAGTGGCGCTCAGATTGTGGCCTGAGCCGTGCAGCGCTCGCCGGACGCGCGCGTCGCTACGGCGGCGACGGTTCCCTGGGCGCCCGAGATCACACGGCGAAGGGAGAAGGAGCCACTAGGGGCGCGGGTGCGTGCGATCGCCGAGGCGACGCGCGAACCGTTCCGGCGCAACGTGACCTTCCAGGGAACGCCGTTCCGATTCTGATCGACCTCGAACTCGACCTCGATGCGGCCGTCTTCCCTGCTGAGCTTGAGCTTGGCGGTCGAGCTCTGCGTGCAGACGCCGTTCACCCGTACGCGGGGGCCGCCTTTGGCGGACGCCAGCGGAGCGATCGTGAGGGCAGCGGCGCTGATGGCGAGAGTGAGGATGAGAGTGATGAGGCGCGGGCTCAACATTTGGTGCTCCTTTCATCGGGGATGAGAAGGAGCCTGCTGATCAACGGGTCGGGTTGGCAATGCGACTTTGGTCCGGGTTCATGCACTGGAGCGAATGGAGACGCGATGATGGGCGGATGAAGCCGCGACGTACTACGAGGGAAGGCCGCACGCCCGGAACTCAGCCACCGACCGCGCGCTCGATCCTCTTGCGCTTTGCAATCGGGAGCACGGCCGCGATCGCCGTCGCTGTCGTCGGCGGCTACTTCGCGCTCCGGTCTGTCGCGATCGACGAGGCGAAACGCGAGACGCGGACGAAGGTGCAGGAGGCCGGACAGCTGGTCGAGTCCAGGCTCGGTGATGATCTACTCGTGGGCAAACCGGCGGCGCGAAATGCAGTCGACGACGTCGTCGTAGCACGTGTGCTCAGCAACTCGATCGTAAGGGTGAAGATCTGGTCGACGGACGGACGCGTCCTCTACTCGGACGACCCGGCCCAGATCGGCGGTCGTTACAAGCTCGACTCCGGCCAGCTGCGTCTCTTGCGTGAGGGCGGTGCAAAGGTGGAGGTCAGCAATCTCCGCCGTCCTGAGAATGCGCTCGACCGTGGCCAAGGGAAGCTGATCGAGGCGTACACGCGGATCCGAACACCATCGGGGACGCCGGTGCTGTTCGAGATCTATCAGCGCTTCGGCTCCGTCACGGCGAGCGCGCGACGTCTACTCGGGGCCCTGGCTCCACCGATCCTCGGGGCGATCCTGCTGATCGTGCTCATCCAGGCTCCACTCGTTTGGTCACTGACGCGCAGGCTCCAACGGGGCCACGAGGAGCGGGAGGCTCTGCTCGGGAACGCAATCGCGGCCTCCGCGCGGGAACGTCGCCGGGTTGCTTCGTATCTGCACGACGGGCCGGTGCAGGAGATCGCCGGTCTCGCCTTCTCGCTTGCGCCGTTGGCCGACGGCGCCTCGGCGCGCGGGGCGAGCGGAGAAGCGGATCTGCTTCGAACGACAATCGACCGCCTTCGCCGTATGGTCCGCGACCTACGCGTCCTGCTCGTCGAGCTTCATCCCCCGCACCTCGCGGCGGCCGGGCTCGAGGCTGCAATCGCAGATCTCGTCAGCCCACTCCACGCGAACGGCGTGGACGTGTCGATTGCAATCGAGGGAGCGGAGCGCCTCGATCGCGAGAAGGAAACGCTCGTCTACCGCGTCGCGCAGGAGGCCGTGCGGAACGTGATCGCGTACGCGGACGCCGGCTCGTTGCGGGTTGAACTGACTGCTGACGACCGCGTCGCCCGGTTCGCAGTGTCCGACGACGGCCGCGGGTTCGATCCCGCCCTGCGGGAGAGACGATTGTCGGAAGGGCATGTAGGCCTGTCGCTCGTCGAAGAGCTCGCGCGAGACTACGGCGGCAGCCTGAAAATCGTCTCGCGCCAAGGTGAAGGCACCCGCATCGAGCTCGAGGTGCCATCCCGGTGATCCGCGTCGCCGTCGTCGACGACCACGGAGTCCTGCGCGACGGGCTGGCGGGCGTCATTGCGGCTCAGCAAGACCTGGAGCTGGTCGCGACTGCAGCTGACGGAGCCGAGGCGGTGGCGGTGTGCCGGTCGGTGGGACCCGACGTGGTGCTGATGGACCTCGAGATGCCGGTCCTCGACGGAATCGAGGCGACAAGGCAGATTCTCGCGAACGCACCGGAGACGGCTGTACTGGTTCTCACCTCCTTCTCCGATCGGCGTCGGATCACGGGAGCACTCGACGCCGGTGCGGTCGGCTACCTGCTGAAGGACGCGTCCGCGGAAGAGGTGGTACGCGGCATCCGCACCGCCGCGGCCGGTGGCTCGCCGATCGATCCCCGCGCCGCACGGTCGTTGCTCGAGGCGAAGAACGCCCCCGACCCGTTTGCCGGGATTTCACCGCGCGAGCGGGAGGTGTTCGCTTTGCTGCTCGACGGGATGCCGAACAAGCTGATCGCGCGACGGCTCGAAATCAGTGAGAAGACGGTGAAGTCCCACTTGACGAGCATCTTCCGTCAGATCGGAGTCACCGACCGGGTCCAGGCGATCCTCTGGGCCGAACGGCAGGGTCTCCGGAGCGAGCTGCGGCCGTAGCCGCTGCGACCAAGGTCCCGTTGCGCATGAAGCGGCGGCGCCGCCACACTATGGCTGTGCTCCGCCTTTTAGCTTCACTCGGGGTCGTCCTCGTGTTGGTCTTCGCAGTCTGGTCCGTCGCAGCGGTCGCGAAGGACGGCCGTGGCGAGGTACGTGTTGCGGGTGTCTGCGGGAGCGGAGCGACGTCGAAGCTGAGGCTGAAGAGCGAGGACGATGGGATCGAGTTGCGGTTCGAGGTCGATCACAGCCGTGCTGGAGTTCTTTGGCGTGTCGTGCTGGTGCACGAGCGCCGGATCGCCTGGAAAGGGTCGGTGAGAACGACTCGCCCTAGCGGCTCGTTTCAGGTGAGGCGGACTGTGCAGGATCTCGCGGGCGCCGACGCCGTTAGCGCCCGCGCCTTAGGCCCGGGCGGCCTCGTTTGCCGAGCAGCCGCGGTGCTGACGGATTCCTAAGACGCTGCTTCTTGAAGGGTGTTCGGCCTATCTTTGTCAGCGAACCGGTCGAGAACGGCTCCTCTAGCCTAGGCCGCGACCGCAACAAGCCTAGGCCGGGCGGGGCCTTTCCCGACGGGTCCTTTGCTCGCAAAAACCCGTGCCGCTGTCTGGTCAGTCCAGGTGCGGGCTGTCCCACTTACGCTTCCCGGTCCGCGAATCGCGGAACCGCTCAGCGTGGTGAGCCAGCGGGCTCACCTCGTACAGTGCATACGCGGCGACGGCCAGCACGGCCAGGACAAACGCGAACACGACGACTGTGAAGAGTGTGTTCATCGAACTCCCTTCGTTGCAGCGTCACTCTGGCGAATAGGAGCGAAGCCGTCATCGGTCCGTTCGCGGATCGGCGCAGCCAAAACTACTGATTTGTGCGGCTTTCCCGCAATGCACAATGGGGCTGCGCCCGATGCCACGGAAGCTCGGTCGCGTTGATGATCCCTGTATGCGCAAGTGTTACGGAGTTGTCTGGCGGGAGGGTACGCTCCCGCTCGCGACCGGCAAGCTTGAGCTCCGCACCCGAGGGCTGCGCTTGGAAGGGCTCGCGGCTTCGCGCTCGACAGCGCGCGAAATCGCCTACGAGGGCCTGGTCGGCGTTCGGGTCGGGAGCGTCGCGGATCAAATCGAGGGACAACCAACGGTGATTCTCGAACGACGGACCGGCTCTCCGATCATGATTGCCACCGTCCCGCAGCCGAGCCTCGTCGGCGAGATCGCAGAGCGGCTGACGGCGCTGCAGCTTGGACCGGAGGCGATGCGGCGGACGGCGTTGGTCCTACCACTCAAGAAGGATGCCCACCGCGCCGTGCGCAGATTGCTCGAGGCCGGCCCTCCGTTCGACCCCGAACAGATAACCGGGCTCGACCGTCACGAAGTCTTTCTCACGTCGGCTGAGGTGGTGTTCGTGTTCGAATCAAAGCTGGGAGCGGAGGCCCTTGAGCCGCTGCTGGCCGAGCCCGAGGTTTGGGAGGCTGCAGAGGCCTGGCGCGATCAGCTCGCAGGCCCGCCCCGCCTCGCCGAAGACGTGTTCTCGTGGAGGCGCGGCGGGACCTTCAGCGAGGCAGACATCGGCTGACGTCAACGCCTATGCTGGCAGCGGCCCTAGCCCCAGAACCGGGCCAGACTGCGGGCTCGCCTTCTTACGCATCCGTACTTGCCCACAGCCCGGGATCGGTGCCGGGACCGATGCTGCTACGTGGCCCTTCGGGCACGATCTCTTCGGACCCGTGGCGAAGGGAGGTGAATTCATGACCACGATGCTGAAATGGTCGCCCTTCCAGGATCTCGACTCGATCGAGCGTCGCATGCGGCGGATGTTCGAAGAGGGCGGCTTCGCGCCGACGCTTCTACCGGCCGCCGACATCTACGAGACCGAGGATGAGTTCGTGGTGGAGGTGGAGGTGCCCGGCTACGAGGAGACTGAGCTGGGGATCGAGGTCTCCGACCACCAGCTCACGATCAAGGGCGAGCGCAAGGAGACGAAGGAGAAGACGGAGAAGTCATTCCGCCTACACGAGCGCCTCGAGCGCGAGTTCGAGCGCCGCTTCCAGCTGCCGGCCGAGGCCGACACGAAGCACGTCCAGGCGAAGTTCACCAAGGGCGTCCTCGAAGTGCACGCACCAAAGCTCACCGTCTCCAAGCCGCACAAGATCGAGATCACGAAGACGTGAGGCGGACGACCGGGGTGGCGGGTTCTCCCGTCACCCCGGCTCCAAGGGAGGGGCGCGATGTCAGAGGGGACGCACAGGTGCGCGGTGGAGGGGTGCCCGAACCTCGCCGCCTATGAGGTAATCCACTACTCGTTTGACCTCGCGGAAGGTGCGGTCATATTCGCCCAGGACGAAACCTGTCCTTACATTTGTGTTGAGCACGCGATCGACAACGAGCGCGGATCACAAGGCGAGAAGGCGCCGGACGCCGTGGTCGACTACCCGTACACGAATCGCTCGCGCCTGCCGGGGATCAGCATCTACCGGCAGCAGGAGCCCGCCTACATCGCGTAGCGACGTCGTTGTTCGTGCGCCGGTAAGACGACGAGCGGCCAGGGAATCGAGGTTAAGGCCGCCCCGGCTTTCTTCCACGAGACGAGCCGGACGACGTCAGTGATCGGGAGGAGCCCTTCAAGCGTTCCGTCGTCGATCACGAGTGCGCGATTGCCGCCGGCGTTCATCTGATCGAGCGCGTCGGGAAGGTCATCGTCTTCGCGAAAGACGGTTCGTCGGTGACGTCAGAATGACGAGCCGCCGCCAGCGCGGCACGCGCGCGGACAGATCATTCGCAAAGCACGCAGGAAGCGCCAAGCGGGAACCGCCGAGCTCCTGATTCGAGGCGACGCTCAAAGCGCGTAGAAGATGAGCACCCCTGCCGTCGCGCCGATCGCGAGGAGCATCGTTGCGATCTCGAAAGCTTTGTCCTTTGTGGGCCATGCCTGCGAGACGGCGAAGACCCACAGCGGCGCGAGGAACGCCACGATGTTGACCGTCACGTCCATGACGCTCTTGGCGACGATCGCCTCGACGATGAGGGAGGCCGCTACGACAACGGCGATCCGGATCTGTGGCGGCCACGTTCGGGGCACGTAGCGATGCCGATGGTGGGTTCCGGTGAGCTGATTCATCGAGTCCTCCTTCCTGCAGTCATCTTCGCGCTGTGCTTGAACTAAGGCATCGGGGACTCACCGGATCCATCTGCACGGTTACCGCAGGTAAGTCGCCAGAAGGCTCGAGCGCTGAGACAGCCGCCTGCGCAGTGTTCGGGAGTTCGCCGAGGCTCCGGGTTCTTCGACGCGGTGTCTCGGCCGATCCGGGAACGTGCGGACGGTCAGCCAGAGCGCGCCAGCGATGATTCGGGCGGAGGCTCAGTGAACACCTACCTGCTGATGATCACCTTCCGGGTGTGGTTATGTGAGATCGCTGTCTCGGGGTTCAACTACTTCGTCCTCATGAACCGCGTTTACGAGCCGCGCGTCGGCGAGCTACGCGCGCATCGAATCGGGATGACGACGCGAATCGTCTACATCTTCTTCCCGTTCGCCTACGCGCTGGTGCGGTTCACTCACGTTCATGCCGTGCCCGAGTTGCTGCTCGCCGGCACGTACTGGCTCTTGATGGTGCTTGCCTTCGAATGGGTCGGGAGCTTCCTGCTCCGCCGTCCTGTCCACGAGATCCTCGAAGGCTGGCATGTGGAGAACGGCTACATGTGGCCCTACGTCCTGACGGCCTACTTCTTCTCACCTCTGGTCGTCGGGCTCCTCCTGGCCTGACCCGGCCCCACCTGCGGCGCGCCTGGCAAGAACTTCCTCGTCACACTCCGCTTTCTCCCGATCACGGCGCTGCGAGCAGTGCTCGGCTGAACAGCCGTGCGAATGCGCGAGGACGGGCGAGGATGACCCGGCGGCCGGTTAGAGCAATTCAGCGCATTGCAGACGTGCCGTCTGTGCCTTCGAACAAGGCGCGTAGGTCGAGCGAGGGAGCGTGCGTGTCCGTTGCGAGGGGGACGTACTTGCCTGCGAGCGCGTCCTTTCCTGCGCCAAGGATGGTGCTGACCAGGCCGAGTGTCTGCGCGAACTGGTCCGGTTCGAGAGCGCTGAACACGCGCGTCCAGATGGCAGCTTCGAGCGCGTTGAAGGCGGTCTGCACTTCCGAGAGGTCGTAGCCCGAGGTGAACCGTTCTTCTGCGATCCGACTGAGCGTGGGTGACGACCGGGCTCAGGTCTTGCTTCGCAAGCGACTCAAAGAGAGCACGGCTTCGTGTGGTGGCTGAGAGTGCCCGTCGCGCGTGGTCAGAGCCAGCGGCAGGTGCAGGAACCTCGTGGCTGATGGCAGACCGGGCACTCGACCATACGCCAGCGCAGTCGCTCTTTGCCCACACCTGCCACGACCATCAGGAAACCGGCGATGACTGTCGCGACCGGGCCGGCGACCGGATTCATCGATAGAAGGATCATGGCGCCAGCGTGGCGGGCGATCGGCCGGGGCGCGTCGGGCTGGAAACGGATCGTGGGTGCGGCTTTCCCGCATCAACAGGGGCCGAGGGCACGCGGATGGCCGAGCCAGGCCATGTTGGGTGGGAAGCGCTGGACTCTCGTGGCCGTTCGCCACGGTCACGGGTCCGTCGCGAGTTCGGTACTTGCCCGAGGCGTGGTCAGTGCGCTCCCCGATGCGCCTGAGGCGGTTGTAGGCGACGATGGTGTTGCACGGAAGGAGGTGATCAATCGTGCCCGCAGAGTTGCTCACGAGGAACGAGCGGACGGCATCGCCGCCGACCCCGACCCCGGCACCTGACGACGAGCTCCGCAACTGGGCGCGCCAGCACGTGGAGCGCGTCCACCGGTTGAAGCTGCACGTCGGGGCGTTCGTGCTCGGGATGGTTGTGCTCACGCCGGTGTGGCTGCTCGTCGAGTGGCAGGACAATGGTGCCTTCAAGCACTGGAGCAGCAACGGCAACCCCGGCGACTGGGCGCCGTGGATTCTCTACGTCGCTCTGATCTGGGGTCTGGTCGTCGGCATCGACGCTCTGAAGACGTACTTCGACCGGCCGACCACGGAAGCGGAAGTCGACCGCGAGATCAGACGCCTGGGCTCGGGCGGCTAGCGCTCGCAGTCGCTCGCTACAAGGAGATGAAGGGATGCGCGTTGCGGCTCGGGGCCGGTAGCGGAGCCGGTGCCCAGGGCTAGCAGGTCGTGTGCGTAACGACGAAGAAGCCAGCTGCTGATCGCCCCACCGCAAGCGCTGATCGCCCCACCGCAAGCGATCATCCTGATGGGTGAGGTCCAGCCGAACGGTTGAGGTGCCCTCTCGCCCGTGTAAGGCAGACCGCGTCGATGACCCGCATCTCCAAGGACACTGACGTGCACTGCGTTCTTTCCGTGAACTCCGTCAGGCGGTGTGGCAGACGGCCTCGACGTTGTTGCCGTCTGGATCGAGCAGATAGGCGGCGTAGTAGCCCGGATGGTAGTGCGGGCGCAGTCCCGGTGCGCCGTTGTCGCGTCCGCCGGCGCCGATTCCCGCCTCGTGAAACGCGTCGACGCGTTCGCTGTCCTCGGCATGGAACGCAACGTGCACATCGGCAGTCGGCCTTCCTTCGTGGATCCAGAACTGGGGCATCGTCGGCAGTCCAAAGGCGATCACCGGCGGTTTCTCCAGCTCGACGACCGGCGCGAAACCGAGTGGGGCCAGCGCCTGTTGGTAGAAGTCCCGCGAGGCGCCGAGGTCGGTGGCCGCCAGCCCGACATGGTCGAGCACATACGCAGGTGGTGTGTTGTTCATTCGCCGCGATCGTCCGCAGCGATGTCTGCGACCTCAGCTTGGGCCAGGGCCAGCAGATCGGAGGTCCTCATCCGCAGCGATTCGTTGTGGGAGCCCGCCTCGAGCACGACTGAGTCCTGCTGCGCCAGCCGCCGGTCGCACAGCACGCGGTCGCCTGCGGGGACGCCGAACGGCGGAACCGCGCCCAGCTCGTACATCGGGTATGCGACAACGAGCTCGGCTTCGCTCGCGAGCCGCGCGTGCTTGTCGTCAAGCAACTGCCGCACCTTGTGTAAATCGAGGTGCTCGGACGCCGGAAGAACCGCGCGAGCGTAACGGTCGTCGCTGGCTAACACGACCGTTTTGGCCACCTGCTCGGGAGGCACGCCGATCGCCCGTGCCTCTTCGCCGGCTGTCTCGGTGCGTCGGTGCTGAATCAGGTCGTAGTCCAGGTGGGCCCGATCGAGCTCGTGCTGCAGGTCATGGGTCAGGGTCATGGCTTCTTCACCTCTCGCTTTCGTCGGTGAACGCGCACGGTCGCGTCGCTGCCGGGGTAGAAGATGCTCTCGTGCTCGTCGTCCCAGCGGACGCGAAAATGGATGTGATCGGGCCGGCCGAGCACCTCGAGGATCTCGCCCAGCCGCTCGGGCTCACCCAAGTGGTGGCTGTGGATCGCGACGACGTCCCCGACCTTCGCGCGAACCCTCTGGCGCCTCTCGTTCATGAGTGTCTCCCTTCCGTAACCGATCGTCGCACCGGGGCTTACGACAGCCATCCGGGCACTCACTGATCCGCGATCCGCGTCTCGACGGATCCCGCTCGCGACACCTCGAGGCCATTGCACGGGCGGCGGGCTTTGTGATCCTCTTGACTCATGGTGGATGCGGCCCGACCGTTTGCCGCCGGCCAGGGGCCGGTGGGGCCGATTGGGAGCTTTCTCGATCGGTTCCGCCGCAGCGCTGGGGTGCCCGCCTCGGTGGGGGAAGATGCGTCTGCCGAACTCGCATCAGTCTTCCTTGTGCTCGATGAGATCGAGCGTGAGGTGGCGGCGTCGCGGGTGCAGTCGGAGACGACAGCGTCCGAGCGGTTGCGCGAGGCCGAGGAGGAGGCGGAGCGGATCGTCGCGGAGGGGCGTGCACGGGCCGAATCCGAGCGCGACGATGCGCTGAAGGCCGGCCTGCGGGCGGTCGACGCGGAGACGGTCGCGATCCTTCGGCGCGCGGAGGCTGATGCCGAGCGAATCCGGCGAACCGGCGGGCAGCGGTTGGCTCGCTTCGTGGACGAGGTGCTCGTGCGTGTGTTCGAGGTCGCGGCGTGAGCGTGGGGTGGGTTGCGGGGAGTGTGAAGGCACAGCTGCTGCTGGGGCGCCGCGCCGGTGTTGAGACCGCCCGGCATCTGGCGGAAGCTCGCTCGCTTCAGGAGGCGGGCTCGGGTCTCGCCGGCACGGCGTATGCCCAACCTGCGACGCCGCGCGACCTCGAGGAGGCGCAGCGTGGTGTGGCGGCAAGTGTGGCCCTGCGGTTACGAGTGCTTGCTGCCTGGCTTCCTCCTGGTGGGAGGACCGGCCTGCGCGCGCTTGCAGCCTGGTTCGAGCTTGCGAACATCGAGGACAGGCTCGCCTATCTCGGCGGCGCACCCCTGCGTGCGCCGTTCGAGCTTGGAGTGCTGTCGTCCGTCTGGGACGCGGCGGCTTCGGCACGGAGCCCGGAGGAGCTTCGGGCGCTGCTGGGGAGCTCCAGCTGGGGCGATCCAGGCGGCCTCGAGGCGCAGCAGATCCATCTGGCGTTGCGCTTGGCCTGGGCTCGGCGCTTAAGTGCGCAGATACCCGAAGCAGGCCGCTGGGCTGCCGGCGCGGCCGCGATCCTGCTCGCCGAGGAACTGTTGGTCGCCCGCCGTCGACTGGATCCCGCACTGGCGCGACGAGTTGGGCTCGGGACTAACTGGCAGGGAGCGGAGACGCTCGATGAGTTGCGTGCACGGCTCCCACGGGGTGCCGTCTGGGCGCTCGCGGCGATCGAGGAACCTGCGGAGCTGTGGCGGGCGGAGACGCGATGGTGGCAGGTGGTCGAAGTGGAGGCTGAGCGGATGGTGAGCTCGCATCGTGCCGGCAGAGAGGAAGTCGTCGGTGCGGTCGCTCTGCTCGCGCTCGATGCAGTGCGGGTGGCAACGGCGCTGGCGGTGGCGGCTCAGGCAGGCGCGTCTGACTCACGGGAGGTGTTCGATGCCCTCTGCTGACCTGGCGCTGCCGGCGCGCATGAGCCGGGTCGCGGTCGTCGGCGCCCGTGCGCGGACGCGGGAGGTTCTCGTGGAGCTGGCGCGGGCCGGCTGCGTGGAGCTAGTGGGCAGCCTGCCAGCCGCCGAGGGAGAAGAGGTCGAGGCGGTCCGGCGACTGCGGCGCGCCGACGTCCTTCCCGACACACAACCCGCCTTGCTCCCGTCGGCGCCTGACGTCGCTGCGCTCGAGCGGGCGGGCAGGCGCGATCTCTTGGCCGGGGAGGTCGAGCTCGGCCGACGCGCGCGGCTCGCGGTCGCGCACGGCAGCTTTGCCGCTTGGGTCGGCTGGGCGCCGACAGCTGCGCTGCCGCAACTTGAAGAGCGCCTCGGCCTGGTCGGCGCGGCGGTGGTGGAGCTGGCGCGGCCGGCCTGGGTCGAGCCGCCCACGCTCGTTCACCCGGTGTCGTTGGAGCGGCCCTTTCGCCCGCTCGTGCAGGTCTATGGAACCGCCCGATATCGCGACATCGATCCGACCCTGTTCACTGCGGTTTCGTTCGTCGCGATGTTCGGGATGATGTTCGGCGACGTCGGGCACGGGTTCGTGCTAGCGCTGCTCGGACTCTGGCTGCGCACGCGAGAGCGAGGGCGCTTTGCATCGTTTCGGGCGCTGTGGGCGATTCCGTTTGCGGCCGGCCTTGCCGCCGTATGCTTCGGCTTGCTTTACGGGGAGGCGTTCGGGCCGACTGGCCTTGTCCCGCGGCTGTGGCTCGATCCGCTGGATCGGCCGGTGCCGCTGCTGCTGGTCGCGCTCGCCGCTGGTGCCGGTCTGCTCGTCGTCAGCTACCTGTTTGGGATCGTCAACCGCTGGCGCGAGAGCGGTCTCGGGGTGGCGCTGCTCGACCAGTCCGGCGTGGCCGGCCTGACGCTCTTCGTCGGCGCGGCGATCTTCGCGGGTGGGCTCTACTGGCATTTGCTCGCCGTCGAGATCATCGGTGGTGCACTCGCCGGGGTCGGGCTTGCTCTGCTCGGGCTGGGGCTCAAGCTCCAAGCAGGCGTCGGTGCGGCCGCGGCGACCCAGGCCGGAATCGAGCTCGTTGACGCGGTGATCCGCCTGGGTTCGAATCTGATCTCGTTCAGCCGGCTGGCCGCGTTCGGGCTGATGCACGCGGCGCTCGGTGTGGTCGTCTTCGACGCCGCGCGGGCGCTGTGGGGTGGCGTTGTCGGCGGTCTCGCGGCCGCGTTCGTGTTCGTTCTCGGCAGCCTGGTTGCGTTCTCGCTCGAGCTACTCGTGACCGGCGTGCAAGCGCTTAGGCTCGAGTACTACGAGCTCTTCTCCCGTGTCTTCTCCGGCGAGGGCCACGCCTTCGCTCCCTGGAACCTTCCCGTCCGTTCTCTCGAGGAGGAATCATGATCGACTCGCTGTTGTGGGCGTTGCCGGCCGTGGTGGTCGTGTTCGCGGCGACGACGGCGGCCTTGCGCAAGGCACCGGTGCGTGGTTTTCGCAGGCTGCTCGCGCTGAATGGGCTGTTCATGTTGGCGGCGGTTGCTCTTGCCGCCCTGCTTCTGCTCGGCGTGGTTGAGCCCGCCCAGGCGGCGACCAGCGCCGGCGGATCGAGCTCGTGGGCGGCGCTTCTGGGCGCGGGGATCGCCGTTGCTGCCTCCACGATCGGCGCCGGTTTCGCCGTCGCCTATACGGGGGCGGCGGCTCTGGCGGCCGTGAGCGAGAAGCCGGAGATGTTCGGCCGCTCGCTCGTCATTGTCGGGCTGGCGGAGGGGATCGCGATCTACGGGCTTGTCGTCGCGATCATCCTGATCGGCAAGGCGTGACCCGAATCGTCGCGATCGGCGAGGAGACGCAGTTTGCCGGCTATGCGCTCGCCGGCGTGGAAGTCGTTGCCACGGTCGATCCGGAACGGGTGCGGCAGGCCTGGGCCGAGCTCCGCGAGGTCGGGCTCGTGCTGCTGACCGCGGCGGCGCGGCGGGCGCTGCCCGATCCGATCGACCGCGACGACCTGCTCTGGGCGGTGCTGCCCGAATGAATCTCGAGCCGCTACGTCTCGCGTTACGGGCGCAGGCCGAGGCCGACGCCGGCCGGCGGCGGACGTCGGTGGACGAGGAGTGCGGGCGGCGGCTGGCGGATGCGGAAGCGGAGGCGCGCTCGCTGGTCGAGCAGGGCCGCCTCGAGGGTGAACAGGCAGCGGCACGGGAACGCCTTCGCCGTCGCGCGGTCGCGAGCCGGCGCGCGCGCGAGTCGCGGCTCGAGGCGCAACGCTCGCTGCTGGAGGAGCTAGGGCTGCGGGCGCGTGGGGCCGCGCTTGAGTGGCGGGCCGACCCGGAGTACCCGAAGCTGCTCGACCGTCTGTCGCGCGCGGCGCGTGTCCAGCTCGGCCCGGACGCGGCACTCGAGCTCGACCCGCCCGGCGTCGGCGGCGTCGTCGGCCGTGCCGACGGCCGCTCGGTCGACTACTCGCTGCCGGCGCTTGTCGATCGGGCGATCGAAGACCTGGACGGAGGCTGGAAGGGCTGTGGCGCTGAGCGCCGGTCGCGTCCGCCGCGTCAACGGCCCGGTGCTCGAGGTCGAAGGGCTGCAGAGCGCGATGCTCGACCTCGTCCAGGTCGGGCAGGCGAAGCTGCCCGCCGAGGTGATCGCGCTCGACGGCGATGTCGCCACCGTGCAGGTGTACGC
>CAWHXK010000079.1:0-16788 GCA_963833255.1 uncultured Actinomycetes bacterium
AGCACGGCTTCGTGTGGTGCCTGAGAGTGCCCGTCGCGCGTGGTCAGAGCCAGCGGCATGTGCAGGAACCTCGTGGCTGATGGCAGACCGGGCACTCGACCATACGCCAGCGCAGTCGCTCTTTGCCCACACCTGCCACGACCATCAGGAAACCGGCGATAACTGTCGCGACCGGGCCGGCGACCGGATTCATCGATAGAAGGATCATGGCGCCAGCGTGGCGGGCGATCGGCCGGGGCGCGTCGGGCTGGAAACGGATCGTGGGTGCGGCTTTCCCGCATCAACAGGGGCCGAGGGCCTGCGGATGCCAAGCCAGTCCATGTTGTGTGGGAAGGCTGGACTCTCGTGGCCGTTCGCCACGGTCACGGGTCCGTCGAGTTTGGTACTTGTCCGAGGCGTGGTCAGTGCGCTCCCCGATGCGGCTGAGGCGGTTGTAGGCGACGATGGTGTTGCACGGAAGGAGGTGATCAATCGTGCCCGCAGAGTTGCTCACGAGGAACGAGCGGACGGCATCGCCGCCGACCCCGACCCCGGCACCTGACGACGAGCTCCGCAAGTGGGCGCGCCAGCACGTGGAGCGCGTCCACCGGTTGAAGCTGCACGTCGGGGCGTTCGTGCTCGGGATGGTTGTGCTCACGCCGGTGTGGCTGCTCGTCGAGTGGCAGGACAATGGTGCCTTCAAGCACTGGAGCAGCAACGGCAACCCCGGCGACTGGGCGCCGTGGATTCTCTACGTCGCTTTGATCTGGGGTCTGGTCGTCGGGATCGACGCTCTGAAGACGTACTTCGACCGGCCGACCACGGAAGCGGAAGTCGACCGCGAGGTCAGGCGCCTGCACTCGGGCGGCTAGCGCTCGCAGTCGCTCGCTACAAGGAGATGAAGGGATGCGCGTTGCGGCTCGGGGCCGGTAGCGGAGCCGGTGCCCAGGGCTAGCAGGTCGTGTGCGTAACGACGAAGAAGCCAGCTGTGATCGCCCCAGCAAGGCTGATCGCCCCACCGCAAGCGATCATCCTGATGGGTGAGGTCCAGCCGAACGGTTGAGGTGCCCTCTCGCCCGTGTAAGGCAGACCGCGTCGATGACCCGCATCTCCAAGGACACTGACGTGCACTGCGTTCTTTCGTGCACTGCGTTCTTTCCGTGAACTCCGTCAGGCGGTGTGGCAGACGGCCTCGACGTTGTTGCCGTCTGGATCGAGCAGATAGGCGGCGTAGTAGCCCGGATGGTAGTGCGGGCGCAGTCCCGGTGCGCCGTTGTCGCGTCCGCCGGCGCCGATTCCCGCCTCGTGAAACGCGTCGACGCGTTCGCTGTCCTCGGCATGGAACGCAACGTGCACATCGGCAGTCGGCCTTCCTTCGTGGATCCAGAACTGGGGCATCGTCGGCAGTCCAAAGGCGATCACCGGCGGTTTCTCCAGCTCGACGACCGGCGCGAAACCGAGTGGGGCCAGCGCCTGTTGGTAGAAGTCCCGCGAGGCGCCGAGGTCGGTGACCGCCAGCCCGACATGGTCGAGCACATACGCAGGTGGTGTGTTGTTCATTCGCCGCGATCGTCCGCAGCGATGTCTGCGACCTCAGCTTGGGCCAGGGCCAGCAGATCGGAGGTCCTCATCCGCAGCGATTCGTTGTGGGAGCCCGCCTCGAGCACGACTGAGTCCTGCTGCGCCAGTCGCCGGTCGCACAGCACGCGGTCGCCTGCGGGGACGCCGAACGGCGGAACCGCGCCCAGCTCGTACATCGGGTATGCGACAACGAGCTCGGCTTCGCTCGCGAGCCGCGCGTGCTTGTCGTCAAGCAACTGCCGCACCTTGTGTAAATCGAGGTGCTCGGACGCCGGAAGAACCGCGCGAGCGTAACGGTCGTCGCTGGCTAACACGACCGTTTTGGCCACCTGCTCGGGAGGCACGCCGATCGCCCGTGCCTCTTCGCCGGCTGTCTCGGTGCGTCGGTGCTGAATCAGGTCGTAGTCCAGGTGGGCCCGATCGAGCTCGTGCTCCAGGTCATGGGTCAGGGTCATGGCTTCTTCACCTCTCGCTTTCGTCGGTGAACGCGCACGGTCGCGTCGCTGCCGGGGTAGAAGATGCTCTCGTGCTCGTCGTCCCAGCGGACGCGAAAATGGATGTGATCGGGCCGGCCGAGCACCTCGAGGATCTCGCCCAGCCGCTCGGGCTCACCCAAGTGGTGGCTGTGGATCGCGACGACGTCCCCGACCTTCGCGCGAACCCTCTGGCGCCTCTCGTTCATGAGTGTCTCCCTTCCGTAACCGATCGTCGCATCCGGGGCTTGCGACAGCCATCCGGGCACTCACTGATCCGCGATCCGCGTCTCGACGGATCCCGCTCGCGACACCTCGAGGCCATTGCACGGGCGGCGGGCTTTGTGATCCTCTTGACTCATGGTGGATGCGGCCCGACCGTTTGCCGCCGGCCAGGGGCCGGTGGGGCCGATTGGGAGCTTTCTCGATCGGTTCCGCCGCAGCGCTGGGGTGCCCGCCTCGGTGGGGGAAGATGCGTCTGCGGAACTCGCATCAGTCTTCCTTGTGCTCGATGAGATCGAGCGTGAGGTGGCGGCGTCGCGGGTGCAGTCGGAGACGACAGCGTCCGAGCGGTTGCGCGAGGCCGAGGAGGAGGCGGAGCGGATCGTCGCGGAGGGGCGTGCACGGGCCGAATCCGAGCGCGACGATGCGCTGAAGGCCGGCCTGCGGGCGGTCGACGCGGAGACGGTCGCGATCCTTCGGCGCGCGGAGGCTGATGCCGAGCGAATCCGGCGAACCGGCGGGCAGCGGTTGGCTCGCTTCGTGGACGAGGTGCTCGTGCGTGTGTTCGAGGTCGCGGCGTGAGCGTGGGGTGGGTTGCGGGGAGTGTGAAGGCACAGCTGCTGCTGGGGCGCCGCGCCGGTGTTGAGACCGCCCGGCATCTGGCGGAAGCTCGCTCGCTTCAGGAGGCGGGCTCGGGTCTCGCCGGCACGGCGTATGCCCAACCTGCGACGCCGCGCGACCTCGAGGAGGCGCAGCGTGGTGTGGCGGCAAGTGTGGCCCTGCGGTTACGAGTGCTTGCTGCCTGGCTTCCTCCTGGTGGGAGGACCGGCCTGCGCGCGCTTGCAGCCTGGTTCGAGCTTGCGAACATCGAGGACAGGCTCGCCTATCTCGGCGGCGCACCCCTGCGTGCGCCGTTCGAGCTTGGAGTGCTGTCGTCCGTCTGGGACGCGGCGGCTTCGGCACGGAGCCCGGAGGAGCTTCGGGCGCTGCTGGGGAGCTCCAGCTGGGGCGATCCAGGCGGCCTCGAGGCGCAGCAGATCCATCTGGCGTTGCGCTTGGCCTGGGCTCGGCGCTTAAGTGCGCAGATACCCGAAGCAGGCCGCTGGGCTGCCGGCGCGGCCGCGATCCTGCTCGCCGAGGAACTGTTGGTCGCCCGCCGTCGACTGGATCCCGCACTGGCGCGACGAGTTGGGCTCGGGACTAACTGGCAGGGAGCGGAGACGCTCGATGAGTTGCGTGCACGGCTCCCACGGGGTGCCGTCTGGGCGCTCGCGGCGATCGAGGAACCTGCGGAGCTGTGGCGGGCGGAGACGCGTTGGTGGCAGGTGGTCGAAGTGGAGGCTGAGCGGATGGTGAGCTCGCATCGTGCCGGCAGAGAGGAAGTCGTCGGTGCGGTCGCTCTGCTCGCGCTCGATGCAGTGCGGGTGGCAACGGCGCTGGCGGTGGCGGCTCAGGCAGGCGCGTCTGACTCACGGGAGGTGTTCGATGCCCTCTGCTGACCTGGCGCTGCCGGCGCGCATGAGCCGGGTCGCGGTCGTCGGCGCCCGTGCGCGGACGCGGGAGGTTCTCGTGGAGCTGGCGCGGGCCGGCTGCGTGGAGCTAGTGGGCAGCCTGCCAGCCGCCGAGGGAGAAGAGGTCGAGGCGGTCCGGCGACTGCGGCGCGCCGACGTCCTTCCCGACACACAACCCGCCTTGCTCCCGTCGGCGCCTGACGTCGCTGCGCTCGAGCGGGCGGGCAGGCGCGATCTCTTGGCCGGGGAGGTCGAGCTCGGCCGACGCGCGCGGCTCGCGGTCGCGCACGGCAGCTTTGCCGCTTGGGTCGGCTGGGCGCCGACAGCTGCGCTGCCGCAACTTGAAGAGCGCCTCGGCCTGGTCGGCGCGGCGGTGGTGGAGCTGGCGCGGCCGGCCTGGGTCGAGCCGCCCACGCTCGTTCACCCGGTGTCGTTGGAGCGGCCCTTTCGCCCGCTCGTGCAGGTCTATGGAACCGCCCGATATCGCGACATCGATCCGACCCTGTTCACCGCGGTTTCGTTCGTCGCGATGTTCGGGATGATGTTCGGCGACGTCGGGCACGGGTTCGTGCTAGCGCTGCTCGGACTCTGGCTGCGCACGCGAGAGCGAGGGCGCTTTGCATCGTTTCGGGCGCTGTGGGCGATTCCGTTTGCGGCCGGCCTTGCCGCCGTATGCTTCGGCTTGCTTTACGGGGAGGCGTTCGGGCCGACTGGCCTTGTCCCGCGGCTGTGGCTCGATCCGCTGGATCGGCCGGTGCCGCTGCTGCTGGTCGCGCTCGCCGCTGGTGCCGGTCTGCTCGTCGTCAGCTACCTGTTTGGGATCGTCAACCGCTGGCGCGAGAGCGGTCTCGGGGTGGCGCTGCTCGACCAGTCCGGCGTGGC
Organism: uncultured Actinomycetes bacterium; assembly: GCA_963833255.1. GTDB lineage: Bacteria > Actinomycetota > Thermoleophilia > Gaiellales > Gaiellaceae > 3-1-20CM-4-69-9. The sequence continues at coordinate 4,649 of CAWHXK010000079.1, forward strand.
CGGCCTGACGCTCTTCGTCGGCGCGGCGATCTTCGCGGGTGGGCTCTACTGGCATTTGCTCGCCGTCGAGATCATCGGTGGTGCACTCGCCGGGGTCGGGCTTGCTCTGCTCGGGCTGGGGCTCAAGCTCCAAGCAGGCGTCGGTGCGGCCGCGGCGACCCAGGCCGGAATCGAGCTCGTTGACGCGGTGATCCGCCTGGGTTCGAATCTGATCTCGTTCAGCCGGCTGGCCGCGTTCGGGCTGATGCACGCGGCGCTCGGTGTGGTCGTCTTCGACGCCGCGCGGGCGCTGTGGGGTGGCGTTGTCGGCGGTCTCGCGGCCGCGTTCGTGTTCGTTCTCGGCAGCCTGGTTGCGTTCTCGCTCGAGCTACTCGTGACCGGCGTGCAAGCGCTTAGGCTCGAGTACTACGAGCTCTTCTCCCGTGTCTTCTCCGGCGAGGGCCACGCCTTCGCTCCCTGGAACCTTCCCGTCCGTTCTCTCGAGGAGGAATCATGATCGACTCGCTGTTGTGGGCGTTGCCGGCCGTGGTGGTCGTGTTCGCGGCGACGACGGCGGCCTTGCGCAAGGCACCGGTGCGTGGTTTTCGCAGGCTGCTCGCGCTGAATGGGCTGTTCATGTTGGCGGCGGTTGCTCTTGCCGCCCTGCTTCTGCTCGGCGTGGTTGAGCCCGCCCAGGCGGCGACCAGCGCCGGCGGATCGAGCTCGTGGGCGGCGCTTCTGGGCGCGGGGATCGCCGTTGCTGCCTCCACGATCGGCGCCGGTTTCGCCGTCGCCTATACGGGGGCGGCGGCTCTGGCGGCCGTGAGCGAGAAGCCGGAGATGTTCGGCCGCTCGCTCGTCATTGTCGGGCTGGCGGAGGGGATCGCGATCTACGGGCTTGTCGTCGCGATCATCCTGATCGGCAAGGCGTGACCCGAATCGTCGCGATCGGCGAGGAGACGCAGTTTGCCGGCTATGCGCTCGCCGGCGTGGAAGTCGTTGCCACGGTCGATCCGGAACGGGTGCGGCAGGCCTGGGCCGAGCTCCGCGAGGTCGGGCTCGTGCTGCTGACCGCGGCGGCGCGGCGGGCGCTGCCCGATCCGATCGACCGCGACGACCTGCTCTGGGCGGTGCTGCCCGAATGAATCTCGAGCCGCTACGTCTCGCGTTACGGGCGCAGGCCGAGGCCGACGCCGGCCGGCGGCGGACGTCGGTGGACGAGGAGTGCGGGCGGCGGCTGGCGGATGCGGAAGCGGAGGCGCGCTCGCTGGTCGAGCAGGGCCGCCTCGAGGGTGAACAGGCAGCGGCACGGGAACGCCTTCGCCGTCGCGCGGTCGCGAGCCGGCGCGCGCGCGAGTCGCGGCTCGAGGCGCAACGCTCGCTGCTGGAGGAGCTAGGGCTGCGGGCGCGTGGGGCCGCGCTTGAGTGGCGGGCCGACCCGGAGTACCCGAAGCTGCTCGACCGTCTGTCGCGCGCGGCGCGTGTCCAGCTCGGCCCGGACGCGGCACTCGAGCTCGACCCGCCCGGCGTCGGCGGCGTCGTCGGCCGTGCCGACGGCCGCTCGGTCGACTACTCGCTGCCGGCGCTTGTCGACCGGGCGATCGAAGACCTGGACGGCAGGCTGGAAGGGCTGTGGCGCTGAGCGCCGGTCGCGTCCGCCGCGTCAACGGCCCGGTGCTCGAGGTCGAAGGGCTGCAGAGCGCGATGCTCGACCTCGTCCAGGTCGGGCAGGCGAAGCTGCCCGCCGAGGTGATCGCGCTCGACGGCGATGTCGCCACCGTGCAGGTGTACGCGTACACGGGCGGCGTGGGCCCCGGCGATCAGGTTGTCACGACCGGCCACCCTTTGCGCGCCCAGCTCGGCCCGGGCTTGCTCGGGGGCGTCTTCGACGGCATGCTGCGGCGGCTTGTCGGGGCCGAGCAGTTCCTGCACGTGGACTCGCACACGGGCACACTCGATCCGCAGCGTCGTTGGCAGTTCAGTCCCCTGCGCAAGAGCGGCGACGAGGTGGGGCCGGGAGCTGTCTTGGGCGAGGTGCCCGAGACGGAAGGGATCACCTTCCGTGCGCTCCTCCCGCACGGGATCGGCGGGACGATCGAGTCGATCGCATCCGCAGGCGAGTACACGATCGGCGAGCCGATCGCCCACGTTTCCGGTGTCGCGGTCACCTTGGCGCACGAGTGGCCGGTGCGGCGGCCGAGGCCGGTACGGGAGCGCCTGCGCGCCGACGTTCCGCTGCTGACCGGTCAGCGCGCGCTCGACCTGTTCTTTCCGATCGCTCGGGGCAGCAGCGCGGCCGTTCCCGGCGGCTTTGGCACCGGCAAGACCGTCCTGCTGCAGCAGATCGCGAAGTGGTGCGACGCCGATGTGATCGTCTACGTCGGCTGCGGCGAGCGAGGCAACGAGATGGCCGACGTCCTCGAGGAGCTGTCGGAGCTCGAGGACCCGCGCACCGGACGCCTGTTGCGCGACCGCACGGTGCTGATCGCGAACACCTCGAACATGCCCGTGCTGGCCCGCGAAGCGAGCGTCTACACGGCGGCGACCGTCGCCGAGTACTACCGCGACATGGGCTACAGCACCGTGCTGATCGCCGACTCGACCTCGCGCTGGGCGGAAGCGCTACGGGAGGTAGCGTCGCGTACCGGCGAGCTCCCGGCCGAGGAGGGCTATCCGGCCGGGCTCGCCTCCGCTCTCGCCGCCTTCTACGAGCGGGCCGGTCGCGTCCGCACGTACGCCGACGCCGAGGCATCGGTCACGATCCTTGGGGCGGTCTCGCCGCCCGGCGGCGACATGACCGAGCCGGTCAGTTCGCACACGCGCCGGTTCGTGCGCTGTGTCTGGTCGCTCGATCCCGACCTCGCCTATGCGCGCCACTATCCCGCCGTCAGCTGGCACGACTCCACCTCGCGTGACGCAGAGCTGATCGCCGAGTGGCATGTCGCCCACGGCGAGCCGACCTGGGCCAGCGAGCGGGAGCGTGCGCTTCGCCTGCTCGCCGAGGCCGATCATCTCGAGTCGGTCGCCCAGCTCGTCGGCGCGCACGCCCTTCCCGACCGCGAGCGGATGCTGCTTCAAACCGGTCGGCTGCTGCGCGAGGCGGTGTTGCAGCAGAGCAGCCTGAGCGCGAACGACGCCTACAGCGCGCCCACGAAGCAGCGTGCGCTGCTACAGCTTGTGCTCGGGCTCCACGATCGCTGCATCGAGCTGATCGCCGCGGGCGTGTCAGCGACTGCGATCGAGGCGCTTGACCTGTCGCCGGCGTCTCGCGCGCGCGACACAACGCCTCCCGACGGGGCGGGCGAGGTCGACGTCATTGCGCGGCAGCTGCTCGACCGGTTGGGGGCGCTGCGATGAGTCGCCCCGCACCAATTGAGTACCGCTCGGTGAGCTCGATCAAAGGACCGCTTCTCTGTGTTGCGGGTGTGCGCGGTGTTGGCTGGGACGAAGTTGTCGAAGTCCGGCTCGATTCGGGCGAGCTGCGGCACGGCGTCGTCTTGGAGGTCGACGAAGAGCTGGCGGTGGTGCAGGTGTTCGAGGGGACGAGCGGACTCGCAGTTGACCGGCTGCGAGTCTCGTTCGCGGGGGGTCCGATGCGAATCCCGGTCGGCGAGTCCTGGCTCGGCCGGGTCTGCAACGGCCGCGGTCAGCCGCTCGACGGCGGCCCGCCCGTGCTCGGCTCGGACTTGCGCGAGATCGGCGGCTGGCCGATCAATCCCGCCGCCCGTGCTACCCCAAGCGATCCCATTCTGACCGGCGTCTCCGTGATCGACGGTCTGGCCACCATCGTGCGCGGTCAGAAGCTGCCGCTCTTCTCGGTCGGCGGCCTGCCCCACCTCGAACTGGCCGCTCAGATCGCCGCCCAGGCAACCGTCCATGACGAGCCGTTCGCTGTTGTTGTCGCCGCCATGGGCGTCACCAACGCCGATGGAGCCGCTATGCGCGAACGGCTCGAGGCGCGCGCGACCGCCTCCGATCTCGTCCTCTTCCTCAACACCGCGGACGACCCGCTCGTCGAGCGGATCACCACACCGCGGCTTGCGCTCACCGTCGCCGAACATCTCGCCTTCGACCTCGGTCGCCATATCCTCGTCGTGATGGCCGACATGACCAGCTACTGCGAAGCCGTGCGCGAGGTGGCCGCCTCACGCGGCGAGATCCCGGGCCGCCGTGGCTATCCCGGCTACCTCTACAGCGACCTCGCAAGCCTGTACGAGCGCGCCGGCCGGATCAAGGACCGCGTGGGATCTGTGACACAGGTGCCGGTGCTGACCATGCCCGGCGGAGACATCACCCATCCGGTGCCCGACCTGACCGGCTACATCACCGAGGGGCAGATCGTGCTCTCGCACGACCTGCACGTGCGCGGCATTTACCCGCCGTTCGACCCGCTCCGCTCGCTTTCGCGGCTGATGCGGCTTGGCACGGGCGAAGGGAAGACACGCCCCGACCACGCCGAGCTGGCGGCCCAGCTGTACGCGCTCGTCGCACACGCCCAACGCATCGCCGATCTCGCCGAAGTGGTGGGAGAGGACGCCCTCAGCGACGGCGAGCGTCGCTACCTCCGCTTTGCGGACGCGTTCGAGACCGAGTTCGTGCACCAAGGCAAGGAGGAGCTGCGGCCGCTCGAGCAGACACTCACGCGCGGCTGGAACGTCGCCTCGCTGCTACCTCGTCCGGAGCTGACGATGATCTCCGAAGAAGCACTCTCTCGCTACTACCAAGCCCGCCCCGATGGCGATCAGAGTCCCGCCCGGTAGAGCAGGCCGCATCTGGCTGCTGCGGCGCCTGGAAGTCGCGTATCGCGGCGCCGACGTCCTCGACCAGAAACGCCGCACGCTCCTACGCGAACGGCAGCGACTCGCCGAGCGCCTAGGCGCAGTGGCGGCCGACTGGAAACTTGCGGCGCGCGCGGCGGCGGCATGGAACGCGCGCGCGCAGGCGCTTGCCGGCCAGCGGCGACTACGGCTCGCCGCGCTCCACTCCGGCACGGCGACCGTGACGGTGGCGTGGCGAAACGTGCTCGGCGTCCTCGTCCCGATCGACGCCCGCTTCGAGCCGGGCGACAGACCCGACTTCGTCGCGCTCGGTGGTGGTGCAAGCATCGCGCTCGCAGCACAAGCCCACACCAAAGCCCTATCCGCAGCAGCCGTCTACGCCGCGACCCGCGCAGCCCACGACGCGATCGCGAGCGAGCTCGCAACGACCACCCTCCGCCTGCGCGCGATCGAGCAGCGCTGGATTCCCGACCACGAGGCGGCGCTGAAAGCGCTCGAACTCACACTCGCCGAGAATGAGCTCGCGGACATCGCACGGGTGCGCTGGGCAAGCGAACGGCAGCGATAGCGGTGGCCGTGTCAGCGGCCGAGTGCGCCCTGCGCAACGTGACCGCTGCATGCGGCTGCCGGAACCAGGCCAAGCGCGTTTGCGATCTCCGCGTAAACGTCGGTTCCTGGAAGGGAGTAGTCGCGGTCGAACTCGACGGCGCCGTTGAGCTCGACGACGACATAGCCATCGTCAAGCGGAAGGAGATCGACGCCGACGAGATCAGCTCCGATCGCCGCGGCTGCGGCCACGGCGAGCGCCGCGGCGGCCGCCGGGGGGACGGAGGGGCGTTTCGAGCCCCCGAGCGAGATGTTCGTGCGCCATTCACCCGCTGCGGCCACGCGTTCGATCGCGCCGAGGGCGGTGCCTGCGGCGACGAGGACGCGCAGGTCGTAACCACGTGGCGGGATCAGCTGTTGCAGAAGCGCGCCATGGCGTCTGAACCACGGTCTCGTGCGAACCTCGTCGAGACAACGTGTGAGCTCTGCGGGCGTCTCGCAGCGGAAGACATCCTTGCCCCAGCTTCCGAACCGGGGCTTCACAACGACCGGCGCAGTGAGTGGAGGGGTCTTCTCGCCGGCTTTGACGCGTGTGGTGTGCGGGTGCGGCAGGCCGGCCCGAGCGAGTTCGCGTGCGGTGCGCAGCTTGTCGTGGGCACCGAGCAGCGCGGATGCCGGATTGAGCACGCGGAAGCCGCGCCGCTCGAGGCGAAGTAGCTCGAGCAGTCCGGGCTCGACGCCGTCCAGCGTTGGCAGGACATCGAGTCGTCCGAGCACGGTGTCGCCCGGACGGAGCCGAGCCTGTAGCTGGAGTGGTAGGACGAGCTCGCTGTCGATGCCGAGCTCGCGCCACGCGGCCACGAGATCCGTGCTCGTCTCGTTGTCGCCGGCGGCTGCGATGATGACGCGGGGCCGTCGACTTCGCACGAGCCGAACGGGCTTCTCTCGGGCCGGTTCGAGCAGGAGCATCGCCAGCAGCGCAGCGCGCTCGGCCGTGCTCGAGATGCTGACGTGCTCGTCCGCCGCGTGGCCGCCGTCGCCGACAGGCCCAAGGCCGTCGAGCGTGGCCGTGTGAAGACTGGTCGTGTTCGCATCGGAGCCTCCGCCGACGAGCCCGGCGTCCTCGAGTGTGAGTCCAAGGTCGCGACCAAGCCGCTGGCCGGTCGCGAGGAGCAGTCGGTTTCGCGGTGTCGGTTCCATCGGCGGTCTGCCGATGCCGCCATCCACCTCGAGCGAGCACCCTTCAACGACCGGTTGGAGACTGCGAATCGCCCGCTCGAGCTCCTGCGCCGCCACGTCTGTGGGGACCCGAACGCCGACGCTCGCAGTCGCCTCGGGCGCGACAACGTTCGGGCGCAGGCCGCCGTCGACCGTGCCGACGTTGACGGTGATGCCGTGCGCGGGGTCGTTGAGCGCGAACAGCCGCTGGACCTGGTGAGAAAGCTCGAAGATCGCGCTGGCTCCCTGCTCGAAGCTCGTCCCTGCATGCGAAGCACGCCCGTGCACGGTGATCTCGAAGCGGCCGACACCTTTACGCGCGATCTTCAGCCGGCCATCCGCGCCTTCCCCACCTTCGAGGACGAAGGCGCGTTCGGCTCCGCGTGCGAGCCTCCGGATGACGTCTTCCGAATCATCGCTCCCGATCTCCTCGTCCGTGTTGAAAAGGATGACCGGCGTGACAGAAGGGGAAAGATCGAACGCGCGGAGCGCGCGCAGCGCGAAGACGAGCTGGATGAGCCCCGCCTTCATGTCGTACGTGCCGGGGCCAAACAGGTTGTCCGCGTCCCTGCGGACCGGCATGCGTGTGAGCGTGCCGACGGGCCAGACCGTGTCCATGTGTCCGATCACGAGCTGAAACGGCGCCGCTCGCTTCCGTGCGCGGGGCCGCGCGTAAAGATGATCACCAACCCCGGCGCCTCTCACCCGCCGGACGACGTAGTCGAGCTGTGCCAGCTCGTCGGCGAGAGCCGAGAAGGGCTCCCTCTGGGCAGCAGCGTCCAGCGACGGCGACTCGGCGACGACGAGCCGCTCGAGCAGCGCGACGATCTCCCGCTCACGCTCGCGGAGCCAGGCGAGCAGCACCGGTGGCCGCGGTTGATCCACCGCTAGCGGCGAAAGTCGACCGGGAACGGGAACGAGTAGGTCTCGCGGACGATGCCGAACCGTCCCGGCGCGAGATAGACGAGCGGACTGAGCTCGTGCAATAGATCCGCGTCGTCCACGTCTGGACCGCGCAGCGAATCGCGCGCGGCAGACGCGGCGACGACGCGACCGACGACCAGGCTGTTCACACCGAAGCCGTCTATCACTCGCTCGAGCGCACACTCGAGGTGGAGCATGCATCCCTCGACAAGAACGCCGTCGACCATGCGTGCGGGGAAGGTCGGGACGGCCGCGAGTGTCGGCTTGGACTGATCCTCGAGCCGCGCTCCCGCCGCCATGCTCGCCTGCAGGATCCGGTCAGCGCGGGGAAAGCTGACTGTGAACTCCGGATGAATCTCGATGTTGCGGTAAGTCGCGTGCCGTGGGCTGCAGACGAAAGCGAAGAAATTCTCCCACCCGAGCGGCAGCGCCATGTGCTTCGGCGCGACGTCATAGCCGTCGCCTTCCTTCGTCGCGACGAGAACGAGCGGCGCAACTATGAAGAACCGCTCCCAGATGGGCGTCGCCGTCGAGATCTCCACCAGGCGGCCGTCCACCGAAGCGGTGGTATCTGCCTCAGGCGCTTTCATGCTTTCATGCTCTGCGACCACGATCGCGACCGCATCGGCCCGGTCGCTGATCCAGGCTTCGGTCAACTACGGAGCGCCCCGGTTCGAGCCGCGGCCCCATCCTGCGCGATCGCCATGTCGATAACGGCGGCGCGCCTCGACACCGCCCCACGGGTTGACGACCCCGCCGCGACTTCCGTAGTAGTCGAGACGGGTGCGCGGGTCGACGCCGATCTGCGTCGAGAGGCGACCGCATCGTACTCGCCCCGATAGCGGTCGAGCGCACCGAAGAGCCGCTCGAGTTCGTGCACGTGGCCCACGGCTCTGCCCGAGGCGGCGTAAAGGGACTCGACGGGGAGTGGTGGATCGAGCAGGACGACGCGCGGACAGTGAGGGCAAACGACGAGCGCGCCGCGTTCACCGAGTTCAGGAGCTGATCCGAGAAGAAGGAATCAGGATGCGCGTCCGCGACGACGAGGACGCGGTTTGAACGGACGGCCGCGAGACCTACAGTGCCCATCAGCACGCGCCCGAGCACGCTGCCCTCGACGTAGAGCGCGTTCGCCGGCAGCTCGTTCAGATCGGACGCGTTGGCAACCGTTCGGGTGCGTGACGAGTGTGTCGGAGACCGATGCCAGTAGCTGGGCGGCGGGCGTCGCGTCGCCGGCATGGCCTCCAATCGAAGAGCCGATCCCCGTGGGTACGACGAACACGGTCGTGAACGAGGACTCGTTCTCCCGGCGACGAGGCCGGAAGTCGAAGACCGAAGGCGTTTGGGCACGGCGATCCTCTGGCAGGCCCGCGACCACGCCGAGCTCGCAGCGGTAACTGCTCTTGCTCGCGCCCGTGACGGCGAGGCGGATCGGGACCACCCCCGCGTCCAGCTGCTCGACAACCGCCCGACCCAGATGTGAGAGCAGATGCGTGTGTTCCGCGACGGCGGGCAGCTCGAGCTCGACCTCGAACGCGTCTACGGGGAGCATGCTCCGGCTCGGGTCAGCTCGAAGTGTGGTCTCCTCCATCACGGAGTCATTCTGCGTGCAACGCACGCCAGGAATCATCGGGGGGCGCGCAACTGACGCACACGGGGCGAACTACGGACATGTGGGCGCGCCGTCGAGCACAGCGGCCGTCTACGGCGTACGCCTGTTGCGGGCGCCGTGGCCCTCGGCTTGGAGAGGCCGCCTCCCCGAGCGATTCACGGAGCCGCGCTCGGGGGAAACCCCGATGCCCGTTCCGGACGCAGGGCGCATAGTTGGTCGTGTCGAGGAGGAGCGGCGTGGTTGCTGGGAAGCGCATCCTGTTGCTCGCGATTGTCGGCTCGCTCTGCATCACCGCTGCTCTCGCGATCACGATTTTGCTCTTTAGCAAGTTCGGCGAGACGCAGGGGCGTATCCTCGGGACGACCGGGCTGATCGCGCTGTACGGCCTGCTCGCTCTTCCCGCAGGAATCCTCTTCGATCAGGGAAGGCGGCCGGGCCTGGCCAGAGGAGTGATCGTGCTCACGGCCGTCGGCTTCGCGGTCGCGATGGGCGAGTTGTGGACGAGCAGCCCACCGGACCAACTGGGGAAGATGCTCGCGAGCGTCACTGCGTTCGCCCTCGCGTCAAGCCAGACAGCCGCCCTCGCCGCCCGCCGGAGCAGTCGCGACCCGGCAACCGTCCGCCGGCTCTTCGCCGCCTCGCTCGCACTTGCCGCGGGTCTCGCGTCGATGGTCACAGTCGCCGCGTGGGCAGAGGTGGGCCATCAGATGTACTACCGCGTCCTGGCGGCCCTCGTCGTCGCCGATGTCCTCGCCGCCGCCCTACAGCCAATCCTGGCGCGGCTTGGAGCGGAGAACCCGCCGGTCATCCATCGGCTGCGCCTGTACGTCGAAGGAGGCGCCGAGCTCGAGCTCGCTGTTGAAGCCCCAAGCTTCGCGACGGCTGTCGGGAAGGCGATCGCGACGGCCGAGCAAAAAGGCGGGCGGGTCGTGAGAATCGAACGCGTTGACCAGGCGCCAGGCGGAGTCGCAGTTGTCTCGGAGAGCAAGCGACACTCCGTGCGTGAAGCGCCGGCATAGGGAGATGGAGAGCCGCAGCCGTCCGCACGGCAGGATCGCGGTTCGACGCTTCCAGTCGCCGCGGCTACGCGCGGCGACTCTCGGCGTGGTCGACTGAGCAGTGAACGCTCTCTCTTCCTCCGCCGTCGTCGGTCTCCGTGAAGTACGCATATCTGGCTTCCGGTCGGCCCGTCAGGTGACCTTTGCGCCGGGGCCGCTGTGTGCGCTCGTCGGCGAGGCCAGCACCGGCAAGTCGAACGTGCTTAACGCGATCTGGACGATGCTCGAGCCGCAGGCACCCGCGCCGAGGATCGAGGACGTATTTCGCGGAGGTGGTGGCGAGATCCGCATCGGTGCGACGCTGGCCGCGGGCAGCAAGTGCTCGCTCGAGGCTTTTCCACCTGCGCCCCCGACCCGAGCCGGCACCGCCCCGCCGGTGATCTTCCTCCTAGCGGCCGAACGAACGGGACCGCTCCTCGCCCGCCCGCTCGGCTCGAGTGCGATTGCGCGCAGGGCTGGCCACGTCATTGAAGGCGCACTGGGGAGGAGCGGCGCACGCTCGTCGGCGGCGCCGGCCCTGGCCTTCGTCGATGCGATCGAGGAGTGTTGCCGTGCCGAGATCCGCGGTCTGATTCTGTTGATCGAGGAGCCGGAGCTGTATCTGCGGCCGCAGGCGCAGCGCTACCTCTACCGGCTGCTGCGCGACTTCGCGGCGGCCGGCAACCAGGTGCTCTACTCGACGCACGCGCCCGCCTTCCTCAACGTCGGTCGATTGGAGGAGTTGGCGCTGGTCGAGCATCACGCCGATGCCGGTACGGCGATCGTCCAGCCCGGTCCCCTGCCGGCGGATGCGAGCTTCCGGGCGCTGAGCGAGTTCGATGCCGAGCGAAGTGAGCTCTTCCTCGCGCGCGCGGCACTGCTGGTCGAGGGGAAGACGGAGAAGCTCGTGTTCCCATTCATCTTCCAGGCGCTCGGTCATGACGCCGATCGCGAGGCGATCTCGATCGTCGAATGTGGCGGCAAGCCGAACATGCCGCTGTTCGCGCGGATCTGCGACGCGGTCCGCGTGCCCTACGTCATCGTCCACGATCGCGACGCGCCACCCGGCAAGAAGCCGATCCAGGCGGAGCGTGCTGTGAACGCAGCAATCGCAGCGATCGCGCGTGCGGAGCAGACGATCGTACTCGAGCCCGATTTCGAGGCGATTGCCGGCCTCCGTGGTCACAGCCACAAGCCCGAGCACGCGTGGCGGAGCTTTGCCGGGATCGGGCCAGTGGCCGTACCGCCTCCACTCACCGCTGCGGTCGAGCGAGTGCTCGCGCTCGCGCGTGACTGACTCCGACACTCCCGCTTGACGTGCGATCCCGCGCCGCGCCGGTGCTGGAGATCGGCGAGGCGATCGGTCGAACGGTCGCGTGGGCGCCGTCCTCTATCGTCGCTTCGACAGTCATAATGGTCTGATCGCGGCGGAGGAGTAGCGGTGGAGCTAAAGACGGTCCGCATCGACAAGCCGGACGAGCTGAACGTCATCCTTGGCCAAGCGCACTTCATCAAGACGGTCGAAGACGTCTACGAGGCGCTCGCCGGCAGCTCGCCGCACCTGCGCTTCGGGATCGGCTTCTGCGAGTCGTCGGGGCCCCGGCTGGTGCGACGGGCCGGGAACGACCCCGAGCTGGTCGAGATGGCCGTGCGCAACGCGCTCGCGATCGCCGCCGGCCACGCGTTCATCGTCTTCCTGCGCGAGGGCTATCCGGTCAACGTCCTTAACCAGCTCAAGCACGTCCCGGAGGTGTGTCGGATCTACTGCGCAACGGCGAACCCGGTCGAGGTCGTGATCGGCGAGACGGAGCAGGGTCGCGGCATCCTCGGCGTGATCGACGGCGAGGTGCCGCTCGGCGTCGAGAGCGACGACGACGTCACCGCGCGGAGCGAGCTGCTGCGAACACTCGGCTACAAGCTCTAGCCCTCCGGGCTATCGGTGGTTCGCAACAGCGAGGCTCGGCGCCTCTCCCGATCCTCGTCGCCCTGGGCCGGAGCCGGCGAGACGCCGATCGCGTCTGGCGCGGCGGAATTCTCGAGAAACCA
>CAWHXK010000080.1:0-23594 GCA_963833255.1 uncultured Actinomycetes bacterium
CGGCCGTCTCGAGCGAAGCGGCTTGCGAGTCCTTTCGCTGAAGGATCTCGCCATAGAGACGTTCGAGGCGGTCGACGACGAGCGGCCAAGCGAAGGTTTCAAGCGCCCTTTGCCGGCCTGCTCGACCCATCGATGCCCGTAGACCCGGATCGTCGAGCAGCCGGTTGAGTGCGTTCGCGCACGCTTGGTGGTCGTCACCGCGGTCGACCATCAGTCCGTCGATTCCGTCCCGCATGACGAACTCGAACCCGGGCAATCGGCTCGCGACGATCGGAGACCTGCGCTCATTCCCTCGAGCAGCACCATCCCGAAGGAAGCAAGGCTGCAAGGGGAGCAGAGGATGTCTGCGCTTGCGAGGTAACCCGGTCGAAGCCGGTCCACTCGGCCGGCAAAGACGACGTCCTTCCGCAGGTGTTCGGGGACCAGACGCGCGATGAAAGGACGCAGTGGCCCATCGCCGAGAATCAGCAGGCGGACGTCGCGGCGTGTTTGCCGAAGTGCGATGAAGGCGCCGATCATGTGCTTGACCCCGTTTCGGGGGTCGAACCGCCCGACGAACACGATCGTCTTCTTGTCCGGATCGACGTCACCGCCGGCGCGTCCGGGGAGAAGAACTCGGTGTCGATGCCGTTCGGGATCGTCCGGAAGCCCAGATCCGGAAAGTAAGGCCCGACCGAGTCAGTCACCGCATCGGAGACGCTGATGCGCTCGTCCAAGCGCCGGAAGACGATCTGGAGCAAGGGTCTCATTGCGCGCAGCAGCCTGTACCCCTCTGGAACGACACTGTGCACTGTGCCGACCGTGACCGGGGCGCGAGAACGCATGGTCGCAGTGATCGGCAGCAGCGGCCCGAAGGGGTTGTGGACATGGATGACGTCGAAGCGCCTGGCGGCAAAGAGCCGATCGAGTTCCGGCAGAGTCCGCGGGCTGATGGTGAGGAGCGTTTCGGACCCGTTGACGTAGAACGGAAAGGCGCGGCCGACTCGAACGACTTCGAATGGCGGTTCCCGGTTGTATTCGTCCACAAGCTTCGGAACGCGGGCCAGCCGGGGTGTCACGACGGTGACCTCGTGTCCACGCCGAACGAGCTCGGCCCCTTGGCCGTGGACGTGCTCGGTGATGCCCCCGAGCATCGGGTAGTAGTAGTCGCTGACTATGCCGATCTTGAGCGGCACGACGTCAGTCCCTGCCTGCCCGCGCGGCCGCCGACGTGTAGGTATCCGACCGGGGCGCAGAGGAGCGGCGACCATCGACGCGACTGCAGGTTCGGCCTGAACGGCCGGCAAACGTCGCCAGCGCCTGCTCGATACCCACGTGGAAGGAGAGAGCGATCAGGCCGCGCCGTGACGCAAGCACGTCACTCATCCCGTCCGCCCGGCTCAGGCTGGGCCTGTTGTTCCTCGCTCGGGAAGCGCTCGGGGCCGAAGGTTTTGGGCGCCGGACGCGGCCCCGCCAGGCGATACGTCCGCAGAGCTTCAACTGCGAGCGCACCGACTCCCGCGACCACGATTCCACCGACGATGTCGAGCCAGAAGTGGTTCGCGGTGGCGAGCACCGAGAACCAGACGGTCAGAGGCCAGAGCAGCCAGACGGCCTTGATAGGCCGTGATCGAACGAGGAGCGCCAGACCGACACCGACGATGAGTGCGTCCGCCGAGTGGAGGCTCGGCATCGCCGCGTACTGGTCGCTCGGAAGTGGCAGCAGCCCGTGTCCATGGCCAGGGGTGCTCGAGCTTCCTGCTGTGTCGACAAATCCCAGGCTGGGGAACTTGCGCGGCGGCGCGGTCGGAAACGCGTAGAAGCCGACAAGAGCGATGAGGTTGGTGATGACAAGCGTGTTTCGAAACCGTGGGAATCCCTCGCGTCGGCGCAGGTAGACCCAGAGCAGCGCGAGCGCGACAACCGCGAACTCCGAGCTCCAGTACGTGAGCGCCACGAAGGTGTCGAGGGCGCCTGAGTCGCGCGCAACATCCTGCAGACGCAGCTCGACGAGCCCGTGCACCAGATCTCGCTCAAGCTCTACAACGCCGAGTCCGTTTGCGAGCGCCCGACCGCGGTCTTGGCCGGCTCCGGCCTGGATCAGCTGGTAACCGAAGACGAACGCGAACCAGAGGGCGGCCTGAAACGCGAGGTTGACCGACCTCCCAGTAGGCGATGATCTCGCCCGGGCTCGTGTGCCCGGCGTCATACGGTCGCGGAGTCTACGCCCACGGAACTCAGGTTCTCGTCGGACCCTCGTTCTCTTCCGACCACGGTTGCGTAGCATCGCTCCGCTTGTCTTCGATTCGCTCCGAACTCGGGCGGCCCGCACCGGGACGGTTCCTTGCCGGCGAAGGTCTCGTCTGCACGGGCACCGCGGCGCTTTTCGCCGCGGCACTCGCCTGGCTGGGGCCTCAAGGCTCGGACATGGCCGCTCACGCCTACCAGCGAGCGTTCTTCATCGAGCACGGTTTCACGCTGTGGAACAACTTCTGGTACGCGGGGCACTACAGCTTCGTCACCTACAGCATGCTCTACTACCCGCTCGCGGCGGTGATTGGGATTCGCATGCTCGCGGTCGCCACCGTGGCGACGGCGGCGCTCGGGTTCGCGATCGTGACCTGGCGCGAGTGGGGGCCGACTGCTCGCTGGTCGAGCAGGACCTTTGCACTGGTCTGGGCAGGGATCGTGCTCGCGGGAACATTCCCGTTCGCGCTCGGGGTCGCCTTCGCCCTATTCGCGCTCTACGCGCTGCAGGTGCGGGCCCAGTGGGCGTTCGTCGTCCTCGTTCTTCTCACGCTCACCGCGAGCCCGCTCGCCTTCGTCCTCCTCGCGCTGATCGCCGTCGGTGTTGCGATCGCAAAGCGGATCGAGACGAGGCACGCTGTCCTCCCCGCCGCGGCGCTCGCGGGGACGGGCGTGTTAGAGCTTGCGCTGTGGCGGATCTTCCCCGACAACGGACGCTACCCGTTCTCGATCGCCGACCTCGCCGCCGCATCCGCGTTCAGTCTGCTCGGAGCCGCGCTCGTCTGGCAGATCGACCGCGGGCGAGCCCTGCGGATGGTCCTGTTGGTTTACGGATTCGCGTGTCTCGTCGCCTATGTCGTTCCCTCGGCGCTCGGCTCGAACATCACGCGGCTCCAGTTCGTGGCCATCCCAATCGCGGTGCTCGTCGTGTCACTTCGCTCGTGGCGGCCGCTGCCGGTCTGCCTTGTGGTCATCGCCCTAGCCGTCTCATGGAACGTGAAGCCGCTCGTGCGGAGCTTCTCGCAGGGGCTCGAGAACCCCGCAGCGAGACTCGCCTACTGGAGGCCGGCGATTCGCTTTCTCGATGCGCACTTGACGCCGTCCTACCGCGTCGAGGCGGTGGACACGGTTGGCCACTGGCCTGCTGAGTACCTGCCGAACTCGGGGATTCCGCTCGCGCGCGGCTGGTTTCGCCAGGACGATTTCCCCGGGAATGCCGTTCTCTACGGCCGACTGACCCCGGCCCGGTACAGGGCGTGGCTCCGCGGTCTCGGGGTGCGCTACGTGCTGCTCTCGAGCGCGCAGCCGGACTACAGCGCTCAGGGCGAGGCGGTGCTCCTTCGACGCGGTCGTTCAGGTCTTCGGGTGGTGTTCCGATCGCCGAACCTGACGATCTTCGTCCTCCCTGATCCAGTTGGGATCTTGAGCGGCGGTCCGGGTGCACGGCTCCTTGCACTGACGCAAACGCGCCTCGTGCTTCGGATCGCTCATCCCGGCCGTTACCGCTTGGCCGTCCACTACTCGCCGTACTGGCGTACCTCGAGTGGATGCATCGTCGCCCGGCCGGATGGGTTGAGCGACGTGCTGGCCTCACGGCCCGGCATGGTCGTCGTCTCCTTCGACGTCGGGATCGAACGCGCGCTCGCAACAGCGGTCGCCGGCGCCACGCGGACGTGCGCGCCTACGGTGCGGTAGCGCGTCTCAGTGCGGTGAGAGTCGCAGGCCCGACGATCCCGTCGGCAGTGAGCTGGTGAGCCTGCTGGAACTTCGAAACTGAGGTCTTGGTCGCCGGCCCGTAGTAGCCGTCGATCATTCCAGTGGAGTAGCCGAGCTGCGCCAGCGCCCGTTGGAGCGCCCGCACTTGCGCCCCACGGTCGTCCGGCGTCAGCGTGGTTGTCGGAGGCTGGACGGCCGGCGTCGTAGTCGTTAAGGACGTCGTCCGCACGGTTGTCGTCCCTGCAGAGGAGTGCTTGCTGGAGCTCGAGAAGACTCCGGCGAGTGCGAGCGATGCCAGGAGCAGGACGAGCAGGAGGGCGCCGATGACGAGGGCCTTCCGCGTCGAGTCAGAGGCGAAGGGCGGCCGCCGTGCCCGGGACGGCGCGGAGCTTCCAAGCCAGTCGTCCGCCGGAGGCAACACGCGCTCTTCGGTTCGTGCCTCGTCCGGAGGAACGGTCTGGCCGCCCCGTGGACGTTGCGGGGGCGAGGGCTCAGGCTCGGCGAACCAGTCGTCGAGCTCGGCGTCGCTCCGTTGGTCGCGTTCCGTAATCCGACATAAAGTACCGTTGACAGGTCTCTTGCGACCTAGCGGTACACTCCGTGCCGAGCGCGGTCAACCGACCTGTGGCAGGCGCGAAGCCCCTCACTCAGTAACCTCTCAGGGACCTCTCAGCCTCATTTCAGAATGTTGATTGCGCGCGCCGCAACCATCAGTGCCAGCACGAGGCTCGCTGCTGCTTCAATCAGCATCAGCACCTTTGCCGAGCGGCTGAGCGGCATGGCATCAGTCGGACTGAACGCGGTCGCGTTCGTGAACGACAGGTAGAGGTAGTCGAGAAAGAGCGGCCGCCAGCCCCTGGTCGTCAGCTCGGGCGCCGCCTGTTGCGGAAAGAGGAAGTCTCTGTCTTTCGGAGGCGCTGCTTGTCGAGCCGCCGGTCCCCCACTGTCGAGCTGCCAGAACCAGAGCGCGAAGACGAGGACGTTCAAGCACCACATGTGGATACCGGCCCGAAGGAGCAGAGGAGCTTGCGCGTGCACGCCGTGCAGGAGGAGGTGGACCAGCAGCGCAATCGCCGCCGCATTGGCTGCACTGACCAGGGCGGTCACCGTCAAGCCGCCGACACGCCGCCACCCATGGACACGCGCGGAGTCGAACCCGAAGGTCTTTGCGAACCTTCCCTCCGGGACAGCGACGAGGAGCGCAACGAGCAACACAACGGTCAATGCTGGCACGATCCACCGAGCAGCTGTGAACACGCCCGCCGAGGGACCGACGACGAAGCGCCCAGGCAGCGTCGCGTAGAGCGCCGCCGAAGTCAGGAGCGCGAGCATCGGCAGCAGCGGTGACTCGCCGAGCTCTTCCCCCGGGACGAACGCCTACCGGACCCGGATGCTCTCCGAGTAGCGGCTTCGCATCAGGTGGCGAGGTTACCGCTCCAGGTTACTGTCAAGGCGGAAGAATCACCTGGTGCAGCTCGTCGAGATCTTCTTGCTCGCCGTGGCCTCGATGGTGGGGCCGGCACTGATTGCGGTCGTCGTCGTCGCTTTGGCGAGCACGCAGCCGTGAGATCGAGAGCGATCTCTGGCATGTCGCCAATCGTGGCAACGAAAGCGTCACCTGTCCGTGAGGATCTTGTGGCACTCAGCCCCGGCGAGGACGGACCTGATCCATCCAACTGAACCGCGATAGAGGTCGACGAGCACGCCTCATGCCAATGGCAGCATGATCGGGTCGCCTGCCACGCTGGCGACCGAAACCAACTTCGGGTCTCGCTGTGCAGTAGTTGAGCCGCTCATCGAAACCTTGATGGCTCGCCGTGCTACCAACCGTGCTACCAAACTGAGCGAACTCGAGAGAACCGAGCTAACCGACGATCGCTTGAGCAAGCCTCAGCCACACCAGCTGGCGTCCTTTCACCGTTATCGCACCCAGGAGGTCGCCGGTTCGAGCCCGGCTAGCTCCATCGCACAAATCGCCTGCTCAGAAGCGCTGTGCGGCTTCTGCGCGTGAAGCCTCTGGTGTCGTCGTTCTACCAACGTTCTACCAAACCTGACTGACGGCGCTGACGGTTCGTACAGCTCCCCGTCCGATTACTATTCCCCTAACACCAGCGAGGACTGCGGCGGAAAGGGGAGTTATGTCTCCGTGGGTTCGCAGACCGTCGCCGGCGATGGTCGTAGCTTGCATCGCCCTGATCGTCGCGCTTAGTGGGACGAGCTACGCCAAGATCCTGGCGCTCCCGTTGAACAGCGTCGGCACGCCGCAGCTCAAGGCGAATGCCGTCATCTCGTCGAAGGTGAAAGACCACACGCTGCTCGCGGCTGACTTCAAGCCGGGCCAGCTGCCGCCGCGGGGCATCCAAGGCTACGAAGTCGTAAGCCCGCCGCCGAACATCGTGATGAACGACATCCACAACTCGATCTTCATGACGTGTCCTGCCGGGAAGAGAGCGATCGGTGGCGGCGGCGCTACAGGCGGCGGAATCGTGCCAGGGGATGGGCCCTACATCACATCGAACCTGCCCTCCGTCGACGGCACCGGCTGGTTAGTGGACACGACGCGCGCGGTTTCGGGTTATTCCGCGTTGGTCGGACGCATTATCTGCGCCGACGTTCCGTAGGGATCGATGCGCTGACTGGCCAGCCAGACCCTGCGCGACTCGCCACTCGCTATGGACTGCCCCGATGCGCCCGTTCTACTTACCGCGCTACCGAACTGAGAGAACCTGGGTGAACCGACGGCACGTGAGACCGCTTGAACAAGCCGCACGAGGTTGAGCTAACAGCGGTTCGGCGCTATCGCACCCACGAGGTCGCCGGTTCGAGCCCGGCTAGCTCCACTAGACGAAATACCTGGTAATCGGTATGTCAGTTCGGGGCGGCGAAAGGCTGATCGGGAATTCGGCTCTATCGCGCCTTCCCGTTCCATCGAGGTGCGATCTTGACATCGGGCCGCCGAGAGGTCTTAGATAGCGCGCCCCCACGACCTTGCAGGAGGAGAGACATGCACGAGGCGGCTGTCCGTGACGTTGCGGTTCCAGCGGGAGACGACGCGCGACTCGAGAACCTCGGCTACACGCCGCAGCTCAACCGCGTTCTCGGCTTCTTCGAGAACTTCGCCGTCGGATTCACCTACCTGTCGCCGATGGTCGGCATCTACTCGCTGTTCATCCTCGGCGTCGCTCTCGCGGGCCCCGCGTACATCTGGCTGACGTTCATCCCGCTGATCGGCATGCTGTTCGTGGCTCTCGTCTTCGGCGAGTTCGCGAGCCACTACCCCGTGGCAGGTGCGCTGTACCAGTACAGCAAGTTCTCGGTCGGTCCTGCGTACGGTTGGTTCGTCGGCTGGTTCTACGGCATCGCCCTGCTCGTCACAGTCGCGTCAGTCGATACCGGCGCGGTCGGCTACATCGCGGCGCTCAGCCACAACTGGTTTGGGGCGAACTGGGATCCGACGAACCACACGACGATCCTCATCGTCACTCTCGCTCTCCTCGCGATCCAGACCACGCTCAACATCACCGGAACCAAGGTGATGGGTTGGATAGCGAAAATCGGCGTGGGTGTCGAGATCCTCGGGACTCTCGGCATCGCGCTCATCCTCGCGATCCACGGATTCCACCACAGCCTCGGTTTCCTGTTCTCGACCCAGGGCGCGACCCATGCGTCGTCGAACGTCTACGGCGTCGGCTTCGGCGGGAGCTGGCTCTCCGCGGCGCTGATCGCGGTGCTCGCGCCCGTCTACATCTTTTACGGGTTCGAGTCGTGCGGCGATATCGCCGAGGAAACGAAGGACGCCGGCACGAAGATCCCGAAGGCGATGCGCTGGGCGCTGATCTGGGGAGGCATCGGGTCGCTCATCCTCACGGCAGCGCTTCTTCTCGCGATGCCGAAGCACGATCCGATCAAGGCGACGTTCGACGGCGGCGGCGTCCCCGCGATTCTCGGCCAGCTCTCGAGCGGGATGCAGGACTTCCTGCTCTTGCTGATCATCTTCGCGTTCTTCTCCTGCGGGAGCGCGGTGCAGGGTGCGGGCAGCCGACTGGCGTTCTCGTTCGGCAGGGACGGCGCCCTCCCGGGATCTGGATTTCTCTCCAGAGTGCACCCGAGGTTCCGGACGCCGGTCAACGCGCTGATCACAGGAGCTGTGGTCTCGGTGCTGTTCGTGCTGCTCGTCTACTACCAGCCGTCGAAGAACGTCGATCTCGGATTCATCACGTATCCGGCGAACACGACCGCGCTCTACTCGCTCGTCTCGTTCGCCGTCAGCGGCATCTACCTCTCATTCCTGCTCGCGGTGATTGCCGCGATCATCGCCCGCTCCCGCGGCTGGGTGCCCGAGGGCGCGTTCACGCTCGGACGCTGGGGCTGGACGGTGACGATCATCGCCGCCGCGTACCTCGGGCTGATGCTGCTGAACGTTATTGTGCCAACGGGTCTGTCGAGCGGGCGTGCGCTGTTCAACCTCGACTGGATCACGCTGCTCGTGATGGTCATCATCGCCGTGGTTGGCGCGCTTTACTTCTTCAGCGCGCGGCCCGACCGCAAGGTCGGCGAACACATCCACGACACGCTCGAGCCGACGGGAGCCGAGCGGCACGCGGAGGCATAGTGGCTAGCAGGACGCCGCGCGCGCACGTCCGGGGGGTTCCGTTCTGACCGTTCGGAAGAGACGCTGGAGAAACTCAGGACTTGACACCGCGTCACGCACACGCTGGCTGGCCCCTGGCGTAGACGCGTTGCCGCCGACGGCATCGACCCCACCCCTGGGTCGCTTGTGACTTGCCGGCATCCGAAGACAGGCAGCGCGTCCGGTCTTGGGCGTTTGGCCGGTCTACTTACTGTGCTACCAAACTGAGAGAACCTCACAGAACTGATAGCCCCTCAAGCAGCTTGTCCAAGCGCGATAGGCGTGAGCGAATCAGGTTGCGGCGTTATCGCACCCAGGAGGTCGCCGGTTCGAGCCCGGCTAGCTCCATCGAGTGAAGGCCCCGGTAACGGGGCCTTTCTTCGTTCTAGGGTCGAGACGATCGGGTGCGAAGATCACCCGTTGTGGCGAGTTGTGGCGAGTCGAACGCGCTACGTGCACTGCAGCTCCTGCCAGTGAGGGCGAGCACAAGAGGAAGGCGCGCAGGGCCTGAGAGCCGCTCCCGCGGGCGCTCGTCCTCCACCCGTGCTGCACTCACCACATGCTCACCGCAGGGTTCGCAAGGGCGCATGGGCAAAGGGCTTGCGCTGCGATCTCCCGCTATGCAAGCAGGTGGTCGTTCGCATGATGTCGTGCTCCACGAGCTCGAATACGCCTGGAGGCCCCGGTACCCCCTGAGCTTGGGACTCCCGCTTTCTGCGTACCGGCGGGGCCTCCTGAGGCGCTAGAGAGAGCGTCGGGGCGTGGCCTACAGCACCTTCGCCGCCTGCAATGCCTGCACCTACTGCACTAGGTCACGACTGCAGTGCTGCACTGCGGCAGGAGAACGTCGACCCTCTCGGCGTTGAGCGGGATGCCGCTCTTTGCCTTGTGCTCGACGCCGCACCGTCTTGTCGGTGACTAGTGCACCGACTACCGACTCGTTCGGCGTGATGTTGTGGCCGACGCCAACCAAGGAGGGGGTGATGGAGCAACGATCTCCGGCCGACTTCCGCCGCGAGGCGCAGCAGAGGCTCGCCACTCCGGCGCATCCGCTTCCACCACAACCAGAAGGAGGAGTAGGCATGAGCATCGGCCCCGACCTGGCAGGACTTCTCGGTGGTGCGGGTCCGCCTCCGGACAGAGGAGCGCCTCCACTTGGCCCGGGCGCACCTCCGGGTGCGATCACGTCCGACCACACCGGCGGGATGCTGGACTTCATCAGGACGGCGATCATGAGCCTCCAGCACTTCGCGGAGCAGACATCCGACGACGTTGAGCTGGCGAAGGTCCACAAATGCATCGTGGGGTTGCAGTCGATCCTGGCCGACCACGCCCAGGGCAAGGACAAGGCACTCGGGATGACGCCCGCTCTACAACACGTTCGTCGCTCGACGCAGGGCTACTAGATGCCGGGGTAGCGTTGCGTCACTGGCCGCACGGCTGTCAAGTGACATGGCCGCGTGGATTCAGTCACATGGGGCTTGCACTATCGCGAAGGCCCCGACCGCTCCGGCCACGACCACGAGCACGGTAAGGAACGACCAGCGGTTCACTGCTCGGAGTGTGACAGCCGTGTCCGCGTCGTTCGTGCGAGGTCTGCCCCTTCGTTGCTGTTCGCTTCAGCCCGCGTCCTCCCCGGGCGGCCCCAACGGCCACGGGTCTCGGCGGCGTCGCTTTCTCGGACGGCTGAGCACGGTTGCGATCGCTCCCGCGAGGACTGGGCCGACCAAAGCCCAGCCCTGACCGGCATGCAAGGCGCCCACGAGCGCGACCCAGACGAGTGACCCGGCCGCAGCCCAAAGGCCTGCTTTCGCCGCCCGGCGCTTGACGCGACTGTGTGCCGTGACCAACGCCGCCGCCGCGCCGACGAGCGCGACCAGCGGCAGCGACCCCAGCGCGGCGGCGATCATCGCTGCCGTGAAGAGCGCGAGCTTCAGTGCTCTTGTGCGGGCCACGCTCTTTGATCGGCGCCGCCGTAACCCGCCTTGAACGCTTGGCCGCGCCCTCGGCAGAGCGCGAACCCCCCGAACACGTGGTGTGCCCGTCTCCGTGCGCTGATAGAAGGGTTGGGTGAGCGAGAAGGAGACCGAGCAGGAGTTCATGATCTTCGCGGGGCCGAGGCTCTCGATCGAGGAGATGCAGGCGCAGCAGGCGCACGAGCTGGACGACGAAGTGGAATTCGTCTCACCGAACGCACCGGGGCGAACGGTGCGGCTGACTTCAGTGCCGCCCGCCGAGGAAGAGGGCGAGTGAGCGAGCACTCGACACCGACACCCGGCGGGATGACGCGCACCTTGGGAGTAGTGTCGCCGGATCATCCGATGTTCTCGGCGGGGCCTTCGTTCGTCTTCAGGAACGATCCGCCCGAGCCTGCCGAGGATGAGGTGGCGCCGCAGGCGGACGACGGCGACGACGAGGACGAGAGCTGATGAGCGAGCACTCTCGGGTGGTCACGGCAACAGAGGAAGACCTGGAGAGGATCTACGGTTCCGGCAGGCTCATGATCGGCTTCCCGGTCAGGCCGACCGACGAGAGCTACGCCCAGTACAAGACGTGGCGGGCTGAGCGTGAGCGCGAACTCGCCGACGAGAAGCCCGACACAGACCTACAGCAGCCCGCCAGCTCGTAGCGCAGCCGGGCGGGCCTGCGCGGACGTGAGCAAAGGAATCACGCACGGTGCTTCGGCCATCATGCGAGACCGATGATGCGCCTTCAGGTTCCGAACACGCCAGCCGAGTTGACGCCGACGTGGCTGACGGCCGCGCTGGCCGAGACGGGCGTCGTCCGAGACGCTGCCGTCAGAAGCGCCGAGTGGGAACGAGTCGGTCAAGGCTACGGCTTCACGGGCCTAGTCGGCCGCCTCCGCCTTCACTACGACCGGGCCGCCGGTGTCGCACCTTCGTCCATCATCGCGAAACTGCCGATGGCCGAGAGCGATGATCGCTCGGGGTACCGGGCACGCCAAGACCGCGAGCCAGCGCTCGCGCAACGGTATTACCAGCGCTGCCTCAGCGAAGAACGGTTCTATCGCGTGATCAGCCCCACGTTCGCGCCACGCCTGTACTACTCCGCCGCTGACGAAACTCTCAGGCGGGTCGTTCTGCTACTTGAAGATCTCTCCGACGGCCGTCAGGGAGATGTCCTGGATGGTTGCTCGATCGAGGCGGCTGCAGCTGTGATTGACGAGCTTGCGCCCTTTCATGCGCGGTGGTGGGGAGGGCACGTACACATACGTGCTTTTCCACCTGAAAGAATCAGCCCAAAGGCCCGCGAGGAGCGATACAACAGCCACGTCGACATCTTCCTCGACCGCTACGGCGACCGCCTCCCCGCCCAGTTCCGCAGCATCGTGGAGCGACTTCGTTCACGCCTCGCCGACATCATCATGAAGCTAAGCGACGGGCCGCACACGCTCACGCACGGCGACCTTCACCTAGACAACGTCATCTTCAACGCACGGGGTCGCGCCGTCGCAGTCCTGGATTGGCAGACAGTATCCGAGGGCCCGCCGACGCGAGACCTCGCGCTGTTCCTGTTCGGGTCGCTGAGCCCGGAGGATCGCCGCACCGCCGAAGATACGCTGCTCGACCGCTACGTGGCTCTCCTCGCTGAGCACGGCATCCGCGGTTACGCCGTCGAGGGCGCTCGGCTCGACCTCCGGTGCGCTCTCCTCGCCCTGCTTGCGGGAACGATCATCGGAATCGCGAACCTCGACCCGAGCGACTTGAGCGAACGCGAACGAGCCCTTCAGGACGCCACGATCGAGAACGGACGCCTTACGACCGCGCTCCTCGACCACAACGTCAGCAGCCTTCTCTAAGCGTATGCAGCGCGTTCGTGTTCGTCGTGGTCGCGGCTAGCAATTGTGGTTTTCGCGGGCACACCGCCTTGATCGCGGTCAGCGACTCGTAACGGCGTGGTGAGTTTGTGGCGAGTAGCCCCGCTCACCACTGCGTCACGGAGCACACCTCGACGGTTTGAACGCCTGGAGCGATGCGTCTCCGTGCGCCTGTGTGTGTCTGCGCCCGACGCTAGGCAGGTTCGACTCCTGTGCCGCTCCGTCAGTCTGAATCGCGCTTGTTACAACAGACGCAGCGGCCCAGGTGGCGACGCGGGGGGCCGGGTGGACTTGGATAGAAGGTCGAGCGCACCACACCCCCAAGAGTCGTAAGTAGACCGGAAGAACGAGGCCCAGGGCGCGGCGCTTACGGCCTGCGCCGCGATCTCCGGTCGCCGCCCGACTGGGGAGTAGTTGGGCAGCCTCCGTTTCCCTGGGCCGCGCACAGGATTCCACCTTCGGCGGCGGATTCCTAGCGCTCGTCCGCGGTATTTAGGGGTCAAGCGTGGCGAGTCTGGGATTAGCCTATTTATGCCGTCGGTGGCGCCGTAACACCACCGACGGCATCCCAGAGCGTCAGCGAACAGTCACACGACCAGGGTCGAACCGGCTCGGATGAAGCCGTTTTGCCGCAGTGCGCATACCGAATCTCTGCCGCTCTTCGCCCTGGATATTGCCATACATCGATTTGCGTTCGGCTCATGTGTGTCCGCGTCGTTCCGGGAGCACCGTCCCTCGATACAGCAGCGACGAATCGAGCAAGGCACCGAGGGGTCGTGGGGCCTGACTCGATGGTAAATGTCGCAATTTCCGAAAAGAGGCCTTGACCTAGTTTTAGGACAGGCGCACCATTGTTGTGCGTCCTACCCAACGCAGGGGATCGGGGGGAACGCGGCCTTCTCTTACGCAAGCCTGCGCGAGTGCGGGCGCTTTGGGCGGCGGAGCGGCCGCCTTGGCGGATTTGGGGAGAGCCGCCTGCGGCCTCGACTGTCGCTCCGCTTGGCCCCTCTGAGGCGGGGGCACAAGCCGGCCCTCCGGAGCAAGGCAGACTCACCCATCCCTGCGCCCAACCTAACGGCCTCTGTATGCATTTGAGGCAACGTCACTGCGTTACCGACTTTTCGGCGCACGCCGAATTCGCATGGTTCTGGTTGGGCGGTGCGGAATCTTCGAACAGTGCCGTATGTGCGAGGTGGTGCCGGACGGGTGCCGGGGCTCGTAGCGGCACGACGTACAGACCAGGAATTGCCTTTGCGGGTGCGTCGGAACCGAGGGCGCCGTGGCGAGAATCCTCGATCTCAGTCGCGTCCGCGTGAATCCGAACCCGATGAGTGGTGTTAACCGTACGTCCGAGCCAAGCCGCTACTCCGTATTGGCGAGAGATAAGTGCAAAGCCCGAGATGCAAGACGCTTCGCATTCTCGACAACATAAGGAGTCAGCATGAACAAGATTCAAGCGTTGACCGCCGCAGTCGTGTTGGCCGCGGCAACACTCGTAGCTGCGATCCTGGGCGGCACATCGTCTGCGGCCGCTCAGAAGGCCCCGAAAGGGGCGCTCGTCTCGGTCCACAAGACTGCGCTCGGCAAAGTCCTCGTCGATGCCCGGGGACACACGCTCTATCTGTTCGAGAAGGACAAGAAGGGAATGAGTTTGTGCAACGGCGCCTGCGCCGCGTACTGGCCGGCGATCGTAAGTGCCGCTAAGCCCCGCGCGGGCGCCGGCGTCCGCGCGTCCTTGCTCGGAAGGACCAGGCGTGCGGACGGTCGACGGCAGGTCACCTACGCCGGGCACCCGCTCTACACGTTCGTCGGCGACACGAAGGCCGGACAGACGACGGGCGAAGGCCTCACGGACTTCGGCGCCGCGTGGGACGCCATCGCGCCGAACGGCCAGTCGATCGAACCGAACGCGCCCGCATCCGGTCGCTCCGGAAACGGATCAGGCTGGTAACGCCAACTCCGATGGGAGGGGACGCTCCGTGCGCCCCTCCCATCGTCCGGACAGCGCAACCGTGACTCGGCGCTTCCGGGAAAGCGGGCTTGGGCTGCGCGACCGTTCAGGGATGACGCCTGAGGCGTCTTAGGACGAGGACGCTGGCGCGTACTGGAACCGGACGGCCGTTCTCTCGGGCTCTTCGGTTTCATCAAGCAGGCCGAGGGTTGACGGACGCGGTTGCGCATGTGCCACGACGTCGGAGATGATCCCGCCGTGGAGGCGTTCTTTGCAGCGCCGGACGAAGGCGAACGGCTCGAGCGGGAGGACCGGTCGTTCCGGCTGCTCGGCGAACTCCCCGACCTTGAGGTGGTCGAGTCTGTCTTTGAGTCCGGCTGGGAGGGTGTCGATCCCCACGTCCACGACGACCACACCGACTCGTTCTACGTGCTCGAAGGCGAGGTTGAGTTCCTTGTGAACGGGGAGTGGCGCCACGGTGGCCCAGGGTCATTCTTCTCCGCGCCGCCTGGCGTCGAACACGCTTTCCGAATGGCCGGCGAGCAGCCAATCCGCGTGCTCAACGTGCACGCGCCGAACGTTGGCTTCGTCGCCGGAATGCGCGTTAGATGAGACTTTCGTGACAGGCCTAGGCCGCCAGCCGCGACGTTCGCCTGCGCGAGCGTGCTCTCGCCCGACTCCTCTTCGTACCTGGGCGACGTTGCGACCCGTGCTACCAACCGTGCTACCAAACTGAGAGAACCCAGCAGAACCGACAGCGCGTCAAAGCGCTTGAACAAGCCTGACGCGCCGGCACATACCTCGTTTCGTCGTTATCGCACCCAGGAGGTCGCCGGTTCGAGCCCGGCTAGCTCCACTCCAAAACCCGTCGCAAGCAAGCCGTTTCTCGCCTCGCTGGCTTCTGCGTTTCATGCTGAACGGTCAGGTTGGAAACAGATTGTGGAAACGACTTCGGCTCGACGTGTTTCCAGAACAACGTCCTCTCGTTCCATTACGGTGATGCGTGAGTCGTGTGTCCTTGTGACTCGTGGTTCGTTTCCATCGCTGCTGACGCCCTGCCCTAACCGGCGGGGCGTCTGCGTTGAGCGCGTACAGGCGCATCGCGGGTAACGCTATTCCGCTAACTGCGGTGTAGCAAGCGCTTCAATCTGTCGATGCCGGTGTTTCGGTGACTGTGCCGAAGCTCCGTGTTTACCGCGAAAGGAAACGCCGGCACAAAAATGCGCGACGTTCGCAACGACACCGGGAGCGGTCGCCAGCGCAACACCGAAACGCTGAGCGCCGTCTTTCCCGCTACGAGCGCTTTCCGCGTACCTGTCTTCCGTGTTTGAGGACAAGACGCAGTAGCGTGGGGTGCGCGGGCGGATGCTCCGCGAACACCGTGGCTTTTTCGTCGTGTCTGGTGCTCGAGCCCCCTCAGAGCACCGTCCGCACTTTGCGGATGTTTTGCAGCTTCCGGTGAGACTTTGCGCTTGCTGCGAGCAGGTTTTGGGTACGAAGAGGGTGTGCCGGCCTTGCCGATTTCGCGTGAGCGAGGGGGCTCGTTTACCGGCGGTGCGCGGGGCAAGACTGGCCTTTTCGTCACTTTCACTGAGGCTGGCCGCCTACCCGCGGCGCAGCAATTGCTTCAGCGTCTGAAGACCAATATTTCGGTGGCCGTGCCGAAGCTCGGCGAGGGCTGAGGCAGCGAGCGAAACCTCGGTGGGCGACGGCAACCGCTCGTCGATGAACCGCTGGAGCCACCGCAGCGCTGCGCGTTCGTAGCGTGCCGGATCCGCGTTCGCCAGCAGTTCGCACAGCGAGAGCGCGTCCGCGAGTGACAGTCCGCCCATCTCCCGGGCGGCCATCTCCGCGGCCTGGACGTGGCGGCGATGGATGGCGCGTTGAAAGCGGCCGTGTGCTGCCCCTTGGCTGGTCATCGTTTTGATGGCCGCTGGGACGACGGCTCTACGGCCGACTATGGACCGGCTACCGGCCTCAACGGCCCATCTGTGGCACGATCTGCGAGCGTGGATAAGAGTCGGATCGCAGCATTTTCGGTCTTCGCCGATCTGCCTGCACCAGAGCTCAACGAGCTCGCGGGCGTGATGAGCGAGGTCGAGGTCGAAGCAGGCGCCAGGGTGATCACGCTCGACGACTACGGAACCGCTATCTACTTCATCGAACAGGGAGAGGCCGACGTCCTGACCGACCTTGGCGAGGCCAGCCGGGCCCTCGGCCCCGGCGACACGTTCGGGGAGATCGCACTCCTCCTGACGGGACAGCGGACGGCCAGCATCGTGGCCCGGACACCAATGCGGCTTCTCTCCCTCTCTGGTCAGGACTTCGAGCGCATCCGGTCACGTGTACCCGAGCTCGAACGCTCGCTGCGTCGGCTCGGCCTTGAACGTGCGGCTCGATAGACGCACCGGATTTTTGTAAAGCGGCTACGCCTGACGCCTAGGTCAACGGATCGAGGTTGGGAGGCTCGAGCGGGCGCGTCGGCGAGTGACAGTCCGCCCATCTCTTGTGCGGCCATCTCTGCGGCCTGAACGTGACGGCGATGGATGGCGCGTTGGAAGCGGCCGTGTGCGGTGCCCTGGCTGGTCATCGATTCGACCGCTGGGGCTACGGCAGGGTCAGAGCGTACAAGGCGGCCACGTCGAAGGGCCTTGGAGTCCGAGCCCGGCCGCCCTTCTCCCCAGCAAGGCCGTCAGTCCTTGTGCGACGAGCAGGCCCGGACTCCGGTAAGTAGATGCGACTCAACCCCGGACCTTGCGCCCCGGGGGACGCGCAGAAGGGGCGAGCGGGGAGAGCGAAAAAGAACTCTCCCTCCGTCGTCCTCACAATCGCAAGCGCAAGCGACAGGGGAGAGACATTGTCACTAACGCCGCAGAGGCCGCAGGCCCGCCCCACACGGATTGTCACCCAAGGGCAGCGAAGGTAAACAAGAACACCCCTGCGCAAGCGGGTCCGGCGCGGGGGACGAACATCCCGGCGCCGAGTGGTTGAGCCCCCGCGACTGCCAGCCTCGAGGGGGACGCTAGATCGAGCCCGGATGGAAACAGTTTGGAAGACGCACCTGGTTTCAGCCGGTTGCGCGAACAGCATCGTTTGGCTTGAAACCGTGGAAACGGCGGCTAGGTGAAACCGCAACCGGGGCGCATTTATCGCACCCAGGAGGTCGCCGGTGCGAGCCCGGCTAGCTCCACTCACAAAGCGGCTGGAACGGCCGCCCTTTTCCCAAAAGGCGCACCGCGCGCGTCTCGACCGTTCTACCTTCGTTCTACCAAACGCAGGCGCGGACAGCTGGACATGTCCAACTCGGGCTAGCTCTCCACGCGTTGTCGGTGCGCACGCAGCGGACGCGCCCCAAGCCGGAGCGCCTCCACATCCGTCCTGCGTCCAACTGCGTTCCTGACTCCGGCCTTGACGGGGTCTGACCGAAGGGGGCGACTCTGACGTTCCGGTTGCAGGCTTGCGCAGGCGTTGCGATCATGCTGCGCTTGGCGCTCGTCGCGACCATCGCTCTCGCCGCCGTCCTGTTCGTCGCGGCCGCCCTCAAGCTTGGGGCCTTTTCCGAGAGCGCTTCGGCGCTCGAGACCTACGGCGTGCCGGCGTCTTTGCGGCGGCCGGCGACGGTAGCCGTCGTCGCGCTCGAGGTCGCGATCGCGACCGCTCTCCTCGCCGGCGTTTCCGCGACGGCGTACGCGGGTGCGGTGTTGCTCATCGTGTTCGCCCTCTCGTCATCCGTTGCGCTTCTGCGCGGGAAGCGTGGCGCGCGCTGCGGGTGTTTCGGCGTGCGCTCGCGGGTTGGGCCCGGCGGCCTGGTTCGCGACGTTGCGCTCGCTGCGGCTTTCCTCGCCGTCCCGTTTCTGCCTGGCGGCGCGCCGGGCACCACGGGTTGGCTCGTCCTCGCCCTCGCGGCCGCGTTCGCTTGCATCGCGGCGCTCGCGGTCGCCGTGCTCGCCTTGGCTCGCGAGGTCGGGCTGTTGCGTCTGCGGCTGGCGCCGGAGCTCGCGCTCGACATCGCTGGGGAAGGGCCGCTACTCGGGTCGCAGGTCGAGCTCGGACGCCTGCACGAGGCGCGGATGACGCTCGCCGTCTTCTCGTCCGAAGGCTGCCGGCTCTGCCGAGCTCTGCAACCGTCGTTCGCCGCGTTCGGAAGGGATCCGGCTATCGCGCTCCTCGTCTTCGACGAGGTGCGCGACGCCGACATCTGGCGCCGCCTCAATGTTCCCGGCAGCCCGTATGCGGTGGTCGTCGACGCGTTCGGAGAGGTACGGGCGAAAGGGACGTTCAACACCCACGGTCAGCTCGAGGCGATTGTTGCCGCGGCTGCCTGACGCAGGGGCCATCGGCGAGAGCCTGGCGCTGTCGACGTCCCGCCGCGGCTTCCTCGCGCGCACGTCGCGGCTGCTCGCGCTCCTTGCGGGCGGCGGGGCTGTCGCAGCGCTTGTCAAGCCGGGCGAGGCCGACGCGTTCCACTTCTGTGGCCACATCTACACGACCGATTCCTGCCCGCATCCGACGGGATTGCCCCGTATCGACGCCCACGGCTTCCCGCTTCGCGCCGCCGACGGTCACCCGATCGACGACCTCGGGCGGCCGACCAACGCTGCGGGGCAGCCAGTCGACGCGCACGGTGCGCCGCTCCTGGACCCAGACGGCCTGCCACTGCCCCCGGCGCCGCGCAGTCGTGTCTGCCAGGACGTCGTCGCGGCGCGGCTGGCACGGACCACCCACATCGACGGTGCCTGGTATCGCTGCTGCGGCGGCCATGTGCGCAAACTCGTCGACTGCTGCGCGCGGACCGTCCGGCGGATCAACGGCGACGCCGCGCTCACCGGCTACTGCTACGCGGGGCGGCGCGTGTACTGCGTCATGTACTACGACACGAAGATCCCATGCTGACGCCGGCGCTCGTCGTCGCGGCGTTCGTCACGGGCATCGCCGGAACCTGGTCGCCGTGCGGGCTCTCGATGATCGAGACGATCAACGGGCCGCGCCGGCGCGTATGGCTCTGCTGCGTGACTTTTGCGCTCGGAGCCTTCGCCGGCGGGACGGCGACTTTCGGCGCGCTCGCCGTGCTGGGGAGCTTCGCGGGCGCTCGCGGGCTCGTGCTCGTTCCCGTTTTTGGCGTCGCGGCCGCGATCGCGGACGTTCGGGGCCTGCCGATCGTTCCGCAGATCCGCCGCCAGGTGCCGGAGCACTGGCGCCGCGTGCTGCCCCTCCCGGTCGCCACGTTGCTGTATGGCGTTCTGCTAGGGCTCGGCTTCACGACGTTCGTCTACGCCGTCGCGCTGTGGGCGCTCGCCGGAATCGCGTTCTTCGTCGCGTCGCCCCAGACGGGCGCGCTGGTCGGGCTCGCGTTCGGCGCCGGCCGCGCGCTTCCGATCTGCGTGCTCGCGCCGGTCGCGCACTATCGTGCCGGTCGCAGCGTGGTCGACGCGATGGCGCAGCGGCCCAGGGTCCTGTCGGTGGTCCGACGTCTCGCGGCCGCCTGCCTTGTCGTGGTCGCGGCCTCGGCGCTCGTGGGCGACGCGGGCGGCGCGACGACTCTCGGACTCGGGACAAATCCGAGCGTGTCCGGCACCACGGTCGTCTGGACGTCGCCGACCGGCGGCGTTGCACGCGACGAAGGGACGGCCGAAACGAGGAGCGTGCCGGCACACGCCGCAGTCGGCGGCTCGCTGATCGCGTGGCGTGACGGCGAGACCGTCCGTGTTGCGCGAATCGCCGACCTTTCGGCCGTCCTCGATTTCGCAGTCCCAGGCGTTACAGCCGTCGCCGTTTCGGACACGTGGCTCGTCACGCGCGCAGGCAACGCGCTCGACGCTCGCTCCATCGCCGATCCACAGACTGTCGTGCGCGTCGCGACGACGAAGTCTCCGGAGCAGCTCGGGCGCCCCGCGCTCGACGGTGACCTGGTCGTGTACCACGTCGCGACGCCGCGTCTGAGCACGATCGTCGCGTTCGACCTTGCGACGGCGAAGCGCCGCACCGTGCGAAAGTCGAAGACCAGCCTGCTGACGAATCCGTCGCTCCTAGGCGGCGAGCTGCTCTACGACAGGCAGACGAGCCGGGCACAGCTCGTCGAGCTCGGCCCCCTCGACGAGGGGGCACACGATCGCGCCGTGTATCGACTGACGGCGCCGTCCGTGCACGACGCAGGACACGAGCCCGAGTACAGCAGCCACACGCGAAACGTGCCGCCGCGTACGGCAAAGTGGCGGCTGTGGACGACGGCGCTGTCGGGAACGCAGGCATATGTGACGCTCCTCCCGAGGGCCGGCGCCGCCAGCGCCGCAAGGCTGCTCTCGCTGCCGCGCTGATCGTGGCCGTCCCGGCGTCCGCGCCGGCGCACGGCGGGCTGCTCGGCCGCTCGGTGCAGGGCCGGCCGATCGTCGCGTACGAAGTCGGCGATCCGGCAGGCATCCCCGTCCTCGTCGTGGGCTGCATTCACGGCAACGAGCCCGCAGGGATTGCCGTCGCACGGTATCTCCTGCACAACCCGCCCGCCGGGCTCGACCTCTGGATCGTGCCGGTGCTGAATCCCGACGGCCGTGCACACAAGACGCGCGGGAACGCGCACGGCGTTGATCTGAACCGCAACTTTCCCTATCGCTGGCGCCGACTGGGCGGCGTCTACTACTCCGGCCGGCGTCCGCTCTCGGAAGTGGAGGCGCGGATCGCGCACTCGCTGATCCTGCGCACGCATCCATCCGTATCCGTGTGGTTCCACCAGCACCTGGATCTCGTCTGGGCCTCCGGCGGGAATCTGCGCGTTGAGCGCCGCTTCGCCGAGGTCTCGGGGCTCCCGTACCACCGGCTGCCACCGCTCGCCGGAAGCGCCATCGACTGGCAGAACCATGCGCTTCCGGGAACAACGGCGTTCGCGGCAGAGCTCCCGGCGGGCGCGGCCGCACCTGCGGCCGTGGCGCGTTATGCGCGCGCGGTGCTCGCCGCTGCGACGGTCAGGCGAAGAACGCCTTAGCGACGGCGACAGTCGACCTTCCGGCCTAACTGCTTCTGAGCGTCTCTCTAGGCAGAGGTTCTTTCCCGTAGTCGAGTTCGAGAATGACTCGGCGACCGGGGGCCGGTCGCTACGGCGTTCTCAGGGTCCTCTCAC
Organism: uncultured Actinomycetes bacterium; assembly: GCA_963833255.1. Lineage (GTDB taxonomy): Bacteria > Actinomycetota > Thermoleophilia > Gaiellales > Gaiellaceae > 3-1-20CM-4-69-9. The sequence goes on from CAWHXK010000080.1 coordinate 21,473, forward strand.
GTGCGGCTCTTAGCATCGGAAGAATCGTGAGCGACTGTGCCGCGGTTGGGAGGCTCGTCGCGGCGGCGGTGTGAAGGCTGCGCCGCCTACGGGCGAATCGTCGCCCGTGTCCGAGCTGGAGACGACGCTCGCGATCCGGCGGGAGCGGCGTCGAGCGGCAGCGAGCCGGCGGCGGCGACGTCGGAGGCTCTGGGTGCTTGCCATCGCACTTCTCGCGTTGCTCTCGCCGGTCTTCTACTCGTATACGGCGACGATGCTGCAGCCGTCGAGCCTGCCCCTGGGGGTGCGGAGCGTCGAGTGGCTCAGAACCCACCATGGCAACTGGCTGGTGGATGAGGGCGAGCGCATCTACTACGGTTGGAAGGCGCCGAAGAAGGGCGGCCGTGAACTCAAGAGCCTGCCCACCGTCGGCCGCGCGGCGCATGCCGCGACGGCTTGGCCGCGTGCGATCAAGCCGGTCTTCGCACGGCCCTTGGCGGGCGAAGGGACCTGGAAGCCGACCGGCCCGCTTGTCGACGGACGCCCGCCCGTCCTCGTCACCACGTTTCGGACGGAGTTGGACTATCCGCGCATCGTGGCGTACGTCGCGTGGTTCGACCACAAGCGGACGGCGCTCGCGTTCTATCCGGGCCGCTACGAGCCGCCGACTGCACCGGTGCGAGGGCCGATGTCGGTTCCGTATGGCCAGCGCTGGCGCCTCTTCGCCGCCTTCAACAGCGGCTTCACGTACATCGACGGACACAACGGCTCGTCGATCAACGGCCGCAGCTACGAGCCGCTCCGGGACGGCCTCGCGACGCTGGTCGGCTACCGCAACGGCCGTGTCGACGTCACGACCTGGAGGGGAGGCCCGAACGCCGGACCCCAGATCGTGTTCGCCCGCCAAAGCTTGCCGCTGATCATCGAGGGCGGAAAGCTCAGCCCGGCGCTGAACGACAGCTCGCAGTGGGGACTGACGCTCGGCAATGCCGTCCGCGTCTGGCGGACGGGCGTTGGCATCGACCGGCGGGGCAACCTGCTCTACGCCGCGGCTAACGACCAGACCGTGACCACGCTGGCGAAAATCCTGCAATGCGCCGGCGCCGTCCGGGCGATGCAGTTCGACATCAACCCCGAGTGGCCGACGCTCATCACCTACCGCCACCTGAACGGGCTACTTCCGGTCAAGGTCGTCCCAAACGTCATGCAACCAGCGACGCGCTATCTCGTTCCCGACGACCGCGACTTCTTTGCCGTCTACCGCAGACTGACGGGCCCGATCACGGTCCCGTTCAAATGACCGCGGCGCGGGCGTTCGTGTTGTGTGCATGCGCCGCGGTCGTGTGCGCATCCGGCGCGGGCACAGCCCCTGCGTTACGAGTTCGGACATTTCGATTTGTCGACACATCGCGCACGATCCGACTGCCGGACGGCAGGCACGTCTCTCGTCCACTGACGACCGTCGTTCGTTACCCGGCGACCCGAGGTCCGCATCCGCTGATTGTCTTCGCGCACGGGTTTGCGCTCACGCCGGGAACCTACAGCCGCCTCCTGCGCGCGTGGACACGAGCGGGCTACGTGGTCGCCGCACCCGTGTTCCCACTGGAGGATGCGAACGCCCCGGGCGGACCCGACGAGTCCGACCTCGTCAACGAGCCCCGCGACGTCAGCTTCGTGGTCACGAGATTGCTCGCCTTGAACGCCCGCGCCAATGCCGCCCTCACGGGAAGGATCGATCCTGCTCGCATCGCGGTCGCCGGCCACTCCGACGGCGCAGTGACCGCACTCGCCACCGCATACGACCGACGCTTCCGCGACTCACGCGTGCGCACGGCGATCGTGCTGTCGGGCGCAGCGCTTGCCGGGATGGGGCCATTCCCGCCGAGAGGACCGCCGCTTCTCGCTGTGCAGGGAACGGCCGACCCGATCAATGCGCCGGGGACGACAGCGGCGTACTTCGTCCGCGCACACCGTCCGAAGTTCCTGCTCTGGCTGCTCGGAGCATCACACCGTGCGCCCTACACGGTCCAGGAACCACAGCTCACTATTGTCGAACGGACAACGGTCGCGTTTCTCGACCACTACCTGCGAGGCCGGCCACTGCGCGCGTTCGAAAGAGCGGCCCGGCGCCCTGGACTCACGC
>CAWHXK010000081.1:0-34364 GCA_963833255.1 uncultured Actinomycetes bacterium
CCTGCGGCCGACCGGGCTCACCGGCGGACGTGAGTTTTCGGTCAAGCTGGCCCGGCCCCGGCGCCTTCTGACAAAGTTCGCTCGATGACCGATCCCAGGTTCGCAGAGCTGCAACAGCGCCTCGCCGAGGTGACCGACCTCACGAAGGCGGCGACGCTGCTGTTCTGGGACCAGCGGGTGATGATGCCGCCGGGAGGCGCGGCCGCCAGGGCGGAGGCGATCGGCACCGTCAGCACCCTCGCGCAGGAGCGCTTCGTCAATGCGGACATCGGCCGGCTCCTCGAAGAGCTGCGCGGTCTGGAAGAGAGCTCGGACTACGACTCGTTCGAGGCCAGTCTCATCCGCGTGACGCGCCGCGACTGGGAGAAAGCGACGCGTGTTCCCCCCGAGCTGGTCGGTGACCTGAACAGGGCGTCTGCGGTTGCACTGTCGGCCTGGGGGCCTGCGAAGGAAGAGTCCAACTTCGACGCGCTGCGTCCGTACCTCGAGACCAACCTCGAGCTGCGCCACCGCTACATCGAATGCTTCGACCCGGCCGACGAGACCTACGACGTGCTCCTCGACAACTACGAGCCGAACATGAAGACCGCCGACGTCCGGCAGATCTTCGACGAGCTGAAGGAGGAGCTCGTGCCGCTGATCCAGGAGATCGGCGCTGCCGGCGAGGTCGACGACTCCTTCCTCCACCAGGCCTTCGACCAGGGTGAGCAGCGGGCGTTCAGCCTCGAGGTGTTGCGCCGCTTCGGCTACACGGACGACGAATGGCGGATCGACCAGACCCAGCATCCGTTCATGACCAGCCCCGGACACGGGGACATCAGGCTCACGACGAACTTCCGCCCGGACGACCTGAGCTCGCTCTTCGCGACGATGCACGAGTTCGGGCACGGCGTCTACGAGTGGGGCGTGGACGAGTCGATCGCGGGGACGCCGCTCGGCTCGGGTGTCTCGCTCGGTCTGCACGAGTCCCAGAGCCGGACGTGGGAGAACCTCGTCGGCCGGAGCCGCTCGTTCTGGCGTTTCTTCTACCCGCGCCTGCAGGAGGCATTCCCCGGTCAGCTCCGCTCGGTCGACGAGGAGGCTTTCTATCGCGCGGTCAACAAGGTGCACCCGTCCCTGATCAGGATCGATGCGGACGAGGTCACCTACAACCTGCACATCATCCTCCGCTTCGAGCTCGAACAGGAGCTGATCGAGGAGCGACTGGCCGTGCGCGACCTGCCCGGAGCCTGGAACGCTCGCATGGAGGAGTACCTCGGCGTCGAGGTTCCCGATGACGCACGCGGCGTGCTGCAGGACATGCACTGGGCCGGCGGCGGCTTCGGGTACTTCCCGACGTACTCGCTCGGCAACGTCATCTCCGTCCAGATCTGGGAGCGCCTGAAAGAGGAGCTCGGCGATGTCGACGAGCGCTTCGAACGCGGCGAGTTCGGTGAGGTGCGTGAGTGGTTGCGCGACCACCTCTATCGCATGGGCCGGAAGTTCACGCCGCAGGAGACGATCGAGCGCGTCACGGGCAGCCCGATCGACGCGAAGCCGTACGTGCGTTACCTCCGCGAGAAGCTCGCGCCGCAGGCGGTTTGAGCGCCACGGCGCCGGCCCAGTCGCCGCTCGAGCGGCTGAAGGAAATCCTCGCCGAGCTCGCCGACCTCGGACACGCGGAGCAGATCCTCGATTGGGATGCGCGTGTCTCGATGCCTCGCGGGGGAGCCAACGCGCGCGCTGATGTGGCCGCGACCCTCGCGGAGTTTTCGCACCAGCGCTTCGTCACCGACGAGGTGGGTGAGCTTCTCGAGCGGCTCGCCGCCGACGAGGATCCCGACTCGGCGGACGGAGCGCTCGTTCGCGTCACCCGCCGCGAGTGGGACCGCGCGCGACGGATCCCGTCGGACCTCGCGGGCGAGCTGGCCCAGGCGAACGGCGTCGGCGTCGCGGCGTGGGACGACGCGAAGGAGTCCTCCGACTTCGCGCTCTTCCGGCCGCATCTCGAGCGGCAGCTGGAGCTGAAGCATCAATACATCGCGTGCTTCCCGGAGGTCGACGAGCCGTACGACGCGCTGCTCGACGAATACGAGGAAGGGCTCACGACCGCGAAGGTCGAGGAGGTCTTCGGGCGGCTGAAGGGCGAGCTCGTCGAGCTCGTCGAGCGTCATCGCGACGACGTCGTCGAGGATCTGAAGGGCCCGTTTCCCGTTGCTGCGCAACAGGAGGCCGGACGGCTGGTGCTCGAGGCGTTCGGCTGGGATCCCAGCTCATGGCGGCTCGACGAGACACCGCACCCATTCGCGTCGAAGCCCGGGGCGGGAGACATCCGGTTGACGACACACACCGACGAGCGGGACATCACGTCGCTCTTCTCGACGATGCACGAGTTCGGCCACGGCGTGTACGAGTTCGACATCGACCGCTCGTTCGCGAGGACACCGCTCGGAGGGGGAACCTCGAGCGCGATCCACGAGTCTCAGAGCCGGACGTGGGAGAACCTCGTCGGACGAAGTGCCGGCTTCTGGCGCTGGTTCTACCCGCAGCTCCAGGGTCTCTTCCCCGACGCGCTCGGAGGGATCGGCGAAAGCTCGTTCGTCCGGGCGGTGAGCGCCGTGCGCCCCGGCCTGATCCGCGGCGACGCCGACGAGGTCACCTACGGGCTGCACATCATCCTCAGGTTCGAGCTCGAGCGTGAGCTGCTTGCAGGAACCGTCGAGGTGCAAGACCTGCCCGACGTCTGGAACGCGCGCATGCGCGAGTACCTCGGCGTCGACGTACCGGACGACGCGCACGGCGTGCTGCAGGACATGCACTGGTCGGCGGGGCTCTTCGGGTATTTCCCGACCTATCAGCTCGGCAACGTGATCTCGGTCCAGATCTGGCGGCGGGCGGTGTCCGAGCTCGGCGACCTCGAAGAGCAGTTCGCGCGCGGAGAGTTCACGGTCCTCCGCGAATGGCTGCGCGAGCAGATCTATCGCCACGGGAGCCGATATTCACCGCCGGAGCTCCTGCGCCGGGTCACGGGCTCGGAGATCGATCCGGATCCGTACCTCGAGTATCTCCGTGCCAAGTTCGCGTGAGGGTCTGCGTCATCGGTGCCGGTGCGATCGGGAGCCTGCTCGCGGCTCATCTGGCGAAGGTCGCGGACGTCTCGGTACTCACGCGGCGGGACGATCACGCGCAGGCGCTGAACGAGCATGGGCTGAGGGTGAGCGGGCGGCACGACTTCACCGCGCAGGTCGCGGCGGTCGCCGAACCGAGCGAGCTTCCCGAGTTCGACCTCGGCATCATCGCGACGAAGGCGACGGGGGTGACAGGGGCGGCGGCATCGCTTCGCGGCCGGTTCCCCGGCGCGACGATCATGACCGTTCAGAACGGGCTCGGGGCAGAGGAGATCGTGCGAGCACAGGGAGGCTGGCCACTCGTCTCCGCCGTCACCTTCATGAGCGGGACGAAGCATTCCGACACCCACGTCGAGTACATCCTGGACACGCCGACGTGGCTCGGTCCGTACGAGGGCTCGTCCTACGAGCGGGTGCAGGAGATCGCGCGGCTCCTCCTCGACGCTGGGCTCGAGGCGGAGGCACTGCCCGGACCTGCGGCCGGCTCAGTGGTCGAAGCTCGTCTTCAATGCGACGGTGAACGGCGTCTCCGCTCTGACCGGCCTCCCGCACGACGCCCACTTCGCGGCCGAGGCAGCGCCGTCGGATCTCGGTCACCTCGTGCATGACCTGGTCGACGAGGGGAAGCGTGTCGCCGCAGCGGCAGGAGTGGAGCTCTACGACGATCCCTGGGAGATGAACGTGTTGGCGACTCAGCGAGGGAGCGCGCACTATCCATCGATGCTCGAGGACGTGGAAGCGCGTCGGCCGACCGAAGTCGAGTTGATCAACGGCGCGCTCGTGCGCGAGGCGGCGCGCTGCGAGATCGACGTGCCCCTGCACACGGCCGTCTATCGGCTCGTAGTGGCACGCGAGGCGTCGTACTCGTGAGGGTCTGTGTCGTAGGGTGCGGCGCCGTCGGCTCGCTCTTCGCGGCAACGCTCGCACAGCTCGACGACGTCGAGGTCTGGGCGTACGACCTCAACCGCGAACACGTCGACGCGATCAATCGCGACGGCCTGCGTTTGAGCGGAGCGGGGGAGGCCCTGGGCCGGCCGAGGGCGACCTCGGATCCCGGCGAGCTTCCGGCCTGTGACTTCGGGATCGTCGCGACCAAGGCGATGCACACCTCGGCGGCGATCGAGGCCACAGCGGCTGCGTTTGCGGATGGTTGCGTCGCGACGGTACAGAACGGCCTGGGCAACGAGGAAGCAATTGCAAAACACACCGAGCGGGTGATCCGTGGGACGACGTTTCCGGCCGGCAAGCTCCTCGAGCCCGGCCACGTCCAATGGGACGTCAAGGGCGACACGACCTTCGGTCCGTTCGAGCCCAGGCCGGCCCCATTCGAGGAGATCGCCCGGCTGGCCGAGGCCTGCAGCCGCGCCGGAATGCCTGCCAAGGCCGTCGAGGATGCGCGCGGGCCCCAGTGGCGGAAGGTGATCTTCAATGCAGCGACGAACCCGATCGGTGCGCTCACGCGGCTGACGCACGGACGAGTCTGCGAGGACCCCGGGCTGCGCCGGCTCGTGAGCGGCCTCGTCGACGAGGGCAAGGCGGTCGCGTCGGCACAGGGGATCGTCCTCGACGCCGATCCCGAAGATCTGATCGACCACGCGGCGAAGCCAGAGGTCGCCTACGCTCACAAGGCGTCCATGCTGCAGGACGTCGAGGCACGCCGTCCGACCGAGATCGACTACCTCAACGGTGGGATCGTCCGGTTCGGCGAGGAGCACGGGATTCCGACGCCGTTGAATCGCGCGATCTGGTCGCTCGTGAAAGGCTTGGAGCAATCGTGGTGAGCCCCGCCGAGATCGAACGACGTTACAGCGCCATCCGCGTGGCGATGGCCGAAAAGCAGCTCGACGCCGTCGTCGTCTGCGGTTCGGAGTACACGGGGTTCGAGGGCGCCGTCACCTACACGTCCGGCTTCGTGATCGTCCACCGCTACGCCTACGTGATCCTGCCGCGTGAAGGAGAGCCGACGATCGTCTTCCCGGCAGAAGCTCGCTACGTCGGCGAGCACGGAACGTCGTGGATCGAGGACCAGGTCTTCGCCGAGCGCCCCGGCCAGTACCTCGGCGACCGGTTGGCCGCACAGCGGGTCGGGGTCTACGGGCTGGACTACGTGATGGCGGTCCGCGATTTCGCGGGCACGGACGTGCGGGTCGAGTTCGTCCCGTTCGACGTCGAGTTCGATCTGGCGCGCGCAGTGAAAAGCGAGGCCGAGCTCGAATCCGTACGCGACTCGGTGCGGATCAACACCGAGGGATTCTGGGCGTTCCTCGAGGCGTACGCACCGGGGAAGACAGCGGCTGAGGTTCTCGCTCCCGCGGAGGACCTGTTCGTCGAGGAAGGCTGCGGCCGGCTGACGATGAACATGGTCCTCGTCGGCGCGGAGTTCGCGATCGCCCGGAAGAGCACGGTGCTCGGCGGGTTTTGCATCCCGTCACTCGAGATCGCCGGGCCGGGCGGCCACTGGGTCGAGGTGTCGCGGTCGATCGGGAAGCCGAATGCCGAGGTGAGCAGGATGTTGGAAGCCTACGAGCAGTATTTCGAGGCGGCCAAGACAGCTCTCAGGCCGGGTGCGACCTCCCATGACGTGCACCGCGCCGTCTCGAAAGGCTTCACCGATCGCGGCTACCACCTCGGTCACGTCACCGGACACTCGATCGGGATGACGATGATCGAGCATCCGAAGATCGGCGAAGCGATCGAGACCGAGCTGCGCGAGAACATGGTCTTCTCGATGCACCCGCATGTCATCGCCGACAACGGACACGACTGTCTCTACATGCAGGACACCTGGCTCGTCACCGCCGACGGCGGTGAGCCGCTCGCAGGCTTGCCGATGCGCATCTACGCGGCCGGCGAGACCCGGCCCCAGGCCCGTCAGCCGACTTCGGCGTGAATGCGGCCGGACGACTCTCTGAGCCGCCCGCCGTCGCGGCCGGCCCGCACGGCCATGATCTCCGCAAGCATGGAGAGCGCGGTCTCGGCCGGCGTGTGAGCCCCGATGTCGAGACCAGCCGGGCCGGAGATCCGGTCGAGCGCCGACTCGTCTACTCCCGCCTCGAGCAGGCGTTCGCGGCGCCGCTCCTGATTGCGACGCGAACCGAGCGCGCCGATGTAGTAGGCGTCGGTCGTCAACGTGCCGATGAGCATCGGAATGTCGAACTTGTCGTCGTGCGTGAGGACGACGACCGCGGTGGCGTGATCAGGCTGCACCTGCGCGAGCGTCTCTTCCGGCCACGCGACGATCACCTCGTGCGCATTCGGGAGCCGCCCCGGGGTCGCGAAGCGCCCGCGCGCATCCGCGACGATCGTGTGCCAGCCCAGGCCGCGTGCCGCGGCGCAGAGCGCGTCGGCAGTGTCGACGGCGCCGTAGACGAGCAGTCGCGGTGGTGGCCCGAAGACATCGGCGAAGACCCGTCTGCCGTGCAGCTCGACCACCTTGCTGTGGCCGCCTCGAATCAGGTCGTCCGCAACCGGATCGTCGCCGTCGAGGACGAGCCGTTCGGTTCCGTCGTCGAGGTCCGTGAATGCGACTGCCCGGCGTTCCTCACGCGCGACGTCGGCGAGGCGGCCGAGGAGCTCAGGATCGGGCTCGGACACCCAGACGTCGATCTCGCCTCCACAGGGAAGCCCAACGCTGAGTGCCAGGTCGTCGGAGATGCCGAAGATGAGCAGCCGGGGCTCGCCGCCGGCGAGCACCTCGCGCGCCGCCTCGACGACCTCACTCTCGACGCAGCCGCCGGAGACGGAGCCTGCGAGCTCTCCGCCTTCGGAGACGGCGAGCTTCGAGCCGATGGGCCGCGGGGCGGAGCGGCGCGTTGCGACAACGGTGGCAAGCGCGATGCGGTCCCCGGCCGCACGCCAGCGCTCGAGCTCCTCGAGGATCTCCTTCACGGAGAGATCGTAGCCGGGGCCCTCAGATCGGAACGACTAGTGCCCGCAAGGCCTCGGCGTCGCTTGCGATGCCGAGCGAGAGGGCGGGCGGGCTTTGCCCGTGCGGCCGCTTTACGCCCGCAGTGGGTGTCGTGCGAAGTGATCCTCAGTGCCCGCAGCGGCAGACAGCTTCGCCGAGCTGGGAGCGCTCGAGCTTGAGGCCGCAACGCGCGCACATCGGGGGCGCGATCCTGGCCCGCACGAGCAGTGCCCGCATGAGTGCGGCCCACAGGACCATGTAAGGGACGAGGAGCTGCCCGGTCATGCCCCCCGTATCGGCTCGAGGCGCTCCCGGGTTTAGCCACAATCTCATCGAACATGGCACCGGCCGACGGCGGGTAGAATGAACCTGTGGGCTGGTTGATGATCGCCCTGCTGATTGGCACCGTCGCGGCGGTACTCGGCGCTGAGTGGCCGAGGGTTTCGGCGCGGTTCGGCAGCGAGGCAAGGCAGCGGCGCGAACGCACGCAGCGCAAGAGCCAGCTGAAGCTGCTCCGGACCGAGACTGAAGAGTTCGCCGCGAGCGTCGAGCGAGACCTCGACCAGCTGCCGACGATCGAAGAGACAGACCGGAAGCGCTAGCGGACGACGAACGAGGTCCGCAGCGTCCGCGTGTTGGGGAGGATGCGCGGAACGTTTTCCATGTTCTTCGTCTCCTGGTAGTCGGCGACGGAGAAGGTCAGCGCGTGCCGGCCGGCGGAGATCCCCGAGAGCGGCACTCGCACCCGTCCCGCGCCATACGAGACCGGCACGAAGTCTTCGTCGATGTGAGCTTGCAACGAATCCGGATCGACGCCGGAGCCGCCGTCGCTCACTGCCAGCTCGAGAAAGCGACCATGTACCCCGAGAACCCGCGCGGACGGGGGAGTCGCGTCACCGAGCCAGAACCGGAATCGAAATCCGCCGGTCCTGCCACCCGCCGGCGTGTCGAAGACGATGTCGTATGTCCCCGGGCCGGGGAGAGCGACGCCGGCAACCAGCCGGTGGCGGCCGTAGCTCGCGCGGTAGGGATTCTGGTCGTACGGCAGCGCCGTGTAGCCGGCGAGCCGATTCTCGTCGCCGGCCCTGACCACGCGTGGCTCGACCTTGACGCCTCGATCGCGCGACGTGACCGCCACCCCGAAGTTCGCGATCCGGCGACGAATCTGCACGCGATACACGACTTCGCGACCCGTGAGGCGGACGGGAAACGGCGCGTGGCCCGGTAGGACGTCGGGGTAGCGGTACGACGTGACGCGGGAGGCGCCGCGGGACGTGTTGCCGGCGTAGTTCCCTGTTCTCGTGAGGGACGTGTGCCGATCGAGCCGGAGTTTCGGCCGCTCGGTCCGGAACCAGAACGCGATCCGCCGGCGGACGCCGTTACGCGTAAGGATGACGAAGCCGGTGACGTCGCCTTCGCGCGCTCCACGCGGCACGTTCACGCGCACCGGGAGCACGCCCGGCACGGTCACCTGCGCGGGGGCCGAGACCGGCGCGGCTCGATTGCTCAGCCCGACGCTCCAGCTACCGGCGCCGCCGCCCGCATCGGACAGCGTCAGGTTGCGCGTTGCGCGTGCGCCGGGCTTGAGTAGGCCGAACGTCAATGAGGTCGGACTGAGAGAACACGAGCGGCTGATCGGCCTTGACGAGGTCGATCCGGCCACCGCCCTCACGAAGTGGGTTGACCTCGAACGTGCTGCCGTTATGAACTGGATCGCCCGTCAGCGCCAGTGCCGACCTGACGTTTTCCGGTGTCCAGGTCGGATGCCGCTGGCGCAGCACGGCCGCCGCTCCCGCGACGTGCGGTGCCGACATGCTCGTTCCGCTGAGCTCGACGTAGCTGCCGCCTGGCGCGGCTGAGGCGACGTCTTCGCCTGGGGCGGTGACGTCCGGCTTGAACATCAGCGAATAGGGCGTCGGGCCGGCGGAGGAGAAGCTCGCGATGAAATCCACGTCGGGGCTGCCGTGCCCACCGCTCGACGCGGCGACCGAGATCACCTTCGCCGCGTTCGCCGGTGACGTGATCGTCCCGTAGCCGTACTGATCGAAGTCGTTGCCTGCCGAAACCGCCGCAACAACGCCGGCGTCCGCCGCCGCATTGAGCGCATTGACCACGATGTCACGGCGCGGATCGATCTCCGTTTCTCCGAGCGAGAGGTTGATCACGTCCATGCCGTCGCGGACCGCAGCCTCGATCGCAGCGGCGAGTTCGGGAGAATTGCCGTTCGCACCGAACTGGCTCGGGATCCCGAGGGCCTTGTAGTTCCCGAGATAGGCACGAGGCGCGATGCCGGAGAGACGCACGCCGGTCCGCGTCGCCGTGTTGTTGTCACCGGCTGCGATCCCGGCCACATGGGTTCCGTGATCGGAGAGCTCGGGATCGAACGGCAGATGCGCATTGCGGTATACGGGCGTCGCCGGCGCGAAGGCTCGCGCGACGATCACCTTCGGTGTCGTATAGGCCGTCTGACCTTTCGGAAAGCCTGCGGGGTATGACAGACCCGTGGGCGCGAAGAACGGATGCGTCTGGTCGATGCCGTCGTCGACGATCGCGATCTTCATGCCCTGTCCTGCGCTGGCGAGCGTGGGCCCCCAGACCTGGGGCGCACTGATCAGCTCCGGCGTCCTGTCGAGCAGCGTGTGGTAGGTCACGCTCGGCCAAACGTGGGCGACCCCCGTGATGCGGGCGATCGTCGACACCCGGCTCCTGGGGACGACGACCGCGAAGCCGTTGAGGACCACGCCGTAGCGCCAGCGAACGTCGGCGCTGGGAATCGAGGCGCGGATCCGCGCCTGCACGACACGCTGAGCACGATCGAGGCGCCCGAGGTAGTCCCTGCTGGCCGGCGCGCCGAGCAACAGGCGCTGTGGCCGCGCGAACGAGGAGTAAGCCAGCGTGCTCCGCTGGGCGAAGACCTCGGCCAGCGCAGGCTGTTTCAAGGTGACGAGCACCTCGACATTCCCGGCATGTGCCGACGAGGCGAACGCCAGACTCGCCAGACCGCAGATCAAGAGACCCCTCTTCAGGTTGAAAATGGTACGGCCAAACTGTTAAGCCCGTTGGATGAGCGGACGAACCTGCCTGCCCGGGCGAACCGATCGGTCCCGCGCCGCCTGGCTAAACTGTTCGTCCGCGCGGATGTGGCGGAATTGGTAGACGCGCACGGTTCAGGTCCGTGTGGGGGCAACCCCGTGGAGGTTCAAGTCCTCTCATCCGCATCACGTCGATTAGCAGGACCTTTCCGCGGTCGAGCCCTTCGACAAGTCCACAGTCGAGGATGCGAGCTCCCCTTCGGGCTCCGTAGCCGGCTGCGGCAAGCTTGAGTGCGTCGGCTCGCCTAGCCGCTCAAGCCCGCTGCACGCCGAAACAGCTCGACCCCGGGCAACAGCCGCCGAGTCGCCACTCCGTAGTTAGCTGGGGGATCGGGGAATTCCCGGACCGAGCATGCGACTCCGCGCCGATGCCCGATGGCCAGCGGTGGAGCGACGATCCCATCGTTTGGCGAGGCCATAGGAAGGAGACGCCATGATGACCAAGGAACTGAATCAGAGGCGCGCGGAGCTTTGCACGTCGCTTCCAGCATTGACGCTAAGGCGCGACCATGGGTTTCAGTTGAAGTGCAACGCCGAGAAGTTCGACCGCTTCGGCGTAACGCATCACACGACGACTGAGATGGCTCGAATGGCAGAACATCAAGCCGCGGCCGACGCAGCGATTCGAGCTATTCAGCTCAGCTGCGCGGCATCGACGACGAAAGCAGGAGCGCATCAGGCGGTGGCCTCACGGCGTCGATTGGCCGCGTCCTGCGGCAAGGATGAGCCGACTTAGAAGAAACGAAGTTGGGCGAGGGTGCGCCATCGCCCAACTCCCGTCGGAGTGACTTAGACGAGTTCCCTCGGGTGGGTCGCGTACTCCTCGACGTTGCGCTGGCGGATACGGGCCGCTTCGGCGGCGCGACGATAGCCGTACACGTAGTGGAATGTCAGCCCGATGCCCCAGCCAACGAGCGGGAAGATCGCCCACGGGAAATAAGCGTCCGTGAATGCGATCATGGACACGTTGATCGCGATCAGGCAGGTGTTGACGAGCCCGAATACGATCGCGTGGACGACGAAGCCCTTCTGGGACTCCTCCAGCGTGTAGCCGAACTCCGCCTCCCGGTACTGCTCAGCGGTCAGCATTGGAACCCCTCCTTTCTGACTCATCGTCCCTGCGTGGCGTGTTGCTGTCATCGGGGTGACCACGGATGAGCCCTCAGGAGTTGTCGGCAACCCTTGTCCGGCTGCCTCGACGCGAGTTACAGCGCCGGCCCATAACGCACGGCGAGCTGCGCACCGCGTCTCTCGTTGCAGCTTCGCTTCGATTGAAATCTTGGCGGGTTCGAGTCCCGCCGCCTCCTCCACTCCCTCCAATCGGCGACATCCGACTGGATCCGGCCGTTCGAGCCGCTCTGCTCCAAGCCGCCCGCGTGATGTGACTGTCGCGGGCGAAGTTTCGGCATAGTCTCGGTTCGACGTGTCGAGCTGGTTCGGGGTGACTCGTTGGAGCTGGCCGCCGGGGATCAGCGTCGCTTCCAGCTATCGGCGCGGCTGGCTTCGAGGCGACCTCGTTGCGGGCCTCACGCTGATGGCGCTGCTCGTCCCCCAGGGGATGGCGTACGCGCAGCTGGCTGGGCTGCCGCCGATCAACGGGCTGTACGCGACGATGCTGCCGCTCGTCGCGTATGCGGTCTTCGGGCCTTCGCGGATCCTCGTGCTGGGGCCGGATTCCGCAATCGCACCGCTCGTGGCGGCTGCGATCATCCCGCTCGCCGGAGCGAGCATGTCGGAGCGAGTGACCCTTGCCGGGGCGCTCGCAGTGATGGCCGGTGGGTTGGCGATCGCCGGCGGCATCGCTCGTCTCGGGTTCCTCGCGGATCTGATCTCGAAGCCGGTGCGGATCGGGTACCTCGCCGGCGTTGCCGCAACGGTCGTCGTCGGGCAGCTGCCGGGCCTGCTGGGCTTCTCGGTCGACGCGCAGGGCTTCCTTGCCGAGCTGAAGGGGCTCGTGCTCGGGCTGGACGAGACGGACCTCACCGCCACGGTGATCGGCCTCGCGACCGTGGCGGTCATCCTGACGACGCAGCGGTTCGCGCCGAGGTTTCCCGGCGTGCTCGTCGCCGTCGTCGGCGCCACGGTCGCGGTGGCGGTTTTCGGTCTCACGGACGAGGTCGCCACGATCGGCCACGTCACACCCGGACTCCCGAGCTTCGTCGTCCCGAGGCCGCCTGCGGGAGACCTCGTGGAGCTCATGGTGGCGGCCGCGGGCATCACGCTCGTGACGCTCGTCGACACAGCCGCGCTCTCGCGGAGCTATGCAGCGCGCTTTGGCGAGACCGTCAACCAGAGCCGCGAGCTCCTCGCGCTCGGCATCGCCAATGCTGCGAGCGGGTTCTTCCAAGGCTTTCCCATCTCGAGCAGCGGCTCCCGGACGCCGGTTGCCGACGCGGCCGGAGCCCGCACGCAGGCGACCGGGCTCGTTGCGGCGGGCGCGCTCGCCCTCGTGCTCGCATTCGCAACGGGGCTCGTCCAGGACATTCCGACCGCGGCGCTCGCAGCGGTCGTCATCACCGCCGTCCTGCGCCTTGTCGACGTCGGCGAGCTGCGGCGGCTCGCACGGGTCAATCGCCCGGACTTCGCGCTCGCACTCGCGTGCATAGCGGGCGTTGCGGTGTTCGGCGTGCTGTACGGCATCGCGATTGCGGTCGGCCTCTCAATCGCCGGGTTCTTCTGGAAGGCATGGCACCCGCACGAAGCGACCCTCGGCCGCGTCGACCGGATGAAGGGCTATCACGACCTCGCCCGGCACCCCGAGGCACGGCAGGTGCCGGGCCTCGTGCTGCTGCGCTTCGACGCCCCGCTGTTCTTTGCGAACGCAGGGATCTTCCGCGAGCAGGCACTGCTCGCCGTCAGCCGCGCTGACCCGAAGGCGCGGTGGCTCGTCGTCGCGGCCGAGCCGATCACCGACGTCGACTCGACCGCGGCCGAGACGCTCGTCGAGCTCGACCAGGAGCTCGAGCGCGTCGGCGTCGAGCTCGCCTTCGCGGAGATGAAGGGACCGGTCAAGGACAAGCTCCACCTCTACGGGCTGCTTGACCGGATCGGCCGGCAGCGCTTCTACCCGACGATCGGCGTCGCAGTGCGCGCCTACGTCGAGGAATGCGGCATCGACTGGACCGACTGGGAGGACACACATGACGCCGACGAGCCATAGGCCTCGTGCTGTGTGGCGGGAATCTTGCGCAGGTTCGATTCACCGTCGCGTACCAACCCGACGAGTCTTATCGTCCCTTGAGAACGGATAATCGGGACCGTGGAACCGAGCGAAGTTGTCGCCCAGCTTTGGGGCCGAGTTCAGGCGCGGGACTGGGTCGGCGTGGGCGAACTCCTCGCTGAGGACTTCGTCCTCGAGTGGCCGCACGACTTAGTCCGGCTCCGCGGCCGCGCAAATTTCGTGGAGTTCAACCGCAGCTATCCGGAAGGCTGGTCGATCGAAGTCCTCCGGATCGTTTCGGAGGGGAACACCGTCGTGTCGGAAGTGCGCGTCCCCCATCCCACAGTCGGGCCGTACTACGCGCTGTCGTTCTACGAGGTTGACGACGGCCGAATCACATCGGCGCGTGAGTACTGGGTCCTGGAGGCATACGAGGAACCGGGGGCTGAGCGCGCTCGCTGGTTCGAGCCGATGTAGGCCACACCGACAGTGAACGGTGAGTGCCTCGAGGCAGGCAGCGTTGGATTAGGCGGCCTGCCAGCGGTTGCTTCCCTTCTTGTTCTTCCGCAAGCCCGCGGTGCCGAGATCTGCCGTCAGGGCTGGCGATCGATTTGTGCGGCCGCCGGTCGTCCAGTCTCCTGAATGCCCGTGTCGTGGGCGTGCGACCCGGCGGAGGGGATTGTGACGGTGATGGAAAGGCCGCCGTCGTCACGGGGGTGGGCGGTAGCAGTCCCATCGTGGACCGCGGCGATGGAGGCGACGATGGTGAGGCCGAGTCCGAAGCCCTCATGTGAGGCACGGTCATTGAGCCGCTGGAACGGTTGGAAGATGCGGTCGGCATCCGCCGGGCTGATGACCGGGCCGGTATTGGCCACGGTCAGATGACTTGTCCCCGCGACGGTGCGGGTGCTGATCCAGATGTCTCCAGACGTAGCGTTGTAGCGGACTGCGTTGTCGACCAAGTTCGCGACGAGGCGTTCGGTCAGCACTGGATCGCCGGAGATGACTGCCGGCTCGAGCGTGCTGTGGACGCGACGGTCGGACAGGTCCGCGGTGTCGAGCACGTCTTCGGCGACAGTGGCCAGATCGACCTGCTCATGGACGGCGAGCCCACGCTCGTTGCGCGCGAGGATGAGCAGCGCGCCGATGAGGTGCTCGGCGTGGTCGACCGCGGCGCGGATGTCGGTCGCCATGTCGCGCAGGTCGTCGGGCGTGCTGTCGGGGTTGTCGAGAACGACGTCGACGGTCGCGCGCATGACCGCGAGCGGGGTGCGCAGTTCATGGGACGCGTTGGCGATGAACCGCTGGTGGCCCTCGAAGGCGGCCTGGAGCCGGTCGAGCATCTCGTCGAAGGTTTCGGCCAGTTCGTAGAGTTCGTCGCGGGGACCGCGTAGCGCGACCCGCGCCGACAGGTCGTGTTCCGAGGCGGCGCGGGCGGCTGCGGTGATCCTGTGTACGGGGTGCAGCGCTCGCCCCGCGGCGATCCAGCCGAGGATCGCGGCGAGGGCGATGACCACGACAAGCGTGATCAGCGAGTACTGCAGGAGATGGGAGAGCGTGAGGTCGCGCTGGTGCTGCGCGCCCTGAAGCTGGAAGTACGCGTTGCACTTCGCAAGGACGCGGTCGTTGGGATGGGTACTCAGTTGCTCGGACCGGCACCGAGCCAGGAAGCTGGCCGGAG
Source organism: uncultured Actinomycetes bacterium (assembly GCA_963833255.1). Classification (GTDB taxonomy): domain Bacteria; phylum Actinomycetota; class Thermoleophilia; order Gaiellales; family Gaiellaceae; genus 3-1-20CM-4-69-9. The sequence goes on from CAWHXK010000081.1 coordinate 14,948, forward strand.
CCTGTTGGCTCTGCCCCTGCGGCTCCAGCCGCGCCACCAGGATGTAGCTGACCGCCACGATGATCGCTCCGCACACGGCGAAGAGGCCGGTGTAGAGCATGGTCAGTCGGGCGCGGACGGTCAGCCGCGGGCGGCGGGTCACATGCGGTATCCCTTCCCGACCACGGTTTCGATCAGCGGCGGGTCGCCGAGCTTGCGCCGCAGCCGGGTCATCGTCACCGAGACGATGTTGCTGAACGGGTCGACGTCGGCGTCCCACACGTGCTCGAGAAGTTCTTCCGCACTGACGAGGGCACCGTCGGCGGCCAGCAGCCTCTCCAGGACTCCGAATTCCTTGCGCGTCAGGGACAGTGGGCGGGAGCCGCGGCTCGCGCGGTGCCGCGCGCGGTCGACGGTGAGCTCGCCTCGGCGCAAGACCGGCGGCGCGGACGGTGCCCGGCGTGAGAGCGCCCGGACGCGCGCGACGAGCTCGGCGAACGCGAACGGCTTGCCGAGGTAGTCGTCCGCGCCCAGCTCCAGCCCGTCAACCCGGTCGTCGACGTGGGCGGCGGCAGTGAGCATGAGGATCCGCGGCCCCGAGCCGGCCAGCGTCCGGCACACCTGGTCACCATGCACGACCGGGAGGTCGCGGTCGAGCACGATTACCTCATAGGCCGTCTCCGCGGCGGCTCCCAGCGCCGCCGCGCCGTCGTACACGGCATCCACTGCCATCCCGGCCTGACGCAGCCCCTGAACGATCCGGCCGGCAAGGGTCGCATGGTCCTCGACCACCAACACCCGCATCCGCCGAAGTATGCACCGGTCAACATGACATCCGTCCGACATCGCGCGTAGCCCTGATGTCATCCGCCCGGGCGTAGAACTACAACATGAACCTGGCAAGCGCTAGCCGCGACAAGGTGGCGCTGCGGGACCGCGCCGACCGGGCAATGCCGGACGCGAGACGCGGCATCCGCCTCGTGTGGGTGGAAGCGGCGCTCGCCGCTGCCGCGTTCGCGGCGCTGTGCGTCGCAGTCCTGTCGATCGCGCCTCAGAGCGCAGAACCCGATGACGGCGCCTACCGCGCATCGATTGTGGGGATGACCGAAGGGCATTTCCTGACGATGTCAGCCGCTCAGGCAGAAACCCTGGCAAGGAAGCTGGGCGACAACCCGGCCGCCCCCCCGAACCAGTGGGTTGAGCTGAGCGACGGGCGATATATCAGCGAGAAGGATCCCGGCTATCCGTTCCTAGCGGCGCCGTTCCAAGCGCTCGGGATCATCCGGTGGGCGCCGCTTTTCTACGGGGCGCTGGCCTGCCTGGGGCTGTTCATCGGCGCCCGGCGCTGGCTCGGGCGCTTCGGCGGCCCAGCGGCGGTGGGCTTGTACTGCTCATCCGGAGCCGCGCTGGCGTTCGCCTGGCGCGACTACATGCCAACGTTCACCGACGCCTCGCTGATCGCGGCGGGCTCCGGCGCGTTGCTGTGGGCGGTGTTGGCAACCGAGGCCAGTTCCCGACGGCGCACCTGGGCCGGGCTCGCCGGATTCGCAGCGATAGAGATCGCGACCTTCGTCCGCTACACCAATATCGTGATCCTCGGCTGCGCCGTCGTGGCCGTGATCGTGGCGTGGCGGCTGCGAGCCGCGAGGCTGTCCCTCCGCACACTGTGCTGGTGGCTTGCGTCCGTTGCCGTGTTCGGCACGGTCGTGGCCATCTTTGATGACCTCGTCTACGGCGGTCCGCTGACGACCGGATACCAGCCCGGGGAGGTCAAGTTCAGCCTCGGCGCGATCGAGTCGAATCTCCGGATCATGCCCGCCCACCTGATGCAGGCCATGCCGATGCTGGTCTTCGGACTGATAGCGCTGGCATGGATCATCGTACGATGGCAGGTGCTGCACCGGGTCGGCGGCCAGACCGGCGCAGTCGCTCGTCGCGATCTGTGGGTCGCCCTCGCCGTGGCCGCGTCGTGGTTCGCGATCTGGGGGCTGTACTCCGCGTACACATGGACCGCCGATCCGACCTCGGTCACCGTGCAGGTGGTCCGGTTCTACGTCCCGGCAATCGGCGCGATCTCCCTGCTCGGCGCCTGGCTGGTGACCAGGATTCCCGGCCGCGCATGGCCAGCCGGCCTGACCTCGGCCGCCGTCATCGCGGCGATGTTCGGCCTCGGCGTGTGGTCCTTCTACGCCATGTACGCAGCGTTCGGTGTCCCACTACACGGCTAGCTGCTCGGCCGACACGCCATCCTCGCCTGCGCGAGGTCGGGAATGTCACGCGAGCGCGTACGCAGACGGATCGCCTGAATGGGACTCAGCCCACTGAGCGAACCACCGCACCCACTCCTCCTGCTCCGACGTCTCGACGGCGTCGACACGATATGTCGCACGAACCCAAGCGACGGCTTCAGTGGGCGGGATGCCCGCGAGGACAGCCATGCAGGCGAGCACTGTCCCCGTGCGGCCGCTACCGCCGAGACAGCCGACCTCGACGAGTTCACCTCGATGCGCGCGGGCGAAGGCGGCGGTGATCTGTCGTGCTGCGACCTCAGGATTCTCGGGTAAGCCGAAGTCCCGCCAACCGATGAGATCGGCTGGCCACGTCGGCTGCCAACGCGCGTCCAGATAGAGACCGTACGCTCGGTCGGGATCGTCATCACGGCGCTCAAAGATCGACGAGCCGAGCACCCGCGCCCCGTTGGGAAAAAGAACGACGGACACCCCAATAGCCTACGACGTGCAGCCGCGCATCTAATTCGGCTGTCGCTCTCGTGCGCGAGCGCCCTCTCCCGAGGTCTGCGTAGCCGGGTATTACCAATACTTCGTAGTTGAGGAAAGAACCCTCGGCTGGCCGGCGTTCGCCAATCTCACCAGAGGGGCCCGTGCGAGTGGAAGCGAGCCGCTTGGGCGGCCCATCGGACGAGCCTACGACCAGCTCGTTACAAAACGATCAAGGCGCTAAAAGGATCAACCACGCGGGAGATCGCCCGCCTGGGCGAGCGAGCCGCCACTCGGCGTTCCCTTGATCCGTCGGCTCAGTGCTTTTGTGACTGAGCCCCGGGCTTCGGCAATATCGACTGCCAGGATTCCCCGGCTACGGATCGAAAGAAAGTCGAGGGGCGAGCCCTGTCCAAGCGGGGCGCTTCGCCGCAGTTGCGCGCTGCTTGTTTGCCGTCAGGGGCTCGTCCCTCGTCTAAGGAGACTCGGCCACGGGCTAAACCCTGCGCTCTGGCCCCGCGCCCGGTTCTGCCGGTCGCCAGGGACGCGAGTAGACTCGGAGCCTCGATGCTTCGTCGGGGACTGGGGGTAGCTGCGGTACTGCTCGTCTTCGCGGCGCCGACTGCGGCTGCCGGGACGCTCGGGCCCGCCGAGGTGCGTTCCGCGGACGGCACGCTGATTGGCAAGGCAGGAGCGGGGGCCTACGCCTATCCCGCCGACGGCTCCGTCCTTCGGATCGGCTCGTCGCGGGCCACCGCCGCCCGCGTCGTCCTTCAGGACGTCTCGATGTTCAACGGTCGCGTCACCGTGCGCCGGCTCGTGGTTCCCGCCCGTGGGCTCGCCGGAGCGAGGGTCGAAGGCCTCGTCGTCGACGGGACGAGCTACGTCGTCGGCCCGAACGCGATCATCCCGCTCCACGGTGGTAGCTACATCGTCGCGTTGCAGGAGGCGGTCTCGCCGGGGCGCACCGGCTCCGGCCTCGTGGCGCTGCGGGCATTCGTCTCCGATCCGTCGCTTGGACTCGCCCCTGGCACACAGCTTCTCGTCGGCCTCGCCCGCGCTGCGCATCCGGACTCCGGGACGAGCCGGGCCGCCGCAGTGCTCGGGTTGCCGCAGCTGCCGGCCGCCCAGGCCTCGATGTCAGGCGTACCGACGTTTCTCGAGCCGGAGATCCTGCCCTCGAATGCGACGCTCGGGGGACAGGCGGTCGCGCTCGCGTATCGCTTCCTCGGGGTGCCGTACGTCTGGGGCGGCGATTCGCCCGCCGGCTTCGACTGCTCCGGGCTCACGATGTACGTGTACGGCCAGCTCGGAATCAAGCTGGGCCATTACACGGGGTTCCAGTATTACGCGGGCCTCCGCGTCCCTCGCGACCAGCTTCAGCCGGGAGATCTCGTGTTCTTCCGTGCGAACTCGGCCGGTGTGCCGCAACACGAAGGGATGTACATCGGCAACGGCTCGTTCATCCAGGCACCACATACCGGTGACGTCGTGAAGGTGTCGAGTCTGTTCGATGCGCGGTACGCACTCGCGTACGTCGGCGCGGTCCGTCCCTATGCTGCCGGCACCGGGTCGTCGTTGCCGTCGTCGCCGCCCAGCTGGACCTCGGCGTCCGGATAGAGCACGCGCCAGACACGCAAGTAGATCTCGAGCTCCGGCGGCGTCGCGCCAGTCGGTGAGAGGTCGACTTCGAGCTGCCCCGGCCCGGCCACGATCGCCGCCTGGCCCAGACTCCGCAGGAAGTTCGCCAGACGGTCCGTGTAGCTCGGGTCGGAGAGGCGAAGCTGCATGCGGGCCGCCTACCGAGCGTTCCATCCCGGCGGTCGGCTGGGATCACCCGACCGAGGGACGGTCCGTCCCTCCGCTGGGTGAACTTGTCAGTTGAGGGAGTCCAGCACCTCTGAAGCGTGGCCCGCCGGCTTGATTCCCATCATCGCTCTGGCGACGTTCCCGTCCGAATCGATGATGAACGTCGAGCGCTTGATGCCCATGCTCTTCTTGCCGTAGGAATTGCGCTCGCCCCAGACGCCGTACTTCTCGGCCACCTCGTGCTCGGGATCGGCGAGCAACGTGAATGGCAGCTCGTATTTCGACTTGAACTTCCCGTGCGAGGCGACGTCGTCCGGGCTCACGCCGAGGATCTCCGCGCCGCGCTCGCGGAACACGTCGTAGGAGTCCCTGAACTCGCAGGCCTCGACGGTGCAGCCGGGCGTGTCGTCCTTGGGATAGAAGTACAGGACGACCGGCCGGCCCTTCAGGTCGGAGAGCTTCACGGTCTCGCCGGTGTCACTCTGGAGCTCGAAATCCGGGGCGGGCTTGCCTTCCTCGATCACGACAGATCCTCTCTGTAGGGTGCGCTCGCGATGCTAACGGTGCATCACCTGCTCGCATTCCTGGTGATCGCGGTTTGCCTGCTCTCGGCCCTGATCGCGTTGATCGCCTACCGGCGGCGAGGGAATGCCGGCGGCCTCGTGGCCCACGCACTCGCTCTTGCGCAGACCCTGATCGTGGCGCAATTCGCCGTCGGCTTGCTGCTGCTGGCCGATCACCGTCATGCGGACGAGGGAACGCACTACATGTACGGGAGTCTCGCGGTGCTCACGGTGGCGTGGCCATGGTTCTACGCACCACCCGATCCGCGGCGGCGGCTCGCGTGGTTTGCCGGAGCTACCCTGTTCGCAGCCGTGCTCGCAGTCCGCGCCTACATGACCGCCTGAGTTGGGCAAGTTCCTTGCCGACCGGCCGACGCTCCGTGGCTTTCTGATCATCGGGCTGATCGCGCTCGTCGTGGTCGTCCTCAACCAGTACACGGCGCTCCTGGCGATCGCGGCGCTCCTTCGGATCGCGTTCTTCCTCGCGGTCGCGTTCTTCGTCTATCTCATGTGGCGCGACCGGCGCGGCGAGATCGAGAGCTGGTCGACGCGTGAGCGGGTCGTCTTCTACGGCTCGGCACTTCTGATCGTCATCGCGATCGGCCTCTATTTCTGGCGGGGCCTGCCCGGCTACGAACAGCTCGGGTTCATCGGAGTCATCGCGGGAGCGGGTTACGCGATGTTCCGCGTCTGGCGCGGTCGTCATTCGTACTCCTAGAGCCTTCTACTCAGGCGACTGCTTCGGAGAGCCGATGCGACTTCGATGAACCTCAGGCAACTTCTCCGGCCTGCTCCGCACCTCGAACGACACGCTGCGCAGCACGCGCTGCTCGTCGGCATCGGCGGAGCGCTGGCGCTCGGCGCGGCGGTCGGTATCGCCTGGGCCGCAGGCTTCGGCAGAGTCCTGCACGAGCTGTACCAGATCAACCCGATCTGGCTCCCGGTTGCCTTCGGCATGGAGCTGGCGGCCTATTTCGGGTATGTCGTCGCCTACCGCGAGGTCGCGCGGCTCGAGGGTGGACCGCAACTCGGGATCGCGCGCGCCGGTGCGATCGTCGCAGCGGGGTTCGGCGCCTTCGTCATCCGTGGCGGCTTCGTGGTGGACCGGCATGCGCTCGAGACCGCCGGTCTTGCGCCGCGCGAGGCGCGTGCACGCGTGCTCGGCCTCGGGGTCCTCGAGTACGCGGTGCTTGCACCTGCGGCCGCGCTCGCCGCCGTGATCCTGCTCGCCCGCGGCGCCACACACCCGAGCCTTGGCTTCACACTGCCGTGGGCGATTGCGGTACCACTGGGCTTCGGCGCGGCCTTCGCCATGTTGGCCCGGCGCCACCGAGTCGGCGCGGAAGGTAGATGGCGAGCCGTGCTGGGGCATGGGCTCGACGCCGTTCAAATGCTCAAACAACTCGCGTCGCAGGGAGCCGTGCACGGAGGGGCATTTCTCGGCACGACGCTGTACTGGATCGGCGACGTCGGCTGTCTCTGGGCCTGCCTCCGCGCCTTTCACGATTCGCCGGACATCGCAGCGCTCATCATCGGCTACGCGACCGGCTACGCATTGACCCGGCGGACGCTGCCGCTCGGCGGAGCAGGGTCGGTCGAAGTGCTCGTCTCCTTCGCCCTCGCGTGGACGGGGATCCCGCTCGCCAAGGCGCTGCTCGCAGTCTGCGCCTATCGGATCTTCAACCTCTGGCTGCCGCTCGTTCCTGCTGCTATCGGCTTGCGCCACCTCAAGCGCTGGCGCGACCTCGCCGCCGGCGCGAGCTAGACGGAACCCGCAAGGAACATGCCCACACTGGCTCCGGCGGCGCCGGCAAGGCCAACAGTGAGAAAGACTGGCACGGTCGGCTCCTTCCGTCCATAGGAGCCATCAGCCGGATCGGCGGTTGTAGGCGAGCCCCATCGCCCGTTGACGGGAGCTTACGCGCCGACGCGCGCGCCGGCGCCGTCCAGTGCGTCTAGCGCCGCACGGATGTCGACGTGCTGGCCGACGAAGATCGGTGTGTCGCGTTCCGTGTAGCGGGACGCTTCGCTCTCGCGCAGCGTGAGCATGAGGTGCATGAAGTCGGCCGGCTCATCGCATTCGAACGCCGTCATGAACTCCTGGTCGTCGATTCCGAACGAGTAGGTCGTGTGGTTGTGGATCGTCGCGAACTCCGCTCCGACGCGCATGTGCTCCTCCATCGCGCGCTGGCGATCCTCGGGCGGCAAGGCGTACCAGGGCCGCAGCTTCACGAACGGGTAGACGACGAGATAGGGCGACCCTTTGGGCACGACCTTGCGTGGGCGGCGTGCCTTCGTGTACTCGGAAGCCTTTGTCGTCGCGAGGTAGGAATAGGGCGTCTCCAGCCAGCCGGCGAGAGGTGTTCCGTTGAGCGCCGCGCCGACCTCGCCGAGGTCCTCGTAGCGCTGCGTGATTTTCCAGAGGAAGAAGTCCGAGTCGGGGCGAACGCCGGTGACGGTGTAAGCCCGCAGGGCGTCCATGCGGCCCGCCCAGTCGTCGATCACCTCGGCGAAGGCATCCTTGCCCGCCGCGCGTTCTTCGATCGGCAGCCGACGCCAGGCCGGGTCGACCCGAAAGAAGCTGTAGGCGACGTACTGGCCTTCCATCTGGGAAATGCTAGCCCGAGGAGGCGTTCACGAGAATCCAACCGCCGAGCCCCGTGGGGAGCTCGTCGGCAGCCGCGATGTCCGCCGGTGTCGCGAGCGACCAGCCGCCGGTCCCCGTGCCGACGGGTGGCTCGGCACACTCGAACGCCCCGGCGCGAATCTCGCTCATCGTCTGCTTGACGAAAGCCCTGGTCGACTTCGGCGTCCCGTCCACGTAGTAGACGCCCGACTGCCACCGGTTGTAGTCGTTCTCGTCGGTGACGTGGAAGATCAGGAACCCACGAACGGTTGGCTGGCAGGCAGCCATCTCGAGCGCCGTGCGGTAGTACGCCGCCTGCACGCCTTCGCTCACGGGCTTCGTCGTCGCCGGCTCGCGGCCACCGTAGAAGCGGCGCTTGCCGTCGGGAATCTGGGAGTCGACGCCATATTCGTCGTACACGATCGGCAGCTTCGAGCCGAGCTGGGGCGTGCCGTCGAAGGCTTTGCCGAGCAGCCCGACGAGCTTGTCGTAGTCGGCCAGGCCGAGCGACGTGCCGGTCAGGTGCGCGAAGGTGGGGGGCGTGCTCGAGTTCTCGCCGTAGGGGTGGATCGACAGCCCGTCCATGATCGGCCGGTTGCGGTTCATCGCCCGATACGTGGTGCCCATGTCGGCGATGAACGCGGTCGGCGAGTGCGTGTCGCGGCCGGTGCCCGGTCGGTCGATCCCGCGGGGGGCCAGCGAGCCGCCGATGATGAAGACGTTCCGGTCCGCCGCCTTCATCGCGTCGTAGGTCCGGGCGAGCAGCTGCGTGTACGCCGTCGCAGCCGCGTCCTCGCCGTTCGGGCCGAACTGTGGCAGCCAGTAGCGGTTCAGGTTCGGCTCGTTGCCCACGATGTACTCGCGGATTCCCGGGACGCGTCTGACGATGTCGGCAGCAAAGCGAGCGAACTGCGATCGCGCGGCCGCCGTGAGCGGCGTCGTCTTGCTGCCGAAGTTCATGACTGTCGCGACGATGCGGATGCCGAGGAAGTCGCCGGATGCGCTGATCGCCTGCAATGCGGCGAGTTGGTCCGCGGGAACGGCGGTCTGGCCGGGCTCCCAGGTCGCCGTGATCCGGATCGTGTCGAAGCCGGCAGCCTTGGCCAACTCCATCTTGGCCATCGCCACGGCGGGGTCGGAGTTCCGGCCCTCGTCTTCGGCTGCACCCATGTACATCTTGTCGCTGGCGAGCGCCTGGGTCGTCAGCACGAGCGCCGCGAGGGCGCAGACGAATGCGATGAGTGATCGAAACCGCGGCAAGAGGATGGCCCTGATGACAAGCAGAAACCCGGGCGCGGCCAGTGTAGGGAAGAGAGTCCGACAGCGTCAATAGGACCCTGTAGGGGTGAAATCTAGGACCGTGTGAAGGGAGAATCCCTCGTTGGGGGGAACAGCGGCAGGCCTCAGAACCGATAGTTGACACTAGTCAGGATTGTGTTGCCAGGCTCTCGCCGCAGGGGGCCCCCGGGAAGTTCGCCACCTCCCTTACCGATCCTTGGCTCTTGCGGCGGCCCGGTCTCTCCACCCGGGCCGCTTCGCTATTTCGGCCGAAACCGGCTGGCTAGGCTGGCCTGATGGCCTCCAGGCTCGAGAATCAACTGAAAGGTCTGCCGGCCAAGCCCGGGGTCTACCTGTTCCGGAACCGGGCGGGCGACGTGCTTTACGTCGGAAAGGCCAAGTCTCTCCGGCCTCGGGTGCGGTCCTATTTTCAGCAGTCGCAGGACAGCCGGACGGCGATTCAGCAGCTGCCGGACCGGGTGGAGGACATCGAGGTGATCGTGACGCAGAACGAGGTCGAGGCCCTGCACCTCGAGCAGAACCTCGTCAAGCGGCACCGGCCGCCGTTCAACGTCCGGCTGCGGGACGACAAGTCGTTTCCGTACATCGCCGTCACGGTGGAGGACGAGTACCCCCGCGTCATGTTCACGCGCGAGCGCCACCGACGGGGCGTCGTGTACTTCGGGCCCTATGCCAACGCGAAGAAGGTGCGCGAGACGCTCGACGTCCTCAACCGGGTCTTCCCCTACCGGCCGTGCGAGGGGCCGAAACCCGGCCGTCACTCGGGGATCCCGTGCCTCGACTACCACATCGAGCGGTGCCTCGCGCCGTGCGTGGGCTACGTGTCGAAGGAGGATTACCTGGCGATCATCGATCAGGTGATCGAGTTCCTCTCGGGCGACATCGAGCCGATTCAGCGCGAGCTCGAGCGGAAGATGCAGGAAGCGGCCGCCGACGAGCGCTTCGAGGAGGCCGCGCGCTACCGCAACCGGCTGCGAAGCGTCCAGCATCTGGCAGAACGTCAGGCTGCGGACCTTCGCTCGGTCGGGACGATCGACGTCGTCGGCCTCGCGATCGAGGGGGACCGGGCCGTCGTCCAGGTGTTTCCGCTACGCGACGGCAAGCTGATCGACCGCTATTCCTTTCACCTGGAGAACGTCGGCGGACAGGACGTTCCGACCGTGCTCGAGTCGTTCTTCCTCGAGTACTACGGGTCCGCTCCGAGCCTCCCGCCTCAGATCGTTGTGCCCCGGGATGCCGGGGACACGACCGCGCTTGCGGGATTCCTCTCGGAGCGGCGCGGCGCGCGGGTCGAGGTGCGCGCGGCCGAGCGAGGGGAGAAGCGGCGCCTCCAGGAGCTCGCGGCCGAGAACGCCCGCCATGCGCTCGCCTCGGACACCCAGCAGGCGGAGCTCAAGCGGCTGCGACGAGTCGAGGCGCTCGAGGAGCTTCGCGAGGTGCTCAACCTCGAAGCCCTCCCGATTCGGATCGAGTGCTTCGACATCTCGACCGTGATGGGACAGGACAACGTCGGCTCGATGGTCGTCTTCCAGGACGGGGTCGCGAAGAAGGCGCACTACCGCAAGTTCGGAATCAAGGGCCAGGTCGGGATGGACGACTTCGCCGCGATGGCGGAGGTCGTCTCGCGGCGCTTCGCCCGCCTCTCGGACGCCACCGGAGAGGAGTACGACGAGTCGTTCGCGGCCACGCCGAACCTCGTCGTGATCGACGGCGGCAAGGGTCAGCTCTCGGCGGCTCTCGCAGCGATGCAGGCGTTCGATCTTCCGCGCGTCGCGGTCGTCGCGCTCGCCAAGAAGGTGGAGGAGGTGTTCGTGCCGGGCACGCCTGACCCGATCCGCCTCGCCCTGCACTCGCCTGGGCTGCAGCTGCTCCAACGGGTCCGTGACGAGGCTCACCGCTTCGCGGTCGGTTTCCACCGGCAACGCCGGGATGCGCGGTCGTTCGCGTCGATCTTCGACGAGCTGGAAGGGGTGGGCCCGGCGCGGCGGCGTGCCCTGCTGCAGCACTTCGGCTCGGCCGAGCGCTTCGTTGCGGCGACCCAGGAGGAGCTCGAGGGTGTCCCGGGCGTGCCGGCGAAGACGGCGCGGTCGATCTACGCGCAGTTGCACAAAGCCGGCCGCGGCTAAAGAGCCAGTCCCTCGATAGGGGGCACTCTCGCAAGCGATCCCTGTGCAGGGTCTCCAGGCCGATACCTGGGGGGCCGCAACATGGAAGGCCGCATCCTCACACCGCTTCGCGCGCCGCAGCGCGCGACCACCGGTCTAGGCGCCCGCCTACGCCAGCTTCGCATTGCCGCGGGGCTGACCCAGTCGGAGCTTGCGGGGGACCGCTTCTCGAAGGAGTACGTCAGCCAGATCGAGCGTGGCAAGACGCGGCCGACGAAGGAAACCCTCGGTTGGATCGGCGAGCGGCTCGGCGTCGACGTCTCGTATCTCGAGACGGGCCAGTCCTGGGACGAGTACGCAGAGGTCGAGGCGGCGGTCACGCGCGCCGAGGCCGCTGTCGAGGGCCATCAGTACGACGACGCTGTCGAGGCGCTCGCAGCGCTCCAGTTCTCGCCGGAGGCACGTGAGCTCGAATTCCGCGCCCTCCTCGCCGGGGCTTGGGCCCGCATGCAGCAGGCCGACCTCAGGCCCGCACTCGAGCTTCTCACGCGGGCGCGCGATCTCTCGGAGGAGCCTGGCTTCTCCGACGTCGAGCGGGCCGACGTCCTCTATCGAATGGGCGTCTGCCGCTACAAGCTGACGTCGATCAACACGGCACAGACGCTTCTGAGCGAGGCGCTCCAGCTGGCCGACCGCTCCGGAATTCCCTGTGACCGGCTTCGCTCCCACATTCTCGAGTGGCGTTCGCGCTGCTCCCGGCGTCAGCGCGACTTCGAGGCCGCGCGCGAGGACATCGAGCTCGCCCTCGAGCTCGCTGAGCGGCTCGACGACACGCTCACGGTTGCGCACATCACTTTCCAGGCATCGCTCGTCGCCGAGCGGGACGGGCAATGGCTTCGTGCCCGGACGCTTGCCGAACGTGCCAAGGAGCTCTACGAGGAGCACGGCGACCGGCAGAACCTCGGCCGGATGCTCAACAACCTCGGCGGTCTGAACTACCTCCTCGGTAAGTCCGACGACGCCGTCTCATACCTGAAGCGCGCGTTCTCCGTGGCGCTCGAAATCGGGAGCGATGCCGATGCGGCTCAGGCCGTGTCATCGCTCGCACAGGTTCATCTCGGCGCGCAGGACTGGAGTCTCGCCGAGGAACAGTCGCGCCACGCGCTCGCGCTGCTCGAAGGACGTCCGGACTTTCTGGACGAGATCGGGAATGCGCACATCGTTCTCGGACGCGCGCTCCTCGAACAGGGTCGGCTCGACGAGGCGGAGCACGCGTTCGCCGAGGCCGAGCTCAACCTGTCACAGCTTTCCTCTGCCAGCCATCGCGCGGTCGCCTGGACGGCCCAGGGCGATCTCGCGTCGCGACGCGGCGACGACAGCGCCGCCGCTGCGCTCTACCGGCGTGCCGCAGAGGCCCTGCAAGACGTGAGGTTCTAGGAAAGGAGGTGATCAGGATGCTGCGGAAAGTCTTCTCATTGGGAGCTCTCGTCGTGGTCGCCGTGACCTTCGGCGTCGGCAACGCTGCTGCAAAGCCCAAGAGCCCGGGCTCGCCGGCTGTCACACACAGCCACGGGCAGTGGACGGACGGTTTCTCGGACGGTCGCGACTAGCGGCCGTCCGAGGCATTCGCCTTCGCCGCCTTCGTGCCGGTGCGATCGGCCTCGGCGGCACGCCGAACATGCACCGTGCCGGTCATGAGCAAGATCGCGGTGAACCCGACGACGGCGTTGACAACGATCAACGTCACTCGCATACCCACGCTGAAGCTCAGCGCGAGGCTCTTGGAAGTGACGTTGCGGAAGATGTAGACGAGCAGTGCCTGCTCGGTGCCGATTCCGCCCGGACTCACGGGGAAGACGGTTGCGAGGCTCTGGCTCACCTGCACGAGCAGCGCGTTGTTCAGCGTCGCCGGAAGCCCGAACGCCTTGAGGAAGAAGAAGACCGTCGTGAGTCGTAGCGACCAGTCGAGGAGCTGCCAGCTCACGACGTGGCGCACGTAGTACGAACGGTCCCTGAACGCTGCAAAGCCCTGGGCAACCTTTGCCTTGAACTCCTCGACGCGCTCGGCGATCCACGCGACGAGTGCGGTGCCGAAGAGCAGGAGTAGCCCGAAGAGGATCAGACCCGCGACCGGATGGCGAAACGCCCAGCCGTAGTCGAGTGCCGGAAGGCTCGGGCTCTGCAGAACGTGCAGCCCAGGCAACACGTGCTGGGTGACCGCCCAGATGATGAAGCAGCTCGCGACGGCCATGTCGAAGAGCGTCTGGAGGAGCGACGTCGAGACGAGCGTCGTGTACGTCGACCCCTCGATGCGGTGCTTGGCGAGGTAGAGCCTGACGACGTCGCCGCCGCGTACCGGAATGACCGCGTTCACGCCCGTGCCGGCGACATAGGCGCCGAACATCTGCCGCCAGCGGACCACCCGATCCGGGTACGCGGCCGCGACGATGTTGCGCCACGCGCGTGAGACGGCGAGCAGCTTGCAGAGGTGGCAGGCGATGCCGAGCGCGAGCCACTTCCAGTCCACCGCAGCGAGGTGGTGGAAGAACACGCTGATCGCGTGGAGAACGGAATGGATCACTGGCTCAGTGTGGCCGAGTCCGGCCTAGAAGTCCCCGCCGCCTCCGCCGCTGCCCCCGCCGAAGTCGCCGCCGCCGAAGCTCATGCCCCCGCCGAAGTCCCCACCGCCTCCTCCGCCACCGCCGGAGTCCCAGCTTCCGAAGCCGCCCGGTGTGCCGGCGCCACCCCAGCTCCCGTAGCCCCAGCCGCCGTAGGCTCCGCCGAGGAGCTCGCCGACGAAGAGGCCCGAGAGGAAGCCCGTACCTCCGAACGGCATGAAGTAACCGCCTGCCCACGGCCCGAAGTAGGGCGGTGCGCTCCAGTAGGGGACCATCCGACCCCCGGCCATCACTTCGCGCGACGCCGGCTGGGCGCCACGCTCGACCGCCTGCGCGTCGGCCTCGCAGGCGGGGACCTTCCTTGACGTCCCTCCCGGCGGGGCCCACTCGACGTCTCGAGTCGAAGGGCCGTGGCGCGGATCGAAGAAGCAGGGCGCGCGACGCTCGGGCGGCTGGTGGCCGGCGAGGATCGCCTCGGCCGAGGTCATGTGGTAGCGGCCCTCTTCGAGCGCTGTCGTCACCGCTTCGAGCTGTCGCGGTTGGGTCGCGTGGTCGTACGAGCCGGTCGCCTTGTCGTAGGAATCGAGCGCCTGCGTGTACTGGGCCTTCGCCTGCGGATTCGATTCGACGGGCTGCTCGAGCTTCTGCACGTCGTCGGCGAGGGCGATCAGGTCGTCGTGCGCTGCGGCCTTGACCTCCGCGAGCTCGGCCTGGTTCTGTCGTCGTTTCCTCACGCCGCGGACGACGAGGAAGATGACGCCTCCTGCGACGAGCAGGGCGATCAGGGCGCTTCCGCCGCCGCCCGGACCGCCGCCACCGCCGCCACCATTCGTCCCGCCGGAGCGTTCGGTTGCCACGCGGTCGATGAAGTCCAGCAGCGTGGGCGTCACGCCCTGGCCGCGGTGGGCGTCGAGAGCCTCGGTGGCCAGGCGCCCCGCGGTTCCTTTCGCCAGGACGTCGCTTCCAGCGCGAAAGTGCCTTCCGATCACGGCCGCGTACGTTCCCTTGCGTCCGAGCCCGTCGTGGAGCGCCTGGAGGACGCCGTCGGGACTGCCGCCGGTCTCACGCTCCGCGGCGGCGGGCAGGATCGCGATGTATACGGGTCCGGCGCCTGCGCTGTCGATCGTCTCGCGCAAACTGTCCTGATCGGCCGAGGAGATCGCGAGCTCCGCGCCCGGATCGACATAGACCGGATTCGACTGCAATGCGGCGACTGCCTTGTCGACGATCGGGCCGGCCTGGGCAGCAGGCACGAGGACGAGGGCCGCGGACGCGGCCACGAGCAGGGGCAGCCGCTTCACGGAACTAGTTCGAGTTGCGCCCGTCTTCGGGCGCCATGAACGGATAGCGGTAGTCGGTGGGCGGCACGAAGGTCTCCTTGATCGTGCGGGGACTGACCCAGCGGATCAGGTTCCACATCGATCCGGCCTTGTCGTTCGTGCCCGATGCGCGAGCGCCGCCGAACGGCTGCTGACCGACGACCGCGCCGGTCGGCTTGTCGTTGACGTAGAAGTTGCCCGCCGCGTACCGCAGTTTCTCGTCCGCAAGCTCGAGCGCGTCGCGCTCCCGCGCGAAGACCGCTCCGGTCAAGCCGTAGGGCGCGCCCTGGTCGATCATCTCCAGGGTCTCGCTGTACTTCCCTTCCGGGTAGACGTACGTCGTCACGACCGGCCCGAAGAGCTCGTCGCGCATCGTGCGAAAGTTCGGATCGGTCGTCTCGAGAACCGTTGGCTCGACGAAGTAACCCTCCGAGTCGTCGTACCCGCCGCCGACGAGGACGTCCACCTTGTCTGCGGCCTTTGCCTCGTCGATTGCATCCTTCTGGGTCTTGAACGACCCCGCGTCGATCACGGCGCCCATGAAGTTCTGGAAGTCGGAGACGTCTCCCATCTTGATCGAGCGCACCTCTTCGACGACGCGTTCCCGGATCTCCGGCCAGAGGTTGGACGGCGCGAAGATGCGCGATGCGGCAGAACACTTCTGTCCCTGGTACTCGAAGCTTCCACGGACGATCGCGGTTGCGACTGCTGCAGCGTCGGCGGAGGGGTGAGCGACGATGAAGTCCTTTCCGCCCGTCTCGCCGACGATGCGCGGGTAGTTGCGGTAGTTCGCGATGTTGTTGCCGATCGTCTTCCACATCGACTGAAAGACGGGGGTCGAGCCCGTGAAGTGGACGCCGGCGAGGTGAGGGCTCGCAAGCGCGGGATCGCCGATCTCGCCGCCCGAGCCGTAAACGAGGTTGATCACGCCGGGTGGCAGGCCGGCGGCCTCGAAGAGCTTCATCAGGTAGTGCGCCGAATACGCGGCCGTGGAGGCCGGCTTCCAGACGACCGTGTTCCCCATCAGCGCGGCGCTGCCGGGAAGGTTTCCGCCGATCGCGGTGAAGTTGAACGGCGTCACTGCGAAGACGAAACCCTCGAGCGGGCGGTACTCCATTCTGTTCCACATACCCGCTGACGAAATGGGCTGCTCTTCGTAGATCCGGAGCATGAACTGGACGTTGAAGCGGAAGAAGTCGGTCAGCTCGCAGGCGGCGTCGATCTCGGCCTGGTGCGCCGTCTTCGACTGGCCGAGCATCGTCGCGGCGTTGAGCGTCGAACGCCACGGGCCGGCGAGCAGATCCGCGGCGCGAAGGAAGACGGCAGCTCGGTCCTCCCACGGGGTCCGGTGCCAGTCCTCCCAGGCGTCGGCAGCGGCCATGATCGCCTGCTCCACGTGCCGGGCATTGCCCTTGTGCACCTCGGCGAGCACGTGATCCTTGTCGTGGGGCATGACCGATTCGAAGGTGTCCCCTGTTCGAACCTCCTCGCCGCCGATCACCATCGGGGCCTCGATCTGGTTCGACTTCAGCTCCAGCAGACGCAGCCGCAGCTCCTCACGCTCGGGCGTCCCGGGGGCGTAGGACTTGACCGGCTCGTTCTCGGGCGACGGCGGGCGGAAGAGGCCTGGAGCTGCGGACATCGGGTGCGATTGTAGGCTTGCAGACGGTGCCCGTGACGTCCGTCTCCTACTCGGTCGACGGCTGGGGCAGAGGGGAGGTGTGGCTGGATGGGACGAAGCTGGCCTGGCACGAGCTCCCCCACCCGCCTATAGATAGACGCGCGCGCGCGTCGACCCCCACCCCTTCCGAGGGTGGGGTTGAACACCCACCACCCTCGCGGTCGACGGTAGCGCCGGAACGCGCACGGATGGCCAACGCACGTGGGGCAATTGCGGACAAGTTGATCGACAGGTTCAAGGAGTACTTCGCAGGCGAGCGGATCTCGTTCGACGACGTCCCGCTCGAGCTCGACGGCTGGACATCCTTCCAACTCGACGTCGTCCAGGCTCTACGGCGCGTGCCCTACGGCGATGCCGTCTCGTACAGCGAGCTGGCGCGACTCGCGGGGCATCCGCGCGCTCAGCGCGCCGCCGGGACGTTCTGCGCAAACAACCGCTTCGGGCTCGTCGTCCCGTGCCACCGGGTCGTTGCCGCCGACGGCCTCGGCTCCTACGGCTCCCTCGGCCCCGACTACAAGCGACGTCTACTCGCCCTCGAGGGTGTCACTCTCTGACGATCTCCGCCACGAGCTCGCGGCGATCACGCCGCAGAGCTCGTGCGACCGGCTCGCCGAGCTATCGGGGCTCTTTCACTCCGCGGGCAGCGAACATCTGAAGGGACGCGGCGAGGTCTCGGTCCACCTCGACGTCGTCGATCCCGCCGTGACGCGGCGCGCGTTCAGCCTCCTGCGAGCGTTCGGCGTCGGCTCGGAGATCCGGACCTACCGCCGCCGCGCCTTCGACGGCGGCACGCGCTACCAGCTTCACGTCGCCGGCGACGACCGCGCCTTGCAGGTGTTGAACGAAGCCGGCGTGCTGAGCTCGCGGTTGACGCCGCTCGAGCACCCGCCCAAGCGTGTCGTCGCGCGGGCGTGCTGCCGCGCGGCGTACCTCCGCGGCGCCCTCCTCGGCAGCGGCTCGCTCAGCGGGCCGCGTTCCCCGCATCTCGAGATTCGCAGCGCAGAGCTTGAAGGCGCCAGGTTCCTCTCGCGCATCGCCGAGGAGGAGGGCGCGCGTCTGAGCGTCCTCGACCGTGGCCGGCATGCCGTCGCGTACGCGAAAGGGCTGGAAGCGATTGCCGACATCCTCGCGCTCGCCGGTGCGGGGCGAACCGTTCTCTTATTCGAAGAGCGAGCCGTCATGGCGGCGACGAAGTCTCGCGCCAACCGGCTCGCGAACGCCGACCACGCAAATCTCGTCCGCACGAGCCGTGCCGCCCACGAGCAACTGCGGGCCGTCGAGATCCTGCGTCACACCGGTCAACTCCAGAAGCTGTCTCTGCCGTTGCAGGAGGTCGCGGAACTGCGAGAGCGTCACCCAACGCTGCCGCTACGCGAGCTCGCGCTGAAATGCCGGCCACCGGCAACCAAAACGGCGGTCCACAGGCGTTTGCGGAAGCTGCAACAACTGGCATCGATCTGACTTACGCGCGTGGTTGTGACTTCTCCCGGCCTTTCGTCATACTCACACAGTGGCGGGTCCGCGCTCGTCCGGCGCCGGATTCAGACCCCGTCCGACGCCACGGTCCTGAGCGTGGTTCAACCGGAGGGGGAGGTCGTCCTCGGAGCTTCCCCTCCGGCCCGCCATTGATCGTCGAAATCCGCCGCGCGTCGCGCGGCATGATGATTTCGACGATTTTCGCCTCCCGACGATTCCGCCTCCTATCGACGCGCGGTTGCGGCCGACGCCGGCGGAGCCGGCATCGGCGGCGGTTGGTAGAGCTCAGGCTCGTGGGGCTCATTTAGACTCAGCTCATGGCCAAAACACGCGTGGGGATCAACGGGTTTGGACGCATTGGTAGGAACTTTTTCCGGGCTCATCTTGAGCGCGGTAGTGACTTCGAGATCGTTGCGATCAACGATCTCGGGGACGCGAAGACGATGGGGCACCTTTTGAAGTACGACTCCGTTCTTGGGCAGTTGGACGAGGAAGTCGAGGTTGGCGACGGGGTCATCAAGGCTGGGAAGCACGAGTTGAAAGTGCTGTCTGAGAAAGATCCGGCGTCATTGCCTTGGGGTGAGCTCGATATCGACCTCGTCATCGAATCGACCGGCTTCTTCGCCGACCGGGCGGGGGCGCAGAAGCACCTCGAGGCGGGCGCGAAGAAGGTGGTGATCTCCGCTCCGGCAACGGACCCGGACGTCACGATCGTGCTCGGCGTCAACGACGACACCTACGAGCCCGAGCAGCACCACATCATCTCCAACGCGTCCTGCACGACCAACTGCGTTGCGCCGCTCGCGAAGGTGCTGCACGACAACTTCACGGTCGAGCAGGGATTCATGACGACCATCCACGCGTACACGAACGACCAGCAGATCCTCAATCTCCCGCACAAGGACCTACGGCGCGCACGCGCTGCCGCGATCAATCTCATTCCCACATCCACCGGCGCCGCACGCGCCATCGGCCTCGTGCTTCCTGACCTCAAGGGCAAGGTTGACGGGATCTCGGTGCGCGCGCCGGTTCCGACCGGCTCGATCACCGATCTCGTCGTACGCCTCGGCCGCGAGGTGACGGTCGACGAGGTGAACGCCGCGTACCGCGCGGCGGCCGACGATGGTCCACTGTCCGCGGTACTTCGCTACGCGGACGATCCGCTCGTCTCCACCGACATCGTGCACTCGCAGTACTCGTGCATCGTCGACAGTGACCTGACGAT
>CAWHXK010000082.1:0-13283 GCA_963833255.1 uncultured Actinomycetes bacterium
CGCCGGCGGTAGAGTGACGCCATCGAATGCGGGATGGTGGCCGTGCCCGAACCTGCCGATAGCTCGAACGAAGCGATCGACCGCCGATGACGGTGTTGGCCGCCCGCTACGAGCTGCTCGACAAGGTCGGCGAAGGGGGCATGAGCGTCGTTTGGCGCGCCCGCGACCGCGAGCTCGACCGCGAGGTCGCGATCAAGATGCTGCGCTCGTTGGTCGCGCCGGATCCGGCACAGTTGCGTCGCTTCCACCGCGAAGCGCGTGTGCTTGCGGCGCTTGCGCACGGGAACATCGTTCGCATCTACGACTACATAACGAACGACGAGCAGTCGTTCCTCGTCATGGAATATGTCGCCGGCGCCAACCTCGCGCAGACAACGCGCGGCCGGCTCCCGCTCGCGACCGGCGAGGCCGTCGCCTACGTGCGACCCGTCGCACAGGCGCTCGCCTACGCACACGGAAGAGGAGTTGTGCACCGTGACCTGACGCCGTCGAACATCCTGATCGAGCGAGGGAGCGGACGTGTCGTCACAACCGACTTCGGACTCGCACGCATCGCACGCAGCACCGGCTCGTTGACCGCGACCGGTGTTCTGCTGGGAACACCCGAGAACTGGTCTCCGGAGCTCGCGCTCGGACGGAAAACGGAGCCGCCGCCGACCTTTATGCGTTCGGCTGCATTCTCTTCCTGCTGCTCAGCGGCCGCCTGCCGTTCGAAGGAGAGGATCGCCTTGCCGTCGGCCTGCGTCGCGCACACGACGACGCGCCTTCGCTGCGGTCGTTGCTCCCGGATGGGCGCGCTCCCGTCGCCGCGCTCGTCGACTCCCTCCTCGCGCGCGACCCGGAACGACGGCCGGATGCCACCCAGGTGGCCGAAGAGCTTGGTGCGCTCGCCGACGCCTCAACACCATGGGTTAAGGCGTGGCGGTCGGTGCGTCGGCGCTCGACGAGCAGACCGTCACGCTGTTGTCCGAGCAGCCGACGACCAACCTTTCGCGTCCGTCGACGACGAGCGACCTGGTGCTCCCGCGAGAGGCGCGGCCGGCGTCAACGCGCCGGCGCTCGTGGGCGCGGCGTCGCGTGGTCTTCGGTCTCGCAGCGTCGGCGGCGGTCGTGGTCGCCGCACTCGTTGTCGCGGGCGAGGTGCGGAATCCGCTCCTGCGTGTGCCAAACGTCGTCTTGCTGCGAGAAGAGGCAGCACGCGCCCAGATCGAGGGCTGAATGCCGACCGCAACCGTGTCAGTACAGAGGGTCTACAGCACGCGCGTCGGCGCCGGCCTCGTCATCCGTCAGCAACCGCGGGCGCGGTCACGGTTTCCGATCGGGAGGGAGGTGCACCTTGTCGTCAGCAAAGGCTCCCCGTACGCGTCAGTGCCGGCGGTGGCCGGCCGTTCGGCCGAGGCGGCGAAAGCATCGCTCGTCCGCCAGGGATTCACGAGCCGGTACGCGTACGCACCCTCCTGGACGGTGCGCAAAGGATCGGTGGTCGGGCTAAATTGACGCGTAGGGACGCGCCTGCGCAGGCCGGCGCAAGTCACGCTCGTCGTCGCGAGCGGGTACCCGCGCTCTGTCGTCCCTGACGTCCGCGGTACAGACGTTTCCTCGGCGCAGCAGCAGCTCACCGCAAAAAACCTCCGCGACCGGCTCGTGTGGCGTCTCACCGAGGGAACGCCGGGGGAGGTATCATTAGATTCCCGCTCCGGGAATGACGGTCTATCAGGGAGCACAGATCCGGCTGACGGTCACGCGCACCTTGCGTTGGGTCAAGCTCTTCGCGGTCTCGAACAGCGACGACTACGTAAGCGACCCCTTCACGGTGCCCGAGCACTGGCGGATCCGGTACCGGCTGACGGGCAACGACTATGGTTTTGCGTTCGTCAGTTCAGCTGGGCGGGCGTCGACGAGTTCGGCGGTCACAGCTTCTTCGCGAACCGCGCCGGTTCCCTCGGCACATACGTCAGCGACGACGGCACCGGCAGCTATCGGCTGACGGTGCGCCCGTACGTCGGCACGACTGGTACGTCGAGGTCGACGCCCTCAAGTAACACCGAACCGAAGGGCATCGGGCGCGAACGGGGGGTGGTCCGGTGATCTGGCAGTATGCGTGAGTGCCAAGAGCCGTGAAGCTCTCAGCCCTCGCCGCTCTTTTCGCCGCCGGGTTTCTCGCCGCCGCGGTTGTCGTCAGCGGAGGGCGAGCACAAGTGGTCGCGACGAGGACGGAAACGACTGTCGAGACCACAACCGCTCCCGGCACGACCGAAACCGTTGAGTTGACGACGACCAGGAGGATCCCCCTGCCGACGTCCACGACCGAGTCAGCGTCGAATGACAACGAAACCCCGACGTGGGTCTGGGTGCTGCTCGGGGCCCTCGCTCTTGGCGTGGTCGTGCTGCTGGTAGTGATGTTGACGCGCCGCGGTGGTGGTGGAGGAGGAGTCTCCGTCGAGGAGCGTCAGCGTCACCTCGACGGTGCTGTCGGCAGTTGGGTCGCGCAGGGCTGGGCGGTCGAGAGTCAGACGGCCGACTCGGCGGTTCTTCGGCGCGGCGGCGACCTCATGCTTGTGAGCGTCGACCAGGCTGGGCATGTGACCACGCAGCCACTGCCGGCAGCCCCCGGGCAATGACGACGGCGCCTGGTGGCGAACGGGTCGGCACAGGCGTAGGCTCTCGGCGACGCCATCGAAAGCGGGGTGGTGGCCGTGTCCGAACCTGCCGATAGCTCCAACGGAGCGCTCGACCGCTGATGACGGTGTTGGCCGCCCGCTACGAGCTGCTCGACAAGGTCGGCGAAGGGGGTATGAGCGTCGTTTGGCGCGCCCGCGACCGCAAGCTCGACCGCGAGGTCGCGATCAAGATGCTGCGCTCGTTGGTCGCGCCAGACCCGGCACAGTTGCGTCGCTTCCACCGCGAAGCGCGCGCGCTTGCGGCGCTCGCGCACGACCACATCGTTCGCATCTACGACTACGTATCCAGCGACGAGCAGTCGTTCCTGGTCATGGAGTACGTCGGCGGCGCCAACCTCGCGCAGACGACGCGTGGCCGGCTCCCGCTCGCGACCGGCGAGGCCGCCGCCTACATGAGACCGGTCGCGCAGGCGCTCGCCTACGCACACGGAAGAGGAGTTGTGCACCGTGACCTGACGCCGTCGAACATCCTGATCGAGCGGGGGAGCGGTCGTGTCGTCACCACGGACTTCGGACTCGCGCGCATCGCACGCAGCACTGGCTCGGTGACCGCGACCGGTGTTCTGCTGGGAACACCCGAGTACTGGTCTCCAGAGCTCGCGCTCGGACGGGAAAACGGCGCCCCCGCCGATCTCTACGCGCTCGGCTGCATTCTCTTCCTGCTGCTGAGCGGCCGCTTGCCGTTCGAAGGAGACGATCGCCTTGCTGTGGGCCTGCGTCGGGCACACGACGACGCGCCCTCGCTGCAGTCGTTGCTCCCCGATGGACATGCTCCCGTCGCCGCGCTCGTCGACTCCCTGCTCGCACGCGACCCAGAACGACGGCCGGATGCCACCCTCGTGGCCGAAGAGCTTGGTGCGCTCGCCGACGCCTCAACTGCAGTGTTCAGGCGTGGCGATCGGTGCGTCGGCGCTGGACGAGCAGACCGTCGCGCTGTTGTCCGAGCAGCCGACGACCCACTTTTCGCGTCCGTCGGCGACGATCGACCCGGCGCTGCCGAGAGAGGCGCAGCCGGCGTCGACGCGACGGCGCTCGTGGGCGCGGCGGCGCGTGGTCATCGGCCTCGCCGCGTCGGCTGCGGTCGTCGTCGCCGCGCTCCTTGTCGCGGGCGAGGTGCGGAATCCGCTCCTGCGTGTGCCAAACGTCGTGTCTCTGCGAGAAGACGCGGCACGCGCCCAGATCGAGGGCTCGATGCCGGCCGCAACGGTGTCAGTAGAGAGGATCTACAGCACGCGCGTCGGCGCCGGCCTCGTCATCCGTCAGCAACCGCAGGCGCGGTCACCGTTTCCGATCGGGACGCAGGTGCGCCTTGTCGTCAGCAAAGGCTCACCGTACGCGCCGGTGCCGGCGGTCGCCGGCCGCCCGGCCGAGGCGGCGAAAGCATCGCTCGTCCGCCAGGGATTCACGAGCCGGTACGCGTACGCACCTTCCTGGACGGTACGCAAAGGATCGGTGGTTGGGCTGCAGCCACGCGTAGGCACCCGACTGCGCAGGCCCGCGCAGGTCACGCTCGTCGTCGCGAGCGGGTACCCGCATTCCGTCGTCCCTGACGTCCGCGGTACCGACGTTGCCTCGGCGCAGCAGCAGCTCGCCGCCAAGCACCTCCGCTACCGGCTCGTGTGGCGGCTCACCGAGGGAACGCCAGGCCAGGTGCTCGACCAGATTCCCGCCCCCGGAATGACGGTCTATCAGGGAGCGCAGATCCGGCTGACGGTCACGCGCACATTGCGTTGGGTCAAGCTCTTCGCGGTTTCGAACAGCGACGACTACGTCAGCGACCCCTTCACGGTGCCCGAGCACTGGCGGATCCGGTACCGGCTGACGGGCAACGACTACGGCCTCGCGTTCGCTCAGTTCAGCTGGGCAGGCGTCGACGCGTTCGACGGTCACAGCTTCTTCGCGAACCGCGCCGGTTCCCTCGGCACGTACATCAGCGACGACGGCTCGGGCAGCTACCGGCTTACCGTGCGCCCGTACGCCGGCACGCACTGGTACGTCGAGGTCGACGCCCTCAAGTAACACCGCACAAACGTGCGAATCCGCGAACGTGGCGGAGTTCGGTGATCTGGCAGTATGTGTGAGTGCCAAGAGCCGTGAAGCTCTCAGCCCTCGCCGCTCTCTTCGCCGCCGGTTTTCTCGCCGCCGCGGTCATCGTCAGCGGAGGGCGAGCCCAAGTAGTTGCGACGAGGACGGAAACGACTGTCGAGACCACGACCGCTCCCGGCACGACCGAGACCGTTGAGCAGACGACGACCAGAAGGGTCATCGTGCCCACGTCCACGACTGAGTCAGGGTCGAATGTAGACGACACCCCGACGTGGGTCTGGGTGCTGCTCGGGGTCCTCGCTCTTGGTGTGGTCGTGCTGCTGGTAGTGGTGTTGTCGCGCCGCGGTGGTGGAGGAGTCTCCGGCGAGGAGCGTCAACGTCGCCTCGACGGTGCCATCGGCAGTTGGGTTGCGCAGGGCTGGGCGGTCGAGAACCAGACGGCCGACTCGGCCGTGCTTCGGCGTGGCGGTGACCTCATGCTTGTCAGCGTCGACCAGGGCGGGCAGGTGAGCACGAAGCCAATGCCGGCAGCCCCCGGGCAATGACGACGGCGCCTGGTGGCGAACGGGTCGCCACAGGCGTAGGCTCTCGGCGTGAGTGAAGACGCGATGGAAGTCGTCAACCGCTGGCGAGCAGCGAATTTCGAGCGCCGAGCGGTTGAGGATGTCCTTGCAGAAGACGTGGAGTGGGTTGTCCCGGGCCGCGGCGGAGTAACCACCGTGCGCGGAATCGACGCAGTTCTCGAGTGGTACGCGGCTGGGGGAGCCGCCGATGCAGGAGCACCAGAGGACCTCGGAGGCGCGGAGAGTGTCGACGTCTCGGAAGAGCGGGGCGAGCTGGAAGACTTCGGGGAGGGCCGAGTGGGCTCGCTCAATCGATTGGTCTACACGCGGAAGGAATCGGGCGAAGTCGCGGACGTGAAGACTGCGCGGCTCGTCTACACGGTGCGCGACGGGAAGATCGTTCGCTACGAGCTCGAGAGCCTCGACGAGACTGAAGTCACAGGCGATCCCGGCCGCTAACCACAAGATCCACTCCCTGTAGCCCGGTCCCGTCGGCCGGCCTTGTCTCTGCGCGCATTGTCCCAGTCGGCTGCGAGCGCAGCCACATCGATCCGTTCGGCCGCCTTGAGCGCGCGTGAGGCGCGCCGCTCAGTCTTGCGGCCGAAGGCGCCGCCGATCAACCATTTGCGCGTCAGTCGAACGATCCGCACTCGGTCGCTTTCCAGGCTCGGCGGGCGCCGCGGATGCAGATACAGGTCGACCGCGAGTTTCTTGACCAGCGCCGGATCGGCTGGGGCACCCGTTGCCCGCTCGAGCCTGTGTGCGACGAGCGACGACAGCGTTTGGATCTCCTTGACACCACTTCTCACAGCGATTCCGATCGAGAGCGTCGTCGTGGCCACGAGCACCCACGGGACTCTGGTGAGGCGTGCGCCGCGCGCGAGCCTGCGGAGAACCGGGACAGAAAGTGCGACGACCCGCTGAATCTCGCCCGTAAGCGCTTCAACCCGCTCGTCCCGCTTCAGAAGTTGTCTTGCCTCAGCCGCCGAGCCAACTCGCTCGTCGCCGAGCACGACTTGATCGACTGACTTGTCGACGAGATCAGAGACGGCGTGGATGAGCGCGACGGTTGCTCTACGGGTTCCCGTGCCGGCCTTCTTACCCGCTCGCACAGAGCCGCCGAGGACCCTCGCTCGTGACCGCTCTGCTGCCCGCCGTGCGTTCGTCGTGGCCAAGCGTTCAACGCTAGCGGCCGGCGTGGGTTACGCGCCGTCCTTGGGCACACACACGGTGACCGCGCCCGGTTCAACCTTCACCTTGAAGGCCTTGACCTTCGTTCGATCACCGCCATCGAGCTCGTACAGCACCTTGCGGTTCAACTTCACTTTCACCGAGCGCGCCTTGGTCGTCTGCGCCAAGGGTGATTTGTCCACCGGCCCGACCGCAGCGCGGGCGATCATCCGTCCCCATTCGAGGAGGCCTTCGGCTGTCACGATCCCAAGCTCGAGCCTGCCGTCGTCGGGACGTGCGTCTTCGAATGCCTCGACTCCGCCGACGAGTTTCCCGACATTGCCAAACAGGATGCAGCTCGCCTTGCCCTTGTACCAGTTTGCACCGTCCACTTCGATGTCGGCGCGAAACGGCTTCGAGCGCAAATTCTCCGACCCTGTCCACACATATGCGACCCGACCGAGCCGCTCTTTCAGGCTGCCGTCTGCCGCGTCGCGAATCATCGCCGCATCGAAGCCCGCACCGGCCATGACGGCAAAACGCTCACCGTTGAAGCGACCTAGATCGATGCGCCGGCGCGCACCGTGAAGTCCCACGGCCACGGCGCCTTCGATGTCCGAGGGTATGCCGAGGTTTGTCGCGAAAAGGTTCGCCGTGCCCGCGGGAATGATCGCGAGTGCGACTTCAGAGCCAGCGAGTACGTCCACGCACCGCTGGACCATCCCGTCGCCACCCCAGGCGATGATCAGCTCCGCGCCCTTGTCGAGAGCCCTCCGCACTTGCGCTGGTGCCTTGCAGCTTTTGGGCACCTCGCACCAGAACGGGTCGGCAACTCCCGCAGCTTCGAGGACGCGGCGAAGCTCCGGCAGCCCGCCACCGAGTGTCTTGCCCGCATGCGCGATCACGGCGACCTTCACCATGTCCTCCTCATCCGTCGCGCGCGTCCGCGGCGGCGCCGGCTGTCCGGCAGACGAAGACGAGGACCGTGACTGCGACGGCGCCGAGGGCGATCCCGCCCGCCACATCGACCGGGTGATGCATGCCGCGATAGGTGCGTGACAGCGCGACGAACGTCACTATCCCCACGGCGAACGTCCAGACGAGAGCACGCGCGGCACGGTGTCTCAACCTTGACGTGATCAGGAGAGCAAGTCCACAGTAGACCGCGATCGAGGCGGCGGTGTGACCGGACGGGTAGCTGGCATTGACGGGCAGGTTCTCGAGACGGGCGACGTGGGGACGGTGCGAGTGGATGACAAGGGTTGTCAGGCGATAGGACGCGGACTCGACCCCGAGCGCAAACACGAGGAATGCAGCGATCCTCCATCTGCGCAGCACAGCGCAAACGAACGCGATCGATCCGACGACGATCGGCAGCACGACTCCCCCGGCGATAATCGATCCGACCAACGACGCATCCGTGCGGGAGGCAGTCCGGTGTGCAGCGAACCACCTGTTGACGTGTTCGTTGGCCGCACCAATGCCCCAAGCGGGCTCCAGTACGCGTGTGACCAGGAATCCCAAGCAGATCGACAGCAACGCCGTCGCGGCCAGCCCGGCAAGCATCACGACGACGAAGACAACCGCCGGGTGAAGGTTCCGTAAGGCGCCGCCCAGCCTTTCGGCCGGGCCGCCTCTGCGTGCCGACAGAACGGGAGCGTGCAGCCGGTCATCCGACTTCGCGCCGCTATCCCGCACGGCCCAAGGGCCTGTCGCCCGTAGATGTGTCTTCACCTCGATCATGCGAAACCTTCCATTGGCTCGATGTGTCGAACGGTTCGGAACCGGAAAGAGATACGTGGCCGTCGGTGACGTGAAGTTCGCCGGGGTCCCAACGCGATGCCAATTCTCCTTC
Organism: uncultured Actinomycetes bacterium; assembly: GCA_963833255.1. Lineage (GTDB taxonomy): Bacteria > Actinomycetota > Thermoleophilia > Gaiellales > Gaiellaceae > 3-1-20CM-4-69-9. The sequence goes on from CAWHXK010000082.1 coordinate 8,316, forward strand.
TCCTCGTACTCGTCTTGGCCGTCGCCGCTGTCGTCGGGCTTGTCACCTGGCGATATCCGCGGGTCACGGCGCCGACGCCGAACTCGACGATCGCCACAGCGCGCGAGGTGGGCAAGACGGTCAGGCGGCATCCGCGGCTTCGCGCCCTCCTTGCTCCGCGACTCAATCCCGAGACTGCAACCGGTCTTGCCCTCACCGTTGCGATGATCGCGGCGATTGCGGGAGGCGTCGTGTTCGGCGTCCTCGCGTACTTGATCCGGACGAACGCGCACCTGCTCGGAATCGACAACGGTGTGGCGAAGTGGGGCAATCGACACGCGACGGCGACCTCGACCCACGTCCTCAATGACTTGACTCAGCTTGGAGGCATTTACGTGGTCGTCGGGCTGTGCGTCTTCCTCGCGGTTGCCGAGACCTTCAGGCAACGGAGCGTCTGGGTGCCGCTGTTCATCATCGCCGTCATGGGCGGTGAGGAGATCTTGACCTTGTCCGTCAAGCAACTTGCGGACCGTGTTCGCCCGACATTCAATCCCGTCGCCGCGACGCTCGGGCCGTCATTCCCAAGCGGCCACTCGGCGACTGCCGCCGCCTTCTACGCGACGGCAGCACTTCTCATCGGGAGGTGGCGTCCTCGCCCCACGCGGGCGGTGATCGCCGGGCTTGCCGCAGGAATCGCGGTCGGGGTTGCAGCGACCCGCGTCCTACTGGACGTGCACTGGCTAACTGACGTGGTCGCCGGGCTCTCGCTCGGCTGGGCATGGTTCGCGGTCTGTGCGATCGCTTTCGGCGGACGGATTCTGCGTTTTGGCGCGTCAGTCGAGACAGCCACCCAGGTAGCGGAGAGAACCACATCTCGAGGATCCAAGGAGACGCGCCGATCGGATCGGCTCTACACGCGCGCCTGACGGATCGAGCTAAATCGCGGTGCTGCGCCTTGCCGTAACTCGCAGGACGCCGGCGCCGTTGTCATACCGTGAGCATTCAAACGCCCTCCAAACCGTCATCCGTCAGACGGGCCGAACGAGCCGGTGAGAAGGTCGAACGCACCACGGGGTTCGAGGCGCTTGCGCGAGCGGGTTTCGTCGCGCGCGGCGTCATCTACGGCGTGATCGGCATCCTCGCCGTCAAGCTCGCAATCGGGGCCGGCGGCAAGACGACTAGCCAGAGCGGCGCCCTGAAGACGATTGCCCAGCAGCCCTTCGGGGAGGTGCTATTGATCCTGGTCGCGATCGGCCTTGCGGGTTACTCGCTTTGGCGGCTCACTCGCGCCTTGCTCGGTCACGGACCGGAGGACACCGACAGTGGCTTCGAGCGGCTTGCGGCCTTCGGCAGCGGCCTCGCGTATGCGCTGATCTGCGCGATTGCGGTCGAGATCCTGATCGGCTCCGCCGGAAACAGCAGCTCGGGCAGCCCGAAGCACCCGACTGCGGGCGTACTCGGCTGGCCCGCCGGCACATGGATCGTCGGCATCGCGGGAGTAGCGCTCTGCGGCATTGCCGCGTACCAGGGCTATCGAGGCATCAGCAACGACTTCTTGGACGACTCGAAGACCGAGGAGATGAGCCCGGGCGTGCGGAAGTGGATCACTTGGATCGGCACCTTCGGCCACCTCGCCCGTATGGTCGTCTTCGGTCTCATCGGCATCTTTGTGATCAAGGCCGCGGTCGACTACAACCCGGACAAGGCAGTCGGGCTTGACGGCGCGCTCGCGAAGCTGGCGAATCACTCGTACGGCTCGTATCTGCTCGGGATCGTCGCCGCCGGACTGGTCGCGTTCGCGGTCTATTCGCTGACCGACGCCCGCTATCGAAGGATCTGAATGCGGCGTCTCCGGGAGGCGCTTCTGTCGGCCGAATGCCTGCTCGGCGAGGCGATCTCAGACCAGATCTCGCGTCACCACCGCCGGCGCCTTCGCCGAATCGGCTGGGAGCACGCACTCGACGCAAATGGAACTGGCTGGGCCAGCGGGGAGCCTTCGCCGCGGCCCGGCAACGCAGTCGAGATCATGATCGACGGCGCCGAAGCGCTGCCGATGATGGCGCGCGAGCTCGCTGCGGCCCGCTCGCACATCCATATGACGAATTGGTTCCTCTCTCCGGACTTCGAATTGGTGCGCGGCGACAAGCCGGTCGTCTTGCGTCACCTCCTCGCCGAGCTGGCCGAGCGGGTCGATGTGCGGATCCTCGTCTGGGCCGGAGCGCCCCTGCCGCTCTTTCGGCCGTCTCGCCGCGAGGTGCGCGACATGCGCGAGCGGTTGACGAAGGAGACGCGCATCCAGTGCGAGCTCGATGCGAAAGAGCGCCCAATGCATTGCCACCATGAGAAGACGATCGTGATCGACGACCGCGTTGCCTTCGTCGGTGGTATCGACATCACCTCGCAGTCGGGCGATCGATTCGACTCGGTCCATCACCCAGCCCGGAACGCGATCGGTTGGCACGACGCGACCGCCCGGATCGAAGGCCCGGCGGTCGCCGATGTCGCCGAGCACTTCCGCATGCGCTGGCACGAGGTGAACGGCGAGCGGCTCGCGCCGGTCTCGCCGCCCGAGCCGGCAGGCGATGTCGAGCTGCAGATCGTGAGGACAGTGCCGGAGCGCATCTATGCCGCCGTTCCCCGCGGCGACTTTCGCATCCTGGAGTCGTACACGCGGGCGATCCGTAGTGCGCAGCAGTTCATCTACCTCGAGAACCAGTTCCTCTGGTCGCCGGAGATCGCCCGCTTACTCCGAGAAAAGCTCGTCAACCCGCCGACCCCAGATTTTCGGGTCCTGATGGTGCTGCCGTCCAGCCCGAAGAGCGGCAACGACGACACCCGCGGCGTCCTCGCCGAGCTGATCGACGCAGACGGCGACAACGGACGCATTCTCGCCTGCGCGCTCAGCGCCCGCTCGGGCTCCCGTACCGACCCGATCTACGTCCACGCCAAGGTTGCCATCATCGACGACCGCTGGGTGACCCTCGGCTCGGCGAATCTGAACGAACACTCGCTCTTCAACGACACCGAGATGAACATCGTCGCTCACGCCCCGGAGCTCGCCCTCCGAACTCGGCAGCGACTCTGGTCCGAACACCTCGAGCTCCCCGTAGACCAGATCCCAGCAAGTCCGACCCGCGCGATCGACGAACTCTGGAAACCGATCAGCAAGGAACAACTCGAACGGCGCACCCGCGGCCAGCTGCTCACGCACCGGCTTGTCCGGCTGCCGCACGTCTCGCGACGAACCCGGCGCGTTCTGGGCCCGATCAACGGCCTCGTCGTCGACGGCTAGACCACTCGTAACCCGGTGTGGGTCGGGCTTCTTGCGTTCCTTGGGCGCCGGCCCGACAATCGGTTCATGCAGATGATGCGACGGCGTGTTCTCGCGATCGCGTTCTCGCTCGCCCTGCTCGCACTGGTCTCCTCGGGTGGGAGCGGCAGTGCAGCGACCGAACCGACGGCGACGGTCGTTGTGGTCACGAGCGGGGTTGTGCCGGAAGCGGAGGCGCTCGGCAGCGGGGGCTACGGCTACGCAGATTACGGGTTGGTCCTGCGAAATCGCTCGTCGGCCAGGGACGCGCTCGACGTCACTGTCGAGGTGGAGGCAGTCGACGCTCGTGGCCAGTCGATCACGGACAGTTACACGACCGTGACCCTGATACCCGCCGGGGCAGACTTCGTCATCAGCGGCGCGCTGATCTGGAGAGGCGCGCCTGAGCTCGGTGGCATCGAGACCGAGATACACGTCGGACAAACCGCGCCGCGGCGTCGAAGACTGCCGCGGGTCAAACATGTATCCGTGGCGAGCTCCGGACGCGTCATTGGGTCGTTTGCCAACCCGTACAAGAAGCCGCTACCCGCAAGCGCGACGATCTACGGTGTTGTTCTCGACAGCCTGGGTCGAATCGTGGCGACCGGCTACGATCTCACCGACGCAGTCACTCGTCCCGGTGCGACGGCGGCGTTCGACATTCGCGGGGCCTCGACAACGGTGCAGCGCGACGCCGCCACCTCCGCCAAAGTGTCAGTCGACCCGTGCGGATACCTCGTCTTTACGCGCGCCTGTCCTGTCCCAGGCGCTCAGAGCTGACGCACGCGGTCTGCTTTTGACCGTCGAGATCGAGACCGCCCAAGGCCTCGCCCGCGCCGATGTGCGCTCCGTCGACGAGCCACGTGGTGCTCTCGTGCTCGGTCACGGTGCCGGTGGTGGCGTCACGGCCCCTGATCTCACGGCAGCGACACAGGCGGCCCTCTCCGTCGACATCGCAGTCGCGCTGATCGAACAGCCCTATCGTGTCGCGGGTCGACGCGCTCCGCCGCGCCCACCGGTGCTCGACGCAGCGTGGATCTCGGTCGTCGGGCAACTTTCTGCAGGCGCCCTGGCCGGCCTGCCGATCGTTGCGGGCGGCCGCTCGATGGGCGGTCGAGTTGCCTGCCGCACAGCCGAGCAGACGGGCGCCGTGGGCGTGCTCTGCCTTGCCTTTCCGCTCGAGCCACCGCGCCGCGCAGACAAGCCGCAGCAGAGCCGCCTGGATGAGCTCGATGCTGTGAGCGTGCCGACTCTTGTCGTGCAGGGCGAGAGTGATCCGTTCGGGATACCGCCGCCCGGCCCGTCTCGAGAGGTCGTGATCGTGCCGGGGGACCACGGGCTCAAGAAGGATCTCGACGCCGTCACGCAGGCGGTGCGGGAGTGGCTCCTCGTAGTGGCCCAGAACCTGTCTCGGATCGGCGCCTAAGATGTGCAGCGATGACCGAGCAACCCACAAGGATCGAGACGTTCCTCTACGACGCCGATGGAAACCGCACCGAAGAAGAGAGCATCGCGGTCCGCGGCGAAGTCGTCGAGTTGGACGCTGACGGCCGCGTCATCGCGAGGCACGAGCATCTCGACTGGGAGGTCGATCCGATTTCGCTCGAAGGCGATGCCGGCGAGCTCGCGACTCGACCGAAGCACGAGCCGGGCTCAAACGTCTCGGCTTGAGTCGTTAC
>CAWHXK010000083.1:0-17324 GCA_963833255.1 uncultured Actinomycetes bacterium
AGGGTCGTCATGGGATCGAGACCTCGTCGACGCGGCTCGCCCGTGTGCGTTCGGCGACGTATCGCGGCAGCAGCCGCAATGCATCTAGATCCGTCGCTGCCTCGACGATCCACCAGATCTCGTGACCGCCGGCAAGGCACGACGCGACTGTCGTCCGGCGCCGAAGCGAGCTCGTGTGGCCCCTGAACGACGCGTAGACGACGCCGCACTCATGCGGCTCATGCTGGTGTTGAAGGAGAAAACGGAACATGGAGTCAATCTCGCGCCGAAAGCGGTTTCGGACATCGGGCGGCACCCTGATCCCGCACCCTGATTTCTCGTTTCTCCAGCCCTGACGTATCCTCGACGTAGAGGGAGGCGCACGTGGGCGTGATCGCTGAGCGGATCGTTGGCCGTGCCGCGGAGCTCGAGGCAGTCGATCGAGGCTTGGCGCAACTCAGGGACGGCCGCCCTGCATTGCTCGAGGTCGTCGGCGAGCCCGGCATCGGGAAGACTCGCCTCCTGGCTGAGCTTGGCGCTCGCGCCGACGCGCTCGGGCACCTCGTGCTCAGCGGCTCCGCGTCCGAGCTCGAGCGAGACCTGCCGTTCTCCGTGTTCGTGGATGCGCTCGACGAGTACGTCGAAAGCCTCGATCCGGGCGAGATCGATCGTTTGTCCGGCGAGACCCTGGGCGAGCTCGCGACGGTTCTTCCTTCACTGTCGGATCACGGCCTCGCCCAGAGAGCTGCGGTTCAACAGGAACGCTTCCGGAGCCACCGAGCCGTGCGAGAGCTTCTCGACCTGCTCGCTACGCCGCAACCGCTCGTCCTCCTGCTGGACGACCTGCACTGGTCTGACCCCGGCTCGATCGAGCTGTTGAGCGCTCTTTTGCGCCGGCCTTCGTCCGGCGCAGTGCTGCTCGCGTTCGCGTTGCGGCCGCGTCAGGTCCCGGAACGGCTGCTCTCGCCGCTCGAGCGCGCGCATCGAAGCGGCACGCTCACTCGGCTGGAGCTCGAAGCGCTGACGCGCGCGGAAGCCGGCGAGCTTCTACGCGCGCCTAAGGAGACATGGCTCACAAGCCTGTATGAGGAGAGCGGCGGCAACCCGTTTTATCTCCAGCAGCTGGCACGCCGGGGTCAGCAAGGTGGCCGGGCGGGCGGCCGAGACCTCGCGCTCGGCGGCATCGACGTCCCGTCTGCCGTCGCCGCGGCGCTCGGCGAAGAGCTGGCACTTCTCTCCGACGCGGCGAGGCGTGGGCTCGACGCTGCCGCGGTTGCAGGTGACCCGTTCGAGTCGGAGTTGGCTGCGGCCGCAGCAGAGGTCACGGACGTCGAGCTGCTCGCGATGCTCGACGAGTTGCTTGCGCTCGACCTGACTCGGCCGACGGACGTGCCTCGGAGGTTCCGCTTCCGCCATCCGCTCGTGCGGCGTGTCGTGTACGAGTCGACTCCCGCGGGATGGAGAATCGGCGCGCACGAGCGCTGCGCCCAGGCACTTGCCGCGCGCGGCGCGCCTCCCGCGATGCGGGCACACCACGTCGAGTGGTCCGCGCGGCACGGAGACCTCGACGCGGTGGCGACGCTTCGTGAGGCCGGCGAGGCCGCGCAGCAGCGCACGCCGGAGAGCGCAGCGCGCTGGTTCGGTGCCGCCCTTCGGCTGCTCCCGAGCACGAGCTCGTCGGACGATCGCGTCGAGCTGCTCCTCGCACAGGCCGGAGCGCTCGCTGCGGCGGGACGCTTTGCGGAGAGCCACTCGGCGCTCGTCGACACGATGAAAATCATGCCGTCCGACGCCACGGTGATGCGGGCGCGGCTCACGGCGCGGTGCGCACGTCTCGAGCATCTCCTGCTGCGGCGCGTCGAAGCGCGCATACGGCTCGAGCGCGCCTTGGCCGAGGTCCACGATCGCGACTCGCCCGAGGCGGTGTCGCTCATGCTGGCGCTCGCGGTCGAAGGCTATTACGACATGGAGCCCGAGGCCCTGTACACGTGGGCAGGCCGCGCGCTCGACGCGAAGAACCTTGCGCCGGTAGGCCTCCGCGCGGAGGCGCTCGCGCTTCGAGCGAACGGGGCAGTGCTCGTGGGTCGTGGGGCGGAGGCCGTCGCTCTGCTCGACGAGGCCGAGGCCTTGGTCGACGGTCTCGAGGATCATGAGCTCGAGTCGCATCTCGATGCGCTGGCGCATGTCGGAACCGCGGAGTTCTACTTTCCGCGCTTCGCGGCCGCCGTGGAACACGTCGAGCGGGCGCTGAGGATTGGGCGCGCGACGGGTCAAGCAGACCTGTTCCCCAGCCTCTACCCGGTGCTAGCTACGGCGCTCGGAAGGCTTGGCCGCATCACGGAGGCGGTCGACGTGGCCGACACGGCGCTCGAGGTTGCACGGCTGCTCGACAACACCCATCAGGTCGCGTGGGGGCTCGTCAACCGATCGAATATCGCGCTCGTCGCAGGCGATCTCGACTTCGCTCTTTCCGGCTCCGAGGAAGCCATGGAGCTGGCTAAGAAGCTCGACGGCGCCTTGATCTCGGTCGCGTCGGCCTACGCCCGCGGACGCGCGCTCTTCGCGGCCGGTGACGGAGCGGCAGCAGCGGAGCTGCTGGAGCGCGCAGCGGGAGGACCGTCGCTCCCGCGGCAGCCGGTTACATCGCGTATTCCCAGCCTGCAGATTCTTGCGCGCTGCTACCTGAGCGTCGGTCGAACGGCGGATGCAGAGCGCGCTGTGCGCGGCGCTGCGGAGCTGGCCGAACAGATTGGCCTGCCTCTCGCCGTCGCCTACAGCGACGTTGCAAGCGCATACGTAGCACTCGAGCTGGGGGACTACGGGGAAGCAGTCAGTTTGGCGCTCGGGGCGGTTGCAACGTTTGACAGCCTGGACGACGTCTACAGCGCTACCACAACCCGTGCCCTCGCGGGACGTGCTCTTGCAGCGGACGGCCGGCGGGACGACGCAGCCCGCGAGCTCGCGCGCGCCGCTGCGATCTTCGAGTCATGGGGAGCCCTCCGGTATCGGGATGAGGCTGAGCGCGAGCTGCGGAAGCTCGGACGCCGCCTCCATCGTCGAACTGCGCCCGGTGAGGGCGACGGTCTCGGCTCTCTCACGAAGCGAGAGCTGGAGGTGGCAACGCTGGTGAGTCACGGAAAGTCGAACCCCGAGATCGCGGCGGAGTTGTTCCTCAGTCACAAGACCGTGGAGTCACACATCCGTAACATCTTCCGCAAGCTGGACGTGTCGTCCCGGATCCACGTAGCGCGGGCCGTCGATCGTGCGTCTCTCGAAGAAGCAGAACCGATCGATGCGTAACGTCCGTGTAATCGCGCCTGCGCGTCGGCGATAGACACCTTGACCTGATGTTTCCGCGCTCGCGACGAATTGTGCGGCCCGAAGTCGCCGGCGACATCCGAACGAGCTCGAGTGCGATCGCAACGACGTACGCGGTCGCGACGAAGCTCCGCACGAACCGGCCCTTCAGCCGCCCATCCGGAAATGCCAGAAAGACGTGCAGGAAGAGAACCGGCGGCACCAAGTCGAGCGCCTGCCCAAGAGTGCGCAAGACGTCTCGGCTCGACCAGTTCAGCGTCGAAAGGAAGTTCACGAACCCGGCGACGATCAGCAACGGGCCGAAACGGTTCGCCGGTCTTCGCCACCTCGCAACGAGACCGCACACCACGTAGGAGAGCGTGATCCACGCGGTCAGCGCTGCTATGAGGAGCGGCTCACCAAGAGTGCCGCTGACGTCTTCGCTCAGGAGCGCGAGCGTGAAGGACGTGGCTGCAGCAGCCAATCCGAGCAGCACGAGCGCCCAGCGAGCAGGGACCGTGGGCGGGGCCGCGGGCAGCGCCCGCATCCGCAATGGACGCAAGACCTGAAGCGGCCATTTCTCACCGTCCTTTCCTCACCTGCCGTCTTCGGGACGGAACCTTCCAGGCGCGTCCGCTCAACGGAGCAGCGCAAAACGGGCAGGGATGAAAGGAGGCGCCCCGCACCAGGATACAGCCGCGCAAAGCCGACTCCAACCCCCGCTCGATCCACCTGTGGCCCGCCCGTCAAGTGGGGGCAGGCCGTAGAGACGCAGCAGGCCGCCTCGTCGAGACTGGCCCCATGAAGAAGCGACTCCTCATCTCCGCTCTCGTGTTCGCCGCGTTGCTGCTCGCGCTCTACGGCGTGATGTTCGGAACCGGGGCCAAGTAATGCTCCCGCTGACGATCGCGATCCCGCTCGCTCTGCTCCCGTTCGTAACCCTTCTGGCGACGCTCCGCCGCATGGCCACCGCCTCGGCGGCCTGACCGCCGACAAGTTCGGCGGTTGGTGCCGGCTCAGTAACCGCTGAAGCTATCCGCGTGAATCGACTCTTCCGCGATGCCCACGGTGCGCAGCGTCTCCTCGACGCCCTGAACCATCGGTGGCGGCCCGGCGACGAGGTAATCGAACGAGCCAAGGTCGCTGCCCAGGTGCTCGTGCAGCAGATCGGGTCCGATCCGTCTCGATTCCCCGACCCAGTCAGGGTCGTCCGTCATCGTGAGAACGACGCGAAGGTTCTCCTTGTGCTCGAGCTCTGCGAGCTCGTCGAGAAATGCGGACGAGGCGCGGTCGCGGTTCGAGTAGATGAGCGTCACGCGATGAGGAAGCTGCTCCTCTGCGATGTAGCGCAGCATGCACCGGAAAACGGTGATGCCGATCCCGCCGGCGATGAAGACATATGGACGATCGGTGTCCTCGGGAAGCAGGAAGTTTCCCTTCGGCTCCTCCACGTCGACCTCGGTTCCAACGGGGAGCTCTGCGAGCGAACGCTTGAACGCGCTGTCACGGAGGCGGGTACAGAGGCCGAGGACTCCACGCTCGTTCGGAGAGGTGACGACGGAGATGTGTCGCCGCGGGCCCTTCTCGTCGTCATACGGCGGATCGAGGAGCGTCACCCAGAAGTACTGACCGGCGCGGAAGTCTACCTCGGCCCCGAGCAGGTCGAACACCACGAGCAAGGTGCCTTTGGCGACCTCGCGCTTCTCCTTGATCTTCGCGCGCACCGGTCGAAGTATCGCTGTTCGGGGGAGGATGAGCGCCGGATCCGGTGCTACCCTCACCAAGGCCGTGACGAGCAACCTGATCGTTTTCACCGTGGGCACCCTGCTCGGCCTTGCCGCCCTGGTGGTCTGGCTCGTGTTGCGGCTCCGACCGGCCAAAGGCACGAAAGGCAGGCGCTGGTAACCGGACCCGGGGCTAGGTGTCGCGGCGGACGAGCAAGATCGACGCGATTGCGAGCGCAGCGGCCGCGTAGCCGCAGAGAAGGGCGAAGCCCACCCAGGGACGCAGGTGATTTCCCGGGGTGATCGACATAATCGCCTGTCCTGCAGCCAGCGGCAGGTACGGCGAGGCAGCGTTGTTCCAGCTGGTCGGCAAGACGTTCATCAGCGGCGGCAGCACGAACATGATCCCGGCGAACGTCGCGATGCCGCCGGCCGTGTTCCGGACGATCGCGCCCAGTCCTAGGCCGAACAGGCCGACGACGGTGAGATAGAGCGCCGCACCGATCACAGCGCGCGCGACTCCCGGATGCGAGAAGGCGATGTTGATGTGCCGTCCCTTGAAGATGGATTCGCCGACGAGGAATGCGATCAGCGTGGCCGGGATCGTCAGCGCGAGCGTCACCAGGCCATAGACGATCGCCTTGGCCCACAGAACGGGCAGACGTCGCGGAACCGCGGTCATCGAGGCGCGGATCATGCCCGTGGAGTACTCGGCCGTGATCACGAGGACGCCGAGAACGCCGATCGCAAGCTGCGCAAGCTGAACTCCCGCGAGGTTGACCTCGAGCGGATGGAAGTCGGCGCGGTCGGCGGCGCTCATATGCGGCCAGTGATGCGAGACGACGGCACACGCCAGCGCGGCAATCCCGATCGTGAACACGACAGCGGCCGCAAGCGACCAGCGCGTAGAGCGGACCGAGCGAAGCTTCGTCCATTCCGACAAGCAGACCCTCAGCTGGGTCACCTTGCCGGTGTGCGGCAGGCGGGGCAATGCCGTGCTCGTCGCGAGGCTGCTCACGCTGCCGCCTCCTCTTTCTCGGGGACGGACGCAAGCGCCTTGAACTCGATGTCGTCCCGCGTCAACGTCATGAATGCCTCTTCGAGGGAAGCTTGCTGCGGCGTCAGCTCGTGCAACGGGATCCCACTCGCCGCAGCTGCGTCGCCGATCTCGGCCGCCGTCAGTCCCGTCACCTCGAGCAGACCCCGCTCGTCGACGAGCGTGGCCGTCACCCCCGGACCGTCCAGGCGCTCACGCAACTCGGTGGCCTGCGGCGATCGCACGTGCACGATCTTGCCCGACGCCTGTCGCACGAACTCGTCGACGCTGATGTCGGTGATCAGACGCCCACGCCCGATCACGATCACCTGATCCGCCGTCAGCGCCATCTCGCTCATCAGGTGCGAAGAAACGAACACCGTCCGGCCCTCCGCCGCCAGGCTCCTGAGGAGGTTCCGGATCCAGTGGATGCCTTCCGGGTCGAGGCCGTTGACCGGCTCGTCGAGGATCAGCGTCTCGGGATCGCCGAGCAACGCGCTGGCAATCCCGAGCCGCTGGCCCATGCCAAGCGAGAACTGGCCGGCGCGCTTGTGCGCCACCTCGCGCAGACCGACCAGATCGATCAGATCGTCGACGCGGCGTCGCGGGATGCCGTGCGTCTGGGCCAGAGCGAGCAGATGGTTGTACGCAGAACGACCGCTGTGAACCGAGCGCGCCTCCAGCAGGGCGCCGACCTCGTGCAGCGGCGCTGCATGATCGCGGTAGTGCTTCCCGTTCACCTTCGCGTCGCCGGAGGTGGGTGCGTCGAGCCCGAGCATCAATCTGATCGTCGTCGACTTCCCCGACCCGTTCGGGCCCAGGAAACCGGTGACGACGCCGGGACGCACCGTGAACGTCAGATCGTCCACGGCACGCTTGTCGCCGTAATCCTTGGAGAGATTGCGCGCTTCGATCAAGCGTTGAAAAGGTAGCCGTGGGAAGCGCCGCACCTTCGCCCCATGAGAATCGGTTAACGCAACGGCAACATTGGCTGAACAGGGCCCGGGTCCAGGCCCGACGCGATACTGGCGGCATGGATCGCTCCACCGAAGGGCTGCGGCCCGAGGGAGCCTTCGAGGGCCGGATCGTGCGCGTCGAGCCGATCGCGGAACACCACCGCGAGGGCCTGCGCGAGGCGGCCGAACAGGAGCCGCAGATTCACCGCTACACGGGCATGTACTCCGTGGGATTCGATCGCTGGTTCGACGATGCGCTCGGAAGCCGAACGGAGGTGCCGTTCGTCGTCCACGTGAATGGACGACCCGTCGGCTCGACGCGCTACCTGAACATCGAGCCCTTCCACGGCCGCACCGAGATCGGCTGGACCTGGCTCGAGCGCCCTCAGTGGGGAACGGGGGCGAACATCGAGACGAAGTACCTCCTGCTCCGAAACGCCTTCGAAACCTGGGGTGCCATGCGCGTCGAGTTCAAGACAGACGCCCGCAATCTCCGCGTTCGGGGCGCGCTCCTCGGCATCGGCGCGACCTTCGAAGGGGTCTTCCGCAAGCACATGGTGCTCCCCGACTCGATCCGCGACTCGGCCTGGTACGCCATCGTCGACGACGACTGGGCCCGGGTGAAGGGGCTGCTCGAGCGGAAGATCGAGCAGCACGCGTCCCTGGGCGGCTCCTAGGGCTCCGGGCGCCGGTTTCTCACCAGCTCTGGCAACACCCGTGGTCTTTGGGTAACCCCCTTTGGCGGGTGCGCGCCCCCGGCCGGGGTACCGACATCAATCTCGGCGAGCTAACTGGTTCCCGAGAGGCCGGGGTGTACCCGGACGGGAGCCTTTAAGGAAGGGACTGAAGAAATGCGGACACTGAAACTTGGCAGCAAGAAAACGCGCGCGGTCGTCATCCTCGCGCTGGTGATTGCAGGTTCTGTGATCGGCGTCGCGATCGCGGCCTGGACGACAGGCGGCAGCGGCTCCGGCCAGGCCTCGGCAGGCACGGCAGCCTCGATGACGATTTCGGCCGGAACGCCGAGCACGAACCTCTATCCGACCGCGTCGGCCGATGTCGCCGCTGTGGTCAGCAATCCGAATCCGTACAAGGTGCACGTCAGCTCTGTTTCGCTCGGAGCGGTCACCGTCGACGGTGGGCACAGCGCCTGCAACACCGGCGCCAGCGTCAGCGTCACCTCACCACAGGACAACAGTGGCGACGGGCTGGGATGTCCCCGCCAAGAGCGGAGCCGTGAACGGCAGCTTGAACCTCGACCTCGCGAACGCGATCTCGATGAGCAATGCCGCGAACGACTCCTGCCAGGGCGCGACGTTCACGGTAGCGCTGACAGCTACGGGCGCGAGCACGCCGTAGAGCTCGGCACGCGCCGCTCGACTCGTCGTCGAAGTGCCGGACGATGGCAAGCGGTTTCGAACTCGGTAGCAGGGCCAGCCGGTTGACCGCGCTGGCCCTGCTGACCTTCGTCGTCTGCATTCCGGCGGCCGTCGTTGCTGCAAGGGCTCCGGCCGGCTGGCAGGTCGCAACTGCAAGCAGTCGCGGGACGGGCTCGCTGCGGATCAGGAGCAACCGCGTCAGCAACCTCTATCCGGGCGCCAAGAGAACACTCACCTTGACCATTCACAACAATTCCAAGCACGCAGTCCGGGTTCGCGCTCTGCGCGTTCGTGACCTCGGCACGACGAAGCGCGGCTGCGCCCCCACTCGGCGCAATCTGACGATCCGCAGGCAGAAGCCTCGCGCGTTCCGCCTCCGATCAGGCGCTAGCCGCCGGGTCGTCTTCCTGCTCACGATGCCGAACACGGTTGCGAATGCGTGCCAGGGAGCTGTCTTCGACCTTCGCTACAAGGCGCTACTGGAAACGAGCGCACGATGAAGCCACGGCGAATCTCTGTCATTGCCGTCGTCGCGCTCCTCGTCGTCACGGCAAGCGCATTTGCCTACTGGGCGGCGACATCCTCCGCCGGCAGCAACGGATCGGCCGCGGCAGCCACCGTCAACCAGGGAGCAACCCCGTCCGCCGCTCCCAGCCCGACCGGACGCGCGGTCACTATCAGCTGGGGTGTCTCGACCCTCTCGAACGGGGCTGCGCTCGAGGGCTACCTCGTCAAGCGGTATCCCGCTGGAGGCGGAGCGGCCACGATCAGCCCGATCGGGAACTGCACCGGGACGGTCGCCGGGGTCACCTGCACCGAGGAAGACACCCCGGCGGGAGCGTGGCGCTACACGATCACGCCCGTGATCGGCGCGTGGCGCGGCGCCGAGAGCCTGCTCAGTGGTGTCGCCACGGTCTCGGCGGCGAGCGTGACGGTCAACGGCTCCCCGTTCGGAGACTCGTTGTTCACTCCGGCGATCGCGGTCACGACGGGTTCCATCAGCGGCTTCTCGGGGACGGGCAGCGGCGGGCACGGCGAGGGCGTGACCTACCGCCTCGACGGCAGCACGATGCTCACCGGTTCGCCGGCGTTCGTTGGAACGGACGGGAATGCGACGATCACCTCGCTCGGTATCCCGAAGAGTGCAGGTGACGGCTCGCACACCGTCTATGCGCTCGGTGACGCGGCCTACCTGCCGTCCCAGGCGAGCGCGGGCATCGTCATCGACACGACCGCCCCGGCCATGAGCGCGCAGCTTTCGCCGACGCCCGGCGCCGGCGGTTGGAACAACACGTCTCCGGTGAGCGTCGCCCTGAGCGCCGACGACGGGACGGGATCGGGCGTCAGTCAGTTCAAGTACACGACCGACGGCTCCGATCCGAAGACATCAGGAACGGCCCAGGTCTATACGGGATCGCCGTTCAACGTCTCTGCGCAGGGGACGACAACCGTGAAGTACTTCGCCGACGACGTGGCGGGCAACTCGTCGGCGGTGCAGACACAACTGGTCAAGATCGACACCACGCCGCCGACGAACGCCGTTTCCCTCACCGGCGTCAGTGGAGGGCTCTACCCGACGGCAGGCCCGCTCGCGAGTGGCAGCACCATCTACTACCGCGGAGCTGCTGCGGGGTCGTTCACGATCACGAACGCAGTCGCCGACGCGCTGTCCGGCCCCGCCTCGAGCGCCACGAGCTCCTTCGCAGGCGGTTCGAGCGGTTGGTCGCATACACCGTCACTCGTGACGACGCCCGCAGGTGGCCCCTACGTCTCGGCAGCGTTCAGCTGGAGCCCGGGCTCGACGAGCTCGCCGAGCGAGACCGTGACGGGCCGGGATGTCGCCACCAACTTCGCCTCGACCACACTCAACTTCACCGACGACTCGACCGGTCCGAGCGGCGGATCCGTCGACGCCACGGGGCTCGGCGGCACCGGCGGTCGCTACTCGACGTCCACGACTCTCAGCATCGCGCTTGCGAAGGGCACCGACTCGGGATCCGGGCTGGCAACGACCGGAGCCCAGCTGCTGCGTGCTTCGGCGCTGTTGTCGTCGTCCAACGGAATCGCGGCCGGCAGCTGCGGTAGCTACGGAGGCTACGCCCAGGTCGGCTCCAACGATCCGAGCTCCCCCTACACGGACAACGCGGCCGGCGGCATCACGACGGGCCACTGCTATCGCTACGAGTACGTCGTCTCCGACAACGTCGGAAACACCACCACGTATACGAGCCCGGACGTCATGGTCGACACGACCGGTCCGTCGGCGCCGTCGCTGAGCCTGTCGAGCGCGACCGGCAACACCTACATCAACGGCACGACCGCCTACATCAACGCCCAGGCCGGCAAGTCGGGCAGCTTCCAGGCCACAGCCACCAGCACCGACAACGACTCCGGCCTGCTCAAGGTCAACTTCCCCAGCCCCACAGGCTTCTCCAGCGGCGGCGGCGACAGCAACAGCTCCCCCTACCAGACCACCTACAACTGGTCCGGAGCCGTCGCAGCCTCAGGCTCGCAAACAACCACCGCCTACAACAACGCCAACCTCACCAACACCAACACCTTCACCATCACACCCGACACAACCGCCCCCACCGGCGGCGCCCTCACCGTCAACGGCACCAACGCAACCGGCGCCGGCTCCACCAGCTACAACTCGAGCGGCAGCTGGACGATCGGCACGATCAGCGACTACACCGACTCCGGCTCCGGCCTCACCTCCTCGGTCCTGACACGCCAGTCCGCGACGCTGAGCTCCTCCAACGGGATCGCCGCCGGCAGCTGCGGCAGCTTCGGCAGCGCAACCACGATCGGCAGCCGCGCCACCCCGATCGCCCAGGCCCTGACCGGCCCCACCTGCTACCTCTACACGCTCACCGGCCTCGACAACGTCGGCAACACCGTCACCATCACCACCACCGTCATGGTCGACACGACCGGTCCGTCGGCGCCGTCGCTGAGCCTGTCGAGCGCGACCGGCAACACCTACATCAACGGCACGACCGCCTACATCAACGCCCAGGCCGGCAAGTCGGGCAGCTTCCAGGCCACAGCCACCAGCACCGACAACGACTCCGGCCTGCTCAAGGTCAACTTCCCCAGCCCCACAGGCTTCTCCAGCGGCGGCGGCGACAGCAACAGCTCCCCCTACCAGACCACCTACAACTGGTCCGGAGCCGTCGCAGCCTCAGGCTCGCAAACAACCACCGCCTACAACAACGCCAACCTCACCAACACCAACACCTTCACCATCACACCCGACACAACCGCCCCCACCGGCGGCGCCCTCACCGTCAACGGCACCAACGCAACCGGCGCCGGCTCCACCAGCTACAACTCGAGCGGCAGCTGGACGATCGGCACGATCAGCGACTACACCGACTCCGGCTCCGGCCTCACCTCCTCGGTCCTCACGCGCCAGTCCGCGACGCTGAGCTCCTCCAACGGGATCGCCGCCGGCAGCTGCGGCAGCTTCGGCAGCGCAACCACGATCGGCAGCCGCGCCACCCCGATCGCCCAGGCCCTGACCGGCCCCACCTGCTACCTCTACACGCTCACCGGCCTCGACAACGTCGGCAACACCGTCACCATCACCACCACCGTCATGGTCGACACGACCGGCCCGTCGGCGCCGTCGCTGAGCCTGTCGAGCGCGACCGGCAACACCTACATCAACGGCACGACCGCCTACATCAACGCCCAGGCCGGCAAGTCGGGCAGCTTCCAGGCCACAGCCACCAGCACCGACAACGACTCCGGCCTGCTCAAGGTCAACTTCCCCAGCCCCACAGGCTTCTCCAGCGGCGGCGGCGACAGCAACAGCTCCCCCTACCAGACCACCTACAACTGGTCCGGAGCCGTCGCAGCCTCAGGCTCGCAAACAACCACCGCCTACAACAACGCCAACCTCACCAACACCAACACCTTCACCATCACACCCGACACAACCGCCCCCACCGGCGGCGCCCTCACCGTCAACGGCACCAACGCAACCGGCGCCGGCTCCACCAGCACCACGAGCAATCCGGGCTTCACGATCGGGACGCGGACGAACTACACGGAAGCATCCGGGTCAGGGCTTGCGTCGAGCACGCTGACGGTTCAGTCCGCGACGCTCACGAACAACAACAGCTGTGGTGCCGCCGGGTCCGGCGGGCCGTACACATCGCCGACGACGATTGCCGGGACGACCAACCCGGCGATCACGGTGGGCTACTGCTACCTCTACACGCTGACCGGGACCGACAACGTCGGCAACGCGGCGAGCGTGAGCACGCTCGTGAAGGTTCCGTTCGCCGGCATCGACTGGACGGCGACCAGCAAGGCCCCCACCTGCACGTACACGGTCATCACCGCTGTCACGTGCACCGTGGCGGGGTCGGGAACGGCGGAACGTGGACCGCGAAGGTGATGCTGATCGACGCGACCCACGCCGCCGTGAGCAACACGACCGGAAGCACGATCACCGTGACGCAGGTGACCGCCGGCCAGGGCACGGGGCGTCCCGGCCTCGGTGACCATCGCTCAGAATGCATCCGCAAGCGCAGCGACGTTCACGGTCACGCTCAACAACGGCGCCAACAAGACCGCCACGATCACCGCGACGATCGTCGTCAACGGTGTGACCTACACGGTCAACTGCGCGGTCAGCTACCTGAGCCCTTACGAGATCGTGATCTTGTACGTGACCGACTTGTAGGCCTTCTTCGACTCGCCCTTCGTGAGGCCGTAGGAGACGGTGGCTTTACCCCGCGCGACCGCTTTGAAGACGATCACGACGGTGGGGCCAAGGCTGCGTTCGGCAACCTGCCGCACGATCGCAGGATTCCCTCGCGCGAGGCGCCACACGAGACCGGACGAAGAGGTCTGCGCGGGAAGCGCAACTGCGACGAATGTCCCACGCTTCGCGATGACCGTCGTGACCTGTCCCGGCGGAAGCGGGCCGACCGGGGGCGCAGATGCGCCTGCAGGCACGGCCGCGAGGAGAACGGCAGAGACGAGAACGGCGGTCAGCGTAGTTATGTACAACGTTGTCTTTGGCATCCCCCAACGCTAGCGTGGTCGACGGACCAACGAAGAAGGAGGAGTCATGGCCAAGAAAGCCGATTTCACCGAACAGGAGTGGGACGCGCTGCACAAAGGCGTGACGGGAGCGGGCCTGCTGGTGTCGCTCAGCGACCGCAGCTTCTTCGACACCTTCAAGGAGGCAGGAGCGCTCGGCAAGCACGTTGCCAAGGCGAAGCAGACCGGGTCCAGCGAGCTGGTTCGCGAGCTCGCGGACGTCCACGGAACCGGCTTCGGGGTGACGACTTCGCCTGACGTCGTCGAACGCGAGACGCTGGAAGCCCTGCACACCGCAAAGAAGACGCTCGAGTCGAAGGCGCCCGACGAGCTCGAGCCCTATCGACAGTTCGTCCTCGAGATCGCACAGTCGGTCTCCGACGCCGCCGGCGGCGGCGAGGCGGCGGAGAGCGGCGCAATCGAGAAGGTGAGATCGGCGCTCGCCTAGGTCGGAGGCGAGCTGGAGCGACAAGGCGGCCGGTGCCGATGGCGACGATGGCTGACCTGGACCGGCTCGCGCGGGCCATGCCACACACGACCAAGGAGGTATCCGACGAGGGCCGGCCCTCGTACTCCGTCCACGGCAAGCTCTTCTGCTGCCACCGAGGCCGCAGGCCCGACGCGATCGATTCACAAAGCGGAGAGCGGCTCGATGACGTGCTGATGTTTCGCGTCGCCGATCTGGGAGTGAAGGAGCTCCTGCTCGCCGACGACCGCGGCGTGTTCTTCACGACACCGCATTTCGACGGCTACCCCGCCGTTCTGCTTCGGATCCCGAACCTTGCCCGCCTCGATCAGGAGGAGCTAGGCGACCTCGTGATCGAGGCGTGGCTCACCAGGGCGCAGAAGCGCGTCGCGAAGGCGTGGCTCGAAGAACAGGGAGTCCCGGAGGCAGACGACGATCTCGCCTAGGCCGCCGCCGCGGCCTGCTCGAGCTCACCGATCTCGATCTTCCTCTAGGGCGTCATCTTGTCGGTGTTCATCTTGTCGGTGTTCATCTTGTCGGTGCTCATCTTGTCGGTGCTCGTCTTGTCGGGCTCCATCTTCATGTTCATCGCGGGGTTGCTCCCCGGCTGCGTCAGGTCGGGCACGCTCCCAGGGGCGGCGGCGACCCAGATCCCGAGCGCGACGAGAGCCACGGCGAGCGCGGTGGTGAAGCGTTCGCCCCAGGGGATGACCTTCTGGACGAAGATGACGGCCGCGACGAGAGCCATCCAGAAGAGGCTCATCACTCCAAGCGCGAACAGCACGATCATCAGGCCCCAGCAGCACCCGACACAGTAGGCGCCGTGCTCGGAGCCCATCCGCAACGCGCCACGCCAGCCTGGACGCCAGCCTCCGAGAACGAAGTGCAACGGACTGCGGCAGTGGCGCAGGCAGATCGACTTCAGCGGCGTCAGCTCGTAGAGACCCGCCGCGGCAACAGCACCACCGACGACATAGGGACCCGCCCGGTCCCAGGCGAGGAAGCCGAAATCGAAAGTTCGCACGACACGGTAGAGACCGTAGGCGGCCAGCCCGTACACCGTCCAGACGGCGAGGTAGGCCGCGACGAACACCCACGTCGGCACGACCGGCTCCCCGCGGCGGCCCCCTTCACTCGACACACGCCCGAAGAGAAGCACCATCGGAAAGACCGACGGCAGCATCATCGCCCCCATCATCGTGACCCAGATCCCGACGTACCAACCGAGGCCGCCGAGATCCGTGCCGGGGCCCCCGTCCATCCCCCGCATCCGGTCGACGGTGACGATCCACGCAACCAGTGCGCCTCCGAGGAGCCACGTTGCCGTCCACACCGGGCGAGGGAGGAATCGAAGCATCTGCGGACGCAGTATCTTCGTGCCCCCGGCGGCGAAGATCAAGCCGGAGCAGGCGAACCTACACGGTGATGAGGGTCTTCCCTCGCGCGTGTCCGGTTTCAACATGCCGGATCGCGTCCGGCGCCTCGCTCAGCGGGTACGTGCGGCCGATGACCGGCGTGAGCTTTCCAGCTTCGATCAGCTCTGTCAGAAAGACCATGTCCTTCGTGCGGAGCTTTGCGAGGAACGGGAGTAGGCGCTGGCTCACGAATCGAGAGACGACGAACGCTCTTGCGGGGCCGGCCAGCGGTCCGAGCCAGTTTCCGCCCCCTCCGCCGACGAGCACGAGCGCTCCCTCGCGCGTCAGAACGCGCCGCAGGTCTGCCAGCGAACGGTTACCGACGAGATCGACGATCAGGTCGTACTTCTGCTTCCCCTGGGCGAAGTCGTCCAGCGTGTAGTCGACGACCGCGTCAGCACCGATCGAGTTGACGAGCTCGACGTTCGGCGTGCTGCAGACGCCGGTCACATTGCCACCCATTGCCTTCGCGATCTGGACGGCGAACGTGCCGATCCCGCCCGCGGCGCCGTTGATCAGAACCCTCTGTCCGGGCTGCAGCCGGCCGGCGTCGCGAAGAGCCTGGAGGGCGGTGCAGCCTGCCATCGGGATCGCGGCAGCCTGCTCGAACGAGAGGGCCGGCGGCTTGGGCGTGAAGTTTCGCTCCACGCCGCACAGGTATTCGGCAAAGGCCCCGCTGCGGCCGCCGAACACCTCGTCGCCTGGCTGAAACCGCGTCACGTTGTCGCCGACCGCCTCGACCTGCCCGGCCACGTCGACGCCCGGAATGGGGTGCTTCGGCCGGCGAAGACCCTCGCTCAGGCGCACGAAGTACGGGAGGCCTCGCAGCACGTGCCAGTCGTAGGGATTGACGGAAGCGGCTCGGACCCGAACGAGCACGCTGTCCTCACCGACAGTGGGCTTTTCGAGCTCTTCAAGCTTCAGGTCATCGGGCGGGCCGTACTCGTGGTTGACGATCGCCTGCATCATGTCTCCGCTCCCCTACACTGTAAGTTTACGGTGTAAGCTTAGACGTACACCGTAAGCTTGTCAATGCCGATGGCTGCCGACCCCGACTCCAAGCCCCGCCTCCCCCTCACGAGGGACCGCGTGCTCGAGGCTGCGATCCGCCTCGCAGACGAGGGCGGAATCGAGTCGCTCACGATGCGCAAGCTCGCCGGTGAGCTCGGTGTCGAGGCGATGTCCTTGTACAACCATGTGGCGAACAAAGGCGACCTCGTGGCGGCGATGGTCGATCTGGTTGTCGACGAGATCGAGCTGCCGTCCGCGGGCGAGGAGTGGGACGTGGATATCCGGACGTGCGCGGTCTCCGCCCACGAAGCCCTGCTCCGTCACCCGTGGGCCTGCAGCCTCGTGCTGTCTCCGGGCACGATGCGCGCACTGCCGACGCCACGGTTGCGTTACATGGAGTGGCTACTGAGACGATTGCGCGAAGCCGGCTTTTCGCCCGAGCTGACGTATCACGCGTATCACACACTCGACAGCCACATCCTCGGGTTCACGCTCTGGCAACTCGGTCATGCGATCAGCGCGAAGGAACTCGGCGGCGGTGACCTCGCAGACCTCGTGGACCGGTTCCTCTCGGAACTGCCGGCCGCCGACTACCCGTTTCTCGCCGAGCACGCCCGCCAGCACGTCGCCGCGCCGAGCGGTGACGGCGCACGCGAGTTCGAGTTCGGGCTCGATCTGATCCTCGACGGCCTCAAGAGAGCCCGCGCAGCCGGCTGAGCTCGCGGCCGGCAGCGACGCCGGCGCGGATCTGGTATTCCGCGCGCGGGTGTACCTCACTTGGGGACCACGTCGTTGGCGGATCGACGAACGCTCCGAATTGACCGACTTAGGTCAGGACTCTTAGGGCTGCCGTGTGCGACCCTCTCCCCGAGCGGCGACTGAGGGGCCATGGCCTACCTCGGCGCGTCACGAGTCCCCCTGACTTTCGTGACGCGCCGAGGGCCCCTCGACCCAGCGTGGGTTTGGGCTAGGCCGGGATCTTTGAGCGACGTTTCATGGATCT
>CAWHXK010000084.1:0-3630 GCA_963833255.1 uncultured Actinomycetes bacterium
GCGATCGTGGAATCGGTGCCGAAGTTCGCGCCGATGTTCGAGACCGCGAGGACCTTCTTCACGGGCGAGTGGATGAACAGCCATTGGTCGGCACTGCTCCAATCGAGCAGCAGCCAACGACCGTCGGGCGACCAGTCGACGTTCGCGAAAGTGCCAGCTCCTCCGAAGATCGGGCTTGTCGGGCCACCGAGGACACCTGTCAGCTGGAGTGTGCTGCGACCACCTCGTGTTTCGACGAACGCGATTCTCTTTCCATCGGGCGAGATGGAAGCGGCGGAGACTTGCGCTATTCCCCTGTCGAGACCACCGATCCGCGCGCCACGTTGCGAGAAGACTTCGACCGCATGCGGCTCGACGGCGACAAATGTCTTCCCTTCGCTCGCCCAATCGAGTTGGCGTGGAGCCGCGCGGGTCTGCACCGTCGCGCGGCGGTTCCGTTTGTCGACGTTGGTGATCTCGATGTCCCCGGCTCGGTTGACGTACGCAAGGGTGTGTGCGTTCGGCTGCCACGCGGCTGGTCCTGGTCGCACGTCGCGCGTGAGCAGCCTGTCTCCGGTGCCGTCGCCGTTGACGACTCGGAGAGAGCGGCCTGCGAAATACGCGACCCGGAATCCGTCGAACGACCACCGTGGGTTGCGCAGCCGTCCCGCGCGCCCGAGCGACCAGTGAACTCGTCCGTTCGGTTCTAGTGCGCGAAGTTCGTTCCCGTGAACGGCGGCCAGGTAGAGACCGTGGGGCGACCAGGCCGAGTCTCGGTAGCCGGTGAGCAGCCGCTTCGACCCATCGTTCTGCACGACCCAGATCCCCGAGCTCGACTCGGCGAGCAGACGCCCCGGCGCCGGTAGCGAGGCGAGAGCCGGCTTCGCGTTTTGCTCGCCGCGGACCGCGTCACGCAGGCGGTCGAAGCCGTCGAGGCTGCGTACGGCCGCGAGGAATGCTTCCTGTGCGATGTCCTCTGCGGCGCCGGAGTCGTGGACAACGAGATACGCCGCCCGGTACGCACGGGGCCAGTGGTGCTTGAACAGGGCTTCGAGGTCGGGAACCGATCCCGATTGTGCGCCCCGAATCCAGGCGCGCTCGTCGCCTCGAGAGCCCGCCACCACGCACCGACTCTACGAGTCCCAAACGCCCTGAGGTCCATGCCCGAGTTACGCGACAGGGAGCCGAGCAGGTCCCGGCGGCCGCAGCACGGCGAACTGATCGGTGATCTCCAGCTCGCTCGTACGAAAGCGGAAGAGCGACCCGGGACGGCCGCCCGTCGGGCCGGACGCTCGCCGGCGCCCTGTGGGCTCGAGCACTTCGCGTCGGAGCAGGACTCGCTGGAGATTCGTCGCCGACACATCGTGTCCGAGCGCGGCCGCGTAGAGGTCGCGGAGCTCGGAGATGGTGAACTCCGAGGGCGCGAGCGCGAAGCCCAGGTTCGTGTACGAGAGCTTGGCCCGCAGACGTTCTCGTCCGGCGAGGACGATCGAGTCGTGGTCGAACGCGGGGGTGGGGAGGCCGTCGACCGGGTGCCAGTCCGTGTCGCCGGGGAGCTCGGGGTCGACGTTGCTCGGCACGAGCCCCAGGTAGGCCGTCGCCAACTGCCACTCCTGCGGCGAGCGCTTCGGATCACTCAGCGTCTCGAGCTGCTCGATATGCGAGAGCTCACGCACATCGACCTTCTCCGCGAGGTGCCGGCGGATCGAGTCCTCGAGCGTGTCTCCCTGGTTGAGGTACCCGCCCGGCAGCGCCCACCTCCCCTTGAACGGAGCGCGCGCCCGCTGCCAGAGCAGCGCCTGCAACTCGCCGTCTCGCACCTGGAGGACGACGGCCAGGGTCACGTGGGCGGGCATAGCGTGCCGCGTGTTAGTCTCCGTCACAGTTTTCGCCCCATAGTCGTAAACCTTAGCGGAAAGGTCGGAATGAAGAGATCGCTCGTACTGATCGGCCTCATCGTGGTCGTCGCCGCAGGCTGTGGCGGAAGCGGCAAGAAGTCCTCCGCCAACACCACGACTTCCTCCTCCGGCAAGAGCGGCAAGAACATCGGGCTTGTCACTGACATCGGCGGCTTGAACGATCGCGGCTTCAACCATCTCTCATACGTCGGTCTGCTGCGAGCACAGTCCGAGCTCGGGATCCAGCAGCAGGTCTTTCAGGCGAAGTCGACGCAGGACTACGTCCCGAACCTCTCGGCGTTCGCACGCAAGGGTTATGACCTGACTATCGGCGTCGGCTTCACCGAGGCGACGGCGATCGACACTGTTGCGACGACCTTCCCGAAGTCGAACTTCGCGATCGTCGACGTCGACCAGACAGAGGAGCCGCACAAGCCGGCTAATCTCCTGGGCCTCCTATTTCGCGAGCAGGAGACCGGCTATCTCGTCGGCTACCTCGCGGGGCTCGAGGAGAAGCGGCGGCCCGGCAAGGACGTGATCGGCTCCGTCGGTGGCCAGAAGCAGCCGCCGGTCGACCGCTTCATCGCCGGCTACCAGGCGGGCGCGAAGGCCGCCGATCCGGGGATCACCACGTTGAACGGCTACTCGGAGGACTTCTCGGATCTCGCGAAGTGCAAGCAGATCGCGCTCAACCAGATCGAGCAGGGCGCGGGTGTCATCTTCCAGGTTGCGGGTGGGTGCGGACTCGGCGCTCTCGACGCAGCGAAGGAGAAGGGCGTCTGGGGCATCGGTGTCGACGCCGACCAATCGTTCCTCGGACCGCACATCCTCACGAGCGCCGTGAAGCGTGTCGACACCGCGGTGTTCGACGCGATCAAGCTCGTCGTCGACGGCAAGTTCAAGGGCGGCAACATCGTCTTCGGCCTCAAGGACAACGGTGTCGGCCTCGGCAAGATCAGCCCCAAGGTGCCGAAGTCCGAGGTCGCCAAGGTGATGAAGGTCCGCGCCGAGATCATCGCCGGCAAGATCAAGAACATCCCGACGGAAGTGCCCTAACTAGGGAAAGCGGCTTTGCTGAGGGCGGAGGTCCAACGGGCCTCCGTCGTGGCACTGCGGGGACTGGTATTCCGCGGGCTCGTTCGGGTAGCCCCGGTTGAAGAGCCAGGCCTGGATCACCTCGGCCTGCCGTGTGGGCACGCCCAGCCGCTCCGCGACGTACGCCGTGTTCTGCAGCGCGTAGCACTCGGTGACGCCTTCGTCCTGGAACCCGCGCAGATGGAACGCCTCGTGGGCCAGCGTGTGGGCCGCCCAGCCGGCGCTGAACTGCGACAGGCCGCAATCGCCGCGCTCGAGGCAGCTGAAGTCGACGCGGTCGAGATGCCGGAGCGCCTTGCACGTCTCGGGTGAAAGGTCTGTGTGGTCAGCGGGGCGACCGGATTCGTCGAACCGCACCCGGCCGGCCTCTCCGTGCACATCCACGAGTCCCGCCAGAAAGCTGGGGCAGCGAACGGCGACCTTGCGGCCGGCGAGGTCGCTTGCGATCGACGCCAGCTGGTCCTGTTCGCGGATGCGTTGCTCGTGGCGAGCGAAGCCGAGCGCCGAAAGAGCGCCGACGACGACGAGGAGAACGGCAATGCCGCGCACACGCAGAGAATCGGCAGCCCTCCGGACGGCCTTGATTCCGACTTAGTGGCTCAGAGCCACTAAGTCCCCCGGCGCCCCTTCTTGGTCCGACGCGTAAGAGCGTGGCCAT
>CAWHXK010000085.1:0-5969 GCA_963833255.1 uncultured Actinomycetes bacterium
GGGGCGGGTTCTGTGCTCGGCGCCGGATGTCGTTCGCCACCTGCTTCCACGTGGCGATCTTCGCCTCCAACTTCGCGGGGGCATTCGGCAGTTGCCGGGTGAGCGGGTGCCCCATGGTGCGCTGCCAGCGCCAGACTTCGTGGCGATACTTGTCGATCTGCCGCTGGATCTCGCGCTCGTCGAACTGGGGCGGCCCTGGATCGGTTTCCGTCGTCGCCGGCTCGGGCGTGCTCTCGGCCCGCAGTGTCGAGGCGGCGCCGAGCGCAACCACAAGGGCGCAGGCGCACGCGAATGCGAGTGTCAACTTTTGCTGCATCTGAGTGATCCCCCCGGATCAACGCCGCCTCGTGACTGTGCCGCAGCCGAGACGGCTGGTTGTGTCGAAGGGATAAGACTGCCCCGTTGATGCAGAAGTTAGACCACTATGTGGCGATCGTCACGTTGACTCGGAGGTCACACCTCCAGAGATTCCCGTAAATGCGCGGTTTGATCCGATGAGGGGCACCGTCGTATTTTTCGGCGGACCGTTGTATAACCCCGGAAAGAGCGGCGAAAGGGGAGACCATGAAGGGCAAAATGCTGCTCGCGGCTGTAGGCGCGGCCCTGGGGCTGTCGCTGGTGCTCGCGGGAATCACGAGTGGTGCTGGGGCGGCCGCGTCGGCGCGGGGCAAGCCCGGGATTTCCCCTCCAACTCGCGCTGTCCTCGCGAACAGAGCGCCGAGTCCGGCCGCCGCTCGAAGGCTCGCGCTACTCCGTACCGCAGACCTCTCGACGCATGCGGGCGCGGCCCGGTACCTCCGTTCGGTCGGGCTTGATCCGCGAAGCGTCGTGATCCAACGCGGGACGCGGAACTACGCGGGCCCGAAGTGCCCAGGGAAGAAGTGGACGTGCACGACGAGTCGTCGGGTACTGCAGATGGGAACGACCAATACGTATTTCTGCGCGCCGCGCACTTCAGGGTCGTCTCCCTACGATTGCACGATCATCCAGTCGGGCGGCGGCACGGCGACATGCTCCGAGACGAGCGCTGCCAACGGCGTCACACAAAACTGCTCGATCACCCAGGCGAACACGACCACGGGCGCGAACAACAATGCGGTGGTGGTGCAGATCTTGACGCAGAGCGGCGCCCAAAGCGGAACCCAGGTGGCGACACAGAACGCGAGCATCGCCCAGACCAATACGAAGGGCGGCTCGAACAACGCAGCAGTGACGCAGAACGTCGTACAGTTGCTTGGTCGCGGTGCGGCGGCCCTGAACGACGACGCCAACAACGCCGACGACTACACGCCGCCGACGGGCTCCCCGATCCTTCAGAAGCAGGACGCATACCAACGGCTCTCCGTGATCCAGACCACGAGCAACGGAGCCGCGCTGGCCGGAAACAACTCGGCTGCCATCCTCCAGACGCAGCTTCAGCGGGCCCGCGCGGATCACAGCCCGCAGATCACGCAGCTCCAGAACACCGTCGACGTGAACGGGTCCAGCACCTGCCCCGTCCTGAACGCTGCGCTGGACGATCCGTTCGCGAATCAGTGCAACACCGTGCAGCAGAGCTCGAGCCTCGCACCGAGCCTCGGTGGCAAGAACACGGTGCTGATGCGCCACGACTACCGCCAGTTCCAGGCCGCCAGCAACTGCTGTACGACAGTCGGCAAGCAGGCGCAAGGCTCAGTCACGGATCCTGCTCATGGTGGGCTCGACCATCGGTTCACTCAGTCGAGCTCCGGTCTGTCGAAGCAGACATCGAATCAGGTGGAGCGTCAGGTTCAGCGCCGGTCGAGCATCGTCTCTCCGGGAGTCGTCGCCGAGCAACACGGGCCGACGAGGAAGGGAACCGGAAGCCAGGCCGGTAACGGTGCTGACACGGCGAACCAGACGCAGAATTCCGTGCAGGTCTCCACTCCGGCCGCGGACGTGACCATCACGAACCTCGTCTCGGACAACTGCGCCTCGGAGGGCAACTGCACCGGAACGCAGCACGTCGACTCGAACGGCGACGTCAAGGACAACACACAGTCAGGCTCGACTATCACCATCGCCGTCAACTGCGGGTCGGAAGGCTGCGCGACGAGCACGGGACCGCCGCCGGTCGAGATCGCTGCGGGCACCTGGTACGACAGAGACCTCGGCGTGATCGGAACCGCTTTCGGGTTCGATCCGAGCCCGGGCGAGGATCCGCTGAGCTCGTTGACGATCACCGGGCCGAGCGGGTGGAACGACGACTCGAACCTGGTGCTGTCCAGTCCGTTCTACGCACCGCCGGGAATGGGATCCGGCCTGGCGATGGAGTGGAGCGGCATCCTTCCAGTCACCGGGACCTATCAGGCCCTCGGGGTTGGCACTTCGAACCACACAGGGTCGGCCGAGCTCAACACCGAGAGCACATTGCCTGCACCGGAGATCACCGGTGGGCGTGACATCGAGTCGGGCGACGTCTCGGCGACCTGGACCGATCCGGTGGGCGCGCAGTCGTACCTCGTCAGGGTCTCTCCAGTGCCCTTCGTCGGGGTAACAGCCGAACAGGTACTGCCGGCGGGCACGACCTCGTATGACTTCGGGGTGCTCGAGCTCGTTCCGGGTCAGGAATACCAGCTGACGGTCTTCGCTTTCGCGAGCGACATTTCTGGGGGAACGCTCAGCGCGCCCTTCAATATGTCGACAGACGACACGTTCTTCACCGTCCCCGGAATCGGCTAGGGCAAAGGGGTGAGTGGGCGGCGCGGGAGCGCTGCCCACTCGCCGGACCGGCGCAGCGGTTGAAAGTCCGTGGCCGAGCGGTCACGACCGGGGACTGACACACAGCAGCTCACGCAGGTTGTTCCGACAGGTCCGCAAGCTCGCGGTCGATCAGACCGACCGCGGTCGTGGCTTCGATCCGCGAGAAGATCGCGCGTGCGCGTTCGAGCTCGGTCCTCGCGCCGCCGAGATCTCCAAAGGCCCGCAGCGCGCGGGCGAGCGCGAATCGTGCCTCGGCCAGCTCGAGCGTCATGTTGAGGCCTTCGATCAAGCGCAGCGCCTCCGCGAAGGACGTCGCGGCCGCCGTTACCTCGTTGGCTGCGGTCGCAACGGTTGCCTCGGCGAGCAGAAGCGAGGCTCGAGCAAAGGCATCCTCTTCGGGAAGATTGCGCGCCGCGAATGCGACGAGCTCGCGCGCGTCGTCGACCCGCTCCTGACGGATGAGGGCCTCCGTGAGGAGGCGGTACGTGTCGATGACGAGCCACCCGCCGATCTCGAGCGCCGTCTCGACCGTGCTCTGCACGCGCGCCTCCGCGAGCGCTGCGTCCTCGCGCGCCAGGGCGAAGCGGGCGAGCGAGTGGTCGTTCTGGACCTGCATGTACGTGTCTCCCGTGCGCTTGAGCCACTCCTGCGCTTGCAGCGCAAGCCGCTCGCCTTCTTCCGGCTCTCCGAGGTAGTACTTGACGAGCGCCAGCTGAAACGTCGCCCGCGCCTCGTCGCGGTGGCTGCCGAGCTCGCGCGCAAGGCTCGTGCAGCGCAGCAGCTCTTCTTCCGCGGCGCGCAGCTCGCCCATGTTGTAGAGGAGGAAGCCGATTCGGAGGTGGCCCTCGACCCGAAGCGAGAGGTCGTCGAGCTCCTCGGCGATCGAGACCGCACGTTGCAGGTTCGCGATCGCGGGCTCGAACTGTCCCTCGAGATCCGCGCGGAGTGCGGAGAGGATGAACGCCGCCTTGACCTGCAGCCGTAGGTCGCTCAGCCCGCTGGCGATCCTGTCCGCGATGGCAAGACGGTCATTCGCCTCGCTTGCTCGACCCTGGCGTTGGTCGAGGTCGGCAAGAGCGACGAGCGCCTCGGCGCGGAGGTCATCACGGCCGATCCCCGCGACCTCCTGGTCCACCTCGATCAGCTCGTCGTAGGCCTGGCGCAGCTCGCCGAGCTCAGCCATCGTGATCGCGCGGCGCAGCCGGAGCTCCAGCGTCGTCTCCGGGAACCCGTCGCCCAGGACCTCGATTGCCCGCGTGTAATAGCGCCGAGCCTCCCGAAGGCCCTCACGCTGCTCGGCTCTCTTGGCGGCATTCGCAAGTGCGCCGGCAGCCGCGAGAAAGGGCGGCTCGATCGGACTGCGCGCGACTTCGCGGGAGAGCTTGCAGGCCTGCTCGAGGTGCCACGCGACGATCTCGACGAACTCGTCAGCGCTGCTCGGAAGTTTCGTCACCCAGTCCGAGAAACGGACGTGCAGCACGACGCGGCGCCCCTTTGGAACCTGGCCGTAGGCGACATCTCGGATCAGAATGTGCTTGAACGCGTATTCGTCTTCGCCGGCGACGCTGGAGACGAGGCTCGCCCGAATGAAGTCGTGATGCTCCAGGCGTTCGAGCGATCGTCGGGGAGTCGTCGAGACCAGGCCGTCCTGCGCGCCGAGGTGCGCGACGGCGCCGGCCCAGAAGACTGCGCCGGCGATCGACGCGTCATGCGCAGTCTCCTTGTCCTCGTGGTCCAGACGGTCGAGTCGCGAGCTGATGAGACCCTGAAGGCTCGTGGGGACGGGAAGGGCGCCTTGGCTTGCTTCCTGCCAGCTTCCCGCTTCGAGCATTCCTTTGTCCTTCAGCATCCGAACGGTCTCTTCGAGGAACAGCGGGTTGCCACCGGCATTCGCGATGAGAGCTTCCGCGAACTCGGTCTCCGCGAGCGCGGTGTCTCCGATGAGCTTGCTCAGAAGCTCCGTGCCTGCGTTGGCGGGTAGGACCTCCAACTCCGACCGCTTTGAGCCCAAGCCGGCCGCGAATTCGGTTTCGGTATCGAGGAACTCGGGTCGCGCGGTCCAGATCGCAAACAGCGGGGTGCCGTCGTGCGACTCCGCCAGATACTCGAGTAGCTCGATCAGCGTGGGCTCCGCCCAATGGAGGTCTTCGAACACGAAGACCGTCGGCTCTCGTGATGCAAGGAGCTGGGCCGTGCGCCGTAGGCCCCAGTGCAGCTCACCCTGCGCAATCTCGCCCACGCTGTACGTGCCTCGAGGTGTCACGGGAATGCCGATGACGTTGGAGAGCGCCGCGGCGATGGTGCGGAGCTCGTCCGGATCCTTGGTCGGAAGTCCGTCTATGAATGCGTCGAGCTTCGTGACTGTGGTTGCGCGATCGTCGCTCTGCAGGATGCCCGCCGCGGACTTCACGATCTCGGTCACGGGCCAGTAGGTAATGCCTTCTCCGTACGGGAGGCATCTGCCCCAGTGGACGCCGGCGCCGTCGCCGACGCGCTCCCCGAACTCCGCGAGGAGACGGCTCTTCCCGATGCCCGGCGCTCCGACCACGCCGAAAAGCGCCGGCTGCGCTGTGTCCACCACCGCCTGCCAGGCCTCATCCAGCTCCTCGAGCTCGTCATCGCGGCCGACTAGCGAGACACCCGAGGTCGGGGCTGTTTCGCGGTCGCGAACGTCGACGACTCGCCAGACCTCGACGGGCTCCGACTTGCCCTTCGCGGCGATCGGCTCGGCCTCTGCGTAGTCGATCGCGTCCCGGGTCGCCCGATACGTGTCTCCGCCGACGAGAATGCCGTTGATCGGTGCGGCCGACTGAAGCCGGGCTGCCGTGTTCATGACGTCGCCCGACGCCATTCCCTCGCCCTCGCTCGACCGCGCGCCGACGACGATCAGTGCCTCACCCGTGTTCACGCCGATGCGCACCTGGAGATCGAGCCACTCGTCAGCCGCGTTCAGGTCGTCGATCGCCGAACAGATCGCGAGAGCGGCCCTGACGGCGCGCTCGGGGTCGTCCTCGTGCGCGACGGGAGCACCGAAGAGCGCGACGACAGCGTCGCCGATGAACTTCTCGACCGTGCCTCCGAAGGCCTCGAGCTCGGATCTGAGGCGGGTGTAGTACGGCCCCAGCCGGGCTCGAACGTCCTCCGGATCCATCTGCTCGGCCTTCGCCGTCGAGCCGACGATGTCCGTGAAGAGGACCGTGATGAGCTTGCGTTCCTCGACAGGGGGAGCAGCAGGTGCAAGGGGAGTA
>CAWHXK010000086.1:0-18263 GCA_963833255.1 uncultured Actinomycetes bacterium
GATCTTCACCCGGAACCTTGCCGGACCACCAGCCGGCTCGGACAACAAGGTCGTGCTGATCGACGCGGACGGCAAGCGGCTGTCCGTCGAGGTCAGCTCGGTTCGCTCCGCAGCGGCGATGGCCATGTGATCGGCGTCTTCGGCCAGGTCAAAGACGTGGAAGAGGACGACGCACCTCCGCCGCCCCATCCGAGCCTGACGCGCCGGCAGGCCGAGGTGCTGCGCTTGCTCGAGCATGGCCGTTCGACCGAGCAGATCGCGCATGAGCTCCACATCAGCACCGAGACGGTGCGGAACCACATCCGCCACCTCCTGCGGGCGCTCAACGCTCACTCGCGCCTCGAAGCCGTCGCGATCGGGCGGCAAGAGCACCTCGTCACGAGCTGATCCGCGGGGGCCGGACCGACTCTCTCATCGGCCCGCTGGGTCGGCGCCATTGCCTCGGAGTGCACAGGATCGACTGGGACGCCTAGGGCCGCAGCCGAAAAGCGCCCCAGTCGTGGGGAGCACAATGGGGAGCTCTTTTTGCGACAGCCACCCACGTGCCCCCTAAGCGTTGTCCGTTTGTCCGATCGGATCACCAGGCAAATGGTCGGATCGACCAGCAATTAGTCCTGGCCTGCACTCGTTGAGGCTCAAACGCTCGGCGCCGAGATATTCGTCCCGCGCTACCCCGGTTGAGGTCTTATATCGGCCTCTGGCGTGGTGACCGACCCTGGGCGAGTCGGAGCGAAACTCTGCAACGAGCCGGGATCCCGACCTCACGCCTAGACTCAAAGAGCCGTCGCCCCAGCCGCCATCAACCGATGACCAGCCAGGGCACGAGCGCTCGATCTTCACGGGGGACGACGGTGAACACACCAGACCACCACAGCAAGTACCTCGCCAAAGCGGTGGCGGCATTGACGCCCGAAGGGCGCAGACGGGTCGACGAACTTCTTGACCAGCTCGCCATCGCCGGGCGAAGCCGTGAGTGGGTCGTCCGCTTCGCGATGGCCCGTGAGGCCGAAGTTGAGGGCGGTCGAACGGACACGTCGCAGGCCGACGAGCCGGGTGAGGGGCTCAATGAGGAGGAGCTCGACGGCCTGACCGCCGGCTTCATGACGATCCGAGATCAAGAGCCCCTCGACGACGTCGCCGACTGGGCAAACGCGGTGCTGGCCCTGCTCGCGGACGAGCGCGAGTAGCCCAGGAAGGCAACAGGCGAACTACGCCGCGTCGGTAGCCGGGCTGAGCTTGCGGACGCTGCCCATTGGGGCCGGTGTGACCCGTCGTCTTCCTCGCAGCGGCCTTCGTCCTTCGCAGCCTTCTGACTTCAAGAGGCGCGGCCGCCGCCTGCCGGACAATCCTTCAGCTCGACCATGATCACGTGCAACTCTGTTTCACCGACGTTCTCGATCGAATGCGGCGGCAGGGGCTTCGACCAGTGGGTGGTCCAGGGTTCGGGGCGGCGCCCGTCGGCTGCGCGAGTGTCGAAAAGAACACTCCCTTCGCCGTCGCGACGGAGGAATTCGGTGCTCTTGAGAATGTACTGGACGTTCGGCCACCGATGCGTGTGGACCACCGTCGTCTCACCGGCGGCGATCTTCGTCTCGAGAACTCTCACTTGCTCGTTTTCGAGAAGCAGAAGATGATGCGCCGGCGCAGCCACGAGAGCATCCAACTCGTCCGGCCACAACCACCGATCGTCTGCCTCGGCCCCGCTCATCGGGGA
Organism: uncultured Actinomycetes bacterium; assembly: GCA_963833255.1. Lineage (GTDB taxonomy): Bacteria > Actinomycetota > Thermoleophilia > Gaiellales > Gaiellaceae > 3-1-20CM-4-69-9. Next base: position 1,715 of record CAWHXK010000086.1, read on the forward strand.
CCCCGCCGCGATGTGCGGGACCGGCGAACTCGGCCGCGCCGGAGTGACAACCTCATCGAAGAAGTGTCGTGCGCTCTGACCTCGATTACAAGTCGCCGGTCGCCCACCTAGTCCGTAAGACCGCTTCGGGCACTTCATCGTTTCAGGCCAGCCGGACTTGCAAAGCTGGGGTGGCTGCGGGAAGGTCATGGTTCCGCATCTCCCACGAAGGAGGAGACGATGAAGCGGGTACTCCTGCTCGGAGCTGTGGTGGCGGTCGCGCTGTGCGCAACGGGCAAGACCTGACTTCGGGCCGCAGACACCTGTCAACGGCGCGGTCGGCGCCAACCACTGGTGTGCGTTGGCCGAGATCAACCGCTCTCAGGCTGTTCCACCGACGGTCGCGCAGTTCAGCGCGCTGCTCGCCGTGTTCCAAAACAGAGCTGCGAAAGTCCGCTGAATGGACGACCTCCTGGCCGACCCCGATACCTGGTAACGCGACTTAGACTCCCGCTCGTGAGTGCCGAGCAGGTCGCCCTCATCCCGCAGTGCGCCGAGTGCGGCGAGGTCTGGCTACCCACTGACGAGGAGCGCTGGAGCGCCTACCTCGACATGGACAGCGTGCTCGTCTTCTACTGCCCGGAGTTCGCCGAGCGCGAGTCCGGCGAGTGGCGGTGGAGAGAATGAGCGGGAGCGACCCGCGGAAGATACGAGCAACGCTCGAGGCGGCGGAGGGCTACGCCGTGTTCGACGCGGAGGGCAGGCGCCTGGGGGCCTTTGTCGAACTCGCTGCTGATGATCGAATCGCGATCCGTCATGACGGCGTCTTTGTCTGGCGGCGGCGTCTGCTGCCAGTCACAGACGTGGTGAACGTCATTCCCGACCAGCGAGCAGTCGTGCTTAAGGTGAGCAAACGAAGGCTTGCCGACACTGAGGCGCCAGCTAGCCAGACACCCGAACCCTCTCGCGTCGCGGAGGAAAATCCGTCGCCAAGCGAGGCTTGGCAGGAACGAGTTGAACGGTACGTTGGGCCGGTCGAGGGAGACGCCGATCAGCCGGACCTCAGTCGCGACGCCGCAGCGCACGAGCCACACGACGAAGACATGCGACACCCCGTTGCACGCGAGGAGGATCCGTCACCCCCGACGCCGGCCCGAAAGGATCAGGACACTGGCAAGCGGCACCTGCTCTTCATCGCGACACCAGCGGGCTACTCCCTCGCCGAACAAGAAGGGCCCTCTCCACGCCGCGGCGACCGCATCGAAATACCTGGGCAAGCGCCTTCGTTCCTCGTCGTGAAGCTAGGCCCCTCACCTCTCCCGAACGACCGCAGAAGCTGCGCATACCTCGAGCCATGCTCGGGAGGGTAAACCCATCCGCTCCTTATGGCCATTGTCCAAAGGGCGAGGCGCGGGCTCTGTCGAGTGTTCCGCAGACCCAACCTAAGGCCAACAGAGCAGCGTCAACCGAGGCTGAGCGAGCCGGAACCTCAGGCACAGCCGATCGAGGAAGAGCGGACAGCCGGCATAAGGACGAAGAGCCCAGGCGCCCCCTCGAGCTAGACCGGAGGAGCAATGGACGCGACCATGACCGAGGCTAAGTTGCGCCGATGAAGATCGCCCGCGCACGTCAGTTCCTCGACGCTGTCGCGACGCATGACTTCGAGGCGGCGGAAGAGTTACTCGATCCCGATGTCGAAACGGTGACGCGACGCGGCACCCTTCGTGGCATCCAAGCCTCCCAGCAAGTGCTTCAGAAGGCGAGCGGAGACGAGCAATTCGAGATGGAACAGGCAGAGCCCGAGTTCGAGGAAATTGACGGCGACGTCATTGCCCGCACACATGAGAGCGCTCGCTGGCGTGAAACCGGCAAAGTGGCGTATGAGCGCGATTTTGAGATGCGCTTGACGCTCAAGGACCACAGAGTCGTCAGGATTGTCGTGATGCCGGGCGCCGCCCAGGTCAGCGAGGCGCCAACGGCGTGAGGCGCTCGATCAGAGACTCGGGATGCATCGCTTGCCAGACGGTGAGGTAGGCCTCAAGCTCAACGTCTTGGTGAGGAGCCGCGAGAGACTGTGGCCTTGCCGTGGCGTCGATGATCCGGCCGTCGGTGACCTCGACGAGGCACTCGCAACGTCGCAGGTAGTCAGCGAGGGAGGCGGCAGAGGCCGCTGTGTCGGTTCGTATTCGCATTTCGCCGCATGGTGGTTCCGTTCGGGCCCCGAATCCTCGTGAGCAGAGTCCGCCGCCCGGACTCCGCTCACGACGACTTGTTCCCTTCGCGTCAGAGGCTCCGCCGCATCGAGCCCCCGTGACGCTGTGTTTGAAGCATCGGTTGACGCAGCGGTTGATTCGTCCCTCATGCGCGGTTGACCGCGGTGCTTCACTTCTCCCCCACCTGGGGCAGGCGCCAGGTCGCGACTGAAGGCACTGTGCGACTCGTCTAGAGCTATGTGCCTGCCGCCGGCACATTTGCCCTCATCAGCCGGACGGGGCGGAGCCGCAGCCGCCCCTTCCGCGCCATTTAGGAAGCTAGGATCGCGGAAGCCGTCGCCCCAGCGGCATCACACGATGACCAGCCAGGGCACAGCACACCGACGCTTCCAACGCGCCATCCATCGCCGTCGCGTCCAGGCCGCAGAGATGACCGCACGGGAAATGGGCGGACTATCACTCGCCGACGCACTCTCCCTCTGCGAACTACTGGCGAACACCGACCCGGCCCGCTACGAACGCGCAGCGTTACGCTGGCTGCGGCGGTTCATCGACGAGCGGCTACCGCCACTCACGGAGGTCGCGCTCGCCGCGTCAGCGCTCGCCGAGCTTCGGCACGGCCACCGAAACATCGGCGTCGAGACCTTGAAACGCTTGCTCCGCCATTGATAGCCGAATAGGTTTCAGGCGATGCGCCTGTACGCGCTCACCGAGCTTCACGACCCGGAAGCAATAGAGCTCTTCATCACCGAGGAGGACGCCCGCCGTGCGCTCGACGATTGCCTGCGGGACGAGCGCCAGTGGCGCGACCGCCTCGACGTGACCGAGGTCGAGTTCGACCACGAACACACCTCGCTCAACTAGCTGCTTCTAAACGCTTCGCCCCGATTGGATGAGATCGCGCTTCGATCGCACCATAACGCCCAAAAACACACGTACAATCGACGCTCCCGCGTGACGCGGCGTTGCGTTTCTTCACTAGCCGAAAGCACGCACCCCGCCAACTCCCGCGAGAGAAAATCTCACGCTGCTTTGCGGCGCGCATGCTTCCACCGCTGCTTCTCCCGCAACGCGTCCGGATGTAACCGGGCATGAACGCCGGTCCTTACAGCGCCGCGAACCAGACAGCAGGCGACCGCACCACTGAACCTTGAACCCATCAGACGAGAGCGGGCCCCTGCGGGCCCGCTTCTCGCTTGGTACTTGTCGCGGTTACGAGGTGGCGAGACCGGAGCGATCGATCCGCGACCGGTATCGCCGGCCGAGTGCGAGAGCCGTCAGAAGCATGATCGCGACACCGAACGAGACAGACGCACCGATACCTGCGTCGCCCCAATCGAATCCGGACTGCGAGGTCTGCGAGGTCAGGCGATCAGCCTCGACGAGCTGACGGACCAGTTGGTGGTCGCGAACGTCCGGCGAGATGGCGCCGCTCGCGATTGCGGTCCCGCCCACGGTCGCGCCCTGCGCGGTCCGATGGATGACCGAGTACGCCCACGGATCGAGCGGGCCGTAATTCCCAGCCGCCGTGACCTTGGCCTGCGGCCTGTCGATATACACCAGCGCCTGCGTGGCAGGCGCCGTGAAGGCTGCGACGGCGACGCCGACCGTGAGGCCGAGAACCAGTCTCTTGAACCTAAAGTGCTTGCGGATCATCGTGGTGCTCCTTCCCCCTAGATTGCATCTCACGATTGCGCCCTGCAACAACCAGTTGGTCACGAGCGACCCACCGGCAGTCATGGCTGGGTAACGACGTGGCCGAATGTCGGGGAGCACGGGTAGTCGCGAAAAATACGGCCCCCTCGCCGACCCCGACTTATCAGCCACACACCACCGACAGGGTTTCTCGGCTCAAGGGAAAGGGTTAGCGCCACATCGGTGGAGGGCACCGGGAGCCGCCGGCAGACGGTAGGCGCCTATTGGACACCGTCGACCGCCCTAATAAGACCTTGGTGGAACGGAAAAGGCCCTCTCAGCAGGGCCTTTTTCAGTCGGGGCGCCGAGATTTGAACTCGGGACCTCTAGTCCCCCAGACACGTCCGAACTAGCGCAACCAAGGGGAAACCCGCACCGTTACGCGAAGCAACCACCGCTCGGAACCGCCCGAAACCGCCTGAGAAAGGTGACGACTGGCGCACAACTGGCGCGCACTCTCACCATGGGTGATCCGTCGGGGGAGCATCAACCGCGAACGTGAACATCCCGCTTTCGTCAGCAGGGCATCGAAACGCCGTGCGCCAAATCTTCCCGGTGAGATCCGTATAGGTGAGGAATCCTTCTGCACCTGCCCACACCGCCGTCTCGAAGGGTGTAATGCCCGCGTCAACTTCCTCACCCGGTGCAATTGTTCCCGCGATGATCTGACGTTGGTCAGGCGACGTCCTCACTCCAGAAGACAGCGCGCTGGTCAAGGAGCAAGCCAGGTCGGTGGGCCAGTGTGCGGCGGCGCGTTGAAGGTCGCGAGTAGCTCGCGGCGGCTATGAATGCCCCCGATCTTCTCGAAGATGGACTTGAGATGGTCTTGGACGGTGTGGCGTGAGATCAATAGCTGCTGGGTGATGGCGTTCGTGTCGAGCCCTGCGCAGACGGCGGTGACGACGTCACGCTCGCGCCGGGTGAAGGCATGTGCGCGGGCGAGTATGTCGAAGGTCTCCTTCGGTGTTGCGTTGCGAAGTGTGACCGCGACGTAGCCTTCGCCGTCGCCCTCGAGCGGTGCCGCCTCGATCATCAGCCAGCGTCCATCGACGGCACGTTCGAGGGCATGCGCTCCCGCCGTTGAGTCGCGCGAGCGCGCCAACGTGGCCACGGGGTAGACGGCCGCGGGAAGCATGTTCCATGTGGCGAACATGCCCGCCCCTGGCAATGCGTCGATCCATTCATGCGCCGACTCGGTCGTGCTGAGCACGTCGAGATCGGGCGTCAGCACGATCACGCCGGGCTTGCTCGGTTCAGCCGCGGTCCCCTCGGTGCGCGTGGTCAGCCGCCGGCGCAGGACGACGCCCAGACTCCGGCCGGCGCTCGTGAGGAGGTCCAAGTCGTGCTCTTCGAATCGGCGATCACTGTCGCCGCGATAGACCTCGATCCATCCCCAGCATCCGAGCGGGTCACGGCAAGCGGCAGCTGCAACGTCCCCGATTCCGACCGGCCGCAGGACCTCGTCCCAGCGCGGCGAGCGCGCGAGATCGCCGCCGGTCTCGAAGCTGAGGCAGCCGGAACCGCTTGCGCGCCGGGCGAGATCATGTTTCGCCGCGAAGTCCTCACCCGAGTACTCGAGTTCGAGCGCCCGTCGAAGCCTCGGGCCGTAGTCGTGATCGGCAAACCCGCTGAGCGGAAGCAGCGTCTCGGGATCGGCGGAGGGCCAGCACCAGCGGTCGAAGCCGATTACGCGCCGGAGATCGGCGATCGCTTCACGCTGGACCGATTCGCAGTCGAGGGACGACCCGCTGAGCCGCAGGAGACGCTCTCGGCAGCGAGTCCTCTCCCGGCCACTTGTCATCCACGAAGAGTACGCCCCTAACGCCGTACCCCCCAACTTGTTGGGATTGCGGGATCGGCGGATGCGCTCTGGAATCCGGTAGCAGTCGAAACCGAAAGGAGCTTCCAATGATCAACCCGAAGCGATGGCGTCTACCGCTTGCCGCGATCGCGGCCGTATTCTGCTTGGCCGCCGCCACCGGAGCCGTGGGCGCACCCCCGACGTCCGTGAGCGGAGCAGTCGGCAACACCTCCGCGACCTTCAACAGCATCCGCTCGGCGGACGGGAACCTGATCATCGACGTCACCGCTAGTGCGGCGTACACCGGCGACCTCGTCGGCACTTCGACGATCAACGGCACCCTCATCGTTCACGCCAACGGGAGCGCGAGCTACCACGACGTCGAGGTCTTCACCGGGACCGTCAACGGCGTTTCTGGAACCCTCACGTTCAACTTGAACGGCTACAACGACTCCGAGCTAGCCGTCCACGCGACGGCGACCATCGTCAGCTCAAGTGGCGGCCTTGCTGGCTTGCAGGGCGTGCTGCACGAGCTGCAGACCGTGGTTCTGCCGAACGGGCCAGTCGGTACCTACAGCGGCCAGATCGGTTGAGCCCAGTCGCGCCCGGGCGCTGTCGTCCGTGTGAATCCCTAGCTCGTCTGGGCGGGGCGGCTCCCGTGGGCCGCCCCGTTCTCCGCGCTTCACAGGCGGGGCATTGCGGGCCCCGTAAGTTGACAAGCGGCTGCCGCCACTCACCGAGGTTGCACTCGCTGCCTCAGCCCTCGCCGACCCTCGGCACGGCCGCTCCAACGGTCTATTGACGAGCGGTTGCCGCCTCGCCGAGGTTGCGCTCGCGGCATCCGCACTGGCCGAGTTGCGGCATGGCACCCGAAGCGTCGGTCGAGGCACTAAAACGGTTGCTCCGCCATGGGTAGCGCTGGAGATACCGAGCGGACGCAGCCAGCCTGGCACGCATAGGCTCACGCGGTGGGAGCCAAGGATCCTCCGCGGACCCGCCTGGTTCTACGCCTAATCGCGGCGGAACGCTGCCTGCGGGGGCTCGTCTTGTTCGCGGCAGGCGTTTACCTTCTCTTCCACCTCTCGACCGACTTCGGCCAACTCGCGGAGCGGGCCACGCGCAGCGTCGAACTCGATCCACGACAGCACTTCCTGCATCGGCTGATCGACCGTCTGCATCGCTTGCGCGCCCACCAATTACGTTTCATAGGAGCGGTGGCGATCGGCTACGGGATGCTTGAGCTAATCGAGGGTGTCGGTCTATGGCTCGACCAGCTATGGGCCGAATATTTGACCGTGATCGCCACGTCCCTGCTGATCCCGTTCGAGCTTTACGAGCTGGTACTCCACCCAACCGTTTGGAAGGGCGGCGGGATTCTCATCAACGTTCTGATCGTCATCTACCTAGCATCATCGTTGCGACGGCGGTTGGCGCGTTGAAGTTGTAAACGCAGGGCGTGGCGGTCGAAACGCTGGCTGACCTAGAACAAACGACTACCCGCGTGCACGAAGGGCTCCGGGAGATCCGTTCGGCGAGAGCGGAAACGAATTTCAACTTCGGCTACGCGAAACAAGAAATGTATGAGCTGCTCGCCCTGACCCGCTTCCTCGCTCGCCGTTCGGAGACACAGTAGGATCGCCACCCACCGTCATTCGGAAGGAGAAACTAATGTTCGCACGACTGATCTCGTTTTCCGGTGCCAATCCCGAGAAGCGTGAGAACGCGATTCAGACGATCCGCGAGACCGTAATCCCGATGCTGCGAACGTACGACGGGTTCGCTGGCTACATCGCCCTCTACGACCAAGAGAACGCACGGGCCAAGGCAGTCCTACTTTGGGAGAGCGAAGAGACGGCAGTGGCCGCCGAGAAGGAACTCGCCGAACGCCGCCGCCAAATCGCCGGCGGGATGGGCCTAACGATCGAATCGGCAGATCTCTACGAGGCCCCGGTCGTCGAACTGGAGAAGGCTCGCGTCTAACGGTCTTTCCTTGTAACCGCATCGCCTCCTCCCTCGGGAAGTGAGCAGCGCCGAGAGGCGCAACGCGCAACGCGCCCTGGAAGACTTGTCTGCCCCAGTGGCGGGGCCTCCTCGAGGTGACCGAGGTCGAGCTCGACCACGAACACACTTCGCTCAACTAGCTCAAGCCCGCCCTCGTATCGGACACAGCTAGAGCGGCAAGCCAGAAGGCAGCGGCGCTACCCTGGAAGGAGGCAGCCGAATGTGCTCGGACGGCTGCAAAGCTTGCCCAGGGTCTCCCTCGGTCGTGCCCTAACTCTCCCCCGGGGAACGGTCGGGCTGCGGCGTAAGCTCAGACGCCGCCCCTGGGCACCCTCTCTACCTCGCAAGATTCGCGGTTGAGTCGCATCTACTTGATGGAGCCCGAGCCGTTCACCTGGCTGACGGCAGCTCTCCCTAAGGAGCGAGGCGGGGGGCCGCTCGGGCTCCTTTGCAACTAGGACTCTGTTGGCCGTAGCCCCAGCGGCATGCGACGTCCTTCGCCTTCCCAAGTGCGCAGAAATCCACGGGAGCGATTCGGATCTCGCGGCGTCCGCGGGCGGCCCAGAGAAGGAGCCGCCCGCCCTGTCCGTTTCAGGTGACTTTGAACGTCCCGGTGATAGTGGGATGCACGGTGCAGTAGAAGGTGTACGACCCCTTCTTGAGCGTCAGCGTCACCGTCTTCGTGCCCACGAAGCTGGTGCCAGTGATCGTCTTGTTGCTGATCCCCGGGCCGTTAAGCGTGAAGTTGTGGATACCCGACTTGTCGCCGACGATGAAGGTGTACTTCCCATGCTTAAGAGTCGTGACCTTCTTGCCGCGGGCGTTCTTGAGCGAGATCGTGTAGCCGGGCCCGATCGTCCCGTGCAGCTTCGGCACGACCATCGTGGTCGCGGTCGCCGCCGTGACAATGCTGACGGCCACCAGCGCAGCTGCGGACGCAAGAGCAACTAGGCGAAAGCGCACGTCGCGCCTCCTTCCCGATTGAGGACTTCTTCCTAGGATAGGCGCTGTCACTACAGAGTTGTTGTCTTTATCCCCGACTGGATCTCGAGCGACAGCACGCTCGCCCAGGCACCGAGCGGACTGCGACGGCCTTTGGTCGCCAGGTGCTCTCGAGCCTCTGCTACTGGAGACGCTTCGCGAGGATGACGGACCGGCGTCGGTAGCCCATCCTCTCCTCCCAAAACGGGATTGCGACCGGGCTCTCGAGATACGTACCAGCGCTGACGATTCGCGCCCCTTGCTCGCGCGCCCACGTCTCCACAGCCTCGACGAGCTGTGTTGCAAGTCCTTGGCGCTGGAAAGCATTCGCCGTGCCAAGAACCTCAACATGAACTCGGCGATAGGGGCGGTCGGCGAGCATTTCTCGTGTCGCGCCTTCGTCCGGTTCCGTCAAACCGCGGATACGAAGGCAGCGACCACTCCGTCGACGACCGCGACCAGATGTATTTCTGTGGCGCTCCGCGGCCGACCGAGGCGCGCCTCGAACGACTCGACCAACCCGACCTGATCAGGCATTTGGAAGTCATCCGGAAAGTGGCGGACGTAGTAGCGGGCGTTTTCGAGCCAGACTTGTGCGAGCCCGGTTCCGTCGCCCGGCTGCGCCGCGCGAATCTCAACGCGCATCTCAACAGCAGCCTACTTCCTCGTTTTCGTGCGGCCGTCCAGAGGAGGAACGGCTGCCGCCACTCACCGAGTTTCCCCTCGCTGCCTCAGCCCTCGCTGAGCTCCGGCACGGCCACCGGAACACCGAGGTCGAGACCTTGAAACGCTTGCTCCGGCACGGCTAGAGGCTTGATGTGAAACTCGCCAGGTTGACTTCCTCGGGGCCGAGTTGAAGACTGGGTTGCGTATCAAGCCTGAGGTCTTTGGGCGACATTCAGCGGCAAGAGGGGAGAACAGGATGCACCGACTTCTCATGCTGGGCGGACTTGCGGTCGCGGTTCTTGCCTTCGCCTCCCAGGCGATAGCGAACACGACAGTTCAGGTGAGCATGACCTTTACGGAGCCGATCGTGCCTGCGTTCAAGAGCGGTGATTGCCCGGTGGTGCCGGAAGGCTTCTGCGGTAGCGGACAGGTGATTCCGCTCGGCCACGCGACCGAGACGATCGAGTTCGGCGCGGCGTGCGGCGGGGCGTGCGATCTACGCACGATCAACCTCGCGGGCGGCTCGATCATCAGCGAGGAGACGTTCAGCAACCCGAACTGTCCTGGCGCTTGCCAGCCCAACTTTGCTGAGCCTGGTTCCGGCACGCTGACCGACACCGTTGTCGGCGGGACTGGGATTTTCACGGGTGCGACCGGCACCCTGACTGGCACCGTCCGCGCTGCGGGCTTGGAGAGTCAGATCAAGCTCTCAGGGACGATCCATTACGACCCTTGAACCGAACGGCGAGGGTGGCCCGCGCACCCGCTGGGTCACCCTCGCTCGCTGGTCCATGCGATGCGCCTATACGCGCTCACCGAGCTTCACGACCCAGAAGCGATAGAGCTCTTCACCACCGAGGAGGACGCGCGCCGCGCGCTCGACGATTGTCTGCGGGACGAGCCTCAGTGGCGCGACCGCCTCGGGGTGACCGAGGTCGAACTCGACCACGAACACACGTCGCTGAACTAGCTACGTCGAAAGCCCGCGTGGTCTCCCTCTCAGGCGCGAGGAACGCTGGCACAGGGCAGAGAACGCTTGGTGGGGGTTCGGGCTCTCCAGAGTCAGGGGTCGCGGAGGAAGCCCCAGGTTCGGATGCCGCTGGCGGGTTCGACGTCGTCTACGACGAGGTCGAAGCCGTGCCGTAGGTAGAAGGGCACGTTGCGTTCGGAGAAGGTTTCGAGGTAGCAGGGGTGCCCATCGGCGTCGGCGCGTCGCACTCCATGCTGAAGGAGTGCGCCGCCGAGGCCTCGGCCTTGCTGCACCCTGTCAACGCCAAGGAGGCGTAGGTACCAGTGGGGGCGCGGTACGGCACGTCTGTGGAGTGGCGCGATGGCAGCGAAGAACGTGTCGAGGCGCTCGAGAGGGATGTCGTCGGGAAGTTCGTCGAAGCCCGCGGCGGAGAGCCGCTCGGGCGTCTCGGCCGTGTCGCCCGGTCGCACCCAAGTCGCTACAGCGGTAAAGCCCTCCAGGTAATCGACCTGGCCGAAGAGACAGTCGTAGCGGACGAGCGCGTCGAACATCAGCGGCGCAAGCCGCGACCGCTCGCTTTCATCCGGAAAGAGGTAGACAGTCAGGGTGTCATCGTGGAACGCTCGCGCGATGACCGGCGCAGCCGAGTTGGTCGCGTCCAGCTGAAGCGTATGAACGTCCACGTACCCCTCCGCGGTCACTGAAGAGATGACGATAGACCGGCTGCTGCCAGGCAGCCAAGCTCGGGTGACACGGGGGTCGAGACCTTGATGCGTCTGTACGCGCTCACCGAACTTCACGACCCGGAAGCGATAGAGCTCTTCATCACCGAGGAGGACGCCAAGCGTGCGCTCGACGACTGCCTCAGGGATGAGCCGGACTGGCGCGGGCTGCTTCGCGTCGAGGAGATCGAGTTCGCCGGCGTATTGCAGTCCAGCAATTGAAGATCGCGTCGTCCGCTTCTACTGCGCGGAGCGGGAGTTCGGCAAAACGTGCGGAGCGACGTGTGACGAGATCGGAGAGCGACTCAGTTCCGAGCGACGAGGATCGCGAAGAGCCCCGCGCCATCGCTGTGACCGCAGACGATTCGGTCCAGCGCAGGATGAGTTCGTGTGAATTCAGCCAGGGCAGAATTGCGATGGACGTCGTCCGCCAAGAGCACGCCGGGTCGACGCAGGCGCGGTAAGACCGTCTCCCATTCGAAGAGGAGGTTCCGCCTGGAGTGGAAGCTGTCGTGGAGAAAGACGTCGACGTACCCAAGCTCCACGAGCAGCCCTCGTAGCCGCCGCCTGCTCGATCCTCGAATGAAAGTCCAGCGGTCGGTCTCCGACGTGGAGACGACCGCCGCGGTCTCGTCTGCGAGCCCACGCTCGAGAAGCGGGGGCACGTCGATGCTCCAAAGGTGGCCCTGCCCGTTCCGGGTGAGTGCCTGGAGGATCACTCGCGTCGTGACGCCGCGACCGACGCCGGTCTCGACCACCACACTGGGCCGCAACCGACGAACAACCGACCAGGTTGCTCGTGCAAGGGCAGGATCGCCGTCGTCCCAACCGCCGAACGTGCCGCGGCCCAACGGCACGTGCAGCTGCGCGAACCTGTCCTCGAGCTCCCGCCAGACCTGGTCGAACTCTGCGTCTTCGTCGCCTCCGCTTCGCACGCCTAAGTCGTCGCGCAAAGTTGCGACCCAATGCTCATCCGGCACGTATGCCGGGACCGTCCCGAGGTCACGACGCTCGGAGATCTGGTCGCGTGCTCGCTCGAATGCTTCGAGCGGATCGCGCACGAACGCCCCTGCGACTTGAAGCCCGCGCACGAGCACCTGGCGAGGCCTCGTCTGAGGGAAGGAGCCCGCTCGGCTGCTGAGCGATTCCACCTTTCAAGAAGGTCTACACCCTCTGAAAGCCAAGTGTGTTAAGCGCATGTTGTGCGACGCCTAGTCACAATCGCCAGCCTCACTTTGAGCGTCGGCCGCGCCTTTGGCCATCGCAAACTTCAGCTCCTAAGCCGACAGCGCCAGGGGCCCGTGCCTCAAACCGTTGCTGGCTGTCGACCGTAGTGCATCGAGTGGCAGGCCATACTCCGAAAGGAGGTACGGCATGCAGCGCGTGTTCTCGTTCGCAGCGCTCGTTGCTGCTTCGGCTTCAGTGATGGTGGCTCCGGCGTTGGCCGCATCGCCAGGCACCAGCGGTCAGCCTTCGCAGAGCTGTCTGAGCTCGACTGCTCCGATGGAGCCGGGGCGGGCGGCGTCGGCGCCGGGCTCGGCGTTCAACGAGCCGTCGACCACCAATCCCGCGGGTGGAGTCGCTGGTCAAATGTACGCCGGAAACGGCCAGACGACGTCGACACCGGCAAACGGTGCCGCGGTTTCTCAGTACGACGTGGCCTGCTTCCAGGTGTCGCAGCCGCACTAAGTGGAAAGGGCCGCCCCGGCGTGAGCGTCTCCGGGGCGGCTCCCTCCCTCGTCCGGACCCGCAACGGCGAGGTCTGTTATTGGCCGAATTTGGAACGCTTCGCCGCCGCGTCACCGCCGCTAGCCAGACGTTCAGGAGATCCGCCCTTTCGGCCAATAGCCCTAGTACTCGATCGGCAGTACCGTTTCGCCTATGAGGGCCTACGCACTGGTCGAGCTTGGGGATCAAGAGGCGGTGATCGACGTGGCGAGTGGCGCAACAACAAACATCACGAACATCACGAACAGCTCCGAAGGAGATCCCGACTGGTCTCCGCATTAGACGACACATAGCCGGGCGGCTCGTTACGGCCTTTACGACCCGCCCCGGCTAATGTGAGCTGTGCGAGAGCCGCTGCTGCGTGTGGTCCGCATACCGCGCCCGGTACGGGTCAGCTAGTTCGCCCAGAGAACCTACTCGCCGCACTCACACAACTTCATCACTTCGCCCATGGCCGTTGCGTCATCGGGTGCGGCTGGTTGAGCCGCTCCTGCTCTGCAGCCGCAGCGTCGCGGTGACCCTGCACAGCCGCCTCGGCATGGTCGCGATGTGCGAGATGACTGTCGATGAAATGCATCCGAGCGTCGATCTCGCCGGGATGCATAGCAGATGACGTGAACCTGGGCGGCGCAAGCAACGGGTGCATCTGGTCGCGGCGAGCCTCCTCTTTCGGTGTGCCTTTCGGCACGGGCGGCAAGATCGGGTTCGTTTGCGGCCGCATCTTGGCGTGCGCCTCCGCCTGCTTCTCACGAGCTCTTGCCGTCTGCGCCTGAACCTTCTCCCCCGCCGCGACGTATTTGTCCAGCCAGGACGGTGCGTCGAAGCTGCTCACCGTTCACCGCCGTCACCGTTGAACCGTCTGTCCAGCACAGCCGGCGCGGCTCCTTTTCGTTGACGTGCCGAAACGACCGCGTCGGCGATCTCGTCCAGCTCATCCGAACGCAAATACACGAGCGCGGCCCCGAGGGTGCCTCGGCGCAAACCGCGCCGCAGATCCCTCACAACGGTTCGTTTGTCGCTGAGCCGTGCGGCGTGTTCGACGCCCCCGGTTGCGGACCGTTCCATGTAATCGCCGGTCATCGCTCGAGCTGCTTTCCGCTCTTCCAGTTCTCGTCCCTCCACTGCTTCCCGGCGGGAACAGCCCCGGACGTGGCCGCACCCGCCCGGATGAACAGCTCACGCTGCTTCTCGTCCATCGCGTCGACCGCTGACTGTGAGAGCGGGTTGGCCGTGCGTGCCTCGTACTCCGACAGCGCAGCTTCCTCCTCTTCGTCGTCGTCTAGGTCCGTGTTCCATGCGTCCGTGTAGCTCTCGATCTCGGCCTCGTCGAGGGCGTCCAGGATGCGTCGACGTTCCTCGAACGCGGCGTCCAATTCCTCCTCGGCACGGTCGGCCGCGGCGCGGAAACGCTCGATCTCGCTCCCCGACGCATCCTGTGCGAACGGAGCGGCCGGCTGATGCCCCTGGCGCTGTGACGGGGGCGGCATCCCCGCCAGCCGCTGCTCCATGCCGGTCATGTTCCGTTTGAAGAACACGTTGCGCTCACCCGCCTTCACGCGCGTCGAGCTGAGCTCGCGCCGCCGCGACCACCTCCGGGTCGTTGGACATCAAATAGGCCGTCAATGCGTCAACCTGGGCCATGTGGTTCTCCTTCCATCGGCTGTGTAGGTCGGTTGTGCTGTTGGCCATTCGTTCTCTCTTCCGTGCTCAGGTCAGAGACACGTAGAGAGTCAACGCCGTGGCCGAAGAGCTGAAACCGGCGCTCGCCAGTTTGTTGCCCGCCAGGGCTGCGTCCTCGCCACCGACCACGCGGAACGCTTCGAGCATCGCCGTGCGGACCGCATAGTTCTGCTGGTCGGTGCCCATCGTCACGTCGTTATGCAACGCGTGGATCTGGTCCGACAACGTCGAGAACGACGCGGCCAGCGACGGGACAGCCCGCTTCGCTGGGCTGTAGTTAGCGGTGAGATTCTTGCTTGGCACGTTTCACACTCCTTTCTCGCCGGCGATCCTCAGCCGGGTTTTCTTCGCTTCGACCAGAAGCCGCTTCGACTCCTCGGAGCCGGTCAACGTCACTTCTTCGCCGTCTTGGTCGTGAGCGAATTCGCCGTGGGGATCGGCAGCGGCAACAGAAGGAAGGCAAGCGCTACCTGAAAGGAGGGGCACCCGGCGGGCTAGCGCCAGGCACCCCGCCCGAAGGCTAACGCTCGCTGGCCGGAGTGAAACCCAAGCGCCGTCGCGCGAAGTTTGTGACCGCATAACCCGCACCGGCGAACCCGGCAATGGCGACCCCGAGAATGTTGGTGGTAACGCAGGTCCGGCACGCGTTGCAGCAGACAGCCGCCATCGGAGCGTTCTCGCCGTACTTCGTGGTCGCCTCAACCATGCGGCCCGTCCAGATCTGCTTCACGGCGTAATTCTAGGCTTACGCCGTCTTTAACTGTCCGACACGCCCTCGCGTGTTACTCCGGGCTAGGAAGCCGTCCAGCAGGTCGGCGGCTTCCTTCTCGTGGCCCGCAAGCAGGTGCCGGTACCTGTCCGTCATGTACGCGGACGAGTGGCCGACGTAGTCACCGATCCGTTCCAGCGACAGGCCGGCGTAGAACATCAAGGTGACGAACGTGTGGCGGCACTCGTGGAGAAGGATCGGTTCGAGAAGCGGCCGCTTCGCCCCCTTGCGTTTGCCGTTCTCCTTCTCCCACGCCCGTTCAGCTTTCCGCCAGACGTTCTTCGGGGTGAACGGTGTAGTGGCGGTGGTGCCGAACACGAAGTCGCGGCCGCGTCTACCCGTCAGGGTCAGGTGGTCAACGAGGTAGGGCCGCAACACAGCGGGGATCGGGACGGTGCGCTTGCCGCGCTTCGACTTCGGCTCGATCTCTCCCACCTTGTCGTCCCACCCGGCAACCACACGGATGATGCCGGCCTCGAGGTCGACGCTCTCGGCCCGGAGCGCGCGCAGCTCCCCACGCCGAAGGCCCGCGTAAAACGCCGTAGCCCACAAGGCACGTTCACCCTCGGGTAGAGCTTCGATCAGCTCGGCCGCTTCCTCTGGTGATGCGACGCGCTCACGCGCCGTGTAACCGGTTGGAAGGCCCAGGTTCAGGGTTGGGTTCGTCGGCACCGTTCCGATCTGTACAGCGCGCCTGTAGACCGCCTGCAAAGGGATGAACGTGTTCCTGACCGTCGACGCGCTGTGCCCTGCCTGCAGCAGGTTCTCCTTCAACGTCATCAGGTCGCCCACGTCGATGTCAGACAACCGCCGGTGCCCGAGTTCCGGAAGCACCCGCAGGCGAAGGCCGATCTCGTAGGTGCGGAGCGGCCCCGGCTTGTACGGCTCGTTCGTTCGGGCGAGGATCGCCCCGGACTTCGCGCCGGCCAACCACTCGTCGACAGCGGCTTGGAGTGTCTGCCGAGTCGGTGCCCGGAGCTTCTTGTCCTTCACGGCCTTGCTCGCGTCGGTCCTCCACCCCTTCGCCTCAGCGAGAGCACCCTTACCGGAGAACGTGCGGCGGATCTTCTGGCCATCACGCTTCGCGTACACAAACGCCTCGTAGCTCGGTACGCAATTGCACCTGCCGCCATGAACGGTGTTGCAGCTGCGGCTGTGCCGCGCTCGGATCCCTTGTGGTGCCTGTCCCATCAGGAGCTAGCCCTCCTTGTCGGGGCTCCCATTGCGCCGATCCTAGGAGGCCTTCGTGGTCGTCACTGGCGCATTCCCTGGCGCGCACGTTACTCCGCAGACCGGACAGATACAACCAGAAAAGGAAAAAGCCCCGCGTTAGCAGGGCTTCTG
>CAWHXK010000087.1:0-8000 GCA_963833255.1 uncultured Actinomycetes bacterium
TCTTCATCCGGTTACTCGAGCTCGGCTACCACGTCGCGTACAACACCAAGCCGCTGACCGTGTACCGAGTTCACGAAGGTTCGGTGTCGACTGACAACGCCGAGATGGCGCATTACTCGGCCCTCGTCTACAGGCGTGCGCTCGACCGCGGGCGCCTTGGGCGTCGCGATCGCCGGGTCGCTTCGCGCAGGCTGCGGGTGCATCAGATGGCCGAGGAACTTGCCCTGGTGCGTGAGCGGCGCCACTCGGGCCAGCGCACGTCGCCCCGCCAATTCGTCCGAGTCGCTCTGCGGGGCACTCGGCTTGCGCTCGATGACCCGCGTCGTTCGCTTCGCCTCGCCTCTCGCTCGCTGCGTGGAGAGGGAGGCCGCCTGAGCCGGATCACCTACCAGCACAACTCGCTGATCAGCGAACAACCCAGCCAGCCTCGAGAACAGCCCGCCAGCGAGAAGACCGGCGAGACCGACCGCCCGCCTAGCGACGCTCAATGAGGCAGAGACCCAGCTCGTTGCCCCGCCAGTAGTGGTCGCGGGGGACCTCCTGCAACGTCCGGGAGCGCCCGTCGTTTCGGCTGCAGATCTCGCCGAGGGCGGGCGTGATGCCCGCGTCGTCGTGATAGAGAACCAGCCGCTCGCCCCGGGAGTGTTGAAGCGCGGTTTCGAACTCGAAGACCTCGAATTCGTACTGGTGGACGCTGTCATGGATGAAGAAGTCCACCCCGTGCTCCGCGAGGACGGCGGGGAGAGTGCTCTTAGTGTCACCGAGGTAGAAGTGGAAGCGCTCACTGTGGCGGTCGCGATCGACCAGCCAGCCCGTTTCGGGTTCGATGTCGAAGGCGAGGAGCTTGCCCGGGCGCCCCTCGGCCTCATTGCGCTCGAGCGCTCGAAGGACCACGGCGCTGCCCAGCCCGTTGTGGACCCCAGTCTCGGCAACGATGGCAGGCTGCTCAACCCGCAGCGCGCAGTAGACGGCCCGCCGCTTGCCGAGCTTAGGCTCGTGGTCCGCACCAGGGGCGTCCGCCAGCAGCGGCCTCAGCTCCGCGAGCAGCTCCTCGTCGGCCCGCAACTCATCGAGATAGCCGGCTACTCGATCGCGCTCGCAATCAAGCACTCCGGCGACGAAGTCCACGATCTCCGGCTCATTGGCCAGCTCATAGGTGAAGTTGGTCAGCTCTTGGCTGTGGCGCAGGTATGTCCAGGCCCGGCGCGGGTTCTTTCGGACGAGGCGCCTATCGGCCCAGAGCACGCGCAGTCGGTAGGCGGCCCTGGCGGGAGCGAAGTCTGAGGCGCGGGTACGCAGCGCGCTCTTCCAGCCGCTCACCTCGATCGGAGCCGCCGGCTAGCTCGCAGCGGCTTCCTTCTCCTGCCCGGCCCCGCGAGCCGGCGCGAGCAGCATCGTCATGTTCCGGCCCTCCTGCAGCGGCTCCTGCTCCATCACGCCGATCTCGGAGACGTCCTGCAGCAGCCGGTCGAGCAGCATCCGCCCTCGCTCCGGGTGGCTCTGCTCGCGGCCGCGGAACATGATTGTCACCTTGACCTTGTCCTGTTGCTTCAGGAAGCGCTCGACATGTCCGCGCTTGGTCTCGTAGTCGTGCTGGGCGATCTTCGGACGAAGCTTGATCTCCCGGACGTTCACCTGCTGCTGGTGCTTGCGGGCCTGCTTGGCCTTCTGCTCCTGCTCGTACTTGTACTTCGAGTAGTCGAGGATCCGGCAGACGGGCGGCTTCGATGTCGGGGAGACCTCGACCAGGTCGAGGTCTCTCTCGCGGGCGCGCTCGAGGGCGTCCGGGGTCGGGACGATGCCGACCTGCTCCCCGTTCTCGTCGATCAGGCGAACCTCGGGCACGCGGATCCGCTCGTTGATACGAGTGGTGTCGCGCTCAGGCGGACGGCGGTCGAAGCGGGAGACCGCCACTAGCTGCGCATGAGGTAGATCGTCAAGAAGGAGATGGGCGAGATTGGATCGGTGAGGCGGGCACGGGGCGCTTTAGGCGCGCTTCGTGGTGTGGGTGCCCGGCATTGTGGGCAGTATAGACGGCCCTCCCGGTCGCCACGAGGCGTCCGCGAACCTGCCGCGATCAACCCCTCCTCGCCTTGAGCGGTCAGCCCTTCGCCAGCAGCAGTCTGTCGATCTTGCCGTTGGTGTTGCGCGGCAGCTCGTCGTGCACCTCTACATGCTGGGGAACCATGTAATCCTCGAGGTGCTCGGCGCAAAGCCGTTTCAGCGCCATCGGATCGAGCTCGAAGCCTTCGTGGGCGGCGACGTGAGCGTGCACCGCCTCGCCCAGCAGCCGGTCCGGAACCCCGACGACTGCCACCTCCTTGACGCCCGAAACCCCGTAGAGGACCTCCTCGACCTCGCGCGGTGGCACCTTTTCGCCGCGCGACTTGATGATGTCGTCGCGGCGGCCGACGAAATAGATGAAACCGTCGTCGTCGCGCCGAAAGAGGTCGTTGGTCGCCATCACCCGTTCAGCCGGTTCCCGCGCCGCCCTCAGCCGTCTATCGGTGGCGTCGGGGTCCTGCCAGTAGCCCTGCATCACGTGCTCGCCGCGCACAATCAGTTCGCCGACCTCGCCGGAATCGAGGACGCATCCCTCGTCGTCCTCGATCCAGCATTCAGTGCCGGGGATCGCGACGCCGCTGGAGGCGGGCCGCTCGTCGACCTGATCCGGCGGCAGGTAGGAAACCCGCACGCACTCTGTCTGCCCGTACATCAGATAGAGCTCGGCACCTGGAAAGGTACGTCGCACCTCGGCGACCGTCGTCGTCGGAAGGCCGGCTCCGGCGTTG
This sequence comes from uncultured Actinomycetes bacterium, assembly GCA_963833255.1. Lineage (GTDB taxonomy): Bacteria > Actinomycetota > Thermoleophilia > Gaiellales > Gaiellaceae > 3-1-20CM-4-69-9. Next base: position 2,793 of record CAWHXK010000087.1, read on the forward strand.
GTGAGAAACCGCAGGTCCGGCAACTCGCGCTCGGCGAGTCCGCGCAGCGTCAAGAGCACCTGAAAGACCGTGGGAACACCCGGCATGCCGGTTATGCGGTGCTGCTCAAGCAATTGAACAACGCGGCCCGGCAGCGCCACGCCGGCCTCGAGAACAAGGGTCGCGCCGCTGCGGGCGCAGATCATCAGTTGCGAAAGCCCGTAGCCGAAGGACAGCGGCAGCACGCAGAGGATGCGGTCGGCGTCGCTGACTTTCAGATAGTCGACGATCGAGCCGGTGACGAAGTCAAGGTTGTGCTGAGTCAACATCACGCCCTTGGGGCCGCCGGTCGAGCCAGAGGTATGCATGAGCGCCGCCAGGTCGCCGTCGCCCGGCTCCTCCGGTTGAGCCGGTCCGTCGGCACTGAGCTCCTCGACATCGGGGTAGACCGGGATCCCGCCACTCGCTGTCGCGGCCGCACGCGCGATCTCCGCACGCGCCTCGTCGCAGACGACCAGCGCGCCGCCGGCACGTCCCAGCACCTGTGCCAGCCGGTCGCGCTTGACGGAGGAGTGCATGGGCATGATCGCCGCGCCGGCGCGCAGCGTCCCCGCGAGAGCGACGACAGCGTTGATGTCGTTGGGTAGCACGATCGCGACACGATCGCCAACCCCGACCCCGCGTTCTACGAGACCCGCGGCAAAACGCTCGACGAGGTTGTCCAGCTCGGCGTAGGAGACCGAGCGATCGCCGCTCACCAGCGCGACATTGTCCGGATCGCGCTCCGCTGCGCGCCGCAGGTCGCCGGCTATCGGGGGAAGGCTCAAGCCGATTGCTTGACGCCCACGAAACGGGCAATCGCGGCGATAGAGCCGAAGTTCTCCTCGGTGATTTCGACGTCCTTGACCTGCAGCCCGTAGCGCGACTGAACCTCTTCGACGAGCTCGACGAAGCCGAGCGAGTCGATGACACCGAGGGCCAGGAAGTCGTCCTCGTCGGAGAGCTCGACGCCCGGGTGCATGTAGAGGAAGTTCTCCTCGACGTAGGACCGCATCTCGGCGCGCACGTCGTTGCCCCTGGTCATGCGACCTGCTCCTCTGTGCGGTCGAGTCTCACGCGTGGCTCATCGGTCTCGGGCTCGTAGGACTCAAGTTCGCTGCCAAGAAACTCACGATGCCACAACTGGGTGGAGAGGACTCCCACCAGCGCCATCCCCTCGCGAAACCCGGTGGCCCGCCCGGCTCGGCAGCGGCGCACGAGCCCCGCGACTCGGTCTGCGTCCCAGATCCCCGTCTCCTCGAGGGCCTCGGCTGAGAGGCTCTCCTCGACCCAGCCGGCGCATCCAGCGGCGAAGAAAGAGGCCACTTCGGGAGCCCGGTATGGCTGCTTGGAGCGGTTCACGACCTCCGCGGGCAGCAGGTCGGCTGCGAGCTCGCGCAGGGCGACCTTCTCGGTGAGCCCGGCCAGCTTACGCTCGGCCGGTAGTCGCGCCGCGTGCTCGAAAACACGGTGATCGAGGAAGGGAAACCGCCCCTCGACGCCGTGCGCCATCGCCACCCTGTCGCCCTGCGCGCCGAGCAGGTACGGCTCCAACAGTGTCGAGATCTCCAGCCACGAGGCGCGCTGCAGGCTCGACCAGCTGCCGAAGCTGGCGGGGAGCCCCTCGCGAAGGCGTGCGAGCGAGGCGCCGTTGCCCAGCTCGGCGGTGACCTCGCGGCTGTAGAACGCCTTCACCGCCTCCGTCGCCCTCGCGCGCGTCATGTGCGAGGAAAGTGGGTCGTCGGCATCGCCCGTCTCGAGCAGGAAGCGGTCCCAGGCGGGCCCACGGCGCGCCTCGGCGGGCAGGTAGGGGTAGAGCTCCTCGAGCATCCTGCGCGCTCCCTCGGGGTCCCGTTCGTAGACCTCGCGCACGACGACCTCCTTGAAGAGGTCATAGCCCCAGAACAGCTCGTCCGCACCCTCGCCGGTGGCGACGACGACGATGTCATTGGCGCGGACCTCGTTGGAGAGAAGGAACAGCGGCACCGGCGCGGTGCGGATCAGCGGCGTCTCCGTGTGCCGGATCACGTCGCGAAAGGCGCCGGCGATATCGCCGGGACCGATATCGACGACGTGATGGTCGGTGCCGAGTGCGCGGGCAACCTCTTCCTGATGACCACGTTCGTCGTAGTGAGGGTCCTCGAAGGCGACCGAGAAGGTGCGCAGCTGATGCTCGGTCTCTCGCTGGGCCAAAGCGACGATCAGACTCGAATCAAGGCCGCCCGAGAGGTAGGCGCCGACCGGGACATCGGCCCGCAGGCGGAGGCGGACGCTGTCCCGCAGCAGCTCCTCCAGAGATCCCTCCGGTGCGTCGTCTTGATCGAAGGAGGGCGTCCACCAGGTGCGTTCCTCAACGATGCGACCCGCCTCCCAGACAACGAAGCCGCCCTGACGGACCTGCCGTATCCCGCGAAAGACGGTCTGCGGCGGGCGCGGCCCCCAGAGCGTGAAGACGTCATCGAGGCCGGCAAGATCGGGCTCCGGGCGAACTTCCCCCGAAGCGAAGATCGCCTTGGCTTCCGAGCCGAAGACGAGCGTCCCGTCGTCCAGCAGCGAGTAGTGGAGAGGGCGCACGCCGAACCGGTCGCGGATCAGCGTCAGCCGGCGCGGGCCAGGCTGCCACCAGGCGATAGCGAACTGGCCGTTGAAGCGGTCGAGCGCGCTCGTGCCCTCGCGCTCCAACAGCCGCAGCACGACCTCGGTGTCTGTGGTCGTCGCGAAAGTCTCGCCACGGGCCTCAAGGTCGCGTCGAAGCTCATAGTGGTTGTAGACCTCGCCGTTGTAGACGATCATCGCGCCGCCGCTGTCCTCTATTGGCTGCCAGCCACCGGGCAAATCGAAGATCGAAAGCCGAGTGTTGACCAGCCCGCAGCCGGCGTCGAGCGCATATCCGTAGCCGTCAGGGCCGCGGTGGCGCAGCGCCCGCGACATCCGCAGCAGCGCCTGCTCGTCGGGCGGCGGCCCGCGCCGAGGGCGAACGATGCCGGCGATGCCGCACACCTCCTAGCCCCCGGGCTCCACGATTACGGCGGGCGCCTGCAGGTAAACGGTGGCGACCCGGCGGCGTTCGATCTCCTTGTAAGCGGCTTCCACCAGCTGCGGTTCGAGCCCAACCCGCGCGGCCAGCTCGGCTGGCTCGATGCCTTGTGCGTGGCCCCACATGAGCAGATCCATCTGCTCGTAGGGGAAGCCAAAGTAGAACTCTTCCTGGCTCTGGGCGAGGCTGAAGGTGTCGGTGGTCGGCGACTGTGAGGTAATCGCCTCGGGGAGCCCGAGCGCAAGAGCCATCTCGTAGACCTGGCCTTTGTAGATCTTGGCGATCGGCTTTACGTCAGCGAGGCCGTCGCCGCCCTTGACGAAGAACCCTTGGTCGTACTCGAGCAGATTCGGCGTACCAATGACCGCGTAGCCGAGACGGTCGGCCCAGGTGTACTCCAGGAGTTTCCTGACCCGCTGCTTCATGTTCGTGGCGGCGAGCAGCTCCTGATAGGGGCCCGGTGGGATCCGCCGCCGATCCTGGGTGCCGTCAGGCCGTTGGATGACGAGAGAGAAAAAAACGATCCCGCCACGCGGCTCGGAACGCACGAGCTTGTGCTTCCAGTCGGGCTCGTAGTCGGGGAAGACCTTGCGGATTGCCTCGTCGCGGCGGTCGTAGCAACCGAGCACCTGCAGGGCGTCGCTGATCGGCTCTTCGACGGTTGGGGCGTCGAGCGCCTCGGCGAGCATCAAACCGAGGTCACTGGAACGGTGGCCGACGTCGCGCTCGGGGAGCCGCAGCAGCAGCACGTTCTCGCGGCCGAGGCCGCGGACCGAGAGCCCTGCGGTGACGCTCGAGTCGATCCCACCCGACACAGCCACCACGGCGCCGCGGCGACCAAGTCCACGCACGCCTTCGGCCGTGCCCTCGGCGAGCTTCTCGATCATCTGCTCGGCGTCGAAAGGGATGCCGTGTGTGCTCGTCGTCATCGATTGAGGACCTTCCCGATAGTGTCGCGGCCACATGGCCGAGATACGCCCGCTCTTGCGGTCAGACCTACCTGCGGTCGCAGAGTTGCTGAGCGCAAATCTTCCCCCATGGACTGACGATGTTTTGAGCTCGCTCGCGGCGTCATATGTCGACGCTCCCTGGGCTGACGGGGATCTTCCCTCCCTGATCGCCGCTGAGGACGGCAGGGTGATCGGCTTCGTCGGCGCCCAGGTGCGGCGCTTTCGCCTGGACGACCGCAGCCTTACCGGAGTGTGCGCGTCGCACCTGACAGTCGACCCTGCGAGCCGCGGCGGCGCTACCGGGGCACTTCTGTTTCGCCGCCTGCTCCTTGGCGGTCAGGACTTCACGTACGCCGACAGCGGGAACGATGAGGCCCTCCGCATGTGCCGAGCTTTCGGCGGCGACTTCGACCATGCCCGCTGCTATGACTGGATGATCACGTTGCGCCCCGTGCGCTGGCTGAGCCGCCTTGCCACTGCAACTGGTCGTCGGCAGAGGATCGACAAGGATGTCCCGGTGAGGGCGCTTCCGCTCAAGCCGCCGCGGCGCGGCGGCAAACCGGAATCGCCGGCCGGCATAGCCGGCGTGGACGCAGACGCGGCGGGAATCGTCGCCGCGTTGGCGATGATCAAGAAGGGGCCGCGCCTTCGTGTCGACTATGAGGAGGCTCCACTCGGCTACCTGCTCCGCGAGGTCGAAGCGCACTTCGGAGGACTCACGGTCCGGGTCGTGCGCCGCGAAGGCGAACCGATCGGCTGGTACGCCCATGTGCCCGTTTCGCCCGTGGTAGTTCGCGTCCTTCACCTCTTCGCTGCCGAGCGGCACGCCCAAGACGTGCTCGGCGAGCTTCTCGTCGGCGCCCGCGCAAGCGGGGCGGCCGTCGTCTGCGGCCGTGTCGAGCCGCACTTGACGCGGGCGCTGGAGGCACGGCGGACGCTGGTCGGGTTCGCGCGGCTCCCATGGATCCACGCGCGCGATCCTGAGCTTCAGGGGGTGCTGGGTTCCACCGATGCGGCCGTCACCCAGCTCGACGCTGAGTGGTTCATCAACTGAGGGCGAGCTACCGAAGCGGGGATTGAGCCATGACATAGGGCCTCACCCTCCCTCGGAGTCCGCCTGCAGCCGACCAATCAGTTCGCTGAGCGTCATCGCTCCGAGATCGCCATCCCCGTGGTGGCGTACCGAGACCTCGCCTGACTCCG
>CAWHXK010000088.1:0-38728 GCA_963833255.1 uncultured Actinomycetes bacterium
CAAGACCGCCCCGTTCGGCCGCTCCGGCACCCCGCCGTAGAGACAGAGTACTTCGGCTCGACTCAGGCCCGCGCGCGCTCGGCGCCGAGCTTTCGCGGGGCGCCGAGCTCGTGCAGCGCGTCCGGGACGGAGACGCTGCCGTCTTCTTCCTGGAAGTTCTCCATGATCGCCAGCATCGCGCGGCCGGTGACCGCAGTTCCGTTCAGCGTGTGCACCGGTTCGAGCTGCTTCTCGTCGCGGCGGTGACGGATCTCGAGACGGCGCGCCTGATAGTCCGTCGTATTGGACGTCGAAGTGATCTCCCGGTAGCGCTCCTGCGACGGGAACCACGCTTCGATGTCGTACTTCTTCGCGGCGGACGCGCCGAGCTCTCCTGCTGCGATGTTGACGACGCGGTAGGGCAGCTCGAGCTCCTGGACGAGCTCCTCCTCGATCTCGAGCAGCCGCTCGTGTTCTTCGCGCGACCATTCAGGCCGCGTGAAGACGAACATCTCGACCTTGTCGAACTGGTGCACGCGGAACATGCCGCGCGTGTCCTTCCCGGCCGCGCCCGCCTCGCGGCGGAAGCAGGTCGAATAGCCCGCGTAGCGCAGCGGGAGCTCGTCGGCGTCCAGGATCTCGCCGCCGTGCATCGCCGCGAGCGGGACCTCGCTCGTCCCGACGAGGAAGAGCTCGTCACGCTCGACCGCGTAGATGTTGACCTCCTCCGTCGGGAAGAACCCGGTTCCGTACATCGCCTCTTCACGCACCAGCACGGGTGGCAGCACGGGCGTGAAGCCGCGGCTCCCGAGCCGGTCGAGCGAGAACCGGTAGAGCGCGAGCTCGAGCAACGCAACATCGCCGAGGCGATATGCGAAGCGTGAGCCGGAGACCTTTGCGGCACGTTCGAGGTCGATCCCGCCGGCGGCAAGCTCGAGATGGTCGCGAACGGGGAAGTCGAACGACGGCGGATCGCCCCAGCGGCGAATCTCGACCGCGTCTTCATCCGTGGAGCCGTCCGGTGTGGCCTCGTCGGGCGGGTTCGGCACACGGTTGAGCAGCTCTTTGCGGCGAGCTTCCGCGGCGGCGAGCTGCTGCTCGAGCGACTGGAGCTCCTCTTTGATCCGCTCGAGCTCCGCCAGCTGCTCAGGCGTCGGCTTGCCCTTGACCTTGCGCGCCGCGCGCAGCTCCTCGACCCGCGGCTGAATCTCGCGGACTGCCTGATCCGCGGCCAGCAGCTCGTCGAAGACCTCGGCGGCTCCTTTCCGCGCGAGTGCGAGCCGGAAGCCATCCGGGTCGTTTCGGGCTGCGCGGAGATCGATCATGGCCGGGAGTCTAGGTAGGCCTCGAGCACCTGAGCCACTCCTTCTTCTTCGACCGACGGGCAGATGAAGTCCGCGACTCTCCTTCACGCGCTCGTCGGCGTTCTCGACGGCCACGCCGTAACCCGCCCAGTCGACGAGCTCGATGTCGTTCTCGCCGTCGCCGAACGCGACCGTCCGCTCACGACTGAACCCGAGCTGCTCTGCGAGAAAGTCGAGCCCGGCAGCCTTCGTCACCTCGGGCGAGGCGAACTCGAGGAAGTACGGCAGCGACTTGGAGATGTAGAGCCGGCCCGCGAAGCGTTCGAGCATCCGCTGCTTCAGATCGTCCAGCACCTCGGGGTCGTCGATGACGACCAGTTTCGTCGGCGGCCGGTCGAGCCACTCGAGCAGGTTGCCCACCTCGTGGAGCTCGAGGTGCTGGAAGTCGGCGTAGCGCCTCGCTTCGGGCGTGACCTCCGCGACGTACAGCTCGTCGTCGACGTAGCAGTTCGGAGAGAAGCCTTCGTCCTTCAGCGCGGCGATCGTCTCGCGCGCGAGCTCGAGCGAAATCGGCACGTGTCGCAGCCAGCTGCCCGCCGACCGGATCTGCAACGACCGCACCCTGGTAGCAGACGACCGGACCCTCGATGCCCGCCTCCAGTGCATAGCGGCGGACCGACTGGAACATGCGCCCTGTGACGAGGACGACGTGGATGTCCGCCTCCAGCGTGCGCTCGATTGCCGCGCGCGTGCGCGGGCGTAGGACAGCGTCCTCCGCGATCAACGTGCGGTCGAGGTCGCAGGCGACCGCGTCGATCTCGCGCGGGAAGTCCTGCGGGAGGTTCAGCCCTGCGGCTTCGTCAGGAAGTCGACGAGGGCCGTGAGGTCGGCCGGGGGCAGAGATGCGTAGGACTTCGGCATGACGCCCTTGGGGTAGCCCTTCTGGATGTACTTGTCGGGGTTGACGATCGAGTCGTGGACGAATTGCGCCAGCGGCTGATTCGCCGTCTTCGCATACTCCGCAAGCTTGTCGAGATCGGGGCCGATCGTTCCCTGCGCGTCAGGGCCGGCGGCCTTGAACGTGTGGCAGGAGCCGCAGCCTTGAGCGATGAAGATCGCCTTTCCGGGCGCAGCCGCCTGGACGGTGCCGACGACGGTCTCGGGCAACGGCTTGACGACGCCCGTCTTGCCGCAGCCCGCAAGGGCCAGCACGGCCAGCGCGAAGGCGGCGGTCATGGCTCCGCGGCGCATCGGGCGCGAGTCTACTGACTCCCAACGGACGAGAGCCAAGCAGCCGAGTGCGCCGAGACCGATGACGTCGACGGGTGTGTCGTTGACGAGCAACGAGACGACCAGCCCGGCGAGCATCGCGTCCACCGTCGCGCGGCGCCGCCCGATCGTGCCCAACAACACGAGCACTGCGAAGCAGCTGAGGAAGATGAGGATGCGGTACCAGTGGTCGGTCGCGGACGCCCAGGACAGATGGAGGCGATGGCCCAGGTCACCGAGCAGCGAGTCGGGGCCGGTCCCGACGGCGCGTGTCACATGGGACGAACCTCCGAGCGCGGCGTCGAGGCCGACGAAGGCGAGCGTGACGACGACGACCGCAACCGCAACGACTGCAAGCCGCCGCGGGGTGAGCGCCAGTTCGCGCAGCCGAAGGCCGAGCACCCCGAGCGCTGTGGCGAAGACGACGACGCCGCCACCGTCGGCGCCGGCCTTGCTCCAGCCGATCGCGACGAGCGTGAGCGCGGCGAGTGGAATGAGCCAGCGAGTGCCGGCGATCGCCCCGGCGACGAGGACGGCCGGCAAGAGCAACGTCTCGACCTGGTTGCCGATCCCGTAGAAGCGTCCGCCGCCGTCGGGCCGCGCCCCCAGCACCGCGAGTGAGTTCAACTCGGGATCGACCGCGAGCACCACGGTGACCACTGCGAGGAAGCCGGCGACGACGAGTGGGACGAAGCGACGCCGGAGCGAGCCGGCGACCGCGAGTCCCGCCGTCAGCACGGCCATCGCGACGAGGACGACCGACAGTCGCGTCGCTCCGGCCCACGAGAGCACTAGCGATGCGCTCACCGCCGCGGCGCCGGCGAGCACCGCTGCGCGTGGTGCGACCGCGACGAGCAAGAGCATCGTGAACACCACGACGACCGTCACCCAGCCGCGGTCGTGGTGCACCCGCGTCAGGCGCGTGTCGAGCTCGCGCAGATCCTGCTGCGCATCGGCGTCCGGCTCCGAATCGATCGGCGGCGAGCGACCTGCTTCCAGCGCGACCAGCGTGGGGGCGATGTCCGCGACCGACACGAGGCCACGGATCCGCGTCGAGTCGGACGTGAGAATGCCGTGGTAGCCCGCGCCGGCGATCGCCACCAGGTAGCGCGTGGTGTTCGGATGGGCGCCCGAAGGAGGCAGCGTCACGTAGGCCGCCGGCTCGACCGGGTTATCCGGGACGCCGAAGACGACGTCGGCCAGGATCTTGCCGCTCGGCCGGCCCCCGAGCGCGGCGTTCTCGACCTTGCCTCGCCGGAGCGCGGCGATCGTGCCGGCACGGCTCACCGTCCCCCCGGCGCCCGGCACGTAGAGGCCGAGGGCGGGCCGCGCCCCGCCGATCGGGCTCCCAGGCTCGACGACATAGATCGTCGGGCGAGCCTGCGCCGTCGCGGAGGCGCCTAGGAAACCCGCAGCCACGAGCCCCGCGGCTACGATTCGTCTCACCAACCTCGCCTCCAAGGAGAGCGATTCTCAATGAAACGCAAGTCTTACGGTCGCGACTCCGGTCTGACCCTCCGAATACTCCTCACGGGCTCATTGCTCGGACTGCTGTACGTCGTCTTCGCGGTCGTCCTCTTCCAGGTCCTGAGCGTCGGCCTCGTCCCGATGATCCTGATCGTCGTCGGCCTTGCCTTCTTCCAGTACTTCACGTCCGACAAGCTCGCACTGAAGGCATCGGGCGCGAAGATCGTCGAACGCGACGAGGCGCCGGAGCTCCACGACATGATCGAGCGCCTGTGCGCGCTGGCCGACCTGCCGAAGCCAAGGGTCGCGATCATCGACACCGACGTCCCGAACGCTTTCGCGACCGGCCGGAGCCCAAAGCACGCGGCTGTGGCGGTCACGCGTGGTCTCTGGCAGCGCCTCGAGCCGAGGGAGGTCGAGGGCGTGCTCGCGCACGAGCTCTCTCACGTCGCGAATCGCGACGTCCTGATCATGACCCTGGCGAGCTTCTTCGCCATGCTCGCCGGCATCCTCACCCGGTTCGGGCTTTACGGCGGGATGTTCGGCGGGGGCCGTGGCCGCGACAACAACCAGGTCCCCGTGTGGCTGATCGTCCTGGTCGTCTCCGTGGTGACGTACTTCCTCAGCCAGATCCTGATCCTGGCCATCTCCCGCTATCGCGAGTTCGCAGCCGACCGCGGCTCGGCTCTCATCACCGGTGCGCCCGAGAATCTGATGAGCGCGCTGCAGAAGATCTCGAGCGAGATGTTCCGGATCCCGCAGCGCGACCTGCGCGAGGTCGAGAGCATGAATGCGTTCTTCATCATCCCGGCGAACGTGAAGGGCTCGTTCAAGGGGCTCTTCCTCACGCACCCGCCGCTCGAGAAGCGCCTGGCCGCCCTCGCGGAGATCGCGCGGGAAATGGGCCGACCGGTCGACTGACCCCCGCGTGGGGCTTCGAGACGCGCTCTTCGGGAAGCAGAAGCTCGCCGGTCCGGCGCGCGAGCGCCTGTTCGCCCTGACCACCGCTGCGGTCACGCTCGACACGGAGCTCGGACTGCGTCCCGCCGGTGCGGGAGGGGTCGTCTTCAAGCCGCTCTCGTCCGGCGACTTCGTGCGCGCCGAGAACGACCTCCAGCAGCTGCTCGATGGGGTAGCCGCAGAGTCCGGCTCGAAGCTCGAGCGCCGCGAGGACGCGTTCGGCTACACGTGGATCATCGTCCGCGACTCGGACCTCGAAGACCAGGTGACCGGGGTTCACGCGGTCGCGCAGGGGCTGGAGGAAGCGGGCTTCGGAGGTCAGCTTCTTGCGGCGGTGTTCAAGTTCGAGGGCGGCAAGGAGCCCGTGTACTGGGTCTACGGCTACAAGCGGGGTGCCTTCTGGCCCTTCGTTCCGGCCGGCGAGGGCAAGGAGCGCGACAACGCCGAGGAGCTGGAGCTCAAGGCCAAGCTGGAGAAGGAGCTGCCGATCGAGCAGGATCTGTCCCGCTGGTTCGGGGTCTTCGATGCGCCGCTCTAGGCCCATTCTCCCCGCAATTTGCGCCATTTGCGTCACAGTGACACACTGGTGACACCATCTTCGCCTTGACATGACATCACGCTGATGTCATAGTGCCGTCCATGGACGTGGCGGCCTATGTCGAGGCTCTTCAACAAGATCTGGCGAACGTCGCCGGGATCGGCGACGAAGCGGTTGCTGAAGCCGCACGCCGGATCGCCACAGCTCTCGAGTCATCCCTCCGACTCAGGCTGATGGATGCCCTCGGCGAGGCCGCCGCGGAGCTCACGAACCAGCTTCCCGACGGACACGTGGAAGTGCGCGTGTCGGCCGGGGAGCCGGAGCTCGTCTACGTCCCCGATCCCGGCGCACCTCCGCCGTCGGGGCTCGAAGACCTCACCGCGCGGATCACGCTGCGACTCCCCGAGACGCTCAAGACGATCGTCGACGGGGCAGCCCAGGAGGCCGGAGTTTCGGCGAACACCTGGCTGCTGCAGCAGATCACCCGCAGTGCGGACCCCAAGCGGCGCAACACCCCCGGTGGGCGCCGCATGACCGGCTACGGCCAAAGCTGAAAGGAGCGACGATGCACGTTCTTCCTCTCCCATTCGGACTGGCGCTGGCGCTGATGCCGCGCCGCGAAGCGAAGAAGCTCCGCGACGACGAGCCGGTGCGCGTCTCCTACGAGAAGACGATCCACGCGCGCGACGCGATTCGCGGCGACATCCAGCACTTCAACGCGGGCCGCTACATCCTCTGATGCGGACCGAGACCTATTCCACGCCGGGGCCCCTGCTGCTCAACCTCGAGATCCCCGCGGGCGAGATCGAGATCGAGACCTCGAATACCGACGGGACGCACATCGAGCTAGAGGCGATCGCGAAGAACGACGCGGTTCGCGACCTCGTCGACAACTCGCGCATCGAGCTGGTCAAGCGCGGAGACGGACACGAGGTCGTCGTCGAAGCGAAGTCGCGACAGGGAATCTTCATCTCGCTCAGCCGGGGCCCTGACATCCGCTTCGGCGGTCCGGACGTTCGCCTGCGCATCAGTTGTCCAAAGGGTGCAGACCTCGACGTTCGCACGAAGTCCGCCGACCTGCGGGCGCGCGGGGAGTACGGCGGCGTCGAGATCAAGACGGCCTCCGGCGATCTGCAACTCGACGAAGCACGTGGAGCGGTTCGCATCAAGACGGCGAGCGGCGACGTGCATCTCGACCAGGCGCAGGCGTCGCTCGATGTTCAGAGCGTGTCCGGCGACCTCCATGTGGGCTCGGTCGGCGGCGATCTGCGGGCACAGCTCGTCTCGGGCGACGTGCACGTGCGCGACGCCAGGGCATCGATCGGCGCCAACACGGTGTCCGGGGATCAGAACTTCGAAGCGGTTCTGAAGGGTCGCATCGAGCTGAAGGCGATCTCCGGGGACGTCACCGTCGGCATCCGCAGCGGCGCCCGGGTCTTCGTCGACGCGAACACGGTGAGCGGCTCGACGAGCTCGGAGCTCGACCTTGGAGACGCGCCTGCACAGGCGCCCGCTCCTGACAGCCCGCTCGTCGAGGTCTTCGCAAAGACTGTGTCGGGCGACGTCCGCATCGAGCGGGCGCCCGCACTGGTGGAGGCCACCGAGCAGTCGTGACCCTCCGGCCAGAAAGGGGTCTCTGGCAGCACTCGGATTTTCTCAAGCTCTGGTCGGCGGAGACCGTCAGTCAGTTCGGGACGCAGTTCAGCGCGCTCGCGCTGCCGCTCACCGCGGTCATCGTTCTGCACGCATCGGTGTTCGAGATTGCGGCCCTGAACGTCGTGGAGTTCCTCCCGTTCGTCCTCGTCAGCTTGCCGGCGGGAGTGTGGGTCGATCGTTTGCCGCGTCGTCCGATTCTCGTCCTCGGAGATCTTGCGCGCGCGGGGCTCCTGATCTCGATCCCGATCGCGTATGCATTCGATGCGCTGACGATCTGGCAGCTCTATGCCGTGGGCTTCCTCGTCGGGATCGCGACCGTCTTCTTCGACGTCGCCTACCAGTCCTATCTGCCTGCGCTCGTCGATCGGCACCAGCTCGTCGAGGGGAACTCGAAGCTGGAGATCAGCCGTTCGAGCGCGCAGCTCGGCGGTCCGGGTCTTGCCGGGGTCCTCGTCGACCTGTTGAGCGCGCCCGTTGCGATCGTCTTCGACGCCGTCAGCTATCTCGGCTCGGCGCTCCTCATCTTCAGGATCCGCAAGGCGGAGCCGCCGCAGCCGAAGCCGAAGCATGAAGCAGGAGTATCGCCGCGCATGCGCGACGAGATCGCCGAGGGGCTCCGCTACGTCTTCCACCACCCATACCTGAAGAGCATCGCCGCGTGCACTGCGTCCTTCAACTTCTTCGGGAGCCTGTGGTTCGCGGTGCTCCTGGTCTATGCGGTGCGAGTGCTCGACCTGCGTCCGGGCGTCATCGGGCTCACGTTCAGCCTCGCCAACCTCGGCGCGCTCCTGGCGGCGTTCACCGCGGGTCGCATCTCCACGCGGCTCGGCGTCGGGAGGACGATCATCACGGCGTCGGTTCTCGGCGGCCCGATGTCTCTGATCGCCGCGTTTGCTCCGCATGGAAACGCTGCGCTCCTCGTCCTGGCTCCGGCCTTGCTGATCGGCAGCTTCACGAACGTTCTCTACAACGTGACGCAGGTCAGTCTGCGCCAGACGATTACGCCGGGCCGAATCCAGGGCCGCATGAACTCCGTCATGCGGTTCATCGTCTGGGGAACGATCCCGCTCGGCGCTCTGCTCGGCGGAGCGCTCGGTACCTGGGTCGGCTTGAAGGAGACGCTGATCATCGGCGGCATCGGCTGCTGCCTGCCGTTCCTGCCGGTGCTGTTCTCGCCGGTCCGCTCGATCCGCGAGATGCCGGAGCCGGTGGAAAACGACGATGTTCTCCTCGACCCACTGCTGGCCGAGGCGACCGCACTCACGCTCGAGCAGTCGAGGACCTGATGCGCCAGCTGTTGCGGATCAGGGACGCGCGCGTCTTTCTCTTCGGCTGGTCGGTGTCGGTGTTCGGCGACTGGGCGATCTTCATCGCGCTCGGCGTGTGGATGAAAGACCTGACGGACAGCAACTCGGCTGCCGGCCTCGTGTTCTTCGCGCTGGCGCTGCCTTCGCTGCTCTCGCCGCTTGCCGGGCTGTTGGTCGACCGGCTTTCGCGACGGAAGGTGATGATCGTGACCTACTCCGTCGAATCGGTGATGGTTCTGTCGCTCCTGTTCGTCCACGACCGCGGAGACGCCTGGATCATCTATGCGGTTGCTGCGTTCTACGGCGCCGCCGGCACCCTCGCCGCCGCGGCTCGGTCTGCCTTCATGACGGTGATCCTGCCGCGCGATCTGCTCGGCGAGGCGAATGGCTTGTTCCAGACGGTTCGAGAAGGGCTGCGGCTGATCGCGCCCCTAGTGGGCGCGGCGATCTACGCGTCGGTCGGGGGCGGCGCGGTCGCGGTCCTCGACTCGCTCAGTTTCGTCGCGGTCGTGACTTCGCTCCTGCTGCTGAAGGTCGAGGAGCCTCGCTTCGCCAGAGAAGAGCACCACTTCATGGAGGAGCTTCTGGCCGGAGCGCGACACATCGCCCGCACACTGCCCCTTCGTCAGATCGTCGTCGCGACCGGGCTTTGTCTGCTCTTCGTCGGCTTTTCGGAGACGGTGATCTTCGCCGTCATCGACCAGGGACTGCATCGGTCGACGTCCTTCTTCGGTGTGTTGAGCTCGTTGCAGGGAGTCGGTGCTATCGCCGGCGGCGTGACGGCCGCTCGCGTTTTGCGCCGCGTCGGCGACGTCAAGCTCGTCGGGTTCGGCATGGGGCTCTTTGCCTTCGGCGAGCTGAGCTTCGTCACGTCGAGTCTCCCGCTCGTGCTCGTAGGGATTGCGGTGGCGGGAGCTGGAATCGCCTGGTTCATCGTCGGCTTCGCGACCGCGATCCAGCTGCGCTCGCCGGCGAGGCTGCAGGGCCGTGTCGCCGGTGCGGCAGAGACGCTGATCGGCACGCCGCAGACCGTCTCGATCGCAGTTGGCGCCGCTCTCGTGACCGTCATCGACTACCGGCTGCTCACCGCATCCTCCTGCCTCGTGACCGCAGGCACCGGCGTCTACCTACTCAGCCGGCGTGCAGTGATACCGGCCGACGTCGCCGAAGAGACGGCGCTTGCGGCTTAGGTCTCGAGCTCCTTCTTCTCGCCGCCTGAGCCGACCTCGGCCTTGAGCTGCTCCAGCTCCTTGTCCACCTGCTGCTGTGATGCGAGCTGCGAGAGCTCACGGTCGAGCTGCGTCTTGTCCGAGCCCAGCTCCTCGAGGTCGCCCGACGTAACGAGCTCGTCGATCGCCGAGGCGCGTGCCTGCATCTGCTCGGTCTTGTCCTTCGCGCGCTGAATCGCGAGACCGGTGTTGTCCATGTCGCGGCCGATGCCCGTCGCGGCCTCGCCGATCCGGACCTGGGCTTCTGCCGCCGAGTACTGCGCCTTGATGACTTCCTTCTGCGAGCGGAACTGCTCGACCTTCGCCTCGAGCTGCTTCTGGCTGTCGACGAGCTTCTGCTGCTGGTCTGCGAGCTGCTTCACCTGCGCGTCGAGATCCTGGAGCTGCTGCTGGATCGCCGATTTCCGCTCGAGCGCCTGGCGCGCGAGGTCCTCGCGGCCGGCGGCCACGGCCTGGCGGGCCTGCGTGTCGAGCTTGACGACGTTCTGCTCGAGCTGCTGCGTCTGGAGCTCGAGGCGCTTCTTCGCGGTGACGACGTCAGCGACGCCGCGCTTGACGTTCTGCAGCGAGGTGAGCTGCTTCTCGTAGGAGTAGTCGAGCGTCTCGTTCGGGTTCTCGGCTCGGTTGAGCAGAGCGTTGAACTTCGCCCTGATGATCTCTCCGGTACGGGACAGCAGACCCATCTTCAATTCCTCCTCGTCGCAGGTATGCCGGTAGCGTACCGCCGTGCTCGTCGAACGGAGTCTCCATCCCAAGTACCTCTCGAACGCCTACCTCGTGGCGGACGAGGAGGGCGGGGCCGCCTTCTACGTGGATTCCGGCGCTCCGCTGGAGCCGCTGCAGGCCGCGGCCGAGAAGTGGGAGGTGGAGCCGCAGGCCGTGCTCCGCACCCATTCGCATGCCGACCACGTCGAGCACGAGGGCGAGCTCGGCCTCCCGGTGAAGACCGACGCGGTGGAGATCGGGGGCTTGCAGGTCGAGGCGTTGTCGACTCCGGGCCACTCGGACGACATGGTCGCCTTCGTCGTCAACGGCGAAGCGGTCTTCACAGGAGACACCCTCTTCAAGGACTCCGTCGGCGGTGGGAACTTCGAACAGGTGCGCCAGTCGGTCATGAACGTCCTGATGAGCCTGCCGCCGCAGACACGCGTCCTGCCCGGGCACACCGACGAGACCACGATCGGGCGGGAGTGGGAGGAGAACCCGTTCATCCGAGTGTGGCGCGGGGCGGAGCCGGAAGGAACGGAGCGGGTCCGCGTCGCCGGCGAAGACGCAACGCTGATCGTCTGGTCGCCGGACTACGACGGCGGAGGCAAAGCGTGGGTTCGCTTCGACGACGGGCGTGACGCGATCGTCGGCGGCTCGCGCGTCGAGCGCCTCTAGTGCGCTAAAGCAGAGTCGCCCTCCGGCTCGACGAGGCCCTGTTCGAACGCGTAGCGCGCCGCCTCGGTGCGGTTCGTGACGCCGAGCTTCCGATAGATGTTGGTCAGGTGGAACTTGACGGTCTGCTCGGCGACCCAGAGCTCCTTCGAGATCGCCTCGTTCGAAAGACCACGCGCGACCGCACGGACAATCCCGAGCTCACGCTCGGTCAGCCCGGCATCCTTCGCGGCTCGTTCGCCCGGGTCCTCGGTGATGCCTGCAGTGGTGAAGACGTGCCCATCGAGGGCCTGCCGCAGAGCGGCTGCCAGATCGTCTGGATCGATCGACTTGACGATGTATGCGTTCGCTCCACGTTTCAACGCGGTCTGGATCAGCGCCGGATCCTGCGACACCGACAGGATCGCGACCTTCATGTCGGGGAACTCCTTTCGGATCTTCGTCAGGCAGGTGAGGCCGTCCATCTGCGGCATCCGGAGGTCGAGCAGCACCAGATCCGGCTTCAGCCTGCGAACGAGTGGCAGGACCTGGCCGCCGCTCACCGCTTCCCCGACGACGTCGAAGCCACCGGCCCGCTCGAGAGCCTGCTTCGTTCCCTCGACCATCAGCCGATGGTCGTCCGCAATCAAGACTCGCACGCCACCTTTGACGATAACAGCGGCGTCAGCGTTCAACCCTCGCCCAAAAGGGGGATGCCTGCCGCTGTCGATTACAGACAATGAGTGCGGCGCGAAGGAGTCTTCGAGCACGTTCCGAATCCACCGCGCTCTTTGACGTCGGAAACGGTAGGTCTGCGGCTTGACGGAAAATCGAGCGAAGGTCGTAATCGGCTCTAGCGACCCTGCGATGCGGGCCGGTATCCGCATGGCTCTCGCGAAAGACGAAATCCGCATCTGTGCAGAGGCCGAGTCGGTCCAGGAACTGGTGACGGCCGGGATGCGCCATGAGCCCGACGCCTGCATCATCGATGTCCATCTGCGCGGGGACGGTTTTCACGCGGCCGCGGAGATGGCCGCCCGGGCGCCGTCCGTCGCCGTCGTTTTGCTGGTGGACGACGACTGCGACGAGCAGTTCCTCGAGGCAATCCGCCTCGGTGCGACGGGCTACGTGCGCAGGACGATCGCGCCCGGCGCTCTCGCAAACGTCGTTCGCGCCGTGACCAACGGTGAGCCGGCGATTCCACGCTCACTTGTTCGTGCGCTCATCGACGACTACCGGGACCGGCCGGCTCGCCGCTACGTCGCCGCGCGTGGGGGTCGAGGCGTCGATCTGACCGCTCGCGAGTGGGAGGTCTTGTCGCTGATGCGCGACGCCCTGTCGACGCGTGAGATCGCCGATCGGCTCCGGATCTCGGAGGTGACAGTGCGGCGCCACATCAGCGCAGTCGTCAAGAAACTCCGCGTCGAGAGCCGGGCCGACGCACTGAAGCTGCTTCAGACCGCGTAGCCATCGGACGCCGGAAGTGGGCGTTCAACGGCCTGAACGCAAGATGAGTCTTCCGGCCTATTTCTTTCCGAGCCGATCAGCAGAACACTGAGGTCGAGCCGAGCTCTGCGGCAGCTCGGCTCTAACTGCGGTCGCAGGGGAGGATTTGGAACCGGACCTTCGGGCGGCGTCGATTCGACTAGCGGTTAGTGGCGTTCCGCTCGTGCCGGACGACGATGAGTACGGCGTAATGCAGTTCCTGCGGCAACGACGGCGTACAGAGGTGGTCAGGCGGGCGATCGAGGAGCTGACTGCTGCTGCCGCATGGTCCCCGTCCCCACGGGTGGTTGTCGCACCAATCAATCAAGAACGGCACGAGCTTGGCTCAGCCGCGCGACCCGGCAGGGAAGCACGCGGCTGGGCGAGGCTCGACCGGTCGTAAATCGAGAGGGGTCAACTCATGCGGCGGATCTGGGGCAAGAGGGGGGCAGAGGAGATGAAGGGTCGGAAAGCGTTCCGGCGAGCTGCGATCGTTTTGATGCTGGCAGTCTTGTTGGGGGCCGGCGTGCTCGCCTCGGGTGCGTTCGGGATGGTCCTCCTCGGTGGAGACGCGACGGACAGCACGTCAACGGCGACGGACACGACGTCGACCTCCGCTGACACCACGACTGCATCGGCGCCTGAAAGCACGACCACGGCATCAACTACTCAGAGCGCGACGACGACCGCGCCGGCGAATACGGCTGCCCCAACGATCAGGAGCGATCAAGAGGACTATGCGCCAGGTTCGATGGTGACGCTCACAGGTGCAGGTTGGGCTGCGAGCGAGCGCGTGCACATCTTCGTGAACGACGACGTCGGTCAGACATGGCAATACAACGGAGACGTGACTACCAACCTGGATGGCGGATTCACGGCGCAATTCCAGCTTCCGAATTCCTTTGTCGCGACGTATACAGTCACCGCGACGGGCTCCGGCGGTGAGACCGCAACAACCAGGTTCACGGACGCGTCGACCGATGTCCGTGCCGCGCCGAGCGGTGTCAGCTTCACGCTGACGTACCAGGGCTTCACCGATTCGGGCTGCGCAACTCCGGCGAACGGACAAAACGGCAACGTCCAGACGGCAACGGTCACGGCAACAGCGGGACCGAACCTGAGCGGGCCGAATTTCTGGAAATTGACAGCCGGCGCGGCGACGGCACCGACAGGGGCAACGTTTTCGTCTTGGGCCAGTTCGGGTGGTGGAACCTTCACAACTCTCGGAACGAACGTGATCTGCGCGACCACCGCGACTAGCTCGAATAACTACATATACAACGCTACGTACACGACGGTCCAAAACCAGACGATCACCGTTGGTACGCATGCACCCGCGAACGCAGCATTCAACTCGAGTTTCACCGTTGCAGCTACGGCGAGCTCTGGTCTGTCCGTGGCCTACAGCAGCACAGGTGTTTGCACCAACGTCGGGGCGACCTTCACGGTGAACAGCGGAGCTGGAACGTGCACCGTCCATTACAACCAGGCGGGCAACGCGAGCTTCAATCCCGCTCCCGAAGTTATGGAGTCGGTCACGGCCCAAAAAGCGGCCCAATTGATCTCGTTTGCTGCTTTGGCGGGCAAGACGTTTGGTGATGCGCCGTTTACGGTGAGTGGGACGGGTGGCGGCTCGGGGAATCCGGTGACGTTCTCGGTTGGCGCGTCGGATAACTGCACGAGTGGCGGCACCAATGGGGCGACGATCACGATCACCGGGGCGGGTTCGTGCACGGTGACGGCGAACCAGGCCGGGAACGCCAACTACAACGCTGCGGCTCCGGTATCCAGGTCGTTCTCGATCGGGAAGGCGGATCAGGCGATCTCGTTTGCTGCTTTGGCGGGCAAGACGTTTGGTGATGCGCCGTTTACGGTGAGTGCGACGGGTGGCGGCTCTGGGAATCCGGTGACGTTCTCGGTTGGCGCGTCGGATAACTGCACGAGTGGCGGCACCAATGGGGCGACGATCACGATCACCGGGGCGGGTTCGTGCACGGTGACGGCGAACCAGGCCGGGAACGCCAACTACAACGCTGCGGCTCCGGTATCCAGGTCGTTCTCGATCGGGAAGGCGGATCAGACGATCTCGTTCGCTCCTCTGGCCGACAAGACGTTTGGCGACTCGGACTTCATGGTGTCTGCAACGGCCAGCTCGGGTCTCACGGTTGGATTCAGCGCCCTTGGCGATTGCACGACGAGCCTTGGCGGTTTCGTCCACATCACGGGCGCGGGAAGCTGCACGATCACGGCATCACAGGCAGGGAATGACAACTACAACGCAGCAGCGAGCGTGCCTCAAGCCTTCACGATCAGCAAGGCGGATCAGACGATCAGCTTTGGCGCCTTGGTCGACAAGACGTATGGCGATGCTGATTTCGGTGTGAGTGCAACCGCGAGTTCTGGGTTGGCGGTGAACTTCAGCGCGAGCGGCAACTGCACGGTGAGCGCTTCGACGGTCCATATCACGGGCGCGGGCAGCTGCTCGGTCACTGCCTCGCAGGGCGGCGATGCCAACTACAACGCGGCCCAGGATGTGACGCAGCCCTTCACGATCAGCAAGGCGGATCAGACGATCAGCTTTGGCGCCTTGGTCGACAAGACGTATGGCGATGCTGATTTTCAGTGTGAGTGCAACCGCGAGTTCTGGGATTGGCGGTGAACTTCAGCGCGAGCGGCAACTGCACGGTGAGCTGAGCTTCGACGGTCCATATCACGGGCGCTGGTAGTTGTCGATCACGGCGTCGCAGGCAGGGAATGACAACTACAACGCGGCGTTGATGTTGCGTAGCTTATAGATAGCGAAGGTGTCTGAGGTGCGGTGCAGGATAGGTAGAAGACTTTTGGGGATGCTAGTGTAGAGGTCTATGTTGGGTGTGGTTGGAATGCGAGTGTTGGGTGGCTTGGTGTAACTCGCTGGGAGCGCGAGTACGGGTGAGCGGTGCCGGCGGGGTGTTGCGAGGCGAGTGGTGAGCAGTGAGACACAGCTACACAAGGCGGACCTACACGATCAGCAGGCGGATCAGACGATCAGCTTTGCGCTTGGCGACAAGACGTACGGCGATGATGATTTGATCTAGTTGCGAGTGGTGGCGGCTCGGGGATCGGTCACGTTCGCGGCAAGTGGAAGTGCACGGTCGTGTCGGGCAAGGCCATTGACGGCGCTGGCAGCTGTTCGATCACGCGTCGCAGGCGGGAATGAACACACGCGGCGGACGCGGAGCCGGCGAGGCGGACGTGCGCGCAGGCGTGAGAGGGGAGCGGCGAGGGGGGGGTGGAGCGGGGGGCGGTGACCGCGGGAGCGCGAGAGACGGCCGCGACGGCGGTGCCCCGACGCGGGGTCGATGGAGGGAGTGGAGCAGTGACGCACGCCACACAGGCGGCCACCGACAGCAGGCGCAGACGACACGGCGCGGCGGCAGACACGGCGACGCGACAGTGGAGTGCGCGGCGACCGGTGGCGGTGAGCCAGCGCGAGTGCGACGCCTGAGTGGCCACGGTGCAGGGTGCGGCCGACGGTACCGCGTCACAGGCTGGTACACAACTACAACGCGGCCCTGATGTCGCGCAGCTCTCGATCGCGAAGGCGTCGTTGACGGTGACAGCGGAGGATAATCGAAGACGTTTGGGCAGTCGGACGCGTTCACGTCTCGTACCGCTGTTGGGTCAGACTGCTGGTCGTTGGGCGGCCCGTTGGTGTCAACTCGCGGGAAGCCGCCGACGAGCTACGGCCCTCGACGCGGTCCGACTGAGCGGGTATCATGCGACCGGCCGAGCGGCCTGAGCAGCGACAACTACAGCTCACCTACGGGCGGCACGTACACGACAGCAGGCCGACAGGCGACAGCCGCCGCGGGGGGACAAGACAACGGCGACGCGGCCGACCGGTAGCGACCGGGGCGGGCGGGTACCGCACGCGCGCCGACCGGGAGTGCCGGCGGCGGGCCGAAGGCGCCGACCGGCGCCGGCAGCGCGACACGGCCGCGGCGGAAACGGCACACAACGCGGCCCGGCCGCGCAGCCCGACGCGAAGGCGCGGACGGGACGGCGAGACGGCGAAGACGGGGCAGCGGAGCGGCGACGCCGCCGGCGGGGCGCAGCGGCGGGGCGGCCGGGGCAACCGCGGGAAGCGCCGACGAGCACGGCCCGCGACGGCGGTGCCCCCGACGCGGCGGCGACGGCCGAGGGCGGCCAGGACGACTACAGCCACCCAAGGCCGGCCGCACACGACGCCAGGCGACCAGACGACACGCCGGCACAGCGGGCGGCGGCCGGCCGACCGGCGCGCGCGAGCCGGCGCCGGGAGCACCGGGGGGCGGGCGACGGCCGGGCGGGGGGCCCCGGGCGGGGAGCGCCGGCACCGCGCCGGCGGACCCACACGCGGCGCGGAGCCGCGACGGCGACGCGAGGCCGACGACGCGCCCCGCGAGGGACGGCGCGCCGGCCGACCCGGGCGCACGGCAGCCGGGCGGCGGCGAGACCCCGGGGGCGGCGGCCGGCCGCGCGGCGGGAGGCCCGCCGGGGGCGGGGGCGCAGGCACAGCGCCAGGGGGGACGCGACCACGCGGCGCCGGAGCCGCGACGGCGACGCCAGGCGACGACGCCGCGCGGCACGCGGGCGGACGGACCGGCGCGACCGGGGCGGGGCGGCGCGAGCGCGGGAGCACCGGGGGCGGGCGCCGGCGCGGCGCGGGCGGGCCGCCGCGGGGCCGGGGCGGCCGCCACGCGGCGCGGGCCGCGGCGGCGCGGCGCCCGGCGGCCGCGCCCCGGCGGGACGGGCGCGGGCGGGCGCGCCGCCGGCGGGCGACGGGGCCGCGCGCGCCGCGCGCCCGCCGCCGCGGCGCGCGGCGCGGGCGCGGGGGCGCGCCGGGCGCCCGGGCGGCGCGGGGCCGCGCGCGCCCGCGCGCCGCGCCCGGCGGGGCGCGGCGCCGCGGGCGCCGGGCGGCGGGGGGGGGGGGGGGGGGGGGGGGGGGGGGGGGGGGGGGGGGGGGGGGGGGGGGGGGGGGGGGGGGGGGGGGGGGGGGGGGGGGGGGGGGGGGGGGGGGGGGGGGGGTGAACGGGCTGGCGCGGCGGCGCCGACCGCAGCCGTCGAACTTAGGGGGCACCGCCGCGAGAACTCGTTCCGCGCCGGGATGGGGGGAAGTGGGGGGGGAGGGGGGAGGGGGGGAAGAGTGCGATAACTGTTGCGCGCGGGGAAGTTCCTCCGATTCAGTAGGCGAGCTGGAGGAGAGACTCGCCTTCGGCGGCGAGCGGCTGCCAGCGCGGCACGGTGACCGACACGGTCGTCGGGCCGCCGACCCGGCTGCGCACGTCGAACGTTCCGCCCAGGAGGCGCACGCGCTCGCTGCCCCCGACGAGGCCGAGTCGGCCGCGCTGCGCCGCGTCTTGCAGGGTCCGAGCGACTTCGAAACCGTCACCGTCGTCGGTGATCTGGAGATCCACGCAACTCCGGCTTGCCGTGAGGACGATCTCCACGGTTGCGGCGCCACTGTGTTCCCGGACATTGGCGCAAGCCTCCTGAACCACACGAATGACCGCGATCTTCTGGGACGCAGTCATCGCGCCGAAGTCGCCGAGCACCCGCGTCTTGACGTCTATCCCGGTGCGTTCGCGGAGGCTCGCCGCTTCGGCCTCGACGACGTCCGCGAGTGGGCGGCGCAACAAGCTCGCCGGCTCGAGAGAATGGGCGAGCTCCCGGAGCACCCGGTCGAGCTCGGAAACCCCCTCGGCCAAGGAATCGACGGTCGGCTCGAGATGTGCCGGCAGGTCCGCCCGGACCCGGTGGACATCAGCACCGAGCGCCGCGACGTGCTGCAAGGGGCCGTCGTGCAGGTCGAACCCGAGCCGCGAGAGCCTTCGCTCACCTGCGCTCACGAGCAGCCGCTCTCGCTCCGCGGTTCGCTCGAGCAGGAAGTCGCGCTCGGCAACGGGGCTGATCGCGCTCGCGGCCTCTTCGAGGAGCGCCTCGACGTCTCGGCCGCGCACCCGGACGACAAGTGCCGCCCACGGCCTCTGCCACCGGCGAACGGCGGCACCGATGATCAGGCCGCGCTCGGGTTGCTGCCCTTCGAGAATCTCTCGCGCGATGGTGCGGAATCGCCGGGTCGTGGCGGTCTCGCCCTGGGCGAGCAGGCAGATCGGTGCCTTGTCGAGCTGACCGAGCCAGAGGGAAGCCTCGACGGCGGGAGACAGTGCGACGAGCACGGAGAGCTGGATCTCGAGCGCCGTCAGCGGGGGGAGCTCGAAGAGCTGCGGTGCCCGCAGGCAACCGCTGAGGAGCTGCACCGACACCTGCTCCGGCGCGAGGCCCAACGCGTCGCCGATGTTCCCGAGGAGCGGGCGGACATCACGCGAGCGCCAGGGCCGCTCCACCGCGAGCGAGACGAAGACGTCGCTCGCGAACGTCATTCCGATCGACTCGGTCATCCCGCCGGCGGCGTCTCTCAGGCGATCGGCGCGCGTCCGGGCGGCTTCGACCCCCGACCGCGCCCGCTGGTCGAAGAAGTGGCGCCCGAAGGAACGTTCGAGCGAACCCAGGTCGCGACACACCGGACGCCCGAATCGGGCGCCCGGTGCATGCAGCCGAACCTCTGCCGTGAGATCGGCCCTCAACTGTGCATCCCCCCAGCCGCCTGCTCGTCCACGCGAGCGTGTGCAGTCGACGGGAGAAGCGAGTCCGCAGTCATTCCTCGCGCTCCTCCCTGTATCCCCGACGGAAGTGTCGTCGCGGCGTCCCCCCACGGCAATGGGCCGACGGGCCTATCTTGCGTTCACTGGACTGAACGCTCAGACGAGCAGGAGTACCACGGTGCCCGCGGCGAGGAACGGCCCGTAGGCAAACGTCTTCTTCCTCGCGGCAGAGCCGTCACGGACCAGGAGCAGGCCCGCAAACACGCCGGCCAGGAGCGTGCCGAGCAGCAGCGCGGTGAAGACGCGATAGCCCAGGGTCGCCCCGATGAGGCCTGCGAGCTTCACGTCGCCCATTCCGAGACCGGCGGGGTACACCAATGCAGGGAGCAAGAACAGGCCCGCGGCGACGGCGCTCGCGGCAATCCATTCGACCCGGTCGCCCGGCCGCAGGACAAGCTCGAGGGCGAGGACGAGCGCCCAGGCTGGGAGCACGATGCGGTTCGGGATGATGCGGAGCCTGAGGTCGTACCACGAGAGCACCACGAGGATGGCAATCACGAACGCAGGGAGGAGAGTGTTCGCGGTCACGGTCCGGGGATCTGTCGGGCGATCCTCCGGCCTCTGCGAAGAGAGGCCGCCTCGATCTCCCGGGCCAGCTCATCCACCGGCGTCCATTTCGCCACCGCCGCCACCCCGAGCAGGCTGCCGTGGAGCTCCTGCTCGACGATCGTGATCACTCCGGGCGCCATGGGAAGAGCAGCGAGTCCGGCCAGGATCCGCGCCGATGACCCTCTCGAGGCATCGGCCTCGAAGAGAACGACGTCTGGCTGCACACGGGCGGCAGCCTCGACGACTCTCGCGCTCCCGTCCTGGACGACGTCGTACCCGCGCCGTTCGAGCAGGAAGCAGGTGACCCTCATGAACTTCCGGTCGCGCAGTGCCAGGAGGACGCGAAGCGGCCGCAGTCGGCGAACCTTCGCGGGTGGATCGGTTCCAGCCGTACTCGAGTCGGCAGGTCGTGCCATCGTGCCTTCCATCTAAGCCTTCCGGCGCGAGCCCGTCTTTGATCGCAGGGCTAGCCCCAGCCCGACCTACCGCTAGACCTTGGGAAGCGTCGCCGCGCCGGCCGTCAGAGCGGGTGGCCGGTCGCCGCGCGGTGAATCAGCCGCGTCAGCCAGAAGCCGGTGAGGAACGCATAGGTGAAGAGAGGCAGGGCGATCCCGAACGGAGCCAGGAAGCGCGCCACGTCGGGGGAGAACGCGACCGCGGCATTCGTCAGCCCGGAGATGGCGCGGACCGCTGCGAGTCCGCACAGGAGATGGAGGACGCCGAACGAGAGGCTGGTCGGACCGAGGCCGGGGAAGCGGGCGCCCAGCCAGAAGGCGAGAACTGCGCTCGCTCCCACCAGTACCAGGACGAAGCTGTGAGGACTCATGCTCTCTCCTCCCTTAACGAAGCCAAGCCTACTCGGATACTCGGCCCGAGGCCGGTTGTACTTGAGTCGGGCCCGCAACTGATGGTCTAGCTCGGTCTGGTCGTTCGACGGTTCAGCCGAGGCACCCGCAGGACTACACTTGTCTGCGCGGGGCATATGCCCCGACACGAGATGACCCAAGCGGCGTCTGAAGGTCTAGCTCGGCTCTGGCGATTCGTACGTTTATGCCGCTTGGTTACCCTGCATAGAATCACAAAGAGACGCTCGCTGGCCAATCTAAAAGCGGAAGGTGGCATGTTCAGGTATCGACGGTCTCATCAGAGGGCGACCAATGAGCTCGGCCAAACGTTTGTCGAGTACGCCGTGATCCTTGCGGTCGTCGTCGGCGTTTTGATGGCGACGACGTGGGCAGGACTGGCCGACGTGATGCAGGCCGCGATCGACGCCGTCGCCGGCGCGGTCTGACCGCGCGCTTTCGCGCCGAGTCCAGTGTGCAAGCAGTGTCTGATGGTCTAGCTCGGTCCGGCCGTTCGTTCGTTCAGCCATCGAGCCGCGGCGACTAAACCTGACACAGAGGGGGCGAGAAGAGCCCCGAAGCGAGTACGGGGAGGTTCCAATGTTCCTGATTTCTAACTGCTCACGCATGTACGCAAGGAGCAGGGTCAGACGTTCGTGGAGTACGCGCTCATCCTGGCTGTGGTGGTCGTGGGCGTGCTTCTCGCAGTGCTGTGGGGTGGCCTCGGCGACGCTATCCAGGCCGCGATCGACGCAGTCACGGACGCGATCAACGCCGCGTAAAGACGCTGCCAGGGTCTCCGCCTCACGGGCGGGGGCTCTGGCGTCCTTGCGCGAAATTACGACAAGACGAGGGGAGGCTTCGATGTTTCACAGACTTCGAGACGAAAACGGACAGTCGTTCGTCGAGTTCGTGCTCATCCTGCCTTTCCTCGTCTTCCTCGTGCTCGCGATCGTCCAGTTCGGCAAAGGGTTCCACGACTACATCACCATCACCGACGCGGCTCGCGTCGGTGCGCGCGAGGCTGCTGTGCACAGGACGACCGCGTGCAGTTCCGCGACGGCCAAGATCAACAGCCTGGGTGTCATACCGGCCGGGAGCACGGTCGCGTGCGTTGCCGGCGCAAATGTCGGCGATCCAGTCGAAGTCACGATCACGTCGTCCTTCAGCGTGGGCTTGCCGGGGTACTTCGGAGTGCCCGCCCTGAACGAGTCGTTCACGATCCAGGGCAAGGCGAAGGAGCGACTCGAATGAGACCGGTGCGGGCACGTCTGCGCACGCAGGACGGACAGGTGATCGTCTTCGTCATCGCAATCCTCGTGGTGCTGATCGGGATGGGCGCACTCGTCATCGACGGCGGGCGCTGGTTCCAAACGCAGCGTCACCTTCAGACGGCCGCCGATGCGGCTGCGCTCGCCGGTGTGCAGAACCTGCCGTCGGATCCGACGACTGCGCAGTCGATCGCCAACACCTACGCACAGGACAACTACAGCGGGGCGACCGCGGCGGTCACGTTCCCGACCAGCCCCTCACCCTGTGGTGTCAACTCGTGCATCCGAGTCATCGCGAGCAAGACCGCACCGGGCACCCTGGCCAAGATCTACGGCGCCGTTTTCAACAACGTCAACGTGAGCGCGAAAGCGATGGCGGCTGTGACGGTGCCGGCGCAGATGAAGAACGTCGCACCGATCGCGATCAAGAAGACGGTTGCGTGCCAGGTCCCGAGTTGTTACGGCGTGAGCAAGACCGTTTCGTTCGACGAGAGCAGTGTCGCGTCGAGCACGATCGGTCTGATCGACCTGACCTGCCACTCGACGTCGTCGACGGCATGTCCGTCGAATAACACCGTCGGCGCGCAGGAGCTCAAGGGTTGGATCGTCAGCGGATACCCCGACGCGCTGCCGGCGGGTCAGTGGTACGGCGTCAAGACGGGCCAGAACATCGGGCCGATCAAGCAGGGGCTCGATGCGCGTCTCGGAGTACCGCTCTTCTTTCCCGTCTTCGACACGACCGCTAATGCAGGACCTGTCTGGTACTTCCACATCATCGGCTGGTCGGCGTTCGTGATCGACCAGGTGGTCTCCTGGTCGCCGTCCGACAAACGGCTCCGGGGTCACTTCGTCACGTTCACGACATCGGACCTTCCAGCTGGCCTGCCCCCGGATCCGAACAACGACTTCGGTGTTCACATCCTCAGCCTCGTCGAATAGCAACACAAAGGAGCTCCTGTGACCAAATCGCAACTTCGCCATCTCGCTCTGCCACTCGCCCTCGCGGCCTTGGCGACGATCTTGATCGGCATCTATGTCGTCAGCTACAGAAACAGCGTCACGCATGGCGCCGGCCTCGTGAACGTGCTCGTCGCGTCGCGCGACATTCCCGCGGGAACCGACGGCTCGACGATTGCCGGCGGCGGATATCTGAGGTCGCAGACGGTCCCACGCCGTGCAGTCGTGCCCGGCTCGATCACGAGTGCCGCGCCGCTGACGTCCAAGATCACTGCGTCGACGATCTACAGAGGTCAGCAGGTGTCGCTTCGGCAGTTCGTGCCCGAGTCGCAGGGCGGCATCTTCGCCAAGTTCTCAGGCAACGAGCGGCTCTTCGTCGTTCCGGGCGATCCGAATCAGGTTCTGGCCGGGACGCTCTCCGACGGCGATCGAGTCGATGTCGTGGCGACGGTCAAGTACCACATCAGTCCGAACCGCGCGTCGTCGCGCGTGATCCTGCGCAATCTCCTGGTGCTCGAGGCGCCCGACGACGCGCCAAAGAGTGCGTCGGTAGGTGGAGCACCGACGTCGACTGCGAAGATGATCATGACCGACCGTCAGGCGCAGACGATGGCTTGGGTCATGAAGAATACGACGTGGTTCTTCGCGCTCCGCCCGACGAAGAAGCCGCTCAACAGCAGCCCGACGCTGGAGACGCTCTACTCGGTCTTCGGTCGCGGCCTGCCCGCCGCGCCGCTGCAGATCGCAGGAACTTTCCCGGAGAGCCTCGATGCACCGTAACGGCGATCCGCAACTTCACGTGCTGCTGAGTGGAGCAGCCTCCCGCGATCTGACCGAAGCGCTTGCCTTGGAGCCAACGGTGTCGGTCCTGCGCGGGGCGCCTGCGGGCGATCAAGCTCCGGCGGCTGACGTGGCCCTTCACGTCATCTCCGAGGGAGGCGATCTGGCCGCTGAGATCGGAAAACTGAGGTCGTACTCACGTGCGCCGCTGATCCTCGCGGCGTACGGTGAGCCGAACGGGATCGTCGACGCTGGTCTGAAGTTCGGCGCGGCGGACGTCGTCGTGTTGCCGCAGCCCGCCGAGACGCTGCTGTTCGCGCTGCGAAAGGCAGCGATCACGCCGGCGGCCACTGCGGCGGATCTGCCGAAGGCGACGGTCGTGACGGTCTTCTCGCCAAAAGGCGGGACAGGCAAGACAGTCGTCGCCACGAACGTCGCGGTCGCAGCGCAGCGTTCGGGAATCTCGACGATCCTCCTGGATCTGGATCTCCAGTCCGGGGACGCCGCCCTTGCCCTCGCCGTGCCCCCGCGCGCGACGATCGTCGATCTGGCCGGTTCGAGCGGCGCGATCGACAGCGAGAAGCTCAACGCGTTCGTTTGCACGGATGCGCGCTCGTCGCTGACACTGCTCGCGGCGCCGAAACGTCCCGAGGATGCACAGCTGATCGGTCAGTCCGAGCTCGGAGCCGCTCTCGACGCGGCGCGATCCGCTTACAGAGCCGTGGTGGTCGATACGGGTCCGCAATTCGACGCGGCGATGCTGGCTGCACTCGACCGCAGCGATCGGCTCCTCCTCGTATGCACTCCTGAGGTCACTTCATTGAAAAACGTGCGGATCGGGCTCGAGACGATCGACCGTCTTGGGTACCCGCGCGAGCGCGTCGCGCTCGTCGCGAACCGCCTCGGTGCAGCGGGCGGGGTCACACGGGCCGAGATGGAGGAAGCCCTCGGATGCGAGATCGCGTTCGATCTTCCCGATGACGCGGCCGTGCCGGAGACGATCAACCGGGCGACGCCTGCAGTGCTGGCGGAGCCGGGCAGCAAGTTCTCACGGGCGGCAACCAGCATGGCGGGAGCGCTCTTCGCGGCGGTGCCCGCAGCTTCGTCGAAGAATTCGTCGCCTGCGCGCAAGTCGCAGATTCGAGGCCGGCGATGAGTGAGGCACGCGGGAACGGCTTTGCCGACGTGACCCAGGGAGCCCTGCTCGCCGAGCGACTCCAGGTCGACTCGGGGACGCTCAAAGCACGCGCGCGTGATCCCCACGCCGACCTCAAGACGAAGATCCATCGTGCGTGCATCGCACGACTCGGTGCGGCGTTCCTGAATTTCGAGGGCTCCGAGGATCTAACGGCACGCGTCCGCGAGATCGTCAACGAGCAGCTCAGCGCCGAAGAGACTCCCTTCAGCCCGAGCGAGCGCGTACTACTGGAGCGGCAGATCGCGGACGACATCCTTGGCTACGGGCCGCTGGAGCCGTTCCTTCACGATCCGACGGTGACGGAGGTCATGGTCAACGCTTACGACCAGCTGTACATCGAACGCGCGGGCAAGATCGAAGAGACGGAGGCGGCGTTCCTCGACGATGCTCACGTTCTACGCATCATCGATCGCATCGTCTCGCAGGTCGGACGTCGAATCGACGAGGCATCGCCGATGGTCGACGCGCGACTGCCCGATGGGAGCCGCGTCAACGCAATAATTCCGCCGCTGTCCCTCCGCGGGCCGTCCCTGACGATCCGGAAGTTCGCTGGCAACGCCTTGTCGCTTCCGGACCTGGTTGGGCTGGGCACGCTGAGCCAGGAGGCGTCCGACTTCCTGGCGCAGTGCGTGCGCGGGAAGCTGAACATCCTCATCTCCGGCGGTACCGGCACAGGTAAGACGACGCTCCTCAACGCAGTCACGGCGTCCGTGCCGGCAAACGAACGGGTCGTCACAGTCGAGGACGCAGCCGAGCTCAGGCTCTTGCAGCGTCACGTCGTCTCACTGGAGTCGAGGCCGCCGAACATCGAAGGCGAGGGCGAGGTTCGGATCCGCGACCTCGTCCGCAACGCCCTGCGGATGAGACCTGACCGGATCATCGTCGGCGAGGTGCGCGGAGCGGAGACGCTCGACATGCTGCAGGCGATGAACACGGGTCACGACGGTTCGCTGACCACCGTTCACGCGAACTCGGCCCGCGATGCGCTGCATCGTCTCGAGATGCTGGTCCTGATGGGCGGCGTCGAGCTTCCGGTGAAGGCGATCAGGGAGCAGGTCGCAGGCGGATTCGATCTCCTCGTGCACATCTCCCGGCTGGTGGACGGCTCGCGCCGCGTCGTTCAGATCACGGAGATCGCAGGCATGGAAGGCGATGTCATCACGCTCCAGGACCTCTTCGTCGCTCGCGCGCCCGAGTCGCAGGGCGACTGGGGCACGACGCTGCTCGAGCCGCTGGAGTCGATGCATCTGCGGCCCGGCTTCCTGCAGAAGTTGAAGGCGAACGGCGTGGAGTTGCCCGCGACCGCGTGGATCGGGGCACTTTGACTCGACGAGCCGTCCTGCTTTCAGTCGCCGTGTTCTTGGCGCTGCCGGCGTTCGCAACGGCGGCGCCCACGGCGAAGATTCGCCGTGCCGACTTCGAGCTCTTCCCGCAGGTACGCGTGACCGTGCTCCTGCCCGAAGGGGCAAAGCCAAGCCTGTTCGAGAACGGGCACGCCGCCGCCTTTGCCAGCGTGCGGCAGCTCGGCGCGGCGGAGGCGTTGGTGCTGGCCGTGGACAACTCTGCCTCGATGCGCGGCGCCCCACTCCGCGAGGCGAAGCGGGCAGCGCAGGAGTTCCTCGGGCGTGAACGCCGTGCGAGCTCGACGGGGCTAGTCGTGTTCGGGCACGAGGCACTCGCCCTGACACGTCCCCAAGAGTCAAGTGAAGCGGTGAGTCGCACGCTCATGCAACTCCAGACGGATCCGCAGACGGGGACTGCGCTCTACGACGCGGTCGTCTCGTCGGCGAGGCGGTTCGAGAGTATGTCGGCCGGCACGAAAATTCTCGTTCTGCTGACTGACGGGCACGACGTAGGCTCACGCGCGTCGCTCGAAGGAGCGATCCGTGCCGCGCAGCGCGGGAGCGTCATCGTCTATGCCATCGCGGTTGGTCACCGCGCTGACCATTCGACGCTGGCTCGGCTCGCCGTTGAGACCGGCGGCAGTGTCTTCGAAGCCGGAGATGTGTCGCAGTTGGGAGCCACCTACGAGGCGCTCAGCCGCGAGCTCGACCGGACCTGGCAGATCTCGTATCTGAGCGGCGCACGTCCCGGCGATCGGTTGACGCTGTCGCTGGTCGCCGGATCGCTAAGGGCGACGTCCCACGAGCGCGTACCCGCTGCCGGCCCCACCGGTTCGGGCCTGCTCCCGGCGCGTTTGGCCCACTCCGGGACCACGGCGGCGGTGTTTGTACTGCTGTGCGCCATCCTGCTCGCAGCCGCCGGCGCCATGCTCATTCGGCGGCGCCAAAAGCCCACTCTCGTCAGGCTCTTGCAGCCCCACGTCGACGCGCGGCAAAAGGGGCATGCAAAAGCAGACCTCTCGGGCCGGCTCGAGGCGCTGACTGTTTGGACGGAGGCTGCGCTGGCGGATCTCCCGGGATCGAATCGGCTCGCGCGCTCGGTCGAGCGCTCGGGTTGGAAGCTCCGC
Source organism: uncultured Actinomycetes bacterium (assembly GCA_963833255.1). Lineage (GTDB taxonomy): Bacteria > Actinomycetota > Thermoleophilia > Gaiellales > Gaiellaceae > 3-1-20CM-4-69-9. The sequence continues at coordinate 27,307 of CAWHXK010000088.1, forward strand.
GTCGGACACGTCCCCTACCTCGCACTGGGCTCGGCCTTTGCGCTCGGGATCCTCGGGACGCTGGCGGGCGTCGGCCCGCTCGCAGCGGTCATCTTGCTCGTGATCGGCTTGGCATTGCCGTTCGTGCTCTTCAGATCGCTGCGGCGCGGCGACGCAAAGCCTTCGACCGCCAACTGCCGGACGTGCTGGCGACGATCGCGTCGAGTCTTCGCGCGGGGCACGGCCTTCGTATCGCGATGCGGGCCGTCGCGGACGACGGCAGTCCGCCGGCATCGGAAGAGTTCAGCCGGGTTCTGCGAGGAAGGCGGCTCGGCCGCCCGCTCCACGAAGCGATCGCGGCGATGTGCGAGCGGATCGGGTCGACCGACCTCGAGTACGTTGCGACGGCGATCAACGTGCAGTCTCAGGCTGGCGGGTCGCTGGCGACGCTCTTCGACACACTCTCGGAGACGGTTCGCGAGCGGCAGCGGCATGCGCGGAAGGTTCATGCGCTGACGTCGATGGGCCGTATCTCGGCGACGATCCTGATTTGCCTGCCGTTCGCGCTGGCGGCCCTCATGACGCTGATCAGCCCGACCTACATGGCGCCGTTCTACACGACGTCGACGGGACATTCCTGATCGCCTTTTGCCTGACGTCCATGGCGGTCGGTGCATTGCTCCTGAAACGTGTCGTCAACGTGAGGTACTAGAGATGATCATGTTGCTTCTCGCGGGCCTCGCCTGTCTGGCCCTTCTCGGCTTCGAATTGACGCGCGTGCGGACGGTCGTCGACCGAGAGCGGCGCAACGCGCTCAGCAGACGTTCGTGCCACCACCGCTCTGGGCGGGTCGCCGCGACGGAACTCCCGCGCGGCGATCGTTGCTACTCGCGTGCGGTTCACCGTCCCTTGCGAGATTCATCGCAAGGTCTGGCCGAGGCAGACCGAGGACGATGTTGCGACGGAGCTCGCGCGGGCCGGGGCGTCGAGGAAGCTCACGGCCGAGCTCTTCATGGCCGTGCGCGTCGCTTGACAGTGGTAGGGTCGCGTTCGGTTTTTCGTCGCGCACGGAGCCGGACGACGTCCTGCTCGGGCTCGTCTTCGCTGCGGCCGGAATCCTGTTCCCGGGTTTCTTCCTCAGCAAGGCGGCATCTCGACGCGCCGAGCGGATCGACTCGGAACTGCCGCACTTCGTCGACCAGCTCGCACTCGTGATCGAGGCCGGCATGAGCTTCGACGCGGCGCTCACCTATCTCGCTGAGGTAACGAGGGCCCGCTCGCGGAGGAGATGCAACGCGTGCTCACGGAGCTCCGCGTCGGCGAGAGTCCCGCCGGGCGGCGATTCGGAGCTTCGCCGTTCGCGTCGGCAGCGACGACGCGATGGCTTTCGCAAATGCCGTGCTCGCGTCGGATCAGCTCGGCTCGCCGCTCGGCGCCATCCTGCGCTCGCAGGCGAGCGATCTGCGACATCGCCGTCAGATCTATGCCGAGGAGCGCGCGCAGAAAGCGCCGGTGAAGATGCTCGTGCCGATGGCGATCTTCATCCTGCCGGTGATGTTCGTCCTGATTCTCGCCCCCGCCTTCCTTGGATCCCGTGGCGTCCTTTGACGCCACCTGGTCGCCCGGCAACGGGTGGGGTTCCGGAGCGGGACGGCGATCTGGCCGGTCGACGGGACGCCGCGTCGGTGCGCTCCTCTCGCGCGCCCTGCTGGTCGGCTTGTTCGCGCTCTTCGCCTGGTCGAACTTCTCGCACTGGCGTGCCACTGGAGCACCATCCGGGCTCGGGGTCACCCTCCTCGAGGGCTGGGCTGCGGTCCTCTTCCTCGTCAGGCGCGCGCCGGTCGAGCTGAGCGTCCGGCCGGTCGCGTGGCTTGCCGCGCCGATCGGTAGCTTCGCGATGCTTCTCGCGCGACCGACGGAGGCGGCGGCCTCCCGCATCTCGCCTGCGAAGCTGGTGCAGCTCGCGGGCCTCCTGATTGCCTGGCGAGCCTCGGCACCCTCGGGCGGTCGTTCGGGATCGTCGCGGCCAACCGGGGAGTCAAGACCCGAGGCCCCTACCGCCTCGTCCGGCATCCGGCGTACTTCGGCTATCTCGTGAGCTACCTGGGCTACGTCGCGGAGAACCCGTCGGTTGCGAACCTCGCGCTGCTCTGCCTGAGCACGGCGTTCCAGCTCGTGCGGATCAGGGAAGAGGAGCGGCTCCTGCAGTCGGACCTTTCGTACGAGCGATATCGCTCGTCCGGTAGGGCGGCACAAGCTCATTCCGCTCGTCTACTGAGACGGCAGGACCGAGTGATGTCCGCCGCCGCGCGGGCCGCGGGCCGGCGGCGTAGGCGCGGAACTCGCGCTCGAACTCCGGCCACCACGGCGGCGAATCGTCGTCCGCGTCGCCGCGCTGGTCATCTTCGTCGTCGACGCTGAGGACGAGGGCAGCTCCGATCGCGAAGGCAGCCACGGCCGAGAGAAAGGCGACCTGGTCGGCTGTCGGGGGCAGGCGCCCGGCAGCGTGCAGAGCGACGGCGAGCGGCAAGGGCCCGGCGACGAGCATCCAGCCGAGCGCGCGAAGGTGCCGCGAGCGCCTCTGCGGCGCTTTCCGCGCCGAAAGGGTGATGGTCGCGAGCAAGCCGATGCCCGCAGCCGCGTCGAGCAGCAGGAAACGCATCTCGGGTGACCTTACCCTGTTGTGATCTCGGAAACGAGCCGGATGCGATCGGTCAGCCCTGGCTCCGGATGAGCTGGACCAGGGCGACAGTCGTCGATCGGCTGCGTCACGTCGGCGCGCACTCGTGAGTGCAGCGCAGCTAGCTCTCATCGGTTTCTTAGTCGTGCGTGCTGCACTGATGCGCGTGGAGACAGGTCAGACCTCGGCTCGATTCCGGCTGCTGCGCGGCGGCACCGAAGGGAACGCGCGGCTGACTGCGTCGACGGGCGTGGTCCTGCTGGTGCTGCTGGCGGTCGAAGGAGTGACGATCCTCGCGATTCGCCCGTTGTTGTCGCTGCACGTCTTCATCGGGCTGATGTTGATTCCGCCGGTCGTCCTCAAGCTCGCGGTGACCGGGTATCGGTTCGTTCGCTACTACCGGCGCGCCGACGAGTACGTGCGCAAGGGACCGCCGATGCTGCTGATGAGAATGCTCGTCGCGCCGGTCCTCGTCGCCGCCACGATCGCCGTCTTCGCGACGGGTGTCGCGCTCGTCGTGGTCGGCCCTCAAGGCGGGATCGTCCTGGGCCTGCACAAGGCGAGCTTCGTCGTCTGGGGCGTCGCGTTCGCGCTACACGTGCTCGTCTACGCACTCCGAGTCCCGCGCCTCGTCGCGGCTGACTGGGTGCGCAGCCGCCGCACGTCGGGAGCGGCCGTACGCAGCGGCATCCTCGCGCTCGCCCTCGTCGCGGGCCTGACGCTCGCACTGGTCGTCTTGCCCGCAGCCTCGCCGTGGCTCCATCGAGGCGGGGGCGACCACTAAGGCTCAGAGTCGCGAGTTTCTGACCTTGCCGCGCCACCAGGCTCACGATCCAGTACGCCATGGCTGGAGCCCGTCGGCTTCGAGGATCAGTGCGGTCAAGCCGGTGTCCGTCTCCGTCTCGTGCTCCTCACCCGCTAGCCAGAACACCGCTTCGCCCGGGCCGATCGGCTGAAATTCGCCGTCCGATCCACTCACTCGGCCAGAACCTTCGAGAACCGCGAGGATCTGCGGCAGCGTTGCCGGATGACGCCGAAGCCGTCCGTTAGGCGCTAGCCGAAAGATCGCGGCTTTCACTGGGCACCCGCTTCCCGGTCGGGCCGTCAGCGGGGCGACGGTGACACCGTCCAGAAGATCATCGCGAGGGATGAAGGCCGCGTCCGGAGCAAAGCGCAGTCGTTCCATCGAGGGCAGATGCTATGCGTCCGCTCCTCCGCTCATGCCACGTCCGAAACGGACGGAAGGAAAGCGCGGGTCGCTCCGTCCTGTCGATATGGAGCGCCGGCTGGAGTTCCCCTTCGTTCATCCTGGGCTTTCGCGGCTGAGGGGCGGATAATGGGCGTCCCCCTCGAGATGGCGGCATCCACACGCATCGGCACCGAAGTCGCGGGATTTCGGATCGAATCCGTCCTCGGCCGCGGCGGCATGAGCGTCGTCTACGTCGCCGAGCAGCTTCGCCTTGGGCGAAAGGTGGCGCTCAAGGTCCTCACCACCGAGCTGGCCTGGGATGAGCAGTTCCGGGAGAGGTTCGTGCGTGAGTCCCACATTGCGGCGGCGATCGACCACCCCAACATCATTCCGATCTACGACGCCGGCGAGGAGGACGGGCTGCTCTACATCGCAATGCGTTTCGTGCAGGGGCCGGACCTCAAGGAGGTCCTCAAGCGCGGCAGTCTTGGCGTCGGGCGCACGATCTTCCTGATCGAACAGCTGGCCAGCGCACTCGATGCGGCTCACACACACGCTCTCGTCCACCGAGACGTGAAGCCCGGGAACATCCTCCTCGAGGAGAGCACCGATCACGTCTACCTGACCGACTTCGGCGTTGCGAAGCAGACGACCGCCCGAGGTCTCACATCGACGGGACACTTCCTCGGCACCGTCGAGTACGCGGCGCCCGAGCAGATCGAGGGTGGACCTGTCGACGCGCGGACCGATGTGTATGCGCTGGGTTGTGTGCTGTACGAGTGCTTGACGGGGGCGCCGCCCTTCTCGCAGAGCACCGAGCATGCCGTGCTGCACGCGCACCTCGTTGATCCGCCTCCCTCAGTCGGCCGGCTCAGGCCCGATCTGCCTCAGGCATTCGACGGGCTGATCGCAACCGCCATGGCCAAGGTCCCCGATGATCGCTTCGCCTCGTGCGGAGAGCTCGCCAACGCTGCACGAAATGCCGCCAGCGGCAAGGCACGACGCGTCGAGGGAACCGCGCCGGCGCGAGCCGACACTGTCGCCTCGGTGGATACCGCCCCGCCGGCGAGCCCGCCGCCTCCGGGCTCGGACAGTGCGTCCGACGCCGTCCCTGCGCTCGAGCCGGCGACAGCTGCCACTCCGGAACGGAGCCCTGCGCCACCTTCCCGGCTGACGCCGCTGAAGCAGTTGCTGCTGACTTTGCTCCTGGTCGTCATTGCCGCTGCAGCGTCGGGCGTTGTCGTCTACTTCCTCGTACGCGGCGACAACAAGACGGCGCCCTCGACCGTCGTCCAAGGGCCTGTCATCCACACTCTTGCCGAGCTCGTTCCCGCGCCGGTCTGGCAAAACTGCACGAAGGCGAAGACACCGCGCGCGGGCGCCGTCGAGACCGCGACGTGCTTGCCACCGCAGGGTGCGACGACCTTCAACCCCGATCGGCTCGAGCTCTCGACTTTCGCGAGCGGGGCGGCGGTGCAGCGGGCGTACGAGGCCGAGCGCCGCCGGCACCGCGTGGCGCGCAATCAAGGAAGGTGCACCGGCTTGAGCTGGGGTGGCGAGGGGATCTGGCTGCACAATCCCGCGGCGCCAGGCGCGAAACCCAAGCCCGGCGGTTCGCGCTTCTGCTATTTCGCCGGCAACGACGTCGTGATCGTCTGGACCCACCGCAAGTTCGGCCAGGCGACCCACACCGATTTGCTTGGCATAGCAAGTGAGGGTGGCAGCGATCACCCCGGCCTGTACGGCTGGTGGCGCTTCTGGCACCACCGGATCGGCAAGATCCTGGCGTGATGCAGGAGCCTGCGCTCCTCGCGGTTCTGGACGGCGCGGAGAACGGGCGGCGTATCCGCGTTGCGGGGCAACTCACCGTCGGGCGTGACGACGACGCCGGCTTGCTGCTGGACGACCCGGAGATCTCGCGTGCTCATGCCACCCTCGTGCCCGCCGATGGCGGACTGGAGATTCGCGATCTCGGGTCGCTCAACGGGACGTGGGTGAACGGCGAGCGCATCAGCAGTCCCACGGTCCTCGCGCCCGGAGACATCGTGAAGGTCGGCACGACGCGCATCGAGGTGCTCGCGGTGGGCGGCCGAGGACTTGCCTCGGTGCCGCGTTCGTCGCCGACGCCCGTCGAAGCCGAGGACGAACTGAGGCCCGTCAGCGTCCTGTTCGCGGACGTCGTCGGCTCGACGCCGCTTGCGGAGCGGCTGGACCCAGAGGAGTACGCGGCCTTGATCGGCGGTTGTGTGGATCGGATGTGTCGTGCGGTCGAGCAGTTCGGTGGTGTCATCGACGCGTATATGGGGGATGGCATTGCGGCGTTCTTCGGCTTCCCTGCCGCGACGGAGGACGATGCCGAGCGCGCCGCAACCGCGGCGCTCGCTGTCGTGAAAGCGATCGATGCCTACGCGGACGAGGTGCGGGAGACCTGGACGCTGCCGGATCTCAACGTCCGGGTCGGCGTCAACAGCGGACAGGTCGCGATCGGCGTGGTCGGTTCGGCTGAGCGCCATCCGGTCGCTCTCGGCGACACGATGAACGTCGCCGCGCGTCTCCAGGGGACCGCCGAGCCGGGCACGATCGTGATCGGCGGGGCGACTGCGCGAAAGCTCCGCGGACGCTTTCTCGTCGCCCCGCTCGGACATGTCGCTGTGCGCGGAAGGGAACGGCCCGTCGAGGCCTGGCGACTGTTGGGCCCGCGCGTCTGACCGACGGCGGAGCGAGGCGTCGGGCTTCGTCGGCAGGTCTGACGAGACCGCGCTGCTTGCCTCGGCCGCCGACGCTCTGCGTGCCGGTCGAGGAGGCCTCCTGCTGATCGACGGAGAACCCGGTATCGGTAAGACGCGGCTGCTCGAGTGGCTCCGCGCGCAGGTTGGTGACGACGTGACGTGGCTCGAAGGGCACTGCGCCTCATACGGCGGCCAGCCGCTCTACCACGCGCCTGCGGAGGCCTTGCGCGGCTGGGTCGCAGGGGACGACGTGGCGCAGCGGACGTCCACGCTGGAGCGACTGGGTCTCGAGCCGGGCGCGCTTCCGTACCTCGCCATGCTGTTGTCGGCCGACGCAGGCGACGAGCCCACTCCGGGTGCGAACGGCTCCTCGGACGAGTTCGGCGCTGCGCTCCGTGACGCCTACGCTGCGTGGATACGCGGTCTCTGCCGCGATCGCCCGGTGGTGTTTGCCCTGCACGACCTCCACTGGGCCGACCACTGGACACTCGAGCTGGTCGACCGGCTCGTCGAATTGCTCGACGACCTGCCTTTGCTGATCGCCGTCACGAGCCGGGCTGCCCCCGAAGCGAACGACCGGGGACTTCGAGAGCACGCCCGCGTTGCCCAGCGCGACCGTCTCGTGGAGCTGAGTCTCGGACCTCTCAGTGGCGACGAGGCGGAACTGCTCCTCACGCAACTGGCGCCGGGGGAGCTCGACCCTGAGGCGCGCGCAGAAGTGATTGCCCGCGCGGAAGGGAATCCTCTCTACCTCGAACAGCTGCTGCGGTCTCTGCTCGAAAGCGGCGGCCTGGCGGCGCGTCGCACGTGGGCGCTCACCGTTCCGGCGGCCCAGCTGCCGACCGGCCTCGAGAGCTTGCTCGTGGCTCGCATCGCCGCTCTTCCGCGAGACGCGCGGCGGGTGGCGCAGGCCGGCGCAGTGCTCGGCCGCGCCTTCTCTCCAGCGGTGCTCAGTCTCGTCGGCGGGTTGGAGGAGCTGGAACGGAACCTCATGCGCCTTCTGCGTGCGAACATCATCCGTGAGACTCGCGCACTTCCGGACCGCGAGTACGCGTTCACGCACGGCCTGCTCCAAGAGGCGGCGCTCTCAACGCTGACCCGAGCGCGCCGACGCGAGCTTTACCTCCTCGTGGGCACTGCCTACGAGCAGGCCTTCGGGGACTCGCTGGACGACAAGCTCGAGTTGCTCGCCTTTTACTTCGCGCGCGGTGGGGACCTCGAGCGGGCGCTCGAGTGCCTCGAGCAGGCTGCGAACCGTGCGACGTCGCTTCGTGCGCACACGCAGGCGGCACACTTCTGGTCGCGTGCGGCCGCCGTCGCCGAGAAGGTCAACGATCCCGACGCGCGGGATCGCATCGAGCGCCGATTGGTGGAACTGGGCGCCTAGAGCGCGGCGCCGGTCTCCTCACTGAGCAGGACGTAGACGCCCTGTCCGAAACGGACAGTACGGTCTGCGGGCATGCGCCTTCTCGTCGCTCGCTGCGAAGTGCTGTACACAGGTCGGCTTACGGCTCGGCTCCCCGAGGCCGTGCGCTTGCTCATGTTCAAGGCTGACGGCTCGTTCCTGGTGCATGACGATGCGGGTGGTTTCAGACCGTTGAACTGGATGACGCCGCCAACGATGGTCGAAGACGAGGAGGGACTCATCGTCGTGCGCAAGCGGGCGGGCAAGTCGGAGGACCGCCTCGAGATTCGAATCGCCGAGGTGCTGAGTGATGTGACCCACGACATGGGCGAGTCGGCGGCGCTCCAAAAGGACGGCGTCGAACGGCACCTGCAGGAAGAGCTTGCGGCGCGGCCTGAGGTTCTCGGCGCGAACCTTCGGCTTGTCCGGCGGGAATGGCCCACCGACATCGGCCCGGTCGATCTCATGTGCCGCGACGAGAGCGGTGACTGGGTGGCCGTCGAGATCAAGCGCGTCGCCACGATCGACGCGGTCGAGCAGCTCTCCCGGTATCTAGAACGTATTGACGGCGACTGTCGCGGCATCCTCGCCGCGCAGGCGATCAAGCCGCAGGCGCGGACGCTGGCCGAGTCGCGCGGCATCGACTGCGTGGAGGTCGACCTCGCGGTCTTGCGCGGCGAGCGCGAGCCCGATCTGACGCTGTTCTCCGGCTAGTCGCGGAAGAACTCGACGAGGCGCTCGCCCTCTCCGTCGATCTCGGCACGTTCCGCCTTCGTCAGGCGCCGCAGCGGCTCGATCTCGAGCCCGCGCTTCCGGTCGATGTTCCACGTCGCGGCTACGAAGCCGTCGACCAGAACTGTCGGCAAGACATCGCCGTTCTTCCTGATCACCGTGCTGCGGAACTTCTCCGGCAGGATCCGCGTTCGCTCGGGCGGCGCGTACGCGAGGATCGAGGAATCCCATTTCGGCAGGAAGCGGATCGGCGCCGGCGTCTCGCCGTCGGGCAACGGAGCGTGGGGGAGATCGAGGAGCTTGCGTCCACGCTCGTCCCGAAAGGCCCGCAGCTGCAGTTGCTCGAGACCGGGGCGAAGGTCTCCCACGCGGATGCCCGCGAAGCGGAGGAGGTCCTGCTGCGTCGCCGGCCCGAACGCCGCGAGATGACGTTCGACGATGCGCTTCGCCCCCTCTTCGCGGTCCGGCAGATCGACGCCGAGCCAGGTTTTCATGCCAAGAAGCGTGGGGGTCCCCCAGAACCGCCACGTCCCGCTCGGAGGTAGATGCACGAGCGGCGCGAGCGTGCGCGTTCGCCAGCGGCCGCCCATCTCTTCCGCGGCGAGCGCTTCGAGCTGCTCGTGCGTCAGCGGCTTCTCCGCGGCCGCGTGCACCTTGCGTGACAGCTTCTCGATCTGCTCCGGAGTGACGCGCGCCGTCATCTCCTGTGCGGCCGGGAGAAACGCCGCCGCGAAGTAAGGGTAGTCGCGCGCGCTCGTCATGTGCAGGGTGATCCGAAAGAGCGTCGACTTGACGACCTCGCGCTCTTCGAGCGCCCGCGTGAGCTGTTCCCTCTGGAAACCCGTCAGCCGCGACCAGAGCGCGATGTACGGGGACAGCGAGTATTGGGCCTGCAGCGCGCAGAGGCGCTCGACCGCCTCCTGGACGCCCAGCCGCTTCCGCTTCAGCAGCAGCTGCCGCTCGAGCAGCGCTCGATTCAGCTCGCGTAGCGTGAGGACGCGTTCATCTTTAGCGTTGACGGCCGTGCTCCGGGCCATCTACGAGATCGATCCACCCGAGGCGGCGGAGACGCTCGCCCTGATCGAGTCCGTCGGCCGCGTGGATGGGCCAGATAAGGCGCGCGCGCGCGTCGTCGGCCAGGAGGATGGACGCGCCGTGCTCGAGTTTCCCGTCACCAATTTTGGAGGGGATGTCACGTTGCTCGTCTCCTCTCTGCTCGCCGGCGAGTGGGCGGACGCCGCCGTTTTCAGTCGTTGTCGATTGGTCGGAGTGGAATGGCCCGCTGGTCTTTTACCTGGGCCGGCGTTCGACGCGCCGGAGAAGGTGCTGGTCGGCGCGATCGTGAAGCCCTCGCTCGGCTTGTCGCCGCCGGAGGTAGCCGCGACAGCCGAACAGCTTGCCGCGGGCGGTGCAGATCTGATCAAGGACGACGAGCTCCTCGGCGATCCGCCGTGGTGCCCGCTGAACGAGCGCGTTTCCGCGGTTCGGGCCGTGCTGCCGGACGGCGTTCGCTACGCGGCGAACGTGACCGGGCCGGTCGACTCGTTACTCGAGCGCGCCGCCCGAGTTGTCGCGCTCGGTGCCGGAGCGCTGATGGTGAACGCCTTTGCGCAGGGCCTCGATTCGGTCCGCGCGCTGCGCGAGGCGAAACTCGGCGTGCCGATCTTCGCCCACCGCGTCGGCGCGGCGCTCTGGGCCAGGAATCGCACCATCGGCGTTGCCCCGGACGTGATCGCGGAGCTCACCCGACTGTGCGGGGCAGACTTCGTCCAGGTCGGCTCGTTCACCGGAACCGTCTACGACACCCCGGAGGAAGTGCGCGCACAAATCGCCGCGTGTCATCGTTCCACCGGTACGGCGAGGCGCTGCGTGGCTGTGCTCGGCGGAGGCGTCGGGCCCGACAACGCAGCGGAGCAAGTAGCGGCTGCAGGAACCCGGTCCGGTGTGATGGTGTTGCTCGGCTCTGCCGCTTACAGCGCCGGGTCTCCCGAGGCAGCCGTGGCCTCGACGGTCGCGGGCGTCCGCGAGAACAGTGCAGCCGCTAGTGCGTAGAAGATCGCGATCAGGCCGAACAGGATCAGGCTCGCCGTCGCACTGACGAACGCGAGCAGCGTCGTGAGCCCGTAGATCGGCACCCCCGGCAAATAGCTCCTAGTGATGCCTCTGACGACACGCGGATCCGCGTCCGGACGAAGCAGCCGGCGCGATCCGTAGAACCACAGGCCGAAGAAGCAAATCGCCGTGATCGTCATCGTCAACCCGTAGAGCAGCGCCGCGTCCCGCCGATCGGCGCCCGAACGCGCGAACTCCGCGACAACGCGCGTCGGGAAGGGCACGAAGGCGATCAACATCAGGAGGAGCACGTTCAGGATCAGCATGGGCCCGTCGACCCGCGCGAACTGCCGGAAGATCAGGTGGTGGTTGATCCACATGATCCCGATCGTCAGGAAGCTGGCCGCGTAGGCGAGGTACGCGGGCCAGAGGCCGGTCAGATAGCTGCCGAGGTCCCCGGGGGGCGCCGTGTCGATCCCGACGGCGAGGATCAGCAGCGTGATCGCGATGGCGAAGACGCCGTCGCTGAAGGCCTCGACTCGGTTCGTCTCCACGAAACGGAAGCTACACTTCGCCGACCGCGGGGCTATAGCTCAGTTGGGAGAGCGCCTGGATCGCACCCAGGAGGTCGCCGGTTCGAGCCCGGCTAGCTCCAT
>CAWHXK010000089.1:0-12243 GCA_963833255.1 uncultured Actinomycetes bacterium
GTCTTCCGGCCTATTTCTTTCCGAGCCGATCAGCAGAACACTGAGGTCGAGCCGAGCTCTGCGGCAGCTCGGCTCTAACTGCGGTCGCAGGGGAGGGGAACGGGCTGGCGCGGCGGCGCCGACCGCAGCCGTCGAACTTAGGGGGCACCGCCGCGAGAACTCGTTCCGCGCCGGCGGGGAAGTTCCTCCGATTCAGTAGGCGAGCTGGAGGAGAGACTCGCCTTCGGCGGCGAGCGGCTGCCAGCGCGGCACGGTGACCGACACGGTCGTCGGGCCGCCGACCCGGCTGCGCACGTCGAACGTTCCGCCCAGGAGGCGCACGCGCTCGCTGCCCCCGACGAGGCCGAGTCGGCCGCGCTGCGCCGCGTCTTGCAGGGTCCGAGCGACTTCGAAACCGTCACCGTCGTCGGTGATCTGGAGATCCACGCAACTCCGGCTTGCCGTGAGGACGATCTCCACGGTTGCGGCGCCACTGTGTTCCCGGACATTGGCGCAAGCCTCCTGAACCACACGAATGACCGCGATCTTCTGGGACGCAGTCATCGCGCCGAAGTCGCCGAGCACCCGCGTCTTGACGTCTATCCCGGTGCGTTCGCGGAGGCTCGCCGCTTCGGCCTCGACGACGTCCGCGAGTGGGCGGCGCAACAAGCTCGCCGGCTCGAGAGAATGGGCGAGCTCCCGGAGCACCCGGTCGAGCTCGGAAACCCCCTCGGCCAAGGAATCGACGGTCGGCTCGAGATGTGCCGGCAGGTCCGCCCGGACCCGGTGGACATCAGCACCGAGCGCCGCGACGTGCTGCAAGGGGCCGTCGTGCAGGTCGAACCCGAGCCGCGAGAGCCTTCGCTCACCTGCGCTCACGAGCAGCCGCTCTCGCTCCGCGGTTCGCTCGAGCAGGAAGTCGCGCTCGGCAACGGGGCTGATCGCGCTCGCGGCCTCTTCGAGGAGCGCCTCGACGTCTCGGCCGCGCACCCGGACGACAAGTGCCGCCCACGGCCTCTGCCACCGGCGAACGGCGGCACCGATGATCAGGCCGCGCTCGGGTTGCTGCCCTTCGAGAATCTCTCGCGCGATGGTGCGGAATCGCCGGGTCGTGGCGGTCTCGCCCTGGGCGAGCAGGCAGATCGGTGCCTTGTCGAGCTGACCGAGCCAGAGGGAAGCCTCGAGGGCGGGAGACAGTGCGACGAGCACGGAGAGCTGGATCTCGAGCGCCGTCAGCGGGGGGAGCTCGAAGAGCTGCGGTGCCCGCAGGCAACCGCTGAGGAGCTGCACCGACACCTGCTCCGGCGCGAGGCCCAACGCGTCGCCGATGTTCCCGAGGAGCGGGCGGACATCACGCGAGCGCCAGGGCCGCTCCACCGCGAGCGAGACGAAGACGTCGCTCGCGAACGTCATTCCGATCGACTCGGTCATCCCGCCGGCGGCGTCTCTCAGGCGATCGGCGCGCGTCCGGGCGGCTTCGACCCCCGACCGCGCTCGCTGGTCGAAGAAGTGGCGCCCGAAGGAACGTTCGAGCGAACCCAGGTCGCGACACACCGGACGCCCGAATCGGGCGCCCGGTGCATGCAGCCGAACCTCTGCCGTGAGATCGGCCCTCAACTGTGCATCCCCCCAGCCGCCTGCTCGTCCACGCGAGCGTGTGCAGTCGACGGGAGAAGCGAGTCCGCAGTCATTCCTCGCGCTCCTCCCTGTATCCCCGACGGAAGTGTCGTCGCGGCGTCCCCCCACGGCAATGGGCCGACGGGCCTATCTTGCGTTCACTGGACTGAACGCTCAGACGAGCAGGAGTACCACGGTGCCCGCGGCGAGGAACGGCCCGTAGGCAAACGTCTTCTTCCTCGCGGCAGAGCCGTCACGGACCAGGAGCAGGCCCGCAAACACGCCGGCCAGGAGCGTGCCGAGCAGCAGCGCGGTGAAGACGCGATAGCCCAGGGTCGCCCCGATGAGGCCTGCGAGCTTCACGTCGCCCATTCCGAGACCGGCGGGGTACACCAATGCAGGGAGCAAGAACAGGCCCGCGGCGACGGCGCTCGCGGCAATCCATTCGACCCGGTCGCCCGGCCGCAGGACAAGCTCGAGGGCGAGGACGAGCGCCCAGGCTGGGAGCACGATGCGGTTCGGGATGATGCGGAGCCTGAGGTCGTACCACGAGAGCACCACGAGGATGGCAATCACGAACGCAGGGAGGAGAGTGTTCGCGGTCACGGTCCGGGGATCTGTCGGGCGATCCTCCGGCCTCTGCAAAGAGAGGCCGCCTCGATCTCCCGGGCCAGCTCATCCACCGGCGTCCATTTCGCCACCGCCGCCACCCCGAGCAGGCTGCCGTGGAGCTCCTGCTCGACGATCGTGATCACTCCGGGCGCCATGGGAAGAGCAGCGAGTCCGGCCAGGATCCGCGCCGATGACCCTCTCGAGGCATCGGCCTCGAAGAGAACGACGTCTGGCTGCACACGGGCGGCAGCCTCGACGACTCTCGCGCTCCCGTCCTGGACGACGTCGTACCCGCGCCGTTCGAGCAGGAAGCAGGTGACCCTCATGAACTTCCGGTCGCGCAGTGCCAGGAGGACGCGAAGCGGCCGCAGTCGGCGAACCTTCGCGGGTAGATCGGTTCCAGCCGTACTCGAGTCGGCAGGTCGTGCCATCGTGCCTTCCATCTAAGCCTTCGGGCGCGAGCCCGTCTTTGATCGCAGGGCTAGCCCCAGCCCGACCTACCGGTAGACCTTGGGAACCGTCGCCGCGCCGGCCGTCAGAGCGGGTGGCCGGTCGCCGCGCGGTGAATCAGCCGCGTCAGCCAGAAGCCGGTGAGGAACGCATAGGTGAAGAGAGGCAGGGCGATCCCGAACGGAGCCAGGAAGCGCGCCACGTTGGGGGAGAACGCGACCGCGGCATTCGTCAGCCCGGAGATTGCGCGGACCGCTGCGAGTCCGCACAGGAGATGGAGGACGCCGAACGCGAGGCTGGTCGGACCGAGGCCGGGGAAGCGGGCGCCCAGCCAGAAGGCGAGAACTGCGCTCGCTCCCACCAGTACCAGGACGAAGCTGTGAGGACTCATGCTCTCTCCTCCTTTAACGAAGCCAAGCCTACTCGGATACTCGGCCCGAGGTCGGTTGTACTTGAGTCGGGCCCGCAACTGATGGTCTAGCTCGGTCTGGTCGTTCGACGGTTCAGCGAGGGCGTCTCCCCGGCTACATCTTTGGGTGCGAAAGGGGCGAGAGCCCGAATCGACAACGAGGAGTCCCACATGTCCCGGCTTCAAGCAGGGCGCGCCCGTGCCGTCCAGGAGAGCGGTCAAACGTTCGTCGAGTACGCCCTGATCTTGGCGGTCGTCGTCGTGGGCGTCCTGCTTACGGTGACATGGGTCGGCCTGACGGACGTCATGCAGGCGGCGATGGACGCCGTTTCCGCGGCTGTCTAAGCAGCCGCAAAGCACAAAGCCGAACGGATCGTCTAGCTCGGTCTGGCGGTTCGTACCTTTAGGCGCGGTCCTCCCTGCAAGTAGACATTCACCAGGGGGCGACTGAGCCTCGACACTAGAGCAGGGAGGTTGTGATGTCCCTGATTCACGCCATGCGCGCGCACGTGCGCGACCAGCGCGGTCAGACGTTCGTCGAATACGCATTGATCCTGGCCGTGGTCGTCGTGGGCGTTTTGCTTGCGGTCACGTGGAGCGGGCTGGGCGATGCCATCCAGGCGGCGATCGACACCGTTTCGGGAGCTGTCTAGAACGACGTTCGCCCAAGCGGCGCGAGAAGGGTCGGAAGCGATGTCTGATGGTCTAGCTCGGTCCGGCCCTTCGTGCGTTCAGCGGGCGCCCGGCGGCGACTACACCTCCTAGGGAGGGGGCGAAGAGCCCCGAAACGAGTAACGGGGAGGTTCCTAATGTCCCTGGTTGATCTTCTGCTCACGCGTGTACGCAACGAGCAGGGCCAGACGTTCGTGGAGTACGCGCTCATCCTCGCTGTGGTCGTGGTGGGCGTGCTTCTCGCCGTCACGTGGAGCGGTCTCGGCGACGCCATTCAGGCGGCGATCGACACGGTCTCCGGCGCGATCTAAGCGACGAAGCAACTCGAGTCCAGGGCCTCCGCCACGCCGGCGGGGGCTCTGACTGGAGTCCTGACGAGAAAACGAAAGGAGGGAACGGAATGGGAAGGCGCTGGAACGAGAACCGCGGACAGTCGTTCGTCGAGTTCGCCTTCATCATGCCGTTCCTCGTTTTCCTCGTGCTCGCGATCGTGCAGTTCGGACGAGCGTGGCACAACTACATCACGATCACCGACGCGGCTCGCGTTGGTGCCCGCGAGGGCGCCGTCCATCGCGTTACGGGTGCCTGCAGCGCCGCAACCACGAAGATCAGCAGCCTCGGTGTGATTCCGGCCGGCAGCGCTGTCTCGTGCGCGACTCCAGGTGGGGCAGTCGTCGGGCAACCCGTGAACGTCACGATTTCCTACTCCTTCAGCATCGGGCTGCCGGGTTTCTTCGGTGTGCCCGCGTTCAACCGGTCGTTCACGATTACGGCCACCGCGCAGGAGCGGCTCGAATGAGCGCTGTTCCGGCTCGTCTGCGTCACGAGAGCGGTCAGGCGATCGTGTTCGTCATCGCCATCATGACGGTGCTGATCGGCATCGGGGCGCTCGTCATCGACGGCGGCTCGTGGTTCCGTACGCAGCGACATCTTCAGACCGCGGCGGACGCTGCAGCCCTCGCCGGCGCGCAGGATCTGCCGAACACGAGTGTCGCCCAGGCCAGCGCGATCGACTATGCGCAGCGGAATTACACGAGTGTGCCCACACCGACGGTGACGTTCCCCGCCACATCACCGTGCGCTGTTAACTCCTGCGTCGACGTCGTCGCGCAGACGACGGCCCCCGGCATCCTCGCCAAGATCTACGGCTCCGTCTTCAACAGCGTCACCGTAAGCGCGCATGCGCGTGCGGGGGTGTTCGTCCCCAGCATGATGAAGAACGTCGCCCCCGTCGCCGTGAAGAACACGGCCGCCTGTGCTGCGATCAGCCCGGCGTGTTACGGGCAGACCGTGACGCTCAACTTCGACGAGAGCAACGTCGCCTCGAGCACGATCGGGCTGATCGATCTGACGTGCCACTCGACGGCCTCCACGGCGTGCGGGGTTAACGCCGGCATCGGCGCGAACGAGCTCAAGGGCTGGCTCGAAACCGGTTTTCCGGCCGCACTGCCCGCCAACCAGTGGTACGGGGTGAAGACCGGCCAGACGATCGGCCCGATCCGGCAAGGGTTCCAGGACCGGGCCGGAACGCCACTCTTCTTTCCCGTCTTCGACACCACCAACAACAGCGGGCCCAACTGGTACTTCCATGTCATCGGCTGGGCCGCCTTCGTCGTTCACACCGGCCCGAACGACATCAAGTGGACGCCGAGCCAGAAGTCGCTCACCGGCCACTTCGTCACCTACATCGCGACCGACCTTGCCGCCGGTGATCCCATCAGCGGAGCGACCGACTTCGGTGTCCATGTCATCTCACTCGTCCAATAGAAGCGAAAGGAATCTCTCGTGACGACAAAATCGCGACTTCGGAATCTCGCCGTCCCCGTCGGACTGGCCACGTTGGCCGCGGTCCTGATCGGCTACTACGTGGTCAGCTACAGAAACAGCGTCACCCATGGCGCGGCGCTCGTGAAGGTGCTCGTGGCATCACGCGACATTCCCGCCGGCACCGACGGATCGGCGATTGCGGGGGGTGGCTACCTCGAATCGCAGACGGTGCCGCGGCGCGCGGTGGTCCCGGGCTCCATCGCGAGCGCGGCGCCGCTCACCTCGAAGATCACCGCGGGGCCGATCTACCAGGGCCAGCAGGTCACGTTGCGGCAGTTCGTGCCTGTTTCGCAGGGCGGCATCTTCGCGAAGTTTTCGGGCAACCAGCGGATCGTCGTCGTGTCCGGGCGACCAGAACCAACTGATGGCCGGAACGCTGAGCGACGGCGACCACGTCGACGTCATCGGCACGGTCAAGTACCACGTCAACAACCTCGCCCGTGCGGTGTCGCGCGTTGTGCTCCGGAACGTGCTCGTCCTGCAGGCTCCGGAAGAAGCAGCGAAGGCCTCGTCGGTCGGCGCACCGCCGACGGTGACGGCGAAACTGGTCCTGACCGACACACAGGCTCAGACGCTGGCGTTGGCGATGAAGAGCAGCACGTGGTTCTTCGTCCTCCGCCCGACGAATAAGCCGAGTAACAGCGCACCGTCGGTCGAAACGGTCTTCTCCTTGCTCGGCCGCGGGCTTCCCAATCCGCAGGGGCAGATCATCGGGCAGTTCCCGGAGAGCGTCGATGCACCGTAACCGCCAACCTCTCCGTATCCTGCTCAGCGGCCCGGCCGCAAACGAGCTCGCGCCGTCGCTCGAGGGCCAGGAGACCTTGTCCATGGTGTTGGCTGACGATTCTCGCCGCACCGGTCTCGACTCTTCCGTGGATGTGGCGCTCCACGTTGTCGCGTCGTCGTCGGCGGAGCTCGGGGAAGACATCCGCGCCGTTCGCGCGCTCTCTCAGGCGCCGCTGATCCTCGCTGCCTACGGCGAACCGAACGGCATTGTCGAAACCGGGCTCGAGATCGGCGCTGCCGACGTGATCGTGCTGCCCCAGTCGATGGAAACGTTGCTCTTCGCCTTGCGAAAAGCGGCAAGGGCAAACGGTGACACGCCCGATTCCGGCACGGTCGTGACGGTGTTCTCGCCCAAGGGCGGCAGCGGCAAGACGGTTCTGGCGACGAACATCGCCGTGGCCGCGCGTCGCTCCGGGATCCCGACGTTGCTCGTCGATTTCGACCTCCAGTTCGGAGACGCGGCGCTCGCCCTTGCGATCGCTCCGCGAGCGACGATTGCCGACCTCGCTTCCTCGAGCGGCGAGACGGATGTCGAGAAGCTCAAGGCGTTCGTCTGCACCGACGCGCGCTCGATGCTCGACCTGCTGCCGGCGCCGAAGCGTCCAGAGGAAGCACAGATGGTGGGCCAGCCGGACCTCGTGGGCGTCCTCGGCGCGGCTCGCAAGGCTTACGGCGCCGTCGTCATTGATACCGGGCCGCTCTTTGACGGTGCGATGCTGGCGGCGCTCGATCACACCGATCGCCTCCTGCTGGTCTGCAATCCGGAGGTGACGTCGCTCAAGAACGTTCACATCGGTCTGGAGACGATCGACCGGCTCGGATTCCCGCGAGAGCGTGTCTCCATCGTGGCGAACCGGATCGGCGCAGCCGGCGGCGTTTCGCGCAACGAGATCGAGGAAGCTCTCCAGGCCGAGATCGCCTTCGAGCTCCCCGACGACCCGGCAGTGCCGACGGCGGTCAACCGGGCGACGCCGGTCGTGCTCGGAGATCCCGGGAGTCGTTTCGCCCGTGCCGTCTCGACGTTAACGAAATCCCTCTTCGCTGAGGCGCTGACCCCGGTTCCCGTGCAGTCGGCGCCGCAGCGCCGCTCGCTTCTGCGGGGCCGGCGATGACGGGGCTGGGCGGTAACGGGTTCTCCGACCGGCACGACGTGACGATGCTGGCCGAGCGTCTGCAGGTCGATTCGGGTGCGATAAAGGCCCGCGCCCGCGATCCGCACGCGGAGGTGAAGACGAAGATTCATCGAGCCTGCATCGCTCGGCTGGGTGCCGCGTTTCTCAACCTCGAGGGCTCCGACGAGCTGCAAGGGCGTGTCCGCCAGCTCGTCAACGAGCAGCTGTCGGCCGAGGAAGCCCCGTTCAGCCCGAGCGAGCGTGCTCGCCTGGAGCGGCAGATCGCCGACGACATCCTCGGTTACGGGCCGCTGGAGCCCTTCCTCCACGACCCGACGGTCACCGAGATCATGGTGAACGGCTACGACCAGCTCTACATCGAGCGGTCGGGGAGGATCGAAGAAACCGAGGCGACCTTCCTCGACGACGCTCACGTCCTGCGGATCATCGACCGGATCGTCTCGCAGGTGGGCCGGCGCATCGACGAGTCGTCCCCGATGGTGGACGCCCGGCTGCCCGACGGCAGTCGCGTCAACGCGATCATCCCACCGCTGGCGCTGCGCGGACCATCGCTGACGATCCGTAAGTTCGCACGGAATGCACTGTCGCTCGAGGATCTGATCGGGCTGGGAACGCTGACGGATCAGGCGGCGAATTTTCTCGCCGAGTGCGTTCGCGGAAAGCTGAACGTTCTCATCTCCGGAGGTACGGGCACGGGGAAGACGACGCTCCTCAACGCTGTCTCGGCGAGCGTGCCGTCGACCGAGCGGGTCGTGACAGTCGAGGACGCCGCCGAGCTTCGGCTGCTCCAGCGTCACGTCGTTTCGCTCGAGTCGCGGCCGCCGAACATCGAGGGCGAAGGCGAGGTGCGGATCCGTGATCTCGTCCGCAATGCGCTGCGCATGCGGCCTGACCGGATCATCGTCGGCGAAGTCCGCGGTGCGGAGACTCTCGACATGCTGCAGGCGATGAACACGGGCCACGACGGCTCGCTCACGACGCTGCACGCGAACTCCGCGCGGGACGCCCTGCATCGACTCGAGATGCTCGTGTTGATGGCCGGTGTCGAACTGCCCATGAAGGCGATTCGCGAGCAGATCGCCGGAGGCTTCGACCTGCTCGTGCACATCTCGCGGCTCGTCGACGGTTCACGGCGGGTCACACAGATCACCGAGATCGCGGGCATGGAGGGTGAGGTCGTGACACTCCAGGATCTCTTCGTCACGCGTGCACCCGAGTCGCAGGCCGATTGGGACGAGCGCTTGCTCGCACCGTTGGAGGCGACGAGCCTTCGGCCGGGCTTTCTGAACAAGCTCAAGGCGAACGGCGTCGAGCTCGATGACGCCTGCTGGCTGGGCGCCCGATGAGACGCACAACGGTCGCCCTTCTGCTTCTTGCCGCCACGCTTGCCGGTGCGGCGTCGGCGGCGGCTGCCTCCGCGCCGCTACAGATCCGGCACGTGGACTTCGGAGCTTTTCCGCTCGTTCGCGTGACCGCGGTCGCCCCAGCCGGGATGCAACCCCAGCTGCTCGAAAACGGTCGCGGCGCGGCCTTTCGTACCAGCCGGCAGCTGGGCTCTGCGGAGGCGCTTGTGCTCGCGATCGACAAGTCATCCTCCATGCGCGGCGCGCCGTTGCGAGAAGCCAAGACAGCGGCGCAAGAGTTTCTTGCCGGCGACGAGCGAGCGATCGAGCTCGGCCTCGTGGCCTTCGGGAACGAAGCCCTTGCTCTGACCCGACAGGGGGAGACGAAGACCGATGTCATGCGGACTCTCAGGCAGCTCGCCGCCGATCCTCAGACGGGCACGGCGCTCTACGACGCGGTCGTCTCCTCGGTCGCCCGCTTGCAGCAGATGTCGACCGGAACGCGGATCCTCGTCCTGCTGACCGACGGCCACGACCTCGGTTCGCATGCGTCGTTGCGGCGGGCGATCGCCGCAGCACAGCGCGCCAGCGTCGTCGTGTATCCGATCGCGGCAGGTCGCCGCGCCGACAAGCAGACGCTCTCGGCGCTCGCCGCCGAGACCGGCGGCAGGCTCTTCGACACGAACGACGCCTCGCGGCTCGGCGCGATCTATGCCGCTCTCGGTCGTGAGCTCGATCGGACGTGGCAGTTCTCCTATCTGACACGGGCGCGTCCGGGCGACTCCGTCAAGCTCGGGCTGAAGGCCGGCGAGCAGGCGACGCAGCTACGACTGCGCCTTCCGGGCGGCACCGAGGGATCGGGCGGGCTTCTGCCGGCGTCGCTCGTACGCCGGGGTGGAACTGCGGCTGTTGTCGTGATCCTGGCTGCCCTCTTGCTGGCGCTGGCCGGCGCCGCAGTCCTTCGCCGGCGGCGAAAGTCGGATGTGACACGCATGCTCGCGCCGCACCTCAGCGGTCGCAGCGAGCAGAAGGAGACCGCCGAATCGACGCGGCTGGAAGGCTTCACGGCCTGGACGGAGAGTGCTCTGGCGGACCTGCCCGGGTCGGAGCGGCTGGCGAGGTCGGTCGAACGCTCGGGCCTCAAGATCCGCGTCGGGCACGTGCCCTATCTCTCGCTCCTCGGCGCCCTCGTCCTGGGGATCTTCGGAGCAATCGTTGGCACGGGCGTCGGGCTCTCACTGCTCCTGATGCTCCTCGGCCTCGTCCTGCCGTTCGTGGTCTTCCGCATCGCCGCTGTACGTCGCCGAAAGTCGTTCGACCGGCAACTGCCGGACGTGCTGGCGACGATCGCATCGACGTTGCGCGCGGGGCACGGCCTTCGTGTGGCGATGCGGGCCGTGGCGGACGACGGCAGTCCGCCGGCATCGGAAGAGTTCAGCCGGGTTCTCGGCGAGGAACGGCTCGGCCGCCCGCTGCATGAGGCGATCGCGGCGATGTGCGAGCGGATCGGGTCACCTGACCTCGAGTACGTCGCGACGGCGATCAACGTGCAGTCTCAGGCTGGAGGGTCGCTGGCGACGCTGTTCGACACACTCTCGGAGACGGTTCGCGAGCGGCAGCGGCATGCGCGGAAGGTTCATGCGCTGACGTCGATGGGCCGTATCTCGGCGACGATCCTGATTTGCCTGCCGTTCGCGCTGGCAGCCCTCATGACGCTGATCAGCCCGACCTACATGGCTCCCTTCTACACGACGTCGACGGGACATGTCCTGATCGCCTTTTGCCTGACGTCCATGGCGGTCGGTGCATTGCTCCTAAAACGTGTCGTCAACGTGAGGTACTAGAGATGATCATGTTCCTGCTCGCGGGCCTCGCCTGTCTGGCCCTCCTCGGCTTCGAATTGACACGCGCGCGGACGGTTGTCGACCGAGATCGGCGCAACGCTCTCAGCAGCGTTCGTGCCACCACCGCATCTGGGCGGGTCGTCTCGACGGACTCCGGGCGCTCGTCGCTGCTCATGCGTGCGGTTCCTTCCCTGGCGAGACTTCATCGCAAGGTCTGGCCGAGGCAGACCGAGGCCGATGTTGCGACGGAGCTCGCGCGGGCCGGGGCGTCGAGGAAGCTGACGGCCGACCTCTTCATGGCCGTGCGCGTCGTCTTGACAGTGGCAGGGCTCGCGCTCGGTTTCGTAATCGCGCACGGAGCAGGACGCGTCCTGCTCGGGCTCGTCTTCGCTGCGGCCGGAATCCTGTTCCCGGGTTTCTTCCTCAGCAAGGCGGCATCTCGACGCGCCGAGCGGATCGACTCGGAACTGCCGCACTTCGTCGACCAGCTCGCACTCGTGATCGAGGCCGGCATGAGCTTCGACGCGGCGCTCACCTATCTCGCTGAGGTGAACGAGGGCCCGCTCGCGGAGGAGATGCAACGCGTGCTCACGGAGCTCCGCGTCGGAGAGTCCCGCCGGGCGGCGATTCGCAGCTTCGCCGTTCGCGTGGGCAGCGACGACGCAATGGCTTTCGCAAATGCCGTGCTCGCGTCGGATCAGCTCGGCTCGCCGCTCGGCGCCATCCTGCGCTCGCAGGCGAGCGATCTGCGACATCGCCGTCAGATCTACGCCGAGGAGCGCGCGCAGAAAGCGCCGGTGAAGATGCTCGTGCCGATGGCGATCTTCATCCTGCCGGTGATGTTCGTCCTGATTCTCGCCCCCGCCTTCCTTGGATCCCGTGGCGTCCTTTGACGCCACCTGGTCGCCCGGCAACGGGTGGGGTTCCGGAGCGGGACGACGATCTGGCCTGACGGGACGCCGCGTCGGTGCGCTCCTCTCGCGCGCCCTGCTGGTCGGCTTGTTCGCGCTCTTCGCCTGGTCCAACTTCTCGCACTGGCGTGCCACTGGAGCACCATCCGGGCTCGGGGTCACCCTCCTCGAGGGCTGGGCTGCGGTCCTCTTCCTCGTCAGGCGCGCGCCGGTCGAGCTGAGCGTCCGGCCGGTCGCGTGGCTTGCTGCGCCGATCGGTAGCTTCGCGATGCTTCTCGCGCGACCGACGGACGGCGGCCTCCCGCATCTCGCCTGCGAGCTGGTGCAGCTCGCCGGCCTCCTGATTGCACTGGCGAGCCTCGGCACCCTCGGGCGGTCGTTCGGAATCGTCGCGGCCAACCGGGGAGTCAAGACCCGAGGTCCCTACCGCCTCGTCCGGCATCCGGCGTACTTCGGCTATCTCGTGAGCTACCTGGGCTACGTCGCGGAGAACCCGTCGGTTGCGAACCTCGCGCTGCTCTGCCTGAGCACGGGGTTCCAGCTCGTGCGGATCAGGGAAGAGGAGCGGCTCCTGCAGTCGGACCTTTCGTACGAGCGTTATCGCTCGTCCGTACGGCACAAGCTCATTCCGCTCGTCTACTGAACGTCAGGACCGAGTGA
>CAWHXK010000090.1:0-4854 GCA_963833255.1 uncultured Actinomycetes bacterium
GGACTACTGGGGTGTAGCGGCACGGCGACAAGAATCACGACCACACCGGCCCCCAAGGGCTGCGACGACTGAGCCCGAGCTAGTCGGGTAGCGCGTCCGTCAGCTGCCCGAGCGGAGTCGGCAGCTGCGGCTCAGGCTTGGCCTTCGCCTTTGGCTCTGCCTTCGGCGCCTTGAGCGCTTCCGAACGTTCGATCGCTTCGAGCGCCTGCAGGAGGAGCTTGCGGCAGTTCTCCTTCGTCCGGTTTGTGATCTCTTCGAGCTCTTCGATCTCGCGCTCGAGCCGGCGCCGCTCGCTCTCCGCCTTCGCGTTCAGCTCGTCGGCCTTCTTCCGCGCGCGGCTGACCGTCGTCTCGGCCTCCGCGCGTGCGTCTTCCTTGAGCTTCTCGGTCGTGCGCTCGGCATACACGAGTGCCGAACGCAGGAGCTGGTCGACCTTCTGGAGCTTCTCGAACTCCGGCTCGATCCCCTCGAGCTGAGCCCGCAGCTTGTCGTTCTCCCGCGCTTGCTCCTGTAGCCGCATCACTTCTGCGCGCAGCTCTTCGCGCTCGCTCCAGACCCGCTCGTGAGTGGCTTTGATCTCCCGCGCTTGCTCCTGTAGCCGCGTCACTTCTGCGCGCAGCTCTTCGCGCTCGCTCCAGACCCGCTCGTAGCTGGCTTTGATCTGGGTGAGGAGCGTGTCGGTCTCCGCGCGGTCGTACCCGCGGAGGGCGGGGCTCAGCTTGCGGTTCTGAATCTCGGATGGGGCGATGAAAGACACCGCAGCGGCTCCCTCTGGTTTGCGTGCGAGTCCGGCCGATCCTAAGCGGCGTCGTCCTCGTCTCGCAAGGCCGCGACACCTCTGTCGTGGCCCGACGGTGGTGCGGAATCACCAGGATCGCGCGCGGTGGGCTCATCTGAGGCGCTCCCGAGAAACCTTACGAACCAAATTTCATAGTCCGAAAGCGGAGCCGAATCGGGGCAAGCCTGTCGTTAAATCGACCAAAACCTGCGCAATTGGCCTGTGCATAAGACCTGTGGACGCTTTGATTGGCCTCGTGGCCCCTACTGGTTCCAAAAAGTCATGGCACTATGGGTCCGCGGCGCATCTCTGACTGCGGCGCTGCAGGGGCTAACAACGGGGGGAGTGAACTTTGTCCGAGGGCGACGCCCGCGGAGGGCATGGCGCATCTTTGCGGGACTACCTGCGAGTAGTCCGGCGACGGAAATGGATCATCTTGCAGGCGGTGCTCCTGGTACCGGCGGTGGCGGTTGGACTATCGCTGCGCCAGGAGAAGGTCTACAAGGCGACGTCGCAGGTCCTACTGGTTCAGGAGAACCCTGCGACCCAGTTCGGGAACGGGATCAACCAGTCAGGTGCTCAGCCGCCCGATCGTCAAGCGCAGACGCAGGCGGATCTCGCGCGTGTCCCGGAGGTCGCTCAAAAGACTCTCGGCCTCGCCGGGCTCAACCGGCCGGTTGATCAATTCCTAGGGCACTCGAGCGCCACGGCGAAGACGAACTCGGATCTTCTCGAGCTCTCGGTCTGGGATCACCAGCCGCAGGTAGCGATCGACCTAACCAAGGCTTACGCACAGGCCTTCGCTGGTTACCGGGCGGACCTCGACACCGCGCCGTACGAGACGGCAAAGGCGCGCGCCGACACGCAGTTGCGGGCGATGGTGCTCGACGGCGGAAAGGGATCCGCCGCGTATCAAGAGCTCCAGGCCAAGCGCGACCAGCTTGATCAGTACGTGGCGTTGCTGACGCGGAACGCCGTGCCCGTGAAACTGCCGGACCAGGCAGTGCAGATCCAGCCGAAACCGGTGAGGAACGGCATCCTTGGGCTTGCTCTCGGACTTGTGCTCGGCATCGGGCTCGCCTTCCTGCGCGAAGCGCTCGACACGCGTGTTCGCAGCGCAGAGGAAGTGGGAGAGAAGCTCGGGCTGCCGCTGCTGGCACGCGTACCGGAACCGCCGCGCAAGCTTCGCAACAGCAACCGTCTCGTCATGATGGCCGCGCCGCACGGCGTCCAGGCGGAGGCCTTCCGCACGCTGCGCACGAGCATCGAGTTCGTCAACCTGGACACACACGCGCGCACGATCATGATCACGAGTGCGATCGAGGCCGAGGGCAAATCGACTACGGCGGCCAACCTTGCGATCGCCTTCGCGCGTATGGGCAAGCGAGTAGCGCTCGTCGATCTCGATTTGCGCCGCCCGTTCCTGGACAAGTTCTTCAACTTCGGGGATCGGCCCGGCCTGACCCATGTCGCGAGGGGTCACTTCTCGATCGAGGCGGCAACGCTGCACGTCGCCTTGACGCCCGACGACGACGCCGAGCGCGTTGCCGTCCCAGCAGATGCGAACGGGCACAGCAACGGGACGAACGGCCACAGGAGCCTGGAAGGTCTCCTCGACGTGATCTCGTCGGGGCCACTGCCGCCGGATGGTGGCGACTTCGTCGGCAGCAAGGCTGTTGCCGACCTCATCGCAACGCTTCGGGATCGTTACGACCTGGTGCTGATCGACTCGCCGCCGCTCCTGCGCGTCAACGACGCGATCGCGCTGAGCACGCGGGTCGACGCGATCATGGTCGTCGCGCGGCTCGACACAATGCGCCAGCCGATCCTGAAGGAACTCGCCCGCGTGCTCGACGGCATCAGAGCACCGAAGCTCGGCTATGTCGTTACCGGGCTCGGCTCGAGCGACGAAGACTACGCGTACCAGTACCGCGGCTCGTACAGCTACGCCTCGCCGAAGTCTGACCAGTACGAAAAGGTCGAGGCGTGACGGCGATGCGTGTTCTCGTTGCCGACCCCGTCACTATCTTCCGGACCGGCGTCCGGAACTTGCTGCGGCGCGAGAGCGACTTCGAGGTCGTCGAAGCGAGTTCGTGCGAAGAGGCCGAACTCAGGCTCGAGGCCGGCTGTCCGGAGATCGCTCTGATCGACCTCGACCTACCGCCGAAGGGCGGCGTCGACGCAGTGCGACTCCTGTCCGAACGCTGCAACTCGTATCTGATCGTCTGGAGCTTCGATCCGACACCGCAGGCGGTGCTTGCCGCTGTGCGCGCCGGGGCGGACGGGTTCCTCCACAAGCAAATCTCGCCGCCCGGCCTTGTGCGGTCACTGCGTGGGGTGATGCACGGCGAGGCACCCCTGTCGCGCGACCTGACCATGTTGATGGTCGACGCCATCCACGGCTCGGAGCTGCGCGATCAGTCCCGCGCGCGCCTTGCAGTGCTGTCGGCGCGCGAGCGAGAAATCCTCGAGCACGTCGCGCTCGGAGCCCGGAACCGTCAGATCGCCGCCACGCTGACGATCTCCGAGTTCACCGTGAAGCGCCACGTGCAGAACATTCTGAGCAAGCTCGAGGTGGGATCTCGCCGAGCTGCCTCCGATTACTACGTGGCGGCGCGGGCAGAGATCGCGGGGTCGCGGAGGGCTCTCATGACGGCGGCGAAGCGGCAACCGCTCGTCGCCTTCCTCTACAGCGTGCCGCTGCTGCATGAGGCGCTGCTGTCGACGCTCGACAGCATTGCGGACGTTCAGGCCTTCCCGGCCGGTCGCGGCGACGTCACCGGACTACTGCGGTCGGTGAAGCCGGACGCGATCGTCGTCGACGACGCGGACGAAGCAGACGAGGCGCGCAGCTGGGCCAAGCGGCACCACGCGCCGCTCGTGCACATCTGTTTGCGTGACCAGAAGATCAGGGTGCTGCGCAACGGTGGCTGGGACGAGACAGCCGGAGCAGGCGCCGAAACGATCCGGAACGTCCTCGCCGGGTCCCTCTATGGACGGGGGAACGGGTCATGAACGCGACGACTGAACGGTCGGCGTTGCTGCAGGGCGTCGAGCTCTACGACGAGATGACGGCGACCGTCGACGATCGGACGCTCGAGATCCTCGATCGCCGTCGGCGGACAGCCATCGTCAAGCGGCGCGGCTGGCTCGTGCGCCGGATGCTGCTTCTCGCCGATGTCGTCGGGCTTGTCGCCGCGTTCTCTCGTTGCGAGTGGCTCGTCCGGGACTCGGCCGCAGGCCAGTGATCATGTCGACTCGAGGGCGGAGTTCCTGATCTTTGCGCTGTCGCTTCCGGCGTGGATTGTCGTCACGAAGCTCTACGGGCTCTACGACCAGGACGAGGAGCGGACCGATCACTCGACGGCGGACGACGTCGTCGGCGTCTTCCACATGGTCACGGTCTGCGCGTGGCTCTTCTTTGCGTTCGCATACCTGACGAACGTCGCACACCCGACGCCTGCCGAAGCTGCTGCTGTTCTGGGCGCTGGCGGTCGTGCTTGGTCTCGTTCGGACGGGCCGTGGCGCGCGCTTATTGCCGGCGGCACGATCAACTACCTGCAGAACACGATCATCGTCGGCGCCGGCGACGTCGGCCAGCTCGTCGCGCGGAAGCTCCTGAAGCATCCGGAGTACGGGATCAACCTCGTCGGCTTCGTCGACGCTGAACCGAAGGAGCGCCGCGAGGATCTCGAGAACCTGACGCTGCTGGGTCCGCCGAGCGGCTACCGGCGCTCGTCCGCTTGTTCGACATCGAGCGCGTCATCGTCGCGTTTTCGAACGATTCACACGAGAGACGCTCGACCTGATTCGCTCGATGAAGGATCTGGACGTCCAGGTCGACATCGTCCCGCGCCTCTTCGAGCTCGTCGGTCCAGGCGTCGGCATTCACACCGTCGAGGGCATGCCACTCGTCGGGCTGCCGCCAACGCGCCTGTCCCGCTCAGCGCAGATGTTGAAGCGAGCGCTTGACCTGGCATTGACGATTCCCGCGGTGATCCTGCTTGCGCCGGTCTTTGTCGTGATCGCCCTTGTGATCAAGCGCGACTCGCCGGGGCCCGTCTTCTTCCGTCAGG
>CAWHXK010000091.1:0-14658 GCA_963833255.1 uncultured Actinomycetes bacterium
CCACGCCTGAACAAGCCCATCACGAGCCGTCGACTGCGCATCGTCCGATTCGGGCGATATCCCCGAGCGGCGAAGAGGAGCTCTTAGATCGGTCTCGCCGTCGCGCCGCTGAGATCCGCGGTCACGAAATCGGCGAGGCGTTGATCCTCGGCGTCGACGACGACGACGATCGGAACACCGTACACGGCCAGGCCGTCCACGATCGCCTCGAGCCCGACGCGCCGTTTCGCGCCGGTCGCAGGCACGAAGATCTCCTGCGGGTACGCGCGGGACCCGCGCCAGCCGAGCTCACCCTCCACCACCGTGCCCCAGAGAGCGACCCGCGGGAGCGCACGGTGGAAGATCGCACGCTGTGGCACGTCTTCATAGAGATGGAGATACGAGGCGGCTGCTGCTGCGTTGTTGGCGGCATGAATCCCGCAGTCCGCATTCGAGGGTCACCGGGGCATGCCCGGCTCTTCTCCGAAGCAGGGGAAGGCGCGACACCATCCTGTAGCACATCGCCGCCAACGCTTCGCGCACCGGCCAGGGGTCGGTCAACGCGATGCTCCTGAGTCGAACGTCACGCCCGCGTTGGATGACCGCCAGGAGCGCCAACCGATAACAGGCTCGAAGTAGTCGGGCGCCGGGCCGCTCACGCCGCGGGCACCTCGGGCTCACGCACGCCCTCAGGACTCGGCGCCGCCGGCTCCTTCGGCGCGGGAAGCGGACGCTTGGAAGGCACAGGGTCCTGCAGCGGCTCGACGATGTAGATCCGGCGCGGCGGGCCGATGTACGTCGCAGCCGCCTCGCCTGAGGAAGAGGCTTGCCAATTCACCGCTAGGAACGATGTGGCGCTCGTTGGGAACCGGCATCGTCCTGCCAGGATGAAGCCCGCCGGTCGGAAGGACTTCCAATGGCGACCCGTCCGCCCCGAGGTCAGCGCGGCGGTCGCCGCGCTGACCCCTCAGGTTCAGGCCCTTGCAAGAGAGACGAGGTCAGTCTTTCTCACATCGCAGCTCGTGCGGGGTACCCCTCCCAACGCGCAGTCAGCGCGTAGATGACGACGATGTTCAGGCCAATGATGATGAGTGTCCACAGCGGCCAACTGGTCGAACCGAGCCAGCTCAGCTGACCCAGGATGTTCACGCTCGCTAGAAAGACCGTCACCCACCGCGCCCAGCCGGCACCGCCGCCGAGGGCAGCACCTACGAGCACCAGCAGGATCCCGAAGATCAGGGTGAGCCAGCCCCACGTCCTCGTATCGAAGACGATGATCTGGCTGCTGCTGACGACGTAGTACTTGCCGCGCACGACCGCGATCAACCCTTCAAAGAAATCGAGCGTGCCGATGATCATCATCATGATCGCCGCGAACGAGATCCATCCTGACATTGGCTTCATGCCAACCTCCTCAATTCGGTTGTCCCCTTTTGAGACCGGCTATCCCTCGCCGGCTGCCGCCTTGACCTCCTCGGCGCTGTCCCTGTCGACCTTCTCCTTGGTGACCTTCTTGGCATTCGACAGCGCGGTGTCGATGTCATCCTCCCACTGTTCCTCGAAGACTGCAACGATGCCTGAGCTGTTGAGCGGCAAGACGTCCTCGACGTCCGCCTTGATCTCCTGCTTTTGCCCATGCGACACGAGCCCGCCGATTCCTGCACCGACTCCAGCTCCAACTGCAGCGCTCGCGATGAGAGCAGGCGGGAAGATCAGTCCGACGACTGCCCCGCCGACCGCTCCCCACTTCGCGCCCTTGCGCGTCTCGTGGAAGTCGTCGTCGACATGGATCTTGCCGTCGGAACGGCGGCTGACCAGGATGAGCCCGTCAACCTTGATCATGTCGTCCTTGGCAAGCTGCTTCAGCGTGTCCCAGTCTTCACGCGCCATGTCGGGATCCGGATAAGCGGCGATATAGAGATCGACCGGGGGTGCGCTAGTGGATGCCATACCTCCTCCTTCTTGCTTCGTGCACGGGAGAAGCGCACGGCTCGGGCCGCACGCTCACTCTCGCTGCGGATGATCAGGTTGCGATGAGCTTCAGGATGACGCCCACGCCGAGCATCGTCCAGAAGGGGTGAAAACAGAGCCGGCTAAGGGCGCTCGGGAAATCGTGGGTCGAGTCGCCGCAGGGCGTCCACGAGCACGGTCGCGACGGCGAGGTTCCGCAACCAGTTCCGGTCTGCGGGAATCACGTACCACGGGGCGTGCTCCGTTGAAGTGGCGCTGATGGCGTCGTCGTAGGCAGCCGTGAACTCGTCGTAGCGGCGGTTGGTCTCTTCGTCGCCGGGGTTGTACTTCCAGCGCTTGGTCGGATCCGAGGTCCGCTCATCGAGCCTCTTTTGCTGTTCCTCCGCGGAGACGTGCAGGTAGCACTTGACGACGGTCGTCCCTTCCTCCACGAGCAGGCGCTCGAACTCGACGATCCGGCCGGGGCGCCGCCGCCAGACCTCCTGCGGCGCGAGCCCGAGCACGCCGACCGTCACGACGTCCTCGTAGTGCGAGCGGTTGAAGATGCCGATCATGCCGCGCGCCGGACATTCAGCCTGGATACGCCAGAGGAAGTCGTGAGCCAGCTCATTCGGTGTCGGCGCCTTGAACGATGTGACGTGGCAGCCTTGCGGATTGATTCCCGTGAAGACGTGGCGAATCGTGCCGTCCTTCCCGGAGGCGTCAAGGCCCTGGAGGACCAGCAAGACGCTCTGCTTTCCTTCTGCGTAGAGTCGCTCTTGGAACGAGCTCAGCTCATCGGTCAGTGCGGCGAGCCGACCCTTGCCCTCGTCTTTCCCGGGGAGGCCCAGCATGTCTCGCGGATCTCGACGGCGAAGGTGGGCCGCTGAGCCGGGAGTGACGATCAGCGCGTCCAGCATTCCGGCAGCCTACGCCGGAGAGGCTAGATTCGAGCGACCGTACGTCCAGTCAGTGCTGCGCCGAGGTCGGTACGCGAGTCGAGTCGGAGCTTCCGGAACACACTCGTGAGATGACCCTCGACGGTGCGTTGCA
Organism: uncultured Actinomycetes bacterium; assembly: GCA_963833255.1. Classification (GTDB taxonomy): domain Bacteria; phylum Actinomycetota; class Thermoleophilia; order Gaiellales; family Gaiellaceae; genus 3-1-20CM-4-69-9. Next base: position 2,983 of record CAWHXK010000091.1, read on the forward strand.
GCGCTCGCTCGCGGTCAGCGACTCGGGTCCCGTCAGCAGCCGGACGGACTCCTCGTTGTTGCCGAGCGCGTGGTGCGCATGGGCTGCCTCTGAGCGCCGCGGGAGAAAGCCGGGCTCTCGATGAAGCGACATCCGGAAACAGGCGGGGCCCTTCACATGAAGGGCCCCGCTTGCGAAAGGGCGCTTGCGCGAGTCTTCAGTGTCTATGCCACAGGAGCGAAGAAGTCGGTGAGCAGCTGGTTGACACGTTCAGCCTCGTCGTGATGGACCCAGTGCGACGCGTCGGGTAGACGCTCCACGCGGTCGAGGTTGGGTACGTCGTCCCGGTCAGGCTCGGCGAGGTCAGAGCCGAGGTACGAATCACGCTCACCCCAGATGACCAGTGTCGGCGCAGAGATCGGGCGAAGCTTTGCCACGGCTTCCTTCTGGGACTGTCTTACCGAGGCGCGGTAGTAGTTGATCATCCCGGCCGCTGCGCCCGGCTGCGACCACGCCTCGACGTAGCGTTCGATTTCCTGGTCGGTGTAAGGCGGGCGTGCGTCCTCCAGGAAGTGTCGGAAGAAGTGCCAGTCCCTGGTGTGAACGACCTCCTCGGGTAGTCCCGGTACTGCAAAGAAGAAGAAGTACCAGGACTTCCGGAGCTGGTTCGGGTTGTGCAACCCCTCCGACAGCCGCCGCGGATGGGCCGCGTTGAGGATGGCGAGTCGGTCGACCACCTCCGGGTGGTTCATCGCGATGGTCCAGGCGATGCTTCCGCCCCAGTCGTGACCGACCAACAGCGCAGACTCGGCACCGAGTTCTCCGATGAGCCCGCGGATGTCGGCGGCGAGCAGGTCGACGGCGTAGGACTCGAAGCCCTCTGGCTTCGATGACAGGTTGTAGCCACGCGTGTCGGGGGCGACTACCCGGAAACCCGCTGCCGCGAGCGGCGCGATCTGCAGCCGCCAGCCGTACCAGAACTCCGGAAAACCGTGCAGCAGAACGATCAGCGGCCCATCACCCGCCTCGACGTAATGCAAGCTCACATCGCCGACCTCGGCGTAACCCTCGCGAAGCTCGGTCCCGACGTCAGGTAGCAGGGTCGTGGTGCTCATGATGACCTCCCGTTGCTAGCGGACTCGGGCGAAAAGACTACGCCCGCAGGTCGGGCCAAGCAACAAGTGTCACCAGACCGTCACAACCCAAGCCTCGATGACATTGCTCCACGGGGGACATCCCGAACACTGGCGCAGTCATCCCATCCGACGCGCGCAGCCGACCAACTAGGGCAAGCGCTCCTCGTGGTACCTCTCCTCGTCCTCCTCGCGCCACTTGGCTTCGTAGGCCTCCGCCTCCGCGAACTCCTGCTCCGTTAGCGCTTGCGCCTGCGCGTCCTCGCTCGCGGGATGCTCGCCGGCGGCCGTTCGGCGACGTGTGGCCACGAAGCCGACGATGACCAAGGGAACAGCGACCAGGGCGAAGATGATCCACGGGAACACGCAGGCAGCGTACCTGTCGCCCGCGACTAGCCCACACCGTCTCGCCCAAGGGCAGCGCAGCCGCTCGTCGTCGACCTGATCTGATGCGTTTATGCAGTTGCGCGGAGTAGTGCTCGTCGAGGGCGCGAGCGACCGCCGCGCCGTCGAGACGCTTGCGCGTCGCCGTGGCCGCGACCTCCGGGCCGAGGGCGTCGCCATCGTGCCTATGGGTGGCTACGGGAATCTCCCACGCCTTCTAGGGCAGTACCGCGACCTCCGACTCGCGGGGCTCTATGACGTCGGCGAGGAGCGGCATTTCTTGCGCGCACTGGGATGCGACGACCGTGGCGAGCTCGAGCGCGTCGGGTTCTACGCTTGCACGCGCGACCTCGAGGACGAGCTGACGCGAGCGGTGGGGCCGGATGGAATGGAGCGCCTGCTCATCGAGCAAGGCGAGCTGCGCGCGTTCCGGACCTACCAGAAGCAGCCCGCACACCGGGCTCGGCCGCTCGAAGAACAGCTGCACGGCTTCATGTGGAACCGCAAGCAGAAGTACGCCGTGCTGCTGGTGGAGGCACTGGACCTCGAGCGCGTCCCGCGGCCGCTCGACCACGTCTTGGCGCACTTCTAGCTCAGCACGGCACCAGCCGCCGGCTTTCCTCGGCCGCGAGTCAACGACACCCGGCGCCGAGGGTATTGGTGGGCGAGAGGAGTTCGTCCAGACCCTCGATGGGAAGTCGCCCGAATGAGCCTGCGTGAGACGCGGCTCGACAGTCCTCAGTAACTCGGGAGCTAAACCTCGACCACAGAAGGACTCGAGTCTGTCGCCCTAGCTGTAGCGGCGCTCTTAGACTTCTACGAGGCATGTCGCAGCTGTTGCACGATCCGGTCGCGCACTGGCTCATCGTCGCCGCAGCCGTCGCGGTCGTGACCGGCGAGATGGTCGTCACCTATCTCGGCCATGCCAGGGAGGGGAAGCGTCAGGTCTTCGGCAGCCTGGCGGACTCGCTGCTGCTGTCCACGCACGGCCGAGGAGCGGCGGTGCGCCAGGATCGCGGGACGAGAGTGATTGTCGCCCTCGCCCTCTACCTCGCCATCGCTGCCGCCCTTGCCGCTGCGAGGGTCCCCCGTCTCCGGGTTGACGCCAACAACTGGTGGACTCTCGGCCTGGGGCTCGCCCTAGTCTTCACGGGGGCTGCGCTTCGAGACTGGGCGATCCTGAGCCTGGGCCGCTACTTCCGCCGCGAGGTGACAATCGAGCCGGGCCAGCGGATTGTGCGTCGTGGGCCGTATCGCGTGCTTCGCCACCCTTCCTATACCGGCATCTGTCTCATCCTCGCCGGTTTCGGGCTTACCTTCGGAAGTTGGGTGAGCGCCATCGTCGCGCTACTCATCGTCTTCGTGGGGCTCCTGCCGCGTATTCGCGTCGAGGAACACGCCCTCGCACGAGCATTCGGCTCCGACTACACCGCCTACGCCACCTCGACGGACCGCATGCTCCCCCACGTCTGGTAAGGGGCCGCCTCAGGCGACGCCGGCCCTCAAGTTGCTATCGGGCCGTGGCGATCGCGATGACAGCGAGGGCGGCGCACACCACGAGAACGCCAGCCAAGCCGGTGAAGATCGCGGCGATCGCAAGCAGAGGAATTGAGATTCCCATCGCGCCTAGCACCATTTCTTTCTGATGCTCGCGCTTCCGCTTCAGCGACCTCTCACGCTCCTCCGCCCGTTCGTCGAGCCGCCGCTCGACCCGCTCCACGAACGCGTCGATCACTGCCGGTTCCATCTACACTGCCGAGTTCGCGTCTTGCCTCGATCACAGCCTGCAACTCGTCCTTCGGGACTAGGCTCACGCCTTCGATTCTCTCCGACGACCGGCTGCGAGCGCAAATCCCGATAGCGCCCGTCCGAGCTGCCTACGTGCCCGGCGACTTGTCTGCAAGCTCCTTCAACTGAGCGGACTGGTCAGCTGCGAAGCGGACGAGTTCGACCTCGTTGGGTGTCAGCTGAGCCCCGGTCCCTCCCTGTTCCAGCTGTGAGCGCAAATGCTCCTTCACAGAGAGGGCGGTGAAGTTGCGGAGCAAGTACCGCATCCCTTTCATGCCTTGAACGTTAGCGGCCAAGCCTGATCGGTCACTGCGATCGGCAACCTAGCCACGAGCGCGTGACCGCTCTCTCGACTTCCAATTTGTTCCGCACATCGAGATTGCGGCAAGCCCCGGATCGTGCCGCATAATCATCGGCCGGAGTGTGGCCATGACCGAGCATGCGGTGGTGATCGCCGGAGGCGGCCCGACGGGGCTGATGTTGGCGGCCGAGTTGGCGTTGGCGGGGGTCGACGTTGCCATCGTCGAGCGGCGCGCCAGCCAGGACCTCCCCGGTTCGCGCGCAGGCGGTCTGCACTCACGCACCATCGAGGTTCTCGATCAGCGCGGAATCGCCGATCGGTTCCTCTCGGAGGGGCAGGTGGTGCAGGTCGCGTCGTTCGGCAGCACCCGTTTTGACATCAGCGACTTTCCCACCCGGCACCCCTACGCGCTCGGGCTGTGGCAGAGCCACATCGAGCGCATCCTGGCCGGCTGGGTCGGCGAGTTGGCGGTGACGATCTACCGCGGGCGTGAAGTGACGGGTTTCGCTCAGGACGACACCGGCGTCGAGGTCGCGGTGTCCGATGGCCAATCGCTGGGGGCGCAGTATCTCGTGGGGTGCGACGGAGGACGCAGTGTGGTCCGTAAAGCAGCCGGCATCGAGTTCCCCGGCTGGGATCCGACGACGAGCAGCCTGCTCGCCGAGGTCGAGATGACCGAAGAGCCGGAATTGGGCATGCGCCGCACTGCCTTTGGCATCCATTCCTTGGGCAAGGTTGAGTACGAGATCCGCGACGGCGAGGTGGTCTACGGGGAAGGTGGAACGGTACGGGTCATGGTGACCGAACCACACGTCGGAGCCACGAGCGAACCCACCCTGCGCGATCTCAGCGAAGGCCTCATCGCCGTCTACGGGACCGACTACGGGATCCACAGTCCCACCTGGATCACCAGGTTCACCGACATGACCCGGCAGGCCGCGGCCTACCGCGCGGGACGGGTCCTGCTGGCCGGCGATGCGGCGCACGTGCATTCCCCGGTCGGTGGTCAGGGCCTCAACACCGGTGTGCAGGATGCGGTGAATCTGGGCTGGAAGCTGGCCCAGGTCGTCCACCAGACAGCGCCGGAAAGCCTGCTCGATACCTACCATGCCGAGCGCCACCCGGTCGCGGCTCGCGTACTGCGCAACACGATGGCGCAGGTCGCGCTCATGCGCGTCGACGATCGCATCGAGGCGTTGCGCGACACCGTGTCCGAGCTGCTGAGCATGGACGAGCCACGCAAGAGATTCGCCGCGATGATGTCCGGCCTGGACATCCATTACGACCTGGGCGAGGGACATCCGCTCCTCGGACGCCGCATGCCCGATCTCGACGTGGTGACGCCCGGTGGAACGATGCGCGTATTCACCCTCCTCCACGGCGCCCGCCCGGTCCTTCTGAACCTCGGCAAGCCCTCGGGTTTCGACATCTCTCGATGGGCAGACCGCGTCGTCGCGATCGACGCCGAATCTGCCGGCGAGTGGGAGCTTCCGGCGATCGGCCAAGTGGCAGCCCCCGCTGCCGTTCTGATCAGACCCGATGGCTACGTCGCGTGGGTTGGCGAGGGCACGGATGACGGATTGCGTGACGCACTGACTACGTGGTTCGGATCACCATGACGTCCCCCTCCCAGCGAGCCTCTTAGGGTGCGCACCGTCGCGATTGACCAAGGCGGCTACTGCTGCCACAGTCTTCGCATGTCCGCCACGGTCGACTCGCTGTTCGACGAATACGCCCGCCACTACACGGACGGCGATGTGGAACGTGTGGTCGGCCTCTGTCTCTGGCCGTTCCTCGCAGTCCGCAGAGGGGAAGCGATCCACCTGCCGGACCGGGACGCCGTATGGGATCACTTTGCTTCGGCTATCGCCGCCTATCGCCTTGCGGCGGACGCCGGTAAGTGGTCGCCGATCACGATCGACGCTCGTCACCTCGGCGAGCACTCCGTCTTCGCGACCGTGCACTGGAATGCGCTCAACGCGGACGGACAGGTGGTCCGAGACACCTGGACGAGCTACCAGTTGCTCGCCACTCCGGACGGGTGGCGTTTCGTCTCGTACACGAATCACTTCTGAGCTGAGCAGGCTGGCCGCGCAACCCATCATCGTCACGGGCGGGTGAGCAAGAGCCGCTTCTCCGTTGCAAGGTGGGGTGCCCAGTCGAGGCGGTCGGCGCTAGCGAAGCGTAGGTAGGCGCGGAGCGCGTCGCGCATCGCGTCGACGAACCCGTCGGCGCGGCGCGGCGCGAAGCCGTCCTCCCACCAGACGTTGAGCACCTCCACGCGGGCTCGGTCACGGTCGATCCGCGGTTCGATCCGACCGACGAAGCGGTCGCCGAAGGTGATCGGGAGGACGTAATAGCCCCACCGGCGTTTTGCCGGCGGGAAGAAGCCCTCCCACACGTAGTCGAAGTCGAACAGGCTCGAGAGGAGGGCGGTGTCCCACAGCAGCGAGTCGAACGGGGCGACGAACGCGACCGAGGGCGTCGGCTCCGGCGGCGCCTCCAGCAGCGCGAGCTCGTCGGCGAGGACGAGACGCTTGCCGCGCACGCCCTCGACGTCGACGGGCACGAGCGCGCCGAGCTCTACCAGCTCCTCGCGGAGCTCGTTGCGCCCCACCCGCTCCGGCGTCGACTTCGGCGGGGCGATGCGGTCGAACGTGCCGCCGGCGCCGCCGGGGCCGAGCAGGCCGTGAGCGCGGTACCGGGACAGCATCTTGTGCCGTAGCTGCTCACGCTCCGGCACGTGGCGCGCGAGCAACTCGGCTGGGAGGAGCCGTTCGAGGAGGTCGTAGTACCGGAGATTGCCGTCGCGCCGTGCGAGGCCGATCACGCCCGTGACGGTGTATGCCTCGAGCACAGCGCGCACGGCGTTCTCCGGCATTCCGAACCAGTCCTTTGTCGGACCCACCTCTCGCTCGAAGTCGCGTGAGGACAGTGGTCCTTCCGCTCGGATCCCTTCGAGCACGCGCTCGGCCACGTCGGCGTTCTCGGCGAGAGCCGCGGCGTGGAACCGGGGTCCCTTGCGACCCATGACGTGACGGAACCAGGGGAACTCGCTCGTCGGGACAAACGACAGCGCTTTGTTGGTCGCCTCGAAGATCTCACGCCGTTCATAGAGCACGTCGCACCAGGCGGGCTCGTAGCCGGCGACGCGCGCATGCAGCACGAGGTCGTGGTTCCGGCCGGCGACCGCGATCGGATCGAACTGGATCGACCCGAACTTCCGGAAGACCTCGAGCACCCCGTCGAGGCCTCCCGCAAGAGACCTTGCAGGCGAGAGGAAGTGCCGCGCAAGGAGAAAGCGACGGGCCGCCTCAGCGGTGACCTTCACCCGCAGGACACTAACCGTGAGCCGAGAACCGGCGTGCTACAAACAGAGGGAGGAAATCGTGCCCGCTGTCACATCGCTCACGCTTCAGTTGCTCGCCTGGATCGCCGAGCGGGATCGCACGTACGCGCAAACGATGGAGGCTTGGAAGAGCTCGTGCCCACGTCTGACGGTGTGGGAGGACGCGGTCGCCGACGGCTTAGTGCGCATCCAGCGCGGCAATGTTCTCCTGACTGCAGCCGGCACGGAGCTTCTCAGCATGCAGCCGGTCACGTAGAGGCTCATTTCGTAGGGTAATCCCCTCTTTCGCAGGCGCTCGACGGCTCGTACCGTCGCAGCATGGTCGAACACGAGGATGCGAGCTTCGTCGCGGAGTGTTACTGGCCCGGTGTGGCCGCGGACGATCTCGACGCCCTCGAGCGAAGGGTGCGTAAGGCCGTCGCCGACCTCGCGCGTGGCGGGTTGCACGTCCGCTATCTCGGCTCGATCCTGATGGCCGAGGACGAAGTCGTGCTCTGCCAGTTCGAGGGCACGGCCGCCGCTGTCCGCGAGGCCGCGGAACGTGCCCAGATTCCGTTCGAGCGGATCGTCGAAGCCTTACGGCCGTCGACCCGGATCGCAGACAGAGACTGAAGGGAGCTTCCCATGCGTCATTCGTCCGTTCTTGCTGTTCTCATCGCGGCCATCGCACTCGTCCCGCTGACGGCGAGCGCGACGACGTCACGCTCAGACGCCGGCACCGCCTGGGACCGGATCAGCGGACCGACCCAGCCGGGCGTCCAGTTGGGGCTGGCGCGAACGAAGGACGGCGTCCTCCATGCGATCTCGAACCGAGGGGTGTCCGCTACGTCGATCTTGGAGACTCGCATCGCACCGACCGGCAGAACAATCGGTACATCGACAGTCGCGACAGGCTGGGACGGAAACGGCGGCCTCGCGCTCGTGACCATGCCGAACGGCACCCTGCGGCTCTTCGCGGCGGGTGCCACGCACGCCGGGTCGAATGCGTTCGGCATCAACACGTTCACTGCGCCGGCCGGCGGAGGCAGCTGGCAGCTCCAGAACGGGGTCTTTTGGGGCGGAGCCGTTGCGAACTCGGCCGCGTACATCGGTGCGACGCTGACACGTGACGGGCAGCCGGTGACCGCGTGGCGAGGACTCGCCGGCGAGGGCCTCCCGCCTCAGACGTCGCGCGTGTACCAGGCCGGCATGACCGAATCGCAGCTCGCGACCGACGCGGGCAGCGGAGCAGTCGTCCTGTCGGGCGTCACAAACGCCGGTAAGGGCGGCGTCTACGTCCAGCAAGTGTTTCCCGACCAGGGTGCACGCGTTGTCCTCCCACTGCCGGTCGGCATCAACGACTGGAACTCGTCGTTGAGCGCGCGCAGCGGCGCCACCGGCGTCTACGTCGCCTACGCAGACGGCAAGGGTGCGCGGTTGTACCGGTACGGAGGAAGAACGCTGACGCTCAAGAGCGGTTCCTTTGTCAGCGCAGCGGTGTGCGCGGCTCCCGCAGGCCGGCTCTGGGTCGCCTGGGGTGACAAGGTCCACGGCGTCTTCGCCACGCGCTCGAACATGGCCGCCAGCGGGTTCGAGCCGGTGCAGAGGCTGAAACTTGCCCAGAACACGACCGATGGCCTCACCTACCTACAGTGCGAAGGGTCGACCGGCCCGGTGGATCTCTTCGCCGACGTGTTCATCGGCGCCGCCGGTGGTTTCTGGCACACGCATCTCCTGCCGCGCTTCTCACTGCTGGAGCGTGCGCAGAGATCGCAGGTGACGCTGATCGCACGAGACGCCGGAGATCCCGTCGCCGGGGCTTCGATCAAGGTGGCCGGCAGGCGGGTCGTGACCGGGGCGAACGGCCAGGCGACGCTTGTCCTGCGGCGGGGCGGCTACTCGGCGAGCGCGACAGCCCCTGGCTACGCGTCCGCTTCGTTGCGTTTCCAGGTTCACTGATGTCAGGTTCACTGATGTGGAGGGTGCGGCGGTACGGGGAGAGCCGCCGCACCATTCCACCCCCCCTTATCAGCGAAACTTGGCTGTGCCGTGACCGAAACGATCGTCGGGAGAGATATCGAGCTCGAGGCGGTCGTGCGATTCCTCGCCTCGGCGAAAGCACCCGCCTCGATCCTCGTGATCGAAAGCGAGCCGGGCATGGGAAAGACGACGTTGTGGCGCGAGGCGCTCCTCCGTAGCGAGCGCGCTCGGATCGTTCTCTCGTGCCAGCCTGCGCGCTCCGAGGCGAGCCTGTCGTACAGCGCACTCGGCGATCTTCTGTCTGCGGTCGACCAGTCGGCGTTCGGCGCGCTGCCGAGCCCGCAACGCGAGGCGCTCGAGGTCGCGCTTCTGCGCGCAGAACCGACCCGCCGAGCGCCGACACGACGGGCCGTCGGGACCGCACTCGTCTCCCTGGTCCAGACGCTCGCTGTTCGGCGGCCCGTTCTGATGGCGATCGACGACGTGCAATGGCTGGACCCGGCCACCGCTTCGGTCGTCGAGTTCGCACTGCGCCGTCTACGCGACGCACCGCTGCACGTTCTGGTCACAAGACGAACCGATGGCGACTACACCCCCCTCCTCGACGCGTTCGGTTCACCATCCGCGGCACGGCTGTCGTTGCGGCCGCTCTCGGCCGCGGCGCTGCACGGGATCATCACCAGCCGACTCGGCCTGACCTTACGGCGGCCGCTGGTGGTGCGCATCGCCCAACGCTCGGGCGGCAATCCGCTCTACGCCCTGGAGATCGCCACCATGCTCGCGCGCGACGGCATTCCGGCCGGGCGAGAGCTCCCGGTCCCGGACGACGTGCGCGCGCTTGTCGCGAAGCGGATCCGGGCGCTACCTGCTGCGACGCGAGAAGCGCTCCTTCGCACTGCCATTGCCGCGCATCCGAGTGTGGACCTCGTCGACGCCACAGCACTCGGCCCAGCAGAGGAAATCGATCTCGTACGCGTCGCCGACGATGGACGAATCCATTTCACGCATCCGCTGTACGCGTCTGCCGTCCACGCTTCGACTCCACTCGTGCGCCGGCGGCAGGCTCACGGCGACCTCGCCGCTTCCGTGTCGAGCCCGGAGGAACGGGCGCGGCACCTAGCGCTCGCGACGGGGGAGCCCGATGAACAGGTTGCGGAGACGGTCGTCGCGGCGGCACGACTCGCCCGAGCTCGCGGCGCGCCCGACACCGCCGCCGAGTTGAGCGAGCTCGCAGTGCGGCTGTCGCCGCCTGAATCGCCGTCCCTCGGCCAGCGCAAGCTGGAGCTCGCACAGCACCTCCATCTGGCCGGCGACCTCGACCGCGCCGCGCGGTCGCTCGAGGAGCTTGCAGCCTCGCTTCCCGCAGGTGATCTCAAGGCACGGGTTTTGTTGCTCCTGTCCGGGGTGGTCTTCCAACGCGCGGGTGAAAGCGCAGCGGCTGCGGTTGCGCGCGAAGCGCTTGACATTGCAGATGCTCCCGTGGTGCAGGCGCAGTGCCACGCGGTTCTCGCCGGTTGGGCAGGAACACATGAGCTCGTAGGAGCTCTGACGGCCGCCCAAACCGCGCTCGAGCTGTTGGAGGAACAGGGCGACAATGCCGATCCCGCAGTCGAGTCCTTCGCTCTCGCGAACCGCATTCGCGCAGACCTCTTCCTCGGGAACGGCTTCGACGAGACTGCAGCCAACCGGGCTCTCGAGCTAGAGCAGGCTGCACACGACCCGCCCGCGTCGGTCGACGACAGGATGGTCTACAGACTCGGACAGTGGCTCAGGTACGTGGACGAACTCGGGCCCGCCCGCGAGAACCTCGGTCAGGCCTACCGGACCGCGATCGACGAAGGCGACGAGGCTTCCCGCCTCAACATCCTGCTGAATCAGCTCCTGGTCGAGCTGTGGGCCGGCGAGGTGGGAGTGGCGGAGGAGGTGATGACCACGTTGCGTGAGACCGCCGTGCAGCTCGGCGTCCCCGCCGCGGCCGAGATCTGGCAGACGTACCTCGACGCGCACCTCGGCAAGCTCGAGCTTGTGCGCGAGGTTGCCGCCGAGGCGGAGCGGGAGGAGCCGATCGTGGACATGCTCTACCTACGTTCGCTCGGCAGCGTCGAGCTCGCCGCCGGGGAACGAGAGGCGGCCAATCGCGATCTCGAGCGCGCCGGACGACGGCTGGAGGAGATCGGATTCCGAGAGCCGTCCGTTTGGCGAGTCGAAGCAGATCGAATCGAAGCCGCAGTCGGAGTCGGCGACATCGCCCGGGCCGAACGGCTGACGACGCGGCTCGAGCGACAGGCGGAGCGCTCGCAGATTCCGTGGGGCCTAGCCGCTGCGGCTCGTTGCAGCGGGATTCTCGCGGCGGCGCGCGGCGATCCGGAAGGCGCGGTGGCCGCGCTCGCGCGCGCACTCGCGGCGCACGAACGTTGTCCAGTGCCATTCGAACGCGCACGTACGCTGCTCGTCCTCGGACAGGTCCACCGACGGGCGAAGCGGAAGCGACTCGCGAAGGAGGCGCTCACGGCGGCGCTGGGCATCTTCGAGAATGTCCGCTCCGAGCTCTGGGCCGAGCGCACCCGCACCGAACTGCAACGCGTCGCGACGCGACAGGCCCCGGCGACCTTGACTCCAACCGAAAGACAAATCGCGCAGCTCGCAGCCGATGGGCTGACGAACAAGGGCATCGCCGCAAGGATGTTCGTCAGCGCGAAGACGGTCGAGGCCAATCTCAGTCGCGTCTACCGCAAGCTCGGCATCTCGGCGCGCACGCAACTCGGCCGTGCGCTCGCCGAGGC
>CAWHXK010000092.1:0-11944 GCA_963833255.1 uncultured Actinomycetes bacterium
CGCCCGAGCCCCACGTGCACTGCGCATCCAGCGTGTGAGGGCGGAGGCGAGCTGCTCGTGGTGGGGGAGCGACGACGTGCAGGCTCACGAGCATGAGTCGCTGCACTCACCACATGCTCACCACAGGGCTTGCAAGAGCGCATGGACACAGGGTTGGCGCTGCGATCTCCAGCTGTATCAGCAGGCGCTCGTTCGCATGAAGGGCGTGGATTCTCAGAGAGACTCGTCCATCGCTGTACGTCCATTGCCGTGCGTGTATGGGGTGTACCCCCTTACGCACGGGACTCCGAACTGCGTAGTCCGACGGGGCCTCCTGAGGAGCTGGAGCAAGCTCGGGGCGACCGCGTTAGGTATCGCAGCAGTGCAGCAGTGCATGACCGCAGTAGTGCATGACTACATCACATGCTGCGACTACGGAGTAGCGAAAAGACCTGCCGCCAGCTGCAGGTCCGGCCCCCGGCTATCGCTGCTCTACGGGTCTTGCAGGTACGGCCCGACAACGTCGCAGAAGACGCTGAAGCCGCTCAGGAGATCGGGATGTGGCCCATGTAGCCCAGACAACGTCTCGGAGATGAAGTCACCCACCGGATTGCTTGGATCCCCGGTGTACTCGAAGACATCGACCGCGGTGAAAATCCCAGCATCACGACTCAACGTCGGACCATGGGTGATCGACAACCTCTCATACAGGCCCCCGGTAGTAGTCACGATCGTGACCGTCCCCGCCTGCTCGTCGATCACGAGCGGCGACGTTTGCTTGATCGGCCCGGCGAAGGAGAGCGTGGTTGACTTTCCATTGTCGGCCGTGAAGACGCCGAAGAAGGTCTCGCTCATGAAGTACGTGCCGTTGCCCGTGTCGCGGAAGACCAACGTGCCGTGACCGGCGGTCGTTCCCGAGAAGCCGCAGACGTTGGAAGGCTTCGTGAACGAGAAGTGCGTGACCTGCGTCGATCCCGCCGCGAGACCCGTCGCCGCGGTGACGCACGCCAGCACCGTCGTGATGGCTAGCGGTAGAAGCTTCCTTCGCATGACCTTGCTCCCCCCTCTCCGATCGTGACATGAGTCTTTACCTCGCGTTACTGCGGGTCAACAACTTCTCGTCACCGCAACGGAACGTTAATGTCGCGGTTGAGCCGCGGCGGGGTGGAGGTTCCGTGGGATTCACGGAACGCGCTGATCGACAGGATTCGTCAGTTGGACGCGGCGACCCCGACGGTGCGTGTGGGGGAACGGCGGAATCTCCATGGTAAGGAGGGGGTCTCCGGTTCGAGTCCGGAAGAGGGCTTTGCAAAAGTCCTGCATAAGGTGGCTTCCTTGTAAGTGTTCAGTCGGCGTGAGGGGCTCTGGAGCTTTCGCGTCGCGAACCGCGGCTACGAGGGCTGGATGTGCTCGTTAGACTCGCGGTCGTGGCGTACTCGGCCTAGTTGATCCGATCTTCACGTCCTCAGCCCGTGGATATCCGCCTCGGCTGCTGAAAGCTGGATCGACTAGGAGGGAAGACAGATGCTCTACGAGCCGACGAGGTTCGATGCTCTGATCGACGAGCCGTGGGTTCCGGCGCGAGTCGAGGACGCGATCGCTGCGATCGTCGCCGACACCGACGCTGCGTTCGATCCGACAGCGCTCTGGCCCGCACACGAGTGGGATGCGCGGGCGAAGCCGCTGCCGCTATCCGGCCTGTACGTCGGTGCGGCCGGCGTGATCTGGGCACTTGATGAACTCCAAGAGCGCGGCCACGCCGGGTCGTCGCGCGACCTGGCCGCCGCCGTGGTGCGCGCGGTCGAGCTCGAGCGAGCGACGCCGGACTTCTCGGCAGATGAGCATTACCGTCCTGGTGCGCTCATGTCCGGCAAGACGGGGGCACTGCTCGTCGCTTTCCGGCTGACCTCCGACCCGGCGCTCGCGGACGACGTGCACACGCTCGTTCGCGGGAACGTCGACAACCCGACGGACGACATCAGCTGGGGAGCGCCCGGGACGCTCCTCGCCGCTTTGGCGATGGGCGAATGGACGGGCGAGCGCCGGTGGGATGAGGCTGCCCGCGAGTCGGCCACCGCACTCCGGGAGCGCCGCGGCGACGACAGGCTGTGGCGGCAGGACGACGACTACCGCGGCCTCAGCACGCTACACGGCGTCGCGGGAAACACACTCGCTCTGCTCCGTTTCGAGCCAGACGCTGCCGTCGCGAGCGAGAGCGCGGCCGTTCTCTCGCGACATGCGTTCTGCGAGGACGGCCTCGCGAACTGTCCCGGCTCGCCGCGTCCGCAGCTCACGCGGCCACGAGACGGTCGGATCTGTCTGCAGTGGTGCACCGGCGCGCCAGGTGTCGTCGCCGGCGCCTGGGAGTATCTCGACGAGGACCTCCTGCTCGCCGGTGCCGAGCTCATCTGGGGTGCCGGCGCCCACCGGGACGAGAAGGGCCACGGCCTCTGCCACGGTACCTCGGGTAACGGCTTCGCGCTCCTCAAGGCATTCGCCCGCACCGGCGACGAGCACTGGCTCGAGCGGGCGCGCCGATTCGCCGTCCACGCCCTCGCCCAGGCGGAGCGGATCGCCGCCGCGAACGGCCGCCGCCGCCATTCGCTCTTCAACGGAGACGTCGGCACCGCGCTGTTCGCCGCCGCCTGCCTCGACGCCGATCCTCGTTTCCCAATTGTCGACGTCATGTAGAACCAGCCAGCAGCCGCGACCCGGCTTGCGGTCGGTGACAGGACATCACGCTCCCATTAGCGACCGGACCGGATCGCCGCGCGCTTTGGCGGTAAGGGCGTCGGCGAGGTAGTCGTAGAGCGAGCGGCGCTGTAGCCGGCAGGTCTGATCGACCGAGAGCAGTCGCTCGATCGTGCGCTCGCCGCCCTGAGAGCGGGCTGCCGAGGGAGAGCTTGCGGTAGATGACTGCGGCGCGCAGCCCGCGCTCGGCCGCGTTGTTGGTCGGCTCCCACATCGTCGACGTCGGCGAACGTCCAGAGCGCGGGCGACAACTTCAAGAGGTTCTTCGCGAGCGCGCGAACGTGCCGCTGCCGTTTTCCGGTCGAGCCCCACTCGAGCAGCGGCCGCATCTGTCTCTTGATCGCGGCGACGCGCTGTTGCAGTGCGGCGCGGTCGCCGTCCTGCTGGAACTGCCTCCAGCCATGGAAGACGTTCCAGGTCACCTCGAGCCCATCAAGCCCGAACGCCTCCTGGGGGGCCCCGGACTGGGGGTCCACCGGCTGCTCCAATAACGAGCCGCACCCCTTGGCTTGGCTCGGCATGATGATCTCCCCGTTTTCGCACGCGAGCTGTTGCCGCCCCGGCAACGGAGGATGGAGCCTCTATGGAGCCCCGTGGTTGCAACCGCTGGCAACCGAACCGGTTGCAAATCCGATCGGCGCGGAAGCCGCGAAAACAAGCGAAAACGTTGCCGTAGGTTGCGACCAGTTGCGGGAAGCAGCACATGGTAAGGAGGGCGTCTCCGGTTCGAGTCCGGAAGAGGGCTTCAATCTACGAGCTGGATCGAGCGAGATTCGAGGTTTCGGAAGGAGCCTCTTACATGAGTGCGGGGAAGATGTGTTCGAGCGACCTGCTCAAAGCTCCACCGGCCAATGCGCAGGTACCGTGTCGTCTGACGCGAACACCTTGCGAAATGCCGAATTCTGAATTGCTCTGCGCGTGGCGGCCCGCAGGAGGTCTTGACCGAGCGCCAGAGGTGCAGCTCGCCGACACGCTCGCGCTGCTGCGAGCTGCTCACTGAGGTGGCACTGGGCCAGCTTGGCAGACGATCGGATATCGTGGCGAACCGAGTCGTAAACCGAGGTGAGGCCGGAGGCCTCGAGAGGGGGAAACTCATGCGTTTCCGATTGGTGCTCGCGGCGTTTGCCGCCGTGCTGTTCGCCGTTTTCCCGACATCGGCGGGCGCGATCATTGGCGGCCAGCCCGATGGGAACAACCATCCGTACGTCGCGTACGCGGACAACGGCGTGTTCGCCTGCTCCGCGACTTTGTTGTCACCGACGGTCATGCTGACTGCTGCGCACTGTTTCAGCGACAGCACGTCGGCCTATGGCGTCAACACGGTCACAGGCGGGTCGATCGTCCGCACGACCTTTGATCCCGACTTGACTCAGGCAAACCCGTCCCGCGTCTGGCATTGGGGGACGTACTACTTCGATCCGCAGTTCGCGATCGGCTCCGCCGGCGGACTGCCGGGCTTCGACACGCACGATGTGGCGATCATCGTCTTCACGGCGGATGGGTGCCACGTTCCAAGCAATCGGAATCCCGTCACGAACTTCTGCGGTCCGATTTCCCTCGCGGAAACCGGTGGCCAACACGGCGTTCTGCCGCAGCAAGGGCTTGTCGACACGCTGCGGAACCAAACGCCGGTCGACCTCGTCGGATACGGGGTCCGGAACTACATCCGCGGGGGCGGTCCCTGCGCGGGTCCGTGCACGCCGGTGACCGGTGACGTGTTCACGCGCTACGGCGGGCAGACAAACGTATTCGCGAGCAACGGAGTGATTGGCAGTGAGTTCCTGAAGTTGCATGCGAACAAGGTCGGCGTCTGCCACGGCGATTCGGGTGGGCCTGACCTGGTCGCCGGGACGAACATCATCCTGGCCGTCAACTCGTTCGGCGGCGGCCAGACGTGCGACTCGAACACGTACTCGTATCGGGTCGACACGCAGGAAGCGCTGACGTGGATCGCTAACGCGATCCGCCTCGGCGGCGGCGGCCTCTAACTCACACATCGACTGGGGGCCGAGCACTCGTTCGGCCCTCGAGTCGACCCTGTCGCCCACGCGACCCAGGGGCCCCCCTCCCGGCCGCGAGAGGTGCAGCGCAACTCGACGGAGGCAGACGACGTGCCCGAGTTCACGCCGCGCGTGATGACGGGATCTAAGGCCCGTAAGCGCGCAGGACTGTTGCGCGTCGCAGCTCACTCAGATGCGTGAAGAACGCTCCGACCCAAGGCGGCCCGTGCGCGTAGTCGTGTCGAAGCTGCCAGTGAAACTGCTCGCGATCGCCTTCGGCGGCCGGCTGTTGCGTTTCGGTGCCCGGGCGCCGAGACCGCCGCCGGAGCCGCGCGCGCGATAGGGAGCGACACGCGCGCCACCCGGTCTCCGACCTCCTCGATAGTCCGTTAGGCCCGTTTGCGACGTTCGCGTTCCCCAGTAGAGTCGGGGCGGTGCGCAAATGGCTGCCCCTGATCATCCTCGCGTCGGCCCAGTTCATCATGGTGCTGGACTCGAGCGTGATGAACGTCTCGATCTCGCAGATCGTCAAAGACCTGAACACGACGGTCACCGGCGTGCAGAGCGCGATCACGATGTACACGCTCGTGATGGCGGCATTCATGCTCGTCGGCGCGAAGCTCGGCGACATCCTAGGGCGTGATCGGGCGTTCGGGCTCGGCCTGGCTGTGTACGGGTTGGGCTCGCTGATCACGGCGGTCAGCCCGAACCTCACGGTGCTGCTGATCGGCTGGTCTGGGATCGAAGGGCTGGGCGCGGTGTTGGTGATTCCGGCGATCGCCGCGCTGACCGCCGCGAACTACGAGGGCAAGGCGCGCGCGTTCGCCTACTCGATGATCGGCGGCGCCGCCGGCGCGGCAATCGCGGCCGGCCCGCTGATCGGCGGCTACGTGACGACGACCTGGAGCTGGCGGTACGTCTTCGTCGGCGAGGTCGTGGTGGTGATCACGGTCCTCATCGTCCACCGTCGCATGAAGCGCGCGCCGAAACCCGAGCAGCCGCCGAAGCTTGACTACGGCGGCGCAGCGCTCTCGGCGGTCGCGTTCGGCCTGATCGTGTTCGGGATCCTAAAAAGCAGCACCTGGGGCTGGATCAGGCCGATCGACGCGCCGACGATCAAGGGGCACAAGATCACGCCGCTCGGGTTCTCGCTGGTGCCGTTCCTGATCGTCGGCGGCTTCGTCGTCCTCGGCTGCTTCCTGGCCTGGGAAGAGCGCCGCGAGCGGCTCGGACAGAGCACGCTCCTCAGCCGCACGCTCCTCAAGATCGAAACGCTGCGCGCCGGGCTCTCCTCGCTCTCGGCGCAGCAGCTGATCGTGATGGGCACGTTCTTCGTCCTGCCGGTGTACCTCCAGGTCGTGCTCGGCTTCGACGCGTTCGAGACGGGCAAGCGCCTCTTCCCGATGTCGATCTCGATGCTGGCCGCTGCCCTCACCGGGCCGAAGGTCGCAGTGCGGTTCGGGCCACGAGCGGTCGTCCAGGTCGGCCTCGGGGCGATGGCGATCGCTGCGCTCGTGCTCGTCGGAACGATCGACGTGACCCTGAACGGGACGGCCTTCGCGGTGTCGCTCGTCTTCTTCGGGATCGGCGCCGGGCTCCTGATGTCGCAGCTCGGCAACGTGATCATGTCCTCGGCCCCTCCGGAGGAGACGAACGAGGCCGGTGGACTCCAAGGAACGGCCCAGAACCTCGGCGCGTCCCTGGGCACGGCGTTGATCGGCTCGGTGCTGCTGCTCGGGCTGCTGAACGGGTTCAACTCGCGGATCCAGGAGAACCCGGCGTTGCCCGCCGACGTGAAAACGCAGATCGCGGCCGCCACCGAGGAAGGCATACCCATCATCACGACCGAGCAGGCGCACCAGGCCCTGCGCGACGCCGGGTTGAGCCCGGCCGAGGCGGACGCAGTCACGGCCGACTACGGCGACGCACAACTCGATGCGTTGAAGACGTCGATGCTCGCGGTCGCGTTACTGGCGGTACTCTCGTTCTGGTTCACGCGGCGGCTACCCGGAAGGCCGAAAGAAGCCGCCTAGTACGCGGGCTCGTCGCCGAGGTCGAACGACGTCGGTCGCCAGCCCTCTCTCCGGGGAAGCGAAATGGCCGACCCGAATGAGAGCGTCTATGGAACCTAGCCGGCGCAATCAGTGGCGGCCGGATCTCGGTGCCCTCGATTGAAAAGTGCGACGCGTGGGTCGCCCGAGATGAACTCGTCTTGTTCGAGTCCGCCCAGATGCAGGTCACTTGTGGCGAGCCGTCGGGGTTGAGTGTGGCGAGATGGGCGAGCGAAGCGGACTCGATCAACTCGCGGGCACTCTGTGGCAGTGTCATGCGCTTAAGGGTGCAGGAGTGGTGCAAGCCGGGCCGGCCGTGTTGGACGGGGCGCCGCTTGCGGGGAAATACGGCCCCGAATCAGCGAGAGCACGGATGTTGCGTCCGAACGGTTTAGACAAGATGAGTGTGCGCAGAGTACAGATCGCAACTAGGACGAAGCTTCAAGGAGAAGGCAATAGGAAGAACCCCCCAACAGCCTCCCAATGAAGTGGACGAAAGCGATAACTGACTCCACGAAGGTCGAGAAGAGCCCGCCAAAGCGGGCTCTTCCCTTTCCTTACGAGTCACCAGAAACCGTGTTCCTGCAGCATTCGCAGCGTCGCACCTTGCATGGGTCGGACGAAGACGACCTCCGGATCTTTTTCGAAGACCTTGCTCAAGGGAGATTGGGCGCGCAGCCCTTGTTGACTCATTAGGCAACATAGACGCAAGGGGTTGTCGAGGTTCGAAGGCGGCACCGCACCAAGGTCGCCGCCCGCTGAAGTCGAGGAGCGCAGGAATGACGTTGCCCCGTCTGTTGTCCGCGCGAGCAACAGTGCGCGCACGCCGACAGCCGCAGATCGCGGTCTCCGCACTTCTCGCGCTCGCAGCACTGCTCGCCGTCAACGCCGTCGGTGTGCTGTTGTCAGCGTAGAAACCGAAGCTCCATCTATCGTCCGGAAGAAGTGATGATCGTCGCGTGGTCACCTCCTAGAGGAGGCAGTTCATGGCAAACGACAACAACAGCGAGTCCACCACGCAGGCAGACGGGATGAGGATCGCCGTGATCGGGGCCGGAAACATCGGCCGCACCCTCGGCACCAAGTGGGCAGGCGCCGGGCATGAGGTCGTCTACGGCGCCCGTACCCCGGTGGCGCCCGATGCGGCGTCGGTAGCGGACGCGGTCGCCCCCGCCGAGGTTGTGGTGCTCGCTGTTCCGGGAGCAGCAGCGAAGGACGTCCTCGCCAGACTCGGAGCGTCGCTGGCGGGCAAGGTCGTGATCGATGCGACGAACGACGTCCAGGGCAGCGGCAAGCTGCACGCGCTAGAAGCCCTCACCGACGGCGCCCATCCTGTCCGCGCCTTCAACACACTTGGCTGGGAGAACTTTGCCGATCCCGTCTTCGACGGAGTCACGGCCGATCTTTTCTACGCCGCCGAGGAAGGCCGCGCGAAGGAGGTCGCCGACCGTCTGATCGCGGACGTCGGACTCCGACCCGTCTGGCTCGGCGGAGTCGAAGCTTTCGACCTCGTCGACTCGCTCACACAACTCTGGTTCACACTCGCCCTCCGGCGCAGGCTCGGCCGCCGACTCGCCTTCAAAATGCTCGTACCGGCTGAGTGACGAGTTCTGACTGTCATTCACACTCCTTGCCGCCACAGACGAGGAGCAGCAAATGATCAAACGTTCACTGGGCGCCGAGGGCCCGCAGGTGTCTGCGCTTGGCCTCGGCTGCATGGGCATGTCCGACTTCTACGGTCCCGCCGACGAGGCGGAGAGCATCGCGACCATCCAGGCCGCCTTGGACTCCGAGGTCACGTTGCTTGATACGGGCGACTACTACGGGATGGGCCACAACGAGCTGCTCATCCGCGAGGCGCTCCACGGCCGCGATCGCGAGCAGGTCGTGCTGAGCGTCAAGTTCGGGCTCATGCGCGGACCCGACGGGCGCGTCATCGGCAACGACCTGCGCCCCCAGGCGGTCAAGAACTCCCTCGCCTACACGCTCCGCAGGTTCGGCACCGACTACGTCGACATCTACCGGCCCGGCCGGGTCTTCCCCGACCTGCCGATCGAAGAGACGGTCGGCGCGATCGCCGAGCTGGTGCAGGCCGGCTACATCCGCCACCTCGGCCTCTCCGAGGTCGGCGCCGAAACCGTCCGACGCGCCTACGCCGTCCACCCTGTCTCCGACCTGCAGATCGAGTACTCGCTCCTCTCGCGCGGCATCGAGGACGATGTCCTGCCGGCCTGCCGCGAGCTCGGGGTCAGCATCACCGCCTACGGCGTCCTCTCGCGCGGCCTCCTCTCTGGGCACTGGTCGAAGGAACGCGCCGACACGTTGACCCCGCACGACTTCCGTCGTTCCGCGCCACGCTTCACGGGCGAGAACCTCGAGCACAACCTCGCCCTTGTCGAGACACTCCGCGCGCTCGCGGAGACGAAAGGCGCAACGGTCGCCCAGATCGCGATCGCCTGGGCGCTCTCGCGGGGCGACGACATCGTGCCGCTGGTCGGAGCACGCCGACGCGAGCGGCTCACGGAGGCGCTCGGCGCGCTCGACATCGAGCTGGACCCCGAGGACATCACGAAGATCGAACAGGCAATCCCAACCGATGCCGCCGCCGGCGCGCGCTACCAGCCCGAGCAGATGGCGATCCTTGACAGCGAGCGCGGCTAGGCTTCCGCTCCCGTGACGACGGCACGCTGACGCCCGAGCGAGTCCTGGACGCAGCGGAAGACGCCCTGCCTTGCCCGGCTCGGGCCGGTGGGGCATTCTTGAGCCGATGAAGCTGCCATCGAGCGCCCGCGAACTGATCGAATCAGGCGCGCTCGCACATCTCGTCACGCTCAACCCCGACGGCTCGCCACAGGTGACCTGCATCTGGGTCGGGCTCGAACAAGACGAGATCATCTCGGGACACCTCAACGCGAATCAGCGGAAGCTACGAAACATCGCCCGCGACCCACGCGTCACGCTCTCAATCGAGGGCACCGAGTCCCAGCCGCCCGGTCTGAAGCAGTACCTCGTCGTCCACGGGCGAGCCCGACTGGTCGAAGGCGGAGCCGCGGAACTGCTACAGCGACTCGCCCACGTCTACCTCGGACCCGACGTCACCTTCCCGCCCATGGCCGACCCGCCCGCCGGCCATGTGATGCACATCACGGTCGAGCGGATCGGCGGAGTCGGCCCATGGTCTGCATAGACGACGCCGGCCGCCACCACGTCCATCGCGACCGACATTCCGGCCGCCAGGGGCCCTGTGCCCGGTCTGCTTGGCCTGGCTCGCGGCCGGCGAGTCCCGTCGCTACTAGACAAGCGAGCCCCCGCCGCGTCCAGCCGGCGGGAGCTCGTTGGCCGTCCCCCCTTGTTCTCTGCTAGCGCGCGGGCGGGATCAGTACACGGTTGATGACGTGGATCACGCCGTTCGTCGCCATCACATCTGCCTTCGTGACCTTCGCCGAGTTCACGAAGACGTTCATGCCCGACATCCGGATGCGCACGCTCTTTCCGCTCAGCGTCTTCGCAGTTGACAGCTTTGCGACGTCGGCCGCGGTCACCTTCCCCGAAACGACGTGATACAGCAACACTGCCTTCAGCTTCGCCTTGTTCCGCAGCAGCGCGTTCAGCGTCTTCTTTGGCACCTTCTTGAAGGCCGCATCCGTCGGGGCGAACACGGTATACGGGCCTGCCTCCTGCAGGGCGCCAATAAGACCGGCGCGGGTCAGCAGCTTTGCGAGCGTCTTGAACTGCCCGGCCGCAACTGCGGTCTGGACGATGTTGGCGTCGTCACGCGTCCGGGCCGTCGCTGTGCCGGCCGCAACCGACAACATGACCGCAAAGAGCGCGAGAACCGCGATGAGCTTGCTCATTTCAACTCCTTCGTTTCGAGATTGATGGTCAGCGGGCGCCGGCCGGCGCGGCCCTCATGCCCGACCGCCGGGATGCTGTGAGCAGCGAGCCGATGCCGTACACGGCAGCCAGCCCGACGAGGCCGTAGACGACCCGGCTGGCGACGTTCGTCTCGCCAAACTCCAGCCCGCCGCAAATCCACGCGACCAGGTCGAACTGGGCGACGGCGACAAGACCCCAGTTGAGGCCGCCGACGAGGACGAGAATGGCGGCGAGAGCATCGAGCTTCTTCATCTGTAAACCTCCTGTATAGATGTTGTCCACCGCAGGGTATGCAACCGCCGACCCGCTTGTCAAGCTTCTGTCTATGTCCTGTATAGTGAATCCGTGAGCGAGAGCGCTGGACTGCTGCGAATCGGCGAGCTGAGCCGGCGCTCGGGGGTGAGCCCCGAGCTCCTCCGCGCGTGGGAGCGCCGCTACGGCCTGCTCGAGCCGACTCGCTCGGCCGGCGGGCTGCGCCTCTACTCGGCGGCAGATCTCGACCGGGTCAGCGCCATGCAGCAGCACCTCGCCGAAGGCTTCGCCGCGGCGGAGGCCGCTGCCCTCGCCGCCGAGGCCGAGCCTCGCGCCGACCAAGCCATCGCGTTTTCGCCGGCCGCCGCGAGGCGGGATCTCGACGCGTCGCTGTCGAGCTTCGACGAGACGCGCGCTCACGCCGTGCTCGACGAGCTCCTCAGCACCGCGACGCTCGACTCGATCCTGTCCGACGTCCTCATCCCTTTCCTGCGCGAGCTGGGCGAGCGATGGGAACGCGGGGAGATCACGGTCGCTCAGGAACACTTCGCGTCGAGCGTGCTGCGGGGGCGGCTGCTCGGGCTCGCGCGCGGCTGGGACCGCGGGGTCGGGCCGCGCGTGTTGCTCTCCTGTGCACCGGGCGAGCGGCACGACCTGGGCTTGATCGCATTCGGCCTCGCCCTACGCGGGCGGGGCTTCCGGATTCTCTATCTCGGCGCCGACACGCCGATCGACAGCGTCGCCCAGACAGCGCGCGCTGCACGCCCGCACGCTGTCGTCGTCAGCGCGGTCAGCGCCGAACTCTTCAAGGAGATCTCCGGCCCACTCCGTGAGCTCGCCGCGGACTGCCCCGTATATCTGGGCGGCGCGGGCGCCACCGCAGTCGGAGAGGAATTCCCGACGTTGACGGGTGACCCCGTCCAGGAAGCCGACCGCCTCGCGGCGCTCACGCAGTAAGGCCGCATCACGCGCGGGTGGAGCTCGAAGGGCGGCGCGCGATGCGCGCGCTCCGAAGACGACGCCTTTGAATCGCGA
>CAWHXK010000093.1:0-80937 GCA_963833255.1 uncultured Actinomycetes bacterium
CCCAGACCAGGAAAGGACGAGTTTTTGTTCGAACGATTCACCGAACGAGCCCGCCAAGTCGTCGTTCTCGCGCAGGACGAGGCTCGCGCGCTCAAGCACAACTACATCGGCACGGAGCACATCCTGCTCGGGCTGCTGCGCGAAGAGGAAGGCCTCGCCGCGCGCGTGCTCGAGTCGCTCGACATCACGGTCGAGGAGGTCCGCGCCCAGGTCGCGCGGATCGTCGGCCAGGGTGACGAGGTCACGACGGGTCAGATCCCGTTCACGCCGCGCGCCAAGAAGGTTCTCGAGCTTGCGCTGCGCGAGGCCCTCTCGCTCGGCCACAACTACATCGGCACCGAGCACATCCTGCTCGGCCTCGTGCGCGAGAACGAAGGCGTCGCCGCACGCATCCTGCTCGACTTCGACGCCGATGCAGACAAGATTCGCAACGAGATCATCCGGATGCTCTCCGGTCCCGGCCGCCGCCAGCAGGGTGGCGCCGCGGCACCGGGCGAGAAGGCCAAGAGCTCCAAGCTGCTCGACCAGTTCGGGCGCAACTTCACGAAGCAGGCAGGCGAGGGCAAGCTCGACCCGGTCGTCGGACGCCAGACCGAGATCGAGCGGATCATGCAGATCCTCTCGCGCCGCCAGAAGAACAATCCGGTTCTGATCGGGGAGCCCGGCGTCGGCAAGACGGCCGTCGTCGAAGGGCTCGCGCAGCGCATCGCCGCCGGTCAGGTGCCCGAGCTTCTGAAGGGCAAGCAGATCTACTCGCTCGACCTCGCTGCTCTCGTCGCCGGCTCGAAGTACCGCGGTGAGTTCGAGGAGCGTCTGAAGAAGGTCATGAAGGAGATCCAGCAGCGCGGCGACATCATCCTGTTCATCGACGAGCTCCATAACCTCGTCGGCGCAGGCGCAGCCGAGGGCGCGATCGACGCAGCGTCGATCCTCAAGCCCGCACTGGCGCGCGGCGAACTGCAGACGATCGGTGCGACGACGCTCGACGAGTACCGCAAGTACCTGGAGCGCGACGCTGCACTCGAGCGGCGCTTCCAGCAGATCCGAGTTGAAGAGCCGACGGTCGACGACACCGTGCAGATCCTGCGCGGGCTACGTGACCGCTACGAAGCGCACCATCGCGTGAAGATCTCCGACGACGCGCTCCATGCAGCAGCGTCGCTCGCAGACCGCTACATCCAGGACCGCCATCTGCCCGACAAGGCGATCGACCTGATCGACGAGGCGGGCTCGCGCCTGCGCATCCGCTCGATGAGCGCGCCGCCGCGCTACCGCGAGCTCGAGGAAGAGATCGAGAAGGTCCGCAAGGACAAGGAAGACTCGATCGAGAACCAGGAGTTCGAGAAGGCAGCATCGCTGCGCGACAAGGAGCGCAAGCTCTCGCAGAAGAAGCGTGAGCTCGAAGAGAACTGGCGCCAGAACGAGGCCGACGCCGAGCAGCCCGAGGTCGGGGAGGACGAGATCGCCGACATCGTCTCGATGTGGACTGGCATCCCGGTCTTCAAGCTCACCGAGCAGGAGTCCGCGCGCCTCACCCGCATGGAGGACGAGCTGCACAAGCGCGTCATCGGCCAGGAAGAGGCGATCGAGGCCGTGTCCCGCGCGATCCGCCGAGCGCGCGCCGGCATCAAGGATCCCAAGCGCCCAACCGGTTCGTTCATCTTCCTCGGCCCGTCAGGGGTCGGTAAGACCGAGCTTGCGCGCACGCTCGCCGAGTTCCTGTTCGGCGACGAGGACGCGATGATCCAGATCGACATGTCGGAGTACATGGAGAAGCACTCCGTGTCCCGGCTCGTCGGCTCGCCCCCGGGCTACATCGGCTACGACGAAGGCGGCCAGCTCACCGAGGCCGTGCGCCGCAAGCCGTACTCCGTGCTGCTCCTCGACGAGATCGAGAAGGCGCATCCCGACGTGTTCAACATCCTGCTCCAGATCCTGGAGGAGGGAAAGCTCACCGACGCCCAGGGGCGCCGCGTCGACTTCCGCAACACGATCATCGTCATGACCTCGAACATCGGCGCCGGCCAGATCTCGAAGAACCAGTCGCTCGGCTTCTCGATGGGCGACGACACCGGCATGACCTACGAGGACATGAAGAACAAGGTCATGGGCGAGCTGAAGAAGGTCTTCCGGCCCGAGCTTTTGAACCGCATCGACGAGGTGATCGTCTTCCACAAGCTGACGAAGGAAGAGATCCTCACGATCGTCGACATCCAGATGAAGCGCGTGCGCGAGCAGATGTCGATCCACGAGATCGCGATCGAGCTCACGGACGAGGCCAAGGAGCTGCTCGTCGAGAAGGGCTACGACCCTGCAATGGGTGCGAGGCCTCTGCGCCGCGCGATCCAGCGGGTGATCGAAGATCCGCTTGCCGACTTCGTCCTCGGCCGGACGCTCGAGCGCGGTTCGACGATCCTCGTCGCTCGCAAGGGCGACACCGAAGAGGTCGACATGACGGTCATCCCGGGCGAGGTCACGCCCGAGAAGATCCTCGTCCCGCCCGAGGAGCCCGTGGCTTCCGGTGCGGACGACGAGTCAGACTCGCTCTCCGAATAACGCTCGTCAGGGATGCGGGAGGACGTCGGTTCTGCCGATTCTTCGTGCATGGCCGCCATCCTGTCGCTCGTCGCGATCCTCGGGTTGCTGCTCGCGGGACGGACGCAGGCTCTTGCCGCTTACGGAAGCAAGCCGCTCTTCAGCTTCCAGGTGTGGCAGCTCGGGCTTGCGATTGCTTTGCCGCTCGTCTGTCTGGCTGACATCCCGACGTTCGCGAAAGTCATAGCCGTCGCCGCAGTCGCTTCGGCGTTCAGTTTCTCCTGGCATCGTGCACGACACGTGCACGACTGCGACGACGTGCACTTTTAGTTTCAGAGTCGTCACGGTTACCGTCAGGACCGGCCCCTAGACTGGCCTGGTGGCCAAGCCTGCCGTCAACTACGCCTGTACCGACTGCGGCTACACCGCGGGTCGCTGGTTCGGGAAATGTCCCGGCTGCGATGCGTTCGGCACGCTCATCGAAGACGTCGTCGGCGGGCCTTCGGCCAAGTCGCCGCCCCAGCCGATCCTGCGCCTCGTCGACGTCGAGACGACAGAGGCGAGTCGCATCACGACCGGCGTCCCCGAGCTCGATCGGGTGCTCGGCGGCGGGCTCGTTCCCGGGTCGCTCGTGCTCGTCGGCGGCGAGCCCGGGGTCGGGAAGTCCACGCTCCTGCTCAGCGCGCTCGCGGAGATGTCGAAGGAGCGGCGCGCTTTGCTCGTCACCGGCGAGGAGTCGGTTGCGCAGGTGAAGCTGCGCGCCGAGCGGCTCGGCGGCGGGGAAAAGGTCGAGATCCTGGCGGAGACCGAGCTCGAGACCGTGCTGGCGACGCTCGAGGCCGAGCGGCCCGACGTCTGCGTGATCGACTCCGTGCAGACCCTGTATTCGTCGGAGGTCGGGTCGGCGCCGGGCTCGGTCGCGCAGGTACGCGAGGCCGCCGGGCGCTTGATGCGCGCGGCGAAGGAGCTGTGCGTCGCGACGATCCTCGTCGGCCACGTGACGAAGGACGGCTCTGTCGCCGGCCCGCGCGTGCTCGAGCACCTCGTCGACTGCGTCCTGCAGTTCGAGGGCGACCGGTATCACGCACATCGCGTCTTGCGCGCGACCAAGAACCGCTTCGGCTCGACCAACGAGCTCGGCGTCTTCGAGATGACCGGAACGGGTCTCGTCGGAGTTCCCGATCCGTCGGAGCTGTTCGGCCGCACGGCCGGCAGTGAGATCGGCTCTGCCGTCGCGTGCGCGCTCGAGGGAACGCGGCCGATCTTGCTCGAGATCCAGGCGCTCGTCGCGCCGAGCGATCTGGCGATGCCGCGGCGAGTCGCGACCGGTGTCGACCCGAAGCGGCTCGCGATGATCGTCGCCGTCCTCGGACGGCACGCGCGCATTGCGCTCGGCAGCGCGGATGTCTTCGTCAACGTTGCCGGTGGCGTTCGGATCGACGAGCCGGGGGCGGATCTCGCCGTCGCGCTGGCGATCGCCTCCGCTGCGAAGGGTGTACCGACGCGTGAAGGTCTGGCCGTGTTCGGCGAGATCGGGCTGACGGGACGTTTGCGTCCGGCGGCGCAGGCGGACCGTCGGCTCGAGGAGTGCGCGAAGCTCGGGCTCAAGGCGGTGATCGCGCCTGCTGACACGCCGAAGGGCAGTGGGCGCAAGCTCGAGGTGGTGCAGGCAGAGACGCTGCCGAAGGCCATCGCCGCCGGGCTCAGTTAGCGGCTTTTCGTGCTGTTCCGTCGCGTCGGCCAGAGGTTCGGAGTCCGAGCTTGCGGGGTGAGCCTGGCAAACTTACGGTGATGCCCGAAACACAGGCCGCCGCCCTGGGCTTTATGCGCACGCCGTCGGAGGACGATCCACGGCGTGACCCCGAGCTGCTGGCCGCGCTCCGCCGGATCGCGCCGGGCACCGAGCTGCGCCAGGGGATGGACGACATCATCCGTTCCCGCGAAGGCGCGCTCATCGTCATCGGCGACCCGAACGAGCTGTCGTTCCTCTTCTCCGGTGGGATTCGCCTCGACGTCGCCTTCACCGGACAGCTCCTGTACGAGGTGGCGAAGATGGACGGCGCGATCATCGTCAACCCGTCGCTGACGAAGCTCGCCTACGCAAACGTCCAGCTGATGCCAGACCCCACGATCCCGTCGGTCGAGACCGGCACCCGGCACCGCACCGCCGAGCGCGTCGCGAAGCAGACGGGCGCCCTCGTGATCTCCATCTCGCAGCAGCGCGCGACGATCTCCGCCTACGTGGGCCCGACCCGCTATCAGCTCGAGGCCGTGCCGGAGGTGCTGGCGAAGACGAACCAGGCCCTCGCGACCCTCGACACGTACGGCCAGCGGCTGCAGCAGGTGGTGGCCCGCCTGACCGCGCTCGAGTTCCAGAACGCGGTCGTGCTCGACGACGTGCTCGTCGTCCTGCAGCGCGCGGAGATGACGACGCGGATGGCGGCGGAGATCGAGCGCGACTGCGTCGAGCTCGGAGCCGAGGCGCGGCTGATCCAGATGCAGCTGCACGAGCTCATCCGGGAGGTCCCGGCCGAGCGCGCGATGGTCGTCCACGACTACCACGCGGACGGCGCAGGCCCTCGTGCCGAGCTTGCGCTCGAGGGATTGCACGCTCTCCCGTACCGGCAGCTCCTCGAATCGGAGCGGCTGGCCGAGCTGCTCGGGTTCCCGCGCGACGTGAATCCGCACGATCACTCCGTGACGCCGCGAGGCTTCCGGATCCTGTCGCGGATCCCGCGCCTGCCCGAAGGCGTCGTCAAGAAGGTCGTGAACGGTCTGGGCGATCTCGACGCGATCGTCCGCGCGTCGCAGAGCGATCTCGAGGCGATCAGCGGCGTCGGCGCCGTGCGTGCGCGTGAGATCCGCGAAGGGCTGCGACGGCTTCAGGAACAGAACCTCGTGGAGAGGTACTTGCAGCTCTGAGGCGGGCTCGCGGTCTCGCCGCGGCCTACGCCGTCTTCGGATTGTTCTGGGGCGCGTGGGCTGCCTGCCTCCCGGCGATCCAGCGCGCCACCGGCGCGAGCGACGCGCAGCTCGGGCTGGCGTTGCTCTGCGTCGCGCTCGCCGCTCTGCCGGCGATGCTCGTGGCGGGGCGTCTGGCCGACGCATTCGGCGGTGCGCGGCTCGTCCCGATCTTTCTCGTCTTCTTCGGGCTGGTCGCGACCTTGCCGGGGCTCGCGCGCTCGGTCGGCATGCTGGTCGTCTTCCTCGCGTTGATCGGGATCGCGACCGGGCTGCTCGACATCTCGATCAACAGCCACGCCTCGCGGCTCGAGGCGATGCACGGGGTCAGGATCATGGACGGCCTGCACGCCTCGTTCTCGGGCGGTGTGGTGGTCGGCGGGATCGGCGCGGGCCTGTTGCGTCACGCGGGCGCGAATCCGTCGTGGATCCTTGCCGGGGTTGCCGTCGTCGGAGCCTCGGCGGCGCTCGTGAACCGCGGGCCGTACCCCGAGCCGGCGCCACGTCAGCGCCGCGCGCGGCTCGAGCGCCCGCTGGTCGTCGTCGGCCTCGTCCTCGCGCTCGCGTTCCTCGTCGAGAACGGGTTGGAGGCGTGGAGCGCGCTCTTCCTCGAGCGGACGTTGAACGCGGGCCCGGCGGTGAGCGGGCTCGGCCCGGGTCTCTTCGCAGGCGCGATGGTGACGGGACGAGTCCTGGCGCAGAAGGTCGACTGGCCGTCGGTGCCGGGGCGCATGCTCTTCGCCGGCCTCGCCTCGGCGACGGGACTCGCGATCGCCGCCACCTCACAGAATGCGGCGGTCGCACTCGCCGGGTTCGTGATCGCCGGTGGGGGACTGGCACTCTCGGCGCCGACGCTCTTCGGCCTGGCCGGCCGGCTCGGCGGCGAGGGAGGCCGCGGGGCGGCGCTCTCGACCGTGGCGATCCTCGGCTATCTCGGGTTCGTCGCCGGGCCGGCCCTCATCGGGGCGGTCTCGGGCGCTTCCAGCCTGCGCGGCGGGTTCCTGTTCCTGTGCGCCGTGGCGGTGGTCCTGGCCGCCTGCGCGCCGATTCTCCGCCGGGTGGTGGGCGAAAGCGGGGGTTAGCAGGGATTTTCACAAAAAGGCGGCCATTTCCAGCGCCTTTTGCTAGACTTGTACTCCTAGGCCGGCGGAATCACCCGCCGGCTTCGCGGTCACATAAGGACGGAAAGGGGCGGGCTTGTACAAGGTCGGCGACAAAGTGGTGTATCCGCACCACGGAGCAGGTACGGTCGTAAAGAAGGAAAAGCGTGAGGTTCTCGGCGAAAAGCGCGAGTACCTGACCATCAAGATCCTTCACAACGACATGACGGTGAACGTCCCGTCCGAGAACGCCGAGGCCGTTGGCCTCCGCAAGGTGATCGGCGAGGACATGGTGAAAGTGGTCGTTAAGGCGCTGACCGGCGGGGGCACGCAGATGCCCAAGAACTGGAATCGCCGCTTCAAACACAACCGCGACAAGATGAAGACCGGCGACATCCTCGAGCTTGCGGAAGTCGTCAGGAACCTTTCCCTGCGTGACAGCGAAAAGGGTCTCTCGACCGGTGAGAAGCAGATGTTCGTGAAGGCCAAGAAGATCCTTGCCAGCGAGCTCATGTACGCCAAGGACATGGACGAGGAAGAGGCCGCGGAGTGGCTCGACGGCGTGCTCCTCGGAGGCCCGAACGGCAGCAGCAACGGTGGTCGCAAGAAGACGACCGCTGCGAAGCCTGCGAAGGTCGCTTCGAAGACGGCCGCGAAGCCGAAGCCGACAGTCGCGCGGAAGAAGACCACCGCCGCCAAGCCGGCCGCGAAGGCCAAGTCCACAACGAAGGCGCGCGCCACCTCGAGGTGAGCGTCTGGGCCGTCCTCGCTGCAGCGGGTAGCGGGGACCGGCTCGGTGCAGATCGGCCGAAAGCGTTTGCCCGACTGGGCGACGAGCCCCTGCTCGCGGAAAGCCTGCGGCGGCTCGACGCTTCGGACTGGGTCGAGTTCATCGTCGTGGCCGCGCCGCCGGGTTGGGAAGAGCCCGTGATCCTGCTCGCCGAGGAGCTCGGCTGCAGCAAGGTGAGCGCGGCCGTCGTCGGAGGAGCGACGCGAGGTGAGTCCGTCGCGCGGGCACTCGCGGAGGTGCCGGAGGATGCGGCGGTCGTGCTCGTGCACGACGCGGCTCGGCCTCTGCTCGAGGAGGACGTGATCGAGCGGGTCGTCACGGCCCTGAACGAGGGCTGGGATGGGGCCGTTCCCGGATTGCCGCTCGCGGACACGGTGAAGCGCGTTGACGGCGACCGTGTCGTCGAGACGCTGCCCCGCGACCAGTTGCGCGCGGTGCAGACGCCGCAGGCGTTCGTCGCTTCGGTTCTACGTGAGGCTTACTACGCGGGTGACGTGAACGCCGCGACCGATTGCTCCTCCCTCGTCGAGGCGCGCGGTGGCAAGGTGAAGGTGGTCGAGGGCGATCCGAGGCTGATCAAGGTCACGGACGCAGGCGATCTCGAGCGCGTTGCTGCACTGCTGTGATCGTCGACTACCACATGCATCTCCGTAACCGGCGTGAAGACATCTCTCTCGACACGTGGACGGTCGATCCGTTCGTCTCGGCGGCTCGTGCCGCCGGCGTGGACGAGATCGGGTTCACGGAGCACATCTACTACTTCACCCAGAGTCGTTCCCTGTGGGAGGTTCCGTACCAGGTGGAGCGCTGCGTGCACGACATCGATCCGTACGTCGCTGCGGTCATCGAGGCGCGGGAGCGCGGCCTGCCCGTGAAGCTCGGGCTCGAGGTCGACTACGTGCCAGGTCGTGAGGACGAGACGCGCGCGATCCTTGCGCCGTATCCGTGGGACTACCTGCTCGGGTCGGTGCACTTCGTCGACGGGCTCGGCGTCGACGGCGAGGAGCCGAGGATGCTGGACGTGCTTGGCGTCGAGGAGTCCTGGCGCTTGTACTTCGAGACGCTGGCTGCGGCTGCTCGCAGCGGTCTGTTCGACTCGTTGTCTCATCCGGATCTCGTGAAGATCTTCGGTGAGCGTCCCAAGTCCTTCGACTACGGGCCGGCCGTCGCTGCGATCGCGGATTCAGGCGTTGCCGTCGAAGTCTCGACGGCGGGGTTGCACAAGCCGGTCGGTGAGCTGTATCCGCATCCAGAGTTTCTTCAGGCGTGTCGCGACGCCGGCGTGCCGGCGACGCTCGCCTCGGATGCGCATTCGCCGGATCTCGTCGGCCGCGACTTCGACAAGGCACTCGAGTTGCTGCGTTCCGTGGGATACGACACCGTCACGGTGTTCGAGCGGCGCCGCGCTCGCCAGGAGCCGCTCGGATGAGCTTGCGGGTCGGGTTGGGAGTCGATGCGCACGCGTTCGCGAACGGTGTGCCGCTCGTGCTCGGTGGTGTGACCTTCGACTCGCCGCGCGGGCTCGCCGGTCACTCCGACGGGGACGTGGTCACGCATGCGTTGATCGACGCGGTACTGGGGGCTGCGGGGCTCGGTGACATCGGCTCGCTCTTTCCCTCGGACGGCTCGACGCCGGTGGGCGTCTCGTCGCTGGAGCTGTTGCGCGACGCGGTGGCTCAGGTCCGAGACGCGGGGTATGCGGTCGTGAACGCGGACTGCGTCCTGATCGGAGAGCAGCCGCGAATCGCCGACCGGCGTCTGGAGATGGGGGAGGTGCTGAGCGCTCTCGTCGGCGCTCCGGTCAACGTGCGCGCGACGACGACCGACGGTCTCGGGTTCACCGGTCGAGGCGAAGGGCTCGCGGCGCAGGCGGTCGCGCTCGTCGAACGCTCTTGAGGCTCGTCCGTTACGCGGACGCTCCGGATCTGCAGGCGATCCGGTACGAGGTGTTGTCCCAGGTGACGTTTCCGGAGTACCTGCAGAACAACGTCCCGGGTAACAAGTACTGGGGTCGGTTGTACGACGACTTTCCGGCTTTCCAGCTCGCGCTCGTCGAGGGTGACGAGCTGGTCGCCGAGCTGCACTCCGTGCCGACGCCGTGGGATGGGAGCGACGCTGACCTGCCGGCCGGTTGGGACGAGGGGTTCCTGCGTGCTTTCGAGAGCGGCCGCGAGCCGGATGTCTTGTGTGCGCTCGCGATCTCTGTTCGGCCGGACCGGCAGGGTCAAGGGTTGGCCGCTCGGATGCTGGAGGAGATGCGTGCCGCGGCTCGGGCCGGAGGGTTGCGGGAGCTGATCGCTCCCGTTCGTCCGACTCTCAAGGCGAGGTATCCGCTGATCCCGATCGAGCGATATGCGGAGTGGCGTCGCGAGGATGGCGAGCACTTCGATCCATGGATTCGCGTGCACGAGCGAATCGGCGGGGAGATCCTCGCGGTGGCGCCGGAATCGATGGTCATGGACTGCCCGGTGTCGGACTGGGAGGAGTGGACAGGCATGCGGTTCCCCGAGGACGGCGACTACGTCGTCCCGGAGATGCTGGCGCCGCTGTACGTGCGTGACGGGCGCGGTCGCCACGTCGAGCCGAACGTCTGGTTACGGCACCGGCTCTAGCGGCGCTTGCCCTTGCGGGCGCGTTCGAGCTGCCGGCGCATTTGCCGGTTTTGCGCGATGTTCTCGGTCTGGTCTGCGGTCGCGTCCATATAGGCCTGGCGCTCGGAGGCGCTGAGCCGCGAGAGCGCCTGCTGCGCGCGCATGGGATCCCGGGCGACGCCGGAGCGTTCGAGCTTCTTGACGGCGCTCGCAAGCTCGGGGTTCTGCCGCTCGAGTGCCGCCTGTGAGGCCTTCTTCATCAGGCGGCCGATCAGGGGGAGCTTCATCAGCCCGGCGATGATCGGCTTGAGGTAGCGCCCGCCCTTGATCCGGCCGAGGAGCGCAAACGTCCCGAAGATCAGGAGCACGAAGGTGAGGACGTACAGCGGGAGGAGGAAGAGCCAGATCGACGCGATCACGGCGGGATCGTAGCGATCCGGCAGCCGCCCGAGGCGTCACGTCTCGTCGAACCACGTCCAGGTGTCGGACATGGTGCCGTTGGTGTCACCGAAGCGTCGCGGGGCTCCGGGACTCGGGTCGGGGCGGGCGTTTCCCCGGGGAGCTACTACGGCCACGTCCCGGTGTCGGACATGGTCACGGAAGTGTGACGAACCTTCCACAGGGTTCGACCTGGACCAGGCCGTCCCGGGCCAGGGACTCGACTGCCTTCGGGTCGAGCTCGCTCAGTGGGCGCTTCGCCTCCGCGACCAGGCGCAGCGTTTGCGCTCGGCGCTGGCGGAACGAGCCCTCGAACGGGGACTGCTTGCGCTGCGGTTCGTAGCGACGGCCTCGCGAGGGGCACTCGCTTCTGAGCGGGCAGATTCCGCAACGCGGAATCCGCGCCAGGCACACCGTTGCGCCGAGGTCCATCAAGGCCTGCCCCGCTGCGGCGGAGAACCGATGTCCCGTCCGCTCCTGGATGCGGCTCACATTCGTGTCGACCGGCAGGACGTCACGACCGAGCGCGAAGTTTCCCACCGCCGCAGCCGTGTAAGGCCCCACGCCAGGGAGTTCCGTCAGATCAGCGGGCCACCCTTCCGCCGCGATCCGCCGCGCGGCGCGATGCAGGTTCAGGCCGCGGCGGTTATACCCGAGCCCCTGCCATTCGCGAATCACCGCCGCCGGCGACGCCTCCGCCAGCGCCTCGACCGTCGGCCAGTGTTCGAGCCACTCCAGATAGCGCGGCACGACTCGCTCCACCTGCGTCTGCTGCAGCATCACCTCCGACACGAGGATCGCGTACGGATCCCGCGTCCGCCGCCAGGGGAGGTCACGGCCGTTCTCGGCGAACCACCCGAGCAGTAGACCTTCCACGGCGGCGAGCGTACCCTGGATGGCGGCTGATCTTGCGGGCAGGAAAGGGACAGGCCGTCGGGCTGCCGGTCGAGGTCGTCCTCGTCTGGATGATCTTCGTCGTCGTGGCGGCGGAGATCCTCGTCACCTACAGCCGCCTTCCCGTCCGCGAGCTCTATCACGTGTCCGGCAGTGGAATCGAAGGCGGACTCAGCCGCGCCATTCTGTTCGTCAACTTCCCGGTTGCGCTCGTTGCGCTGGCGGTGCTCGCACTGGTCTACGAGCGACTGCCGGCTCGCGGCTACAGAGTCGCCGCGATCGTCGCCTGCGCCTTCTGCGCCGTCATGCTCTGGCCCGGCGTCGTCAAGGAGTCCGATCTCGACGCCAGGCCCGTGAACGCCTTCGCCGCAGTGGGCGTGCTGCTCGCGATTCTCCTGACGGACGTCGTCGCGCGCGCCGGCGGGCTCACGAAACGAGCCTGGCGCCGGCCAGACTGGTTTCGAGTGGCGATCGCGTCGGTGCTGTTGTTCGCCGCCCTTCCCTGGCTCGCCGCGGAGCTCGGCTTCTACCTCAACGGCGTGCCCTTGCTCGGCAGGCTCTTCCAGAGCGGCGAGTTCCTGCCCGAGCGGCCCGGCCTGCCGACCTTCGCTCCGGCGGTGCACCACGGCCACCACCACGGGATGGACGGGGTGCTGCTCGTGCTCGCCGCACTCTTGCTCTCGCGCCGGGTCGGCGACGTCAAACGCTATGGGCTGCGGCAGGGGCTGGCCGCGTACCTGGCCCTCATGTTCTGCTACGGGATCGCGAACTTCGCGAACGACATCTGGATCGAGCAGGTCGTCAAGCGGGGCTGGACGACCTGGGAGATCCCGAACGTCCTGCAGCCGCGCGTGACGGTCGCCTGGAGCCTCATAGTGATCGCCGCAGTCATCCTGTGGGCGCTGTGGACGCGGCTCGTAGACTGGGACCCCGATGAAGAGAGTCCGATTCGCACCCAGTCCGACCGGCTCCCTGCACGTCGGTAACGCCCTCAGCGCCGTCGCCAACCGCGGCCTCGGAGACTGGATGCTGCTTCGGATCGACGACACCGATCCGCAGCGAAACGTGCCGGGCGGAGAAGAGGAGATCATCCGAGACCTCGAGTGGCTCGGGCTCACCTGGGAGGAGGGCCCGGTCCGCCAGAGCGAGCGGCAGGAACGCTACAGCGAGGCCGGCGCGCAATTGGGCGAGCGTTTCGACGGAATCACGCTGCTGCGCGAGGACGGAACCGCGACGTACCACCTCGCGAGCGTCGTCGACGATGCGGACTTCGGCATCACGCACATCGTCCGCGGCTTCGACCACCGGCCGAACGAGGAGCTGCACCGCCGGCTCTTCCAGGCGCTCGGGGCGACGCCGCCCGAATTCGTGCACCACGGACTGATCCTCGGCGAGGACGGCAAGAAGCTCGCCAAGCGCGCACCAGGCGCGACCGTCGCATCGCTGCGCGAAGCAGGCATCCCCGGGGAAGCGGTGCGCCGCTACCTCGAGGAGCTCGGTATCCCGCAGCACGACGTGCACTACGACCTGCCGCGCATCCGGCGCCTCGCGATCGAGGCGATCGAGGCGATGGACGACGAGGAGCTTGCAAAGTACGCCGACGCGCCGGTCGAGGTCGTGCCGGCACTGCGCGGCGCGCGGGACCTGAACGAGGCGCGCAAGTACGCCAAGGCGATCCTCACGGCGCCCAAGCCGGTGAAGGTCGACGCCGCGGAGACGCTCGAACGTTTCCGCGAGCTCGTCGAGCGAGCGAACGGCACGCTCGACGCACGCGCGCTCGTCCGGGAGCTCAAGGCCGTCGGCGGCAACCTGAAGGCGGTCCGGCTCGCGCTGACCGGCCAGGAACGCGGCCCCGAGTTGTGGGCCGTGATCGCCGCGCTCCCGCGCGACGAAGCACTGCGCAGGATCGATGCAGCTCTATGACACGCTGACACGGAGGAAGCAGGAGCTTCCGCCGCCGCCCGCACCCGTCCGCATGTACTTCTGCGGGCCGACCGTCTACCAGCGCGCGCACATCGGCAACGCGCGGCCGTACATCCTCGGCATGTGGCTGCGCAGCTGGCTGCGCTCCCGCGGCTACGACGTGACGCTCGTCCACAACATCACGGACATCAACGACCGCATCTACGAAGCTGCGCCCGGCGCAAGCGCCGACCTCGCCGCGCGTGCGACGCAGTGGTACCTCGAGGACACCGACCAGCTCGGGCTCGGCCGACCCGACGCGCTTCCGAAGGCGAGCGAAGTCGTGCCCCAAATCATCCGCTTCATCTCGGATCTGATCGAGAGCGGTCACGCGTATGAGTCGGAAGGAGACGTCTACTTCCGGGTCGCGTCGTTCCCGGAATACGGACGCCTGTCGGGCCAGCGTCCGGACCAGGTCGAGGAGCAGGAGCCGAACCCGCGCAAAGAGGACCCACGCGACTTCGCCCTCTGGAAGGCGAACAAGCCCGACGAGGACACCTGGTGGGACTCACCCTGGGGGCGTGGCAGGCCGGGCTGGCACATCGAATGCTCCGTGATGGCGGAGGAGCTGCTCGGGCCGGCCTTCGAGATTCACGGCGGCGGGCTCGACCTCGTCTTTCCGCATCACGAGAACGAGCTGGCGCAGTCACGCGCGCTCGGCCACGACTTCGCGCAGATCTGGACGCACAACGGCCTGCTTCGCTTCACCGGCTCGAAGATGTCGAAGTCCGAGGGGAACGTCGTCACGATCCGAGACGCGATTGCGCAGTGGGGACGCGAGACCGTGCTCGTCTATTTCCTCACCGCGCACTGGTCGAAGCCGATCGACTTCTCCGACGAGACGCTCGCCGCGGCGGCCGCGCGAGTCGACGGGTTCCGCGAAGTGTTCCGTGCGCCATCCGAGCCTGCACCGCCCGGAGAATGGGAGCGCTTCGAGGCGACGCTCGAGGACGACTTCAACACCCCCGATGCGCTCGCCGTGATGCACGGCTGGCGCGACCACGAGCTGCTGCGTCGCGCTCTGGACATCTTCGGCCTCGCGTCGCTTGCCGAAGAGCAGGAAGCACCGAGCGAGATCGTCGAGCTCGCAAAGCAGCGGCAGGAGGCACGCGCCGCGCGCGACTTCGACGAGGCGGACCGGCTCCGTGCCGAGATCGAGGCCGCAGGTTGGGAGGCGCGCGACGTGGCCGACGGGTTTCAGCTCGTCCCGCGATGACGCGCGACCAGCTCTATGGGCGCCGCCCGGTGCGGGAAGCGCTGCGCGGGCCGCGGGAAGTGCTCGAGCTCTGGGCGACCGAGCGGGCGGTGAAGTCCGAGCCCTGGCTGAGCGAGGTCGAGCGCCCGAGACTTCAGGTGAAGCCCGAGCGGGAGCTGAGCGAAGCTGCGGGAACTCGTGACCACCAGGGCGTGCTCGCGTGGTGCGAGCCCTACAAGTACGCCGACGGTTGGGAGCTCGCCGCGGCGGAGCGTCCGCTCCTCGCCTGCCTCGACCAGGTCACCGACCCGCGCAATCTCGGCGCCGTGATCCGCAGCGCAGAGGGAGCCGGCGCGACCGGCGTCGTCGTTCCGGCACACGGCTCCGCCACCGTGACGCCCGCGGTCGCGCGTGCCTCAGCGGGTGCAATCGAGCACCTTCCGGTTGCAGTCGTCCCGAACCTTGCGCGCTACCTCGGCGAAGTGAAGCGCGGCGACTTCTGGATCTACGCGGCGACCGGCGACGCGAAGACGTCGATGTGGGACGCCGACCTGACCGGTGGCGTCGCGCTCGTGTTCGGCGCCGAGGGCAAGGGACTCCGCCCGCTCGTGCGCAAGACGTGCGACGACGCGATCTCGATCCCGCTCGCCGGCAACGTCGAGTCGTTGAACGTCAGCGTTGCCGCTGCGCTGATGCTCTACGAAGCGAGGCGGCAACGTGGCTGATCCCACGCTCTACCTCTTCGATGGACACAACCTCCTTCACGCCGGGAACTACAACGACTTGCGCCAGCTGCGCGACGAGCTCGCCAGCTTCGTCGCGCTGAAGGGCGCGCGTGGCTTCCTCGTCTTCGACGGCTCCGGCGCCGACGAGTCGTACGGGCCGCTCGAAGTCCGCTACGCGAAGAACGCGGACACGATGCTCGAGCGCCTCGCCGCCGAAAACCGTGACAACGAGGTGGTCTGCCTCGTCTCCTCGGACGTCGCCGTGCGTGGGACATCCGGCCGGGAGGTGCAGAAGCAATCGTCTGCCACCTTCCTCGGAGATCTCGAGGCCGTCACGCACAGCGAAAACCCGCCGCACCATCTGCGCGACACGCTCGACCCTGAGACGCGCGAAAAGCTAGAGCGAATGCGCCGCGGCGGCGGCTAGCCCGAACAGCTTGCTTCGTCGACCGCCTCGCCGGCGCCGGGCAGCCGGCCGAGCAGCCGGGCGAGGGTCTCGATCTCGTCCGCGCTGAAGCGCTCCTCGAAGAATGTCCGCACCCCGGTGATGTGCGAGTCGGCCGCCTCCTGCAGCTTCGCCCGGCCGGTGGCGGTGAGGACCGCGTAGGTGACGCGCCGGTCGCTCGAGCAGGACGCCCGCTCGACCCAACCGGCCCGTTCGAGGCCGTCCAGGAGCCGGGTCACCCCGGAGGCGGTCAGGATCAGCTGTTCGGCGAGGTCGACCCGCCTCATCCGGCCCTCTTCGGCCTGGGCCAGGTAAAGGAGGCATTCGTAGTCGTTGATCGTCAGCCCGTGCTCGGCCACGAGCTGGGCGCTCATGGCACGGGTCGCCGAGGCGTGCCCCCGGAGGAGGCGCACCCAGGCATCCAGGGCAGAAGCTTGTTGGATCAATACTTGACTAGACAATCTTTCCTCGCTACTATTGATTGCGTACTCAACTATAGCGTACTCAAGGAGGAGTGTAAATGAGCATCACGACAGACACCCGCACCGGCCTGCCGACCGGCACCTGGACGCTCGATCCGGTCCACTCGACGATCGGCTTCGAGGTCGACTACCTCGCCGGCACCTTCCGCGGCCAGTTCCGCGAAACGGAGGCCGGGAGGCTCGTCGCAGAGGGCGACAGCCCGGTCCTGACCGGCTCGGCGAAGGTCGCAAGCGTGGACGTGAAGGACGAGAACCTGGCCGCCCACCTGCAGTCGCCCGACTTCTTCGACGCCGAGCGCTACCCCGAGCTCAGCTTCGAGTCCAGGGAGATCGTCAACGAGGGTGACGAGGTCGTCGTCCGCGGCGGCATCACGATCAACGGCGTCGAGAAGCCGGTCGAGCTGACAGGCACGATCGCGGAGCCGATCACGGCGACTACAGCCGGGAGCGAGAAGCTCTCGGCTGCGGCTCGACACGACGGTCGACCGCACCGAGTTCGGCGTCAATTGGAACGCACCGCTTGCCGACGGAAACCGGCGCTGGCAGAACGAGGTCCAGCTCTCGGCCGAGCTCTACTTCGTCAAGGAGGCGTAAGCGCGATGAAGGTTCTTGCGATCTCGGGGAGCCTGCGCCCGGACTCGTACAACACGAAGCTCCTCCGCGCCGCGGAGGAGCTGCTTCCCCCGGAGGTCGATTTCGTCCTCTACCAGGGTGTGAAGGCGGTGCCCCCGTACGACGAGGGGGACGACGTCCAAGTCGCGCCCATGTCGGTAGCGGCGCTGCGCAGTGCAATCGGCGAAGCGGACGCGGTCCTCTTCGCGACGCCCGAGTACAACTCTTCGATTCCGGGCTCGCTGAAGAACGCTCTCGACTGGGTCTCCCGGCCTCTCGCAACGAACACGCTCCGGAACAAGCCGGTCGCCGTCGTCGGCGCGAGCACCGGTGCCTTCGGGGCTGTCTGGGCCCAGGCGGACCTGCGGAAAGTCCTCGCAGCCATCGGGGCGCGGGTGGTGGAAGGCGAAGTTGCGGTCGGTCATGCGCCGACACGCTTCGACGAGACCGGCCGGCTCGAAGACGAGTCGCTCCGGGAGCAGTTGCAGGAGACGGTCGACGCGCTCCTCGCCGAAGTCGAGGCGAGGGCGCTCGTACCGGCCTGACGAACGTACGTTCGTAACATCCTGGGTCCATTGCAAACGTCTTGTAAAGCCCGGCGGTCCTTGCTATCTTCTCCCTCAACCTTAGGGTGAGACTTCGCGTCTTGCCCCTGACCCCGGGGGAGGCCAGGATGGCCGCACGACCGGCAACCGCCGCGCAGAAGGCCGAAAGAGAGCTCCAAGATCTTCAGCTCGTGATGCGCGCGCGGAACGGCGACAGCGGCGCCCTCGATGCCCTGATCCGCCGCTACACAGGGTTCGTCCGCCTGAAGGCGAGCTCCTACTTCCTCGCCGGCGGCGACTCCGAGGACCTCGTCCAGGAGGGGCTGATCGGCCTCTACAAGGCGGTTCGCGACTTCCGGGCCGACAAGGAGACCTCGTTCAGGAGCTTCGCGGAGCTCTGCGTCACCCGCCAGATCATCACGGCGATCAAGACCGCCACCCGGTTCAAGCACGCGCCTCTGAACACCTATGTCTCCTTCAGCCACACCCCCGCCGGCCAGGAATCCGACAGCGAGTGCACCCTCGGGGACGCCCTTCCCGGGCCGAGCGTGAACGACCCCTCCGTTTGCGTCATTTCCACCGAGGAGCTCCAGAGCCTCGTTTTCACGCTTGGCAGCGGGCTTTCCGAGCTCGAGGCGGACGCCCTCCGGCTCTATCTGGAGGGTGAATCCTACGAGCAGATGGCAGAAGATCTAGGCTGTGACACGAAGACGATCGACAACGCGCTCCAGCGGGTGAAGAGGAAGATTCTCCAGCACCAGAAATCCCGGCAAGTCCTGCTCTAAACGCTTAAAAACGGGAATCCTGGGGCACATTCGTTCGTTATTACACGTACGAGGCCACGAGGCGTCGTCCGGATTGGACCGCCGCAAACGGGCCTAGAAGTGAGAACCAGGAACCAAGAGAGGAGCTGAACGAAGCTGACGAACCTTGCTGAACTTGATCTGCAGTCGTTTCTCCATGAGGCCGAGGATCTCGGCAGCATCGAGGAGACGACCCTGGAGGCGTTCGCCGTGGCGAACGAGCTCGAGGAGGAGGACCTGATCGAGCTCCGCGCGGAGCTCGAGGAAAAGGGCATCGAAATCGTCCCTCACGAGGACGACACGCCGGCACCCCGCGTGCGGGCTGCAGCAGAGATTTCCGGAACGACGGACAGCCTGACGCTGTTCATGAACGCCGCCGGTCGCTATCAGCTGCTCACCGCCGCCGAGGAGGTCGCGCTCGCGAAGCGTGTCGAGCGCGGTGACCGCGCTGCCAAGGAGCGGATGATCAATTCGAACCTTCGGCTGGTGGTCTCGATTGCGAAGCGCTACCAGGGTCGCGGCATGCAGCTGGGCGATCTGATCCAGGAGGGTGTGATCGGGCTGAACCGCGCCGTCGAGAAGTTCGACTGGCGTCGTGGTTACAAGTTCTCGACCTACGCCACCTGGTGGATCCGCCAGGCGTGTCAGCGGGCGGTCTCGAACCAGTCCGCGACGATCCGGATCCCGACTCACGTGCACGAGCGGCGCGTCAAGCTGGCCCGCGCGCGGTCGCGGATCCAGGCGGCGACCGGTGAAGACCCGACGGTCGAGGAGCTCGCGAAGGCGACCGGGCTCGACCTGGTGTACGTCGAGGAGGCTCTCGGCGCGGTCGAGGCATCCGTCTCGCTGAACCAGGCGATCGGCTCCGACGGTGACGGCGAGTTCGGCGATCTGTTCGCCGACGAGAGCGCCGTGGATCCGTCCGAGGAGGCCGGTGACGCACTGCGCCGGAAGTTCGTCCGGGATGCGCTCAAGCAACTGCCCGAGCGTGAGCGTCGAGTGCTCGAGCTGCGGTTCGGTTTCGAGGGACAGTCCACGTCTCTCGAGCAGATCGGCCGCGAGCTGAGCATGAGCCGCGAGCGAGTGCGTCAGGTGGAGCGCGACGCGC
Organism: uncultured Actinomycetes bacterium; assembly: GCA_963833255.1. GTDB lineage: Bacteria > Actinomycetota > Thermoleophilia > Gaiellales > Gaiellaceae > 3-1-20CM-4-69-9. Next base: position 19,187 of record CAWHXK010000093.1, read on the forward strand.
TGGCCAAGCTGCAGCACGAGCTGGCCGGTGTCGTCGAGATCTCCGTCGACGATCTCGCCAGCGCTGCCTAGTCCGAAACTGAGTCGGGCGCGTGAACCTTCACGCGCCCGATCTCGTATTCGAGGCTGCGTGGCGGATGAACTTCCGCTGACCGTTCTTGCGGCGGTCGACCCGCAGTGCTCCCTGGACGCGCACTCGGGAGGTCGGCGATCGGGATCAGGTAGACGCCGTCGGTTTCGGGGCAGTAGCACGCCAAAGAAGTCCACCTCGCCTTGATAATCGCGCTCGAGCGATTCTGCGGATTGCCGGTGATGGCCGTAGTTGCTGCACACGCTCCAAGCGGACAGCTCCGTCGTCGTAGCCGGCCCGTCTTGCATTGAACCGTCGAGAGGCGGCGGCCATCGTCGATGACGAGGTCGTAGCGTGTGTTTTCGCCGAAAGGCACGAGCACCCCAGAGCCCGACTCGCGAAGCGCGAGCATGACGGCGAGTGTCGTGCGGTCTCCGATGTCTTTGGGATGCTCCATCCCTCCAGCTTGCCCGACGCGATCGGCTGGGCCGTGTCCAAAACAGACAACAGAGACTTCGCCTACGATGAGGTGAGCGCCGGAGTAGCTCAGTTGGTAGAGCGCGCTCTTGTAAAGCTGAGGCCGTGGGTTCGAGTCCCGCCTCCGGCTTCTGGCAACTCGCGGGGCTTCAACGAGAAGCGCCCCGGCAAGCCGGGGCGCTTCGAAGCGAAGGAGCGGTGGAGGGCTAGGCGCCCAGTGCAGGAGCCGGGGCCGACTCGGGGGCCGCCTCCGGAGCGCGGGTCTCGTGCTCCAGCCGGGGCAGCCACTCGAGCCACTTCGGCAGGTACCAGTTCCAATCGCCGAGCAGCCGCATCGTTGCGGGCAGGAGCACCGCCCGAACGATCGTCGCGTCGATCAGGACTGCGGCCGCCAGGCCGATGCCCATCTCCTTCATGTCGAGGATCGGCATCGTCGCGAAGATCGCGAACGCTCCGACCATCACGATGGCCGCGCTCGTCACCACGCCGGCGGTCGTCTTGATGCCGTGCTCCACGGCGTCCTCGGTCTTCATGCCGCGGTCGTAGGCCTCGCGGATCCGGCTGAGGATGAACACGTGGTAGTCCATCGACAGACCGAAGAGGATCACGAACATGAACAGCGGCAGCCAGGATGCGATCCCGCCGTTCGACTTGAAGCCGAGAATCCCCTCGCCCCAACCCTTCTGGAAGACGAGAACCAGCACGCCGTAGGCGGCGCCGACGGAGAGCAGGTTGAGGACGATCGCCTTCGCTGCGATCACGACTGAGCGGAACGAGACCAGCAGCAGCAAGAACGCGAAGGCGAGCACGAAGCCGAACACGTACGGCAGCGCGCCCTTCATCTTGCTGTTGAAGTCGTGCGAGGCCGCCGTGATGCCGGTGACCGCGTACTCTGCGCCGTCGACCTTGCCCACGGTGGACGGGACGATCCGGTCGCGTAGGCTCGCGAGCGCTGCGTTCGACTTCGCGTCCGTGCCCTTGCCCACGAGCGGGATCGTGATGCGGGCGACCGTGTTGTCGGCGTTCCGCGTGACCTCGATCGGAGTCAACATCTGACCCGAAGCGAGCGCCTCCCGCTTCAGCCCTGTGATCGCGTGGCGGACGGCGGGAGTGTTGACGTCCTTCGCCTTGACGACGACGACTGCCGGCTGCGGCCCGCCTGGGAACGCATCCTGCACCGCGTGGATGGCCCGGACTTCCTTCGTGCTGTTCGGCAGGGAGTCCAGCCCGGAGATGGCCGTGTGCACGCCGAGGACCGGAGAGGCGAGGGCGACGAGCGCCGCGCCCGCGATCACCGCGGAGATCAGCGGCCGCCGAAGGGCGGGGGTGAGGATTGCGCTCCAGACCCGGTTCTCGCCGCCGTCCTTTCGCCGCAGGCGGCCGATGAACGGGATGCGTCCCTTCTCGACCTTGTCGCCGAGCTTCGACAGCACCGCGGGGAGCACGGTGAGCGAGCCGAGCATGGCGATCGCAACGACGGTCATCGTCGCGACGGCGAACGACATGAAGCCCTTGTCGCCGGAGAAGAACATCCCCGCCATCGCGATCATCACCGTGACGCCCGAGATCAGCACCGAGCGACCGGACGTCGCCGCGGCCGCCTCGAGCGCAGCCTCCGCACTTCGTCCCGCCGCGCGTTCTTCACGCTCGCGCTTGAGGTAGAAGAGCGAGTAGTCGACGCCCACCGCGAGCCCGACGAGCAGGACCACGGCGGAGATGTTCGGGTCCATCGAGATCAGGTGGCTCGGCAGAGCGAGCAGGCCGATCGTCGCGAACACTGCCGTCAGGGCCAGCAGGAGTGGGATGCCTGCCGCGACGACCGCGCCGAACACGAGCACGAGGATCAAGAGCGTCAGCGGGATCGACCGCTCTCCGGCACTCGCGAGCTGTGAGTTGAAGAGCTTGTCGAGCGCCTTGCCCGTGGAGATCGAGCCGGCCTCGGAGACGTAGAAGTCGGGGTGCTTCGCCTGGACGCCGTCGGTTGCCTTGACGACCGGGTCGATGACCTTCTTCGCCTCTTTGTCGGTGCCTTTCATCGTGAACTCGACGAGCGCCGTATGGCCGTCGTTCGAGACCTGCGTGCGGTTCCGCGGGTCGAGCGGCGACTTCAGGTTCGTGAAGACCGCGCGGTGCGGCTGCACCGCCACGATCGTGTCCTGGACGACGCTCTTGAACGCAGCATCGTCGAAGGTGCGCGTCTTGCTCTGAATCAGGACGAACTCGGTCTGCGGGTCGATCTGGAATCCCGCGTCGAGCAGCATCTGGTCGGCGCGATGGGCCTCGCCGACGTTCGAGTTGTTCTGGTCGATCTGCTTCGTCCCGACGAACGCGCCGATTGCGACCGAGAGGACGACGAACGCAAGCCACCCGAAAATCGCCTTCTTGCGGTGGGTTGCGCTCCAGCGACCCATCCGGGCCGCGATGTTGTTCGAGCGCTGCAGGGGTGACATTTCGGTTCAGCTCCTTCGCTTGATGACAGAGCTCAGACTTGCAGCGCAGCAAGCCGCGGAGAATGGGGCCAACAGGCGTCTTGCCGGTGGGGAGAACCGCACCCCGGACAGGCGAAAGCCGCCAGAGGGTGGGCGGCTTTCACGCGGGGAAGGAGTGGGTCTAGGCGACCCGGTCGGGGGTCTCAGACCCGACAGACGCATATGCCAGCTTGTGCTGCAGACGAACGGTCTCGCGCTGGTTCCGCTCGAGGACGTCCGCCGCCGCTCCGCGGTCGTCGAGCGCTAGACGCTCGAGGACGAGCCAACGAAGTCTTTTGTTCAGCTGGTCGACGGTCATGCAGACAGGTTCGCAGCGCCGCCCGCGCTGGGCCAGGCGGCTAGCTGGCCTCCTGTGGTGCGGTTAACCGGAGGACTGCAGGTAAGTCAAAACGGCGAGCACGCGCCGGTGATCCTCTGCGGTGGCTGGGAGCCGGAGCTTCGAGAAGATGCTCGTCACGTGCTTTTCGACGGCACGAAGCGTGATCACCATCTTCTCCGCGATCGCTTGGTTCGAGCGGCCCTCGGCCATCGCCTCCAGCACCTCGCGCTCGCGCGGGGTCAGCTCCTCCAGCGGATCGTCGCGCCGGCGTCGCCCGACGAGCTGCGAGACGACGGCGGGGTCGAGCGCGGATCCGCCCTCTGCGACACGGCGCACAGCCGCGGCGAACTCGTCGACGTCCGAGACCCGGTCCTTGAGCAGGTAGCCGACGCCCTCGGCGTTCTCGCCGAGGAGCTCCATCGCGTAGGCGGGCTCGACGTACTGCGAAAGGACGAGCACGCCCGTCTCCGGCCAGCGCTCCCGAATCTGCTTCGCCGCGACCAGTCCCTCGTCGGTCTGCGTCGGCGGCATGCGGATGTCCACCAGCGCGACGTCGGGCTTGTGCATGCCGACGTGGCGGAGCAGGTCCTCGGCCGTGCCGCTCTGGGCGACTACCTCGAATCCGGCGTCCTCGAGGAGACGCGCGATTCCTTCGCGCAACAGGATCGAGTCGTCGGCGAGGACTACGCGCACGCCGCGAAAACCTCTCCGAGCTGTGCTGAGCGGGGGGAACGCCGAGAGCTGGCCGGGGACGTTGAGCTGATAGAGGCGCTCCGGCTCTCCGAGCCCCGGCAGCTCGTGGTCGCCGAGATCCTCGAGCTCGTGCGTAGAGTCGAGCTCGTCGCGGGTCCGCTTCGAGACCAGGATCTGGCCGCCGCTGCCCGCCTGCGCGATCCGCGCAGCCCGATGGACGTCGATGCCGTAGTAGGCGCCTTCGCGGAAGGTCGGCTCGCCCGTGTGCATGCCCATGCGCACGCGCAGCTCCACACCTTCCGGCCAGGCATGAGCTGCAAACGCGCGCTGCGCCTCGGTGACGGCCTGTGCGGCCTGCTTCGCATCCTGGAAGACCATGAAGAACTCGTCGCCTCGATGGTCGACGACGTGCCCGCTGCAGCTCTCGACCGCCGCGCGCAAGAGCCTGCGATGGTCGGCGAGGACAAGGGCATAGCCGTCGCCGAGCTGGCGCACGAGCTTCGTCGAGCCTTCGACATCTGTGAAGACGAGTGTGATCGTTCCATCTGGGAGATTCGAGGTCAGAGCCTACTCCAGTGGGATCTCGGCACGGATGCGGGTTCCTGCGCCTGGTGGACTGTCGATCACTAGCTTGCCGTTTAGCGAGGACACGCGGTCAGACAAGCCGCTCAGACCCGAGCCGCGAGTGGGATCCGCTCCCCCGACGCCGTCGTCCACGACCTCGACGAGCGCATAGCCGTCGACCTGCCCGATGCTGACCTTGACCGCGGAGGCTCCTGCGTACTTGGTGATGTTGGCGAGCGCCTCCGACACGACGTAGTAGGCGGCCGCCTCGACGGGAGGAGGCAGCTCGACGTCCTGAATGCAATCGATCTCGACCGGGAGGGCCGCGCGGCCGGCGAGCGCCTCGAGGGCCGCCTCGAGGCCGCGATCGGTGAGGACTGCGGGATGGATGCCGCGGGCGAGCTCGCGAAGCTCCTCGAGCGCCTGCATCAGCTCTTCGCGAGATGCTTCGAGCAATTCCTCCGCCCTCGCCGGGCTCTTGGCGACCTGGTTCTGGGCGAGACGGAGTGAGAGCGAGAGGGACACGAGCCGCTGCTGCGCGCCGTCGTGCAGGTTCCGCTCCAGCTTTCGCCTCGCGGCGTCGCCGGCGGCGACGATCCGCTGGCGAGACGCCTCGAGCTCCTCCTGTTGCTGCTTCCGTTCGGTGATCTCCCGAACGATCATCAGGAATTCGTCGTCGCCGCTCGCGGCGAAGCGCCCTTCGTAGTGGCGCCTGCTGCCGTCCTCGAAGTCGAGGTGGTACTCGATCACACCGGGGTCGCCGCCGAGCGCCGCGCGTCCCGACGCGAGCACCCGGTCGGCCAGGTCCGTGCGGCAGTCGGTCCCAGAGCAGCTTCCCGACGACCTCGCCGTTCACGAGGTCGCGCTCGTTCGGCGCGTTGTAGGAGATGTACCTCCCGTCGCGCGAGATCCGGAACATGAGGTCGGGCATCGCCTGCAGCAGGGCGCGATAGCGCTGTGCGCGTGCGCGTACCTCGACGAGCAGCTTGTCCCGCTCGAGTGCGATCCGCGCCGCATTCGCGACCCCCTCGAGGAGCTCCGGCTCCTGCAGGAGGGCGGCGTCGTGCACGATCGCCGCGACCGGCTGGTCGCCGTAGTCGAGTCGCGTGACGACGCGCCGGCGAGTGTCCTCCGGAAGATCGAGGCGGTTCCCCTCGACGTCGACGTAGTGCTCGTCCTCCTCGTACCAGTACGCGACCACTGCCGTCTCGTCGCGCAGGGCGCTCCTCAGACCCTCCTGGACTTCGCCGGGGCTTGCACGTTCGGGGACGGAGCTGAAGATCGCACCGACTCCGGCGCCGCGTGCGATCGCCGTCCCCAGCAGGCCGGCGAGGAAGATGAACGGAACGGTCGTGAAGGTCGCGATCAGCGCGACGCTGACGATGATCGCTCCGACTCCCGAGAAAGGCGTGATGACGAACCCGATCGCCAGGAGCACGATGCTGAGGCCTCCGAAGAGGTAGACCGACCGGAGGATGCGACGGAGCCCGGGCGTTGTCTCGCGCCAGCGACCGAGGAGCAACATGACGACGGCCGCGAACAGCAGGACCGAAGCAGCCGTCCAGATCGTCGTCGCGACGACGTGCGCGGCATGATCGTGGGAGACCAGGACGAGGTTGTCGGGACACGCGTGGGGCTTGCAGGTCTCTCGCGTCGGCGAACATCGACTCCGCGAGCGGGGCGAGGAACGCGATCGTGTAGCCCGCACCGACGAGTACTCGTGCGCGCCGACTCAGCAGGCGACCACTTGGATACGCCAGCAGCAGGTGCACGAAAGCCGCGATGAAGAGGCTTCCGAAGAGTGCGCCGAGGGTGAAGGGGATCGAATGATTCGCCTCCCCGAGGACGCCGATCAGAACGCCGAAGCCGACCGCGACCATCAGCATTCCCGTGCGGTTCTGCGGCCGCCTGGTCCACCCGATCAGCCCGGCGAGGATGAACGACGAGCTGACGAACAGAACCAAAGCAATCGCCTGCTCGGGGTGTTGCTCGTGGTCGCTCGTGGCCGTCAGGGCTACGGCGAGCCCATCGGCGATCAGCGCAGCCAGGCCGAAGTACAGCCAGGGGCGCCAGGCAGGCGTCACGCTACGAGCAGAGCCGCAATCGCGGCTCCGGACAGATCTGCCTTCGGGACGAAGCCGCAGGCGCCGCACACGTTGATGCAGGGCCCATAGTCGGCTCGGTCGCGGCTCGAGGTGAGGACGACCGCGGGCGGGTCGACCAGCCGGCGAAGCTGTTCGGCGACTTGGAAGCCGTCGATGTCCGGCAGTTGCACGTCGAGGAGAACGAGGTCCGGGTGAAGCTCTTGCGCCGCCTTCACGGCGTCGGCCCCGTTCTCGGCTTCGCCGACGACCTCGTACCCCTCCGACTCGAGGAGCGTCCGGGCGCTGGCCCGGAAGCTGGGGTGGTCGTCGACGATCAGCACTGTCATGCTCACAGTCTCGTCCGCCCCAGGCCTCTGCCGAATACGGTTAGCCACACTCTTTGTCGCCGCCTTCTTGCCTCTTCATGGGGGAGTTTGCCCGAGTTTCTGATCAAGACGGCCGCCCCGGGCAAAGCCCGGTCGGCTTCTCTGCGGCGCCGCCGAGTCGGCGCCTCTCTAGGCGCTCGCTCGAGCCCGCTTGGGGGAGTTCTGGGCCTCCGAGGGTACGGCAGCCGGAATCTCGACGTGGAACGCGGACCCGGGGCCGTCGTTGGGCTCGACCCAGATCCGGCCTTCCACCCGCCGAACGAGCTCCCGGGAGATGTAGAGGCCGAGGCCTGTGCCTCCGATCCCGCCCGTCATGTCGGGATCAAGACGGTAGAACTTCTCGAAGATCCGACCCTGCTCCGCAAGGGGGATCCCAAGGCCCTGGTCGGCGACCGTGAAGCGCACGTACCGGCCGACGGGCTCGAGCCGCACGCGAACCTCGCCGCCGCCAGGCGAATACTTGACCGCGTTGTCGACGATGTTCGCGAGCACCTGACGCAGCTGCCCTTCGTCGGCGGCGACTCGCGGTAACTGGTCGGGGACCGATTCCAGCTTCACCCGCATCCCTTCGGGAAGATGAGTGCGCGCTGCCTCGAGGACGCTCTCGGCGAGCGTGTGCGCGTCGCAGTCCTCGATGTGCACCACCAGACGATCCGCGTCGAGCTGGCTTGCGAGCAGAAGCTCGTTGACGATATCCGCGAGCCGGCTCGACTCTTCGACGATGACCTCGAGGAGCCGCTTGTGCATCGCGGGCTCGAGGTCGAGGTCCGGCCGTGCCAGCGTCAGCGCGGAGCCGTAGATCGCTGCGAGTGGAGTGCGCAGCTCGTGTGAGACCGTCGAGACGAGGTCCTGTCTGATCTGCTCGAGCACGCGCTCCTCGGTGAGATCGCGGAACGCGTAGACGGTGCCCTCATCGAAGGCGACACCTGTGATCGAGAGCCAGCGTTCCTCGCCGTCGAGCTCGAGTGGGACTGTCGCCGCGGCATGCTCCCAGCCGGGCAGCACGTCACCGGCCTTCTTGCCGACGACCTGCGGAGCGCGAGAGCTTCGTGATCGACTCGGCCGCGCGGTTCCAGAGACGGACGACTCCGTCCAGATCGATGAGGAACACGCCGTCGCCGACCGTCTCGAGCACGCGCGCCGCGTGCGCCCGCTCTTCGACCTCCCGGTACAGCTGAGCGTTCTCGACGGCGATGCCGGCGCGGCGGGCGAGCTCTTCGGCGAGGGCGAGGTCGTCCGGGCCGTAGCGGCGCCCGGACTCCGCTGCCACGAAGGAGATCACGCCGAGAACCTGGTCGCGGACGACGAGCGGGACGCCCATGTAGCTCTGAAGGCCGAGCTCGCGCACGAGCCCGAGGTGAAGATCGTCGACCGCGAGCTCGGCGACCCTCTCTTCGGTGATCTCGGCGATGAGCTGGCTCTCACCGGTCCGCAGAACATGCGGCGGGCCCTGCCCGGCCTCGGGATCCTCGGGATACCGGCGGCTGAGCTCGAGTGCCAGCTCGACCTTGTGGCTGTCCATGTGCTCGACGGCAAGCGTTCGCAGCTCCCCGTCCTCCAGGATGTCCACTCGGGCCCAGTCGGCGATGCGCGGCACGGCCATCCTCGCGACGGTGGCGAGCGTGGCGGGATAGTCGAGCGAGCTACCGAGCGCTGCACCCGTCTCGACGAGAAACCGCTGGGCCTCCTCCGCCCTCTTCTGATCGTGGATGTCGGTGTTCGAGCCGAACCACTTCAAAATCGCGCCTTGGCGGTCGCGCATGGGCAGAGCGCGCGCCAGGTGCCAGCGGTACGACAGGTCGGCGGCGCGCTGAAGGCGGAACTCGTTCTCGTAGGTCTCGCCCGTTGCGAGCGCGTTCCGCCAGTGCTCCAGAGTGTGGGAGAGGTCCTCGGGATGTACGCCGTTCATCCAACCGGACTCGACGAGGTCGGCGAAAGGCAGCTCGAAGTAGTCGAGTGCGCGTTGGTTCACGTAGTCGAGCGCGCCGTTCGGGAGCGCGGTCCAGATCTGGTCGGGCTGCGCCTCCGCTAGGAACCGGTACCGCTCCTCGCTCTCACGGCGAACCTCCGCGAGCTCCTGCTCTTTCAGGAGCTCCGCCTGGCGCTGCAGCTGTTCGGTCTTCTCGTTCAGCTCGATGAAGACCGCAACCTTCGAGCGCAGGACGTCCGGGTTGAACGGCTTGAAGACGTAGTCGACAGCGCCGGTCTCGTACCCGCGGAAGACCTGCTCGTCGTCCTTCGAGATCGCCGTCACGAAGATGATCGGGATGTGCCGCGTCCGCTCGCGCTGCTTGATCAGGGCCGCCGTTTCGAAGCCGTCCAGGATCGGCATCTGCACGTCGAGCAGGATCACCGCGGCGTCCTCGTGCAGGAGCCGGCGCAGAGCGTCTTCGCCGGAATGGGCATAGAGGAGCTCCTGGCCGAGCGGCTCGAGGATCGCCTCGAGCGCCAGCAGGTTCTCGGGCCGGTCGTCGACGAGAAGGATCTTGGCCAATCAGACCTCCGTTGCTTCCCGCACCGGCGCGACTTTCACGCAGAGCCCGTAGACGAACTTGCCGATCTCTTCGAGCGGCAGGATCGCGTCGGCCGCGGTCCCCGCGATCGCCGCGTCGGGCATCGTCCGCCGGGCTGCGCCCTCAGGATCCTGAATCAGAGCCACGCCGCCGCTCTCCTTGATCCGCGCCAGGCCGTGCGCCCCGTCATCGTTCGCACCTGTAAGGATGATCCCGATCACACCGGTGCCGTACGCATCGGCAGCCGATTCGAACAGCACGTCGATCGAGGGGCGCGCGAACTGGATCCGTTCGTCCACGGAGAGCGCGAAGGAGCCACGCTCGACCAGCAGGTGATAGTCGGGAGGCGCGACGTAGACATGTCGTGGCTCGATCTGCATCTTGTCCTCGGCATCGAGCACGGGACGTTCGATCTGCGCGCGTAGCAGCTGCGCGAGGCCGCCCTCCTGCGAATCCGGGTGGCGATGTTGGGCGATCACGATCGGCACGTCGATGTCCGCAGGCAGGGCCGCAAGCACCTGACCCACCGCTTGGAGACCGCCCCAGGAAGCGCCGATGCAGATCAGGTCGTACACGACTAGCCGATCTTCCGATAGAGCTTCTCGCGCGCGTCGAGCTCCTCGTAGCTCTCCTCGTGCGGGCTGAAGCGGATCGATTCCTTGTGTCCGAGGCCGAGCACGCCGAACGACGCGAGGCTCTCGTAGAAGAGCTCGTGCACGCGGTTCTGGAGAGTGCGGTCGAAGTAGATCATGACGTTGCGGCAGACGACGACGTTGAACTCGTTGAAGGACCGGTCGGACACGAGGTTGTGCTGCGCGAAGACCACGTTCTCGGTCAGCGAGCGCTGGAATTGCGCGCCGTCGTACTTGGCGAGGTAGTACTCGGAGAACGCCTGTGTCCCGCCGGCCTTGATGTAGTTCTGCGTGTACTCGCGCATCTTGTCGAGCGGGAATACGCCCGACCGCGCTCGATCGAGCACCGACTCGTTGATGTCGGTCGCGTAGATCCTCGTCCGCTCGTACACGCCCTCCTCCTGCAGCAGGATCGCGAGGGAGTAGACCTCCTCACCCGTCGAGCACCCGGCGACCCAGATGCGGGTGAACGGATAGGTCCGGAGAAGAGGCACGACCTTCTCCCTGAACGCGATGTAGAACGAGGGATCGCGGAACATCGACGTGACGTTGATCGACAGGTCGAGCAGGAAGCGCTCCATGCAAGCTGGGTCGTGGAGGAGCTTCTCCTGCAGGGCCGAGATCGTCTGGAGGCCTTCCGCGTGCACGCGTCGCCAGACTCGCCGCCGGAGCGAAGCCGGCGCGTACTCGCGGAAGTCGAAGCCGTAGTGGCGGAAGACTCCTTCGAGGAGGAGTGAGAGCTCGACGTCCTCGAGGTCGCCGCGGGCCGGCGGGTGCTTACTCGTACCCGCCGGTTCTCGGGAAGCGCCCACGGAAGAGGACATGAACTACCTGTACAGCCAGACTCGCATCAGGGAAAGCAGCTGGTCGGTATCGACGGGCTTCGTGATGTAGTCGGAGGCGCCCGAGGCGATCGACTTCTCGCGGTCGCCCTTCATCGCCTTGGCGGTCAAGGAGATGATCGGGAGCTGTTTGAAGCTCTCCTCCGAGCGGATGGCCCGCATCGTCTCGTAGCCGTCCATCCCCGGCATCATGATGTCCATCAGGACGAGGTCGATCTCGGGGTGACGTTGCAGGAGGTCGATGCCGTCCTCGCCGTTCTCGGCGTACATCACTTCCATGCCGTGCGACTCGAGGACGCTCGTGAGCGCGAAGACATTCCGCACGTCGTCGTCGACGATCAGGATCTTCTTGTGGTTGAAGACCTCCTCGGCGGAATGCAGCTGCTCCAGCATCCTGCGCTTCTCCTGGGGGAGCTTCCCCTCGACGCGGTGGAGGAAGAGCGACGTCTCGTCGAGCAACCGCTCGGGTGAGCTCGCGTCCTTGACCACGATCGACTCGGCGAACTTCTTGAGCTTCGTCTCCTCTCGGCGGGTCAGCTCCTTGCCGGTGTAGACGATGACCGGGATCGAGGAGTAGCGCGGGTCTTCCTTGAGCTTCTCGAGCAGCGCGAAGCCACCCATCTCCGGCAGCTTGAGGTCGAGCACCATGCAGTCGTAACGCTGGAGCTCGAGCGCCTCGAGCGCCTCCTCGCCGGACCCGGCCGCACTCACCTCGACGTCGTCGCCACCGCCGATCAGCTCGATGACGGCATTGCGCTGTGCCTCGTCGTCCTCGATCACGAGCACGCGCTTCAGCTCGCGGTCGATGAAGCTGCGGATCTCGCCGAAGGTCTCCTCGAGGACCTCCTTCGAGATCGGCTTCTCGACGAACGCGACCGCTCCCGCCTTCAGCGCGTTCTGGCGTCCGTCGCCGGCGGAGACGATGTGAACGGGGATGTGACGCGTCTCCGGATGGTGCTTCAGGTGATCGAGGACCGTCCAGCCGTCCATCACCGGCAGCTTCATGTCGAGGATGATCGCGTCGGGCTTGTACTCGTGCGCGAGCGCGAGCCCGGAATCGCCACGCAGCGCGACGATGCCCTTGAAGCCGCGCTCACGGGCGACTTCGAGCTCGGTTCGGGCGACGTCGGGATCGTCCTCGACGATCAGCACGACGCGGTCGGCGTCCTGGATCTCGTCGCGGTCGTCGCGCACGTCGCTCGGTAGCAGCAGCGCCGGGTCGAGCTCGGGAGCCTCGTGTCCGGGGGGCGTCGTGCCGTTGTCGTCGCTCTCGACCGGGAAGATCACTGTGTCGTCGACTGCATCGTCCCCCGGCGGGTGCTCGACGTGGCGGAACGACGCCGGCAGGAACAGCGTGAACCTGCTCCCCTCGTCGACCGCGCTCTCGACGTGGATCTCGCCGCCGAGCAGCCGCGCGATCTCGCGGCTGATCGAGAGACCGAGGCCCGTGCCGCCGTAACGACGGCTCGTCGTCCCGTCGGCCTGCTGGAACGCCTCGAAGATCAGGCGCAGCTTGTCGTGCGGGATGCCCACCCCCGTGTCTTCCACGGAGAACTCGAGCACCGCCTCGGCCCGCGACAATGCCTCGCTGGCGAACTGGCGGCCCTCGGCCAGGCCGATCCGCAGCTTGACGTTGCCGGAGCTCGTGAACTTGAACGCGTTCGAGAGCAGGTTCTTGATCACCTGCTGCAGCCGTTGCTCGTCCGTCTCGATCGTAGGCGGCACGTTTGCGCCGTGGACGTCGATCTCGAAGCCGAGGTCCTTGTCCTCGGCGACCGGCCGGAACGAGCGCTCGACGAAGTCGCGCAGGTCGGAGAGCTTGACGTCGCTGACGTTGACGTCCATCCGGCCTGCCTCGACCTTCGAGAGGTCGAGGATGTCGTTGATCAGGCTCAGCAGGTCCGACCCGGCACTGTAGATCGTGTTCGCGAACTCGATCTGCTTCTCGTTCAGGTTCGACTCGGGGTTCTCGGAGAGGAGCTTCGCGAGGATCAGCAGCGAGTTCAGCGGTGTGCGCAGCTCGTGCGACATGTTCGCGAGGAACTCGGACTTGTAGCGTGACGAGAGCGAGAGCTGCTCCGCCTTCTCCTCGAGTGCGGCCCGTGCCAGCTCGATCTCGCGGTTCTTGATCTCGATGCGGCGGTTCTGCTCTTCGAGCAGTTGCGCCTTCTCCTCGAGCTCCTCGTTCGTCTGCTGCAGCTCTTCCTGCTGGGTCTGCAGCAGCTCCTCCGAGGCCTTGAGCGAGGCGGCCTGTTCCTCGAGCTCCTTGTTGGTCTGCTGCAGCTCTTCCTGCTGGGCCTGCAGCTCTTCGGACTGGCTCTGCAGCTCCTGGGTCAGGTCCTGCGACTGGACGAGCAGCTCCTCGGTCCGCATGTTCGCCTGGATCGTGTTCAGGACGACGCCGATCGATTCGGCGAGCTGCTCCAGGAAGCTCTGCTGCACCGACGAGAACCGCTGGAACGACGCCAGCTCGACCACGGCCAGCACCTGATCTTCGAAAAGGACGGGGAGGACGATGACGTTCACCGGCACGCCCTCGCCGAGGCCGGAGCTGATGCGGACGTAGTCGTCGGGCGCCTGCGTGATCAGGATCGGCTTCTGCTCGAGCGCCGCCTGGCCGACGAGCGCCTCGCCGATCTTGAACTTGTTCGGGACGTTCTTGCGCTGCTTGTAGCCGTACGTGGCGATGAGCCGGAGCTCGAAGTCGTCGCCCTCACCATCAGGTGACTCCATCATGAAGAACGCGCCGTGCTGCGAGCCGACGAGCGGGGTCAGCTCGGACATGATCAGGCGCGACACCGTCTCGAGGTCGCGCTCGCCCTGGAGCATGCCGGTGAAGCGGGCCATGTTCGAGTTCAGCCAGTCCTGCTCGTTGTTGACGCGCGTGGTCTCGGCGAGGTTGTCGATCATCTGGTTGATCGTGTCCTTCAGCTCTGCGACCTCCCCTTCGGCCTCGACGGCGATCGAGCGCGTCAGGTCGCCCTGCGTCACGGCCTGTGAGACCTCGGAGATCGCGCGCAGCTGTGTCGTCAGCGTGCCGGCGAGCTGGTTCACGTTGTCCGTGAGGCCTTCCCACACTCCCGAGACTCCTTGGACCTGAGCCTGGACGCCGAGCTTCCCTTCGGTGCCGACCTCCTTCGCGACGCGCGTCACCTCGGCGGCGAACGTCGAGAGCTGGTCGACCATGGTGTTGATCGTGTTCTTGAGCTCGAGGATCTCGCCGCGTGCGTCGACGGTGATCTTCTTCGAGAGCTCGCCCTTGGCCACTGCGGTCGTGACCTCGGCGATGTTCCGCACCTGATTCGTCAGGTTGTCGGCGAGCTGGTTGACGTTGTCCGTCAGGTCCTTCCACGTGCCGCTGATTCCCTTGACCTTGGCCTGGCCGCCGAGCTTCCCTTCGGTGCCGACCTCGCGGGCGACGCGTGTGACCTCGTCCGCGAAGGACGAGAGCTGGTCGACCATCGTGTTGATCGTGTTCTTCAGCTGCAGGATCTCGCCCTTGACGTTGACCGTGATCTTCTTCGACAGGTCGCCGGTCGCGACCGCGGTCGTGACCTCGGCGATGTTGCGAACCTGGGTCGTCAGGTTGTCGGCGAGCGTGTTGACGTTGTCGGTGAGGTCCTTCCACGTCCCGCTGACGCCCTCGACGTTCGCCTGACCGCCGAGGCGGCCTTCGGTGCCGACCTCCTTCGCGACCCGTGTCACCTCGGCGGCGAACGAGCGCAGCTGGTCGACCATCGTGTTGATGGTTTCCTTGAGCTCGAGCACCTCGCCGCGTGCGTCGACCGTGATCTTCTTCGACAGGTCGCCGTTCGCGACTGCGGTCGTCACGTCGGCGATGTTCCGCACCTGGTCGGTGAGGTTGTCGGCGAGCGTGTTGACGTTGTCCGTCAGGTCCTTCCAGGTGCCGCTGACGCCCTTCACCTGGGCCTGGCCGCCGAGGCGGCCTTCGGTGCCGACTTCGCGCGCGACGCGCGTGACCTCGTCGGCGAAGGACGAGAGCTGGTCGACCATCGTGTTGATGGTGTTCTTGAGCTCGAGCACCTCGCCCTTGACGGCGACGGTGATCTTCTTCGACAGGTCGCCGGTCGCGACCGCGGTCGTGACCTCGGCGATGTTCCGCACCTGCGTCGTGAGGTTGTTCGCCATGAAGTTGACGTTGTCGGTGAGCGCCTTCCACGTCCCGGAGACGCCGGGCACCTTGGCCTCGCCGCCGAGGATCCCTTCGGTGCCGACCTCGCGGGCGACGCGGGTCACCTCGTCTGCGAAGGCCGAGAGCTGGTCCACCATCGTGTTGATCGTGTTCTTGAGCTCGAGGATCTCGCCGCGGGCGTCGACCGTGATCGTGCGCGTGAGGTCGCCCTTTGCGACGGCGGTCGTCACGTCGGCGATGTTTCGCACCTGATTGGTGAGGTTGTCCGCGAGCTGGTTCACGTTGTCGGTCAGCTCTCGCCACGTCCCGCTGACGCCCTTCACCTCGGCCTGGCCGCCCAGTCGTCCCTCGGTGCCGACCTCCTTCGCGACACGGGTCACCTCGGCAGCGAACGAGGACAGCTGGTCGACCATCGTGTTGATCGTGTTCTTGAGGCGGAGGACCTCGCCCTTCGCGTCCACCGTGATCTTCCGCGAGAGATCGCCTTTGGCGACTGCGGTCGTGACGTCGGCGATGTTCCGCACCTGGTCGGTGAGGTTCGCGGCCATGCCGTTCACGTTGTCGGTCAGTGCCCTCCACGTGCCGGCGACGCCGGGCACTTCGGCCTGGCCGCCGAGCTTGCCTTCCGTTCCCACCTGGCGGGCCACGGTCGTGACCTGCTCCGCGAAGACGCGGAGCGTGTCGATCATCGAGTTGATCGTGTCGGCGAGCGCAGCGACCTCGCCCTTCGCCTCGATCGTGAACTTCTGGTTGAGGTTGCCGTCCGCGACCGCGCTCACGACCTTCGCGATGCCACGCACCTGCGTCGTCAGGTTCGTCGCCATGAAGTTGACGTTGTCCGTCAGGTCCTTCCAGGTTCCGCTGACTCCCTTGACCGTCGCCTGGCCGCCGAGCTTGCCTTCCGTGCCGACTTCGCGCGCGACGCGCGTGACCTCGTCGGCGAACGAGCCGAGCTGGTCGACCATCGTGTTGATGGTGTTCTTGAGCTCGAGCACTTCGCCCTTGACGTCGACGGTGATCTTCTTCGAGAGGTCGCCGTTCGCGACGGCGGTCGTCACCTCGGCGATGTTCCGCACCTGCGTCGTGAGGTTGTTCGCCATGAAGTTGACGTTGTCGGTGAGGTCGCGCCAGATGCCCGAGACGTCCTTGACGCGTGCCTGTCCGCCGAGGATTCCCTCGGTGCCGACCTCGCGCGCGACGCGCGTGACTTCGGAGGCGAACGAGCTCAGCTGGTCGAGCATCGTGTTGACCGTGGTGCCGATGCGGAGGAACTCGCCGCGGACCGGCTGGCCTTCGATCTTCAGTGACATCTTCTGCGAGAGGTCGCCTTCCGCGACCGCGTCGAGCACGCGTGAGACCTCGATGGTCGGACGCACGAGATCGTCGATCATCGAGTTGACGGAGTCGACGGAGTCGGCCCAGGATCCCTTCGCGTTCTTCAGCTTCGCCCGTTCGGTCATCCGGCCCTCGCGCCCGATGACCTTGCTGACGCGTCCGAGCTCGTCGGTCAGGCCCTCGCGCCGTTCCGCCAAGCCGTTGAACGCCTTTGCCACGTCGCCCATGACGCCGCTCTTCTGAGCAGACAGCCGCATGCCCACTTCGCCGTCCCTCGCGGCGCGGAGGGCGTCGAGCAGCTCCTGCAAGTCCTTCTTCTTGATCTCGACCGTGCCGTTGTCGACGGCCCGGCCTGTCGAGGCGGGCGCGCGGTTGGCAGCCCTCCTCTTACGGGTCTGGGTCTCTCGTGCAGCCACAGTTGGCTCCTTTGTTGCGAGGGATGGGTCCGCCGGTGGACCGGTGGGCGACGCGTCTCCCGGCTCTGTCGAGGGCAGTTCGACCTCGGGGGCGGAAATCTTACTTGCGCGCGGGAAAACTGCCCGGAATTTCCAGGGCCTGGGCGAGGTCGTCCCAGAGCTCGTCGACCGGCTCGAGGCCCACGCTCAGGCGGAGGAGACCGGCGTGGCACCCGGTCACCTTCCCAGCGGGCCCTGGCCTCGAGAACGGAGCTCACGCCGCCCAGGCTGGTGGCGTTCGTGATCAGCTTGAGTGAGGTCTCGACGTGGCGGGCTTCCTCGGCGCCGGCGACGTCGAAGGAGAGGAGCCCGCCGATGCCCGCGTAGCGAACCTGGTGCACCGCCGGGTGCTGCCGAAGGCGCTTCGCCAGCTCGGTCGCGGACTCGGTCTGGCGCCGCACGCGCGCCTCGAGCGTCTCGAGGCCGCGGAGGAGGAAGGTGCACGGATCGGGGGCGGCGACGATGCCGGAGCGCGTGCGGAACTCCTTCAGGCGTTCGGCATCCTTGCGGCGCTTGCTGACGACCACGCCGAGCAGTACGTCGTCATGGCCGCCGAGGTACTTCGTCGCGCTGTGGAGCACGAAGTCCGCGCCGTGCTCGATCGGCCGCAGGTGGATGGGCGTAGCAGCGGTCGAGTCGACGACGACGCGGGCGGGATGTGCAGCTGCGGCCTCGAGGTCGGGCATCGTCAGGAACGGATTCGACGGAGCCTCGAGCCAGACGAGGTCGACACCGTCGGGCGGGGCGCCGGTCTGGTCGAACTCGACGTAACGCAGGCCCCAACGCCTGAGCTCTTCGAACAGCACGCTGGTCCCGAAGTACGCGCCCTCTGCGAGCGCGATCGTGTCTCCCGAGGAGAGAAAGGTGAGGACGAGCGCCGTCGCAGCGCCGCTCCCCGATGCGAACAACAGAGCATGCCCGCCGTCGAGCTCGCCGAGCTGACGCTCCGCCTCGACACCGGCGGGGTGGCCGTAGCGCTGGTAGATGAACTCGCCGGGCTCCCCGTCCTTGTACGGCCAGATAGTGGAGCGGTCGACCACGCGGTGACCTTAGCCGTCGCGTTTTGCCGCCGCTTTGCCCTGCCTTGGCTGCTGCCGCCGATGCTGCGGTGACCCACGACCTGGAGGACACGATGACAACCCGCACACTCGGCTTCGCGCTTCTCTTCAGCCTCGTTCTGGCACCTTTGGCCCTGGCGGCTCAAGAACAGGGAACCTGGCACCGTCTACCGGCCGCCCCGATCACTCCCGACTTCACCCGCACGAGTGTCTGGACCGGCAAGGAGATGCTCGTGTTCGGCCGCGACCAGCAGACGGCGCTCGATGCCAATGGGAACCCATACGCGACGAAAAGCTTGAATGTTGCCGCGGCATACAACCCTCGCACTGACACCTGGCGCAGCCTCGATCCGCCGCGAGCTACGACTGGTTTCATGGATCTCAGCTCCGTGTGGACCGGCAAGGAGATGCTCGTCTGGGGTCAGGGGACGCGCGAGGCCTTCAATCCAGCCACGAACACGTGGCGAGAGCTGTCGGGCTCGCGCCTGCTGTCGATTCACGACGGCTTCGGCGCTGTGGTGTGGACCGGCCGCGAGCTGATCGGTTGGGGTGGCGGGTGCTGCGGCGAGGCCTTCTCCGATGGAGTCGCCTACAGCGCGGCGAAGAACACCTGGCGTGCGCTGCCACGCGCGCCGCTTGCGGGCAGCCAGCATCCGTTGAGTGTCTGGACGGGTCGCCGCATGATCGTCATCTCCGGTGCGCGGGCTGCCTCATACGAACCGGCGACGAACAGCTGGAAGCGGATCGCGCAGCCGCCCGCCGTTCGGGGCAACGGAACGGCCGTCTGGGACGGGCGGGAAATGCTCGTCTTCGGAGGGACGCGCAACGGCTTCGCCTACAGCCCGCGTAGCGACAGCTGGCGTGCCCTTCCCCTCGTGCCCGCAGGGCGGGTCGGAGACGTGGCCGTCTGGACCGGCAAGCTCCTGCTCTTGTGGGGCGGGAATCGCGGGGGCGCGGCGTACGATCCAAGCTCGAACCGCTGGTCGGTTTTCTCGAGTGGCCCCCTTCCGGTACGGCTCGAGCCGAGCGCAGTCTGGACGGGCCGCTCGTTGATCGTCTGGGGTGGGCTCAGGACAAAGACGTGGGGTCACTACGACTCCTCAGGTGCCGTCTTCACGCCCGCCGGCTAGAACTCGTTCGCGTTCCACACTCGTCGGTCGAAGCTTTTCGCAAGCGGGTCGAAGACGACGAGGAACCGCCGCTTCAGGGCCGTTGCGCGCGCATCCGCCGCGCGCGCAACGGCCGGCGGGTGTCCGCCGCGTGGACAAGCGGTACGAGTACGGAGCCAGTCACGGTAGATCCAGTCCGCCTTGATGGAGGCGTGAGTCGCTTTCTGGAAGAGGTTGGATGCCTGCAACGCGCCCTCGGAGCCCGGCACGTTCAGAGCGGCCACCTGCTCGAGCAGGCTCTGCCTGTTCCTTTGAACCTGATCCAACTGCGCGGCGGCGACGTCCGGCGTCAGGCTGCAGTCGAAGGCGCCGGCGATCGCGCGCCTGACCTGCGCGCGTCCGTCGTGCGATTGAACGAGGAAGTTTTCGAGCTTGTACACGAACGATCGCACCTGTAGGTCGGCAGCCGTGGTGGTCAGGCTGTTGCTTCCGCGGTCGTGCACGAGCAGTGCTGCGACGATTCCGGCGGCGGCGAGCGCGGCGACTCCGACCATCACCCATAGTCCGCGTCGTCGGCGAGGCCGGGTATCGACCGTGGACGTGCTCGCCGCACGCGGTGCTCGAACCTCTCCCAAGAGCGCCGGGTCCTGGCGCAGCATCGCTTGCTCGAGCTCTCGAAGCGAAGCACTCGGCTCGATCCCGAGCTCGCTCACGAACAGCTCCCGTGTCCGCCGGAACAACTCCAACGCGTCTGCCTGCCGTCCGGCTCGATACAGCGCGAGCATCAAGAGCTCGCGTGGACGCTCGCGCAGCGGGTGTGACGCAACGAGCTCCTCGAGTTCCGGCACGATGCCCGCCGCCTCGCCGGCTTCGAGTGCAGCGAGGAGCCAATCCTCGACGGCGGCCAGCCGGAGGTCCTCCAACCTCGCCGCGGCACGCTCGGCGAACGGCTCTCGAAATTCGACCAGCGCCGGGCCGCGCCAGAGGTCAAGTGCCCGGCGCAGTCCTTCGACAGCGCCCGCTGCGTCGCCGGCTGCGAGGCGCTCCCGGGCTTCGGCCGCGAGCTTCTCGAAGCGATCGACGTCGAGCTCGTCTTCGGCGACTCGCAGCTCGTAGCCCGGCGCGCGCGTGAGCAATCGCTCCGGGCCGAGTTCCTTGCGGAGCTGGGAGACGTAGACCTGCAGCGTCTTCGTCGCGCGGGCCGGGGGCTCGTCGCCCCAGAGCTCGTCGATCAGCTTTTCGGTTGGAACGACGCGATTGCGATGGAGGAGGAGCAGGGCAAGCAACGCCCTCGGCTTGGCGGCGGCGAGATTGACCGGATTCCCGTCAATCAGGGCCTCGAGTGGCCCAAGAAGCCGGAACTCGTACACGCGAAGCCATACTAGGGTCCTTCCATGGCCACGACCGACGAGCCTCGCGCCGACTCCACCGAGTCCAAGCTCGACCAGCTGCGGCAGCTCCGCGACGAGGCGGAGCACGCGGGTACCGACAAGGCGATCGAGCGCCAGCGCCAGCAGGGCAAGCTCCTCGCGCGCGAGCGGCTCGTCGAGCTGCTCGACCCGGGCTCGTTCGTCGAGCTCGACCGCTACGTCCGCCACCGCGAACCGAACTTCGGGATGCTCGAACGCCGTCCGTACGGCGACGCCGTCGTCACCGGCTACGGCACGATCTTCGGGCGGAAGGTCTTCGTCTTTTCGCAGGACTTCACCGTCTTCGGCGGCTCGCTGAGCGAGGTCTTCGCCGAGAAGATCTGCAAGGTCATGGATCTGGCGCTGAAGTTCGGCTGCCCTGTCATCGGCATCAACGACTCGGGCGGCGCGCGGATCCAGGAAGGCGTTGTCTCACTCGCCGGTTACGCCGAGATCTTCTGGCGCAACGTCCAGAGCTCCGGTGTGATCCCGCAGCTCTCGCTCGTGATGGGCCCCTGTGCCGGCGGCGCCGTGTATTCGCCCGCCATCACCGACTTCGTCTTCATGGTCGAGGGCTCGTCGTACATGTTCATCACCGGTCCCGACGTCGTGAAGACCGTCACGGGGGAAGAGGTCACGTTCGAGGAGCTCGGCGGAGCGATGACGCACGCTGCCAAGTCGGGCGTCGCGCACTTCATCTCGCCGGACGAGAAGGCCTGCCTCGAGGACGCGCGCTACCTCCTCTCGTTCCTGCCGCAGAACAACCTCGACCCGCCGCCCTTCTCGCAGCCGGCCGATCCGCCGGAGCGTGAGGAGCCGGAGCTCGACACCCTGATCCCGGACAACCCGAATAAGCCGTACGACATGCACGACGTCATCCGGCGGGTCGTTGACGACGGCGACTTCCTCGAGGTGCACGAACACTGGGCCGAGAACGTCGTCTGCGGGCTCGCACGCCTGGGCGGCCATCCCGTCGGCATCGTCGGCAACCAGCCGCGCTCGCTGGCAGGCGTGCTGGACATCGACTCTTCGGTGAAAGCCGCACGCTTCGTCCGCTTCTGCGACGCCTTCAACATCCCGCTCCTCACGTTCGTCGACGTCCCGGGCTTTCTGCCGGGAACGCAGCAGGAGTGGGGCGGGATCATCCGCCACGGCGCAAAGCTCCTCTATGCCTACGCGGAGGCGACCGTGCCGAAGCTGACGGTGATCACGCGCAAGGCATACGGCGGCGCCTACGACGTCATGAGCTCCAAGCACATCCGCGCCGACTTCAACTTCGCCTGGCCGACCGCAGAGGTCGCAGTGATGGGGCCCGACGGCGCGGTGAACATCATCTTCCGCAAGGAGCTGGAGGAGGCCGACGACCCGGAGGCACGCCGCGCGGAGCTGATCGAGGACTACCGCGAGCGCTTCGCGAGCCCGTATGCCGCCGCCGAGCGCGGCTATGTCGACGAGGTGATCGAACCGCGCCGGACGCGGCCGGTGCTCATCGACGCCCTGGAAACCGCCCTGACGAAGCAAGAGCCCCGCCCGCGGCGCAAGCACGGCAACATCCCTTTGTGATCCGGCGCGCTTCGCGCGCCATGATGATCACAAAGGGCGGTTTCTCGGAGGCGTCGTGAGCGCGTGCCGGCAAAGCCGCCACGCGCGGCGAGGGGTTCCACAGGGGAACCATGGGTTCCCCTGTGATCTACGACGCCAAAGCCGGTGCGGCCTTGAGCGGGGAGCTCTCCTCGATCTCCTCACGGAAGGCCGCGACGATGCCAGGGTCGAACTGAGTGCCTGCGCAACGCTCCAGCTCGGCGAGCGCCGCACGTGAAGAACGCCTCGGCCGGTAGCTCCGGTCGGAGGTCATGGCGTCGTAGGCGTCGGCCACGAGGATGATTCGCGAGCCGAGCGGGATCTGCTCGCCGGAGAGACCGTCGGGATAGCCCGCGCCGTCCCACCGCTCGTGGTGATGCAGAACGAGATGGGCGATGAGGTCGACACCCAGGCTGTCCAGCATCCGGAAACCGATCTGCGGATGGCGTTCGAGGACGAGTCGCTCGGAGTCGGTGAGCGCGCCGGCCTTCCGCAGGAGCTCCTCGGGGATCGCGAGCTTGCCCAGATCGTGCAGGCTTGCTGCGAGGCGCGTGAGCTCGACCTGCTCGGCGTCTAGGCCGAGACGCACGGCCACCCGCGCCGCGAGTTCCGCGACGCGCTCGGAATGGCAGCCTGTGTAGGTGTCGCGTGCGTCGACCGCCTTCGCGAGCGACGCGGCGGCGCGGTAACGCGCAGCCTTGTCGGGCCCCGCGGCGACCAGTTTCAGCTCGGCGAGCTCGACGATGTCGGGGCGGTAGAGCCGCACCCGGTTCTTACCATGCTCCTTGGCCCAGTACAGCGCGCTGTCGGCGAGCCGGATCAGCTCGTCTCGACCGTGACCCTGGACCGGGAACGTTGCGAGACCTGCGCTCACGGTGACCTGGCCGATGTGGTCGAAGTCGACGGTCGAGATCCGCTCGACGATCGACTCCGCCGCGGTCAGCGCGGTCGCTTCGTCATGGTCGGCGAGCAGCAGCGCGAACTCGTCTCCTCCGAGGCGGAACGCTTCACCGCCCTGGCGGAGCCGTGTCGCGATCTGCGACAGCACACGGTCGCCCGAGGGGTGTCCGAAGCGGTCGTTGATCCTCTTGAAGTCGTCGATGTCCACCAGACAGAGCGTCAGCGGGCGTGCCTGCTCTTCGGCGTTCAAAAGCTCGCGTTGCAGCCGCTCGTGGAAGTGGCGGTGGTTGCCGAGGCCGGTGAGGGGATCCGTGAGCGCCAGCCTCATCGCGCGGAGCGCGCGGTGGGTCGAGCGCTGGTAGAGCGCGATTGCGAGCAGCGGTCCGACGAGGGCGACCGAGAGCACCGGCGAGCGCTCCCAGAGCACGACCAGCATCAGCGCTGCCGAGGCCATGAACGCGAACGGGACGATCGTCGCGCGCACGTGTGTCTTCATCAATTTCAGGTACGGCTGGTTGGTGCTGAGTGCGATCGCGGCCGAAATCAGCACGATGTTCACGATGTTGTCGGCGGTGGCGGCGACCACGACGCGTGCGATCACCGCGCCGACGCTGTCGCCTTGGATCGGCGCGATCAGAGCGCCCGCCGCGAGTGCGACGAGCGCGAGCACCGCGACGTTGAAGGAGATGCGTTGTAACGGGCGGTGCTGGGCGAGCTGGACGATGGCGGTCGCGGCAAGCAGGAGGAGCGCCCCGGCTGCCCACCCGAAGAGAACGATCGCTGCGACTGCGAAGACGAACGTGAGCGAGGTGACGCCGCCCCCGGTCTCGGCGTTGATCGGAACCGGGAACCGTTCTGCAAGGGTCGCAGCCGCAGTCAGCGCTGCAAGGCTGATCAGTGCGCGGGCGCTGTGCTCAGTGGTCGCGAAGACGTAAGCGGCCGCGCTCAGAACGCCCAGACCCGCCAGGCAGACCGGGAGGATGAGGGCGTTCAGCCGGCGGGACGTGACCGCCTGAGAGCTCACGTCAGATTTAGAACCAGGTGAATTGGTCGAACGAGTCCCAGGTGAATTGACCAGAGACTGCCGCGATCAATCACCAGAACCGCCACAAGGGCGATCAACTTCGGTTTCCACTGCAACATTCCGCACTCCCCTCCCACGAAGACGCCAGACGGGCGGATTCTTTCTCTAGCCCTCTTTCGCCGTATCCCCCCTTAGGGGGATTTGCGGAAATACGTCTTTAAGCAGGGGGAACGAGCTTGGCCTCCGCGAGCGGACGTCGTCCCCACGCGAAGCGGTTTGCGTACCAGCCGGTCAGTGTCGTAACGGCGACGCCGTAGCCCGAAGAGTGGATGAACCAGCCGTTCCCGAGGTAGATACCGGTGTGGTCGACCTGCGCCGGCTTCGACTTCGGGCCCTTCGCTCCGAAGAAGAGGACGTCGGCAGGCTGGAGCTTCGCGAGGGAGATCCGTTTCGCGGCCGGAACCTCGCCGCTCATGGCGAAGGTCGTTCGGCCTTGCAAGGTGTCGGCGAGAGTGCCCTCGTTTGCGTATTGCTGGATCTTGTAGACGCGCCATACGAAGCCGGAGCAATCGAAGCCGCCGTGCGCTTGTGGCCCGAAAGGCGATTCCGGAAACTCGCTCTCGCCGCCCCAGACATACGGGTAGCCGATGAAGTGCACGGCCGTCGTGAGGACGCTCTTCTGCCACGGGCGTCAGGTCCGGGAGGACGAAGCTCTCGCCCAGCGCCTGGAGGGCTGCCGGGTCAAACTCGCCGAGTTGGAGCATCCGGGCGGCGGAGTACGCGGCTTCGGCGTGCGTTGCGGGCTCTCCGGGCGAGAGCTCGAGCTTGTCGAGGGCGGCCGGATGATTCGTGCGGAGACCGAGCAGCCGGGCGACGGCCTCGGTCCCGAAGCGAGACGGGCGGCGCCAGTCCCGCGGACTTCGCGTCTTGGGTGAAGAGCTGCGCGGTTTCGGTGAGGCCGAGGGCAGCGACGAGGCGCGAGTCGAGCGCAGCCATCGTCACCTTGGCGGAGGGATTCGCGGCTGTGACCGGCTGCGTGTGGGTGAGGCCCGCGACGATCGCGTCCAGCTCTCCCCGCGTGAGCGAATCGTTGGGTCGCGCTGCCGCCGCCTTGGCCATCAATCCAGCGGCCACTACGGTCTTGAGCTCAGCCTGTGCCCACGAAGTCCCCGGCTTGGCGGCGGCGGTTGCCGGCGACAGCGTGAGGAGCGTAACGAGCGCGCAAACGTACGAAAGGCGGCGGCAGCGCATACCTGTCCTATCGGCGACCCGCCGCATGCCTTTAATCTCGGAATCCGTGGACGTCGAGATCACGCCGGAGCCCGATGAAATGGAGCGTCGAGCCATCCTCGAGGCGCTCGAGCAGGAGGGCCGCGCCGCCCGGCCGCCCTCCCCGTGGCGGCAGGCCGGGCTAGGTCCCGGGCCCGAAGACGAGGACGATCAGGCGGGCGCGCCGCCGCGCCAGAGCCGGGGCGCAACGCGGGCGTAGTCGAGCCCCGAGATCCACGTCAGCACGACCGCGACGAGGAGTGCCCACCAGGCGAGGTTGTCGCTCCAGGCGCCCGCGGCCGCAAACCCACCGACTCCCGCGGCGACTGCCTGCGACCAGGTCTTGAGCTTGCCCAGGTCACGGGCATGAAGCACGACTCCGCGCTCGAGCGCCGCGAGTCGAAGCGCGGTCACGAGGAATTCACGCACGACGATCAGCGCGACCATCCAGCCCGGCGCAACGCCCTCGCCGACGAGCATCACCAGAACCGCCAGGACGAGGATCTTGTCCGCAGCGGGATCGAGCAGCGAGCCGAGCGGCGAGGAGTACCCGCGACTGCGCGCGATCCTGCCGTCGAACCAGTCCGTCGCCATGGCGGCGGCGAAGAGCGCGGTGGCCCAGTAATTGTGGTCCGGGAAGTTCCACGCGTAGAGCAAGATGACGAAGGGGACCGAGGCGGCGCGCGCAACGGTCAGAACGTCCGGAAGGCTCACTAACGAGAGAATACGAGGGGCAGTGGCGGTTTTCACAAAGGTGCTCGTCGCCAACCGGGGCGAGATCGCGATCCGTGTCTTCCGGACGCTCCGTGAGCTGGGGATCGGGACGGTCGGCGTCTACTCGGAGGTCGACCGGAACGCGGCGCACGTCGCGTACGCAGACGAGGCGTATCTGATCGGCGGCGGCCCGGCCACCGAGAGCTATCTCAACCAGGAGCGAATCCTGGACGCCGCGCGAAAGGCAGGCGCGCAGGCGATTCATCCCGGCTACGGCTTCCTCGCCGAGAATGCGCAGTTCGCGCGTGCGTGCGCCGAGCACGACCTGGTCTGGATCGGGCCACCTCCCGAGGCGATCGAGGCAATGGGCTCGAAGATCGAGGCGCGCGAGCGGATGCGCGCGGCCGGCGTCCCGATCATCCCCGGCGTCACATCGGCCGTCGAATCGGCCGAAGAGGTGCGCCGTCTCGGCGACGAACTCGGTTGGCCGATCGCGATCAAGGCGTCTGCGGGCGGCGGCGGGAAGGGGCTCAAGGTCGTGCGCGATGCCGACGAGGTCGAGCGCGCCTTCGAGTCTGCACGGCGCGAGGGCGAGGCGTACTTCTCCGACTCGGCGGTGTACGTCGAGCGCTATCTCGAGGATCCGCGGCACGTCGAGGTACAGGTGCTCGCCGATGCGCACGGCAACGTCATTCATCTCGGCGAGCGCGATTGCACGATCCAGCGCCGCCACCAGAAGCTCGTCGAGGAGACGCCGTCGCCGGCCGTCGACGAGGCGCTGCGCGAGCGAATCGGCGCGATCGCGGTCGACGCAGCGCGTGCGGTCGGTTACCGCAGCGCCGGGACGATCGAAGGGCTGCTCTCCCGCGACGGCGAGTACTTCTTCCTCGAGATGAACGCACGGATCCAGGTCGAGCACACCGTGACGGAGATGGTGACCGGGCTCGATCTCGTGCGCGAGCAGGTGTTCATCGCCGCGGGAGAGCCTCTGTCGGTTCGGCAGGAAGACGTGCACCTGCGCGGGCATGCGCTCGAGTGCCGGATCAACGCCGAGGACGTCGCGAACGGGTTCCTGCCCGCGCCTGGGACGATCACGCGCTACGTGGAGCCGAGCGGACCGGGCGTCCGGGTCGACTCGGGCGTGCAAGCAGGCAGCGAGATCTCACCGCTCTACGACCCGATGATCGCGAAGCTCGTCGTGCACGGCGTCGATCGCGAGCACGCACGGCGGCGGATGCTGCGGGCGCTCGACGAGTTCGTGATCGAGGGCGTCAAGACGCTGATCGGCTTCCACAAGGCGCTGCTGACGCATCCGTGTTTCGTCGAGGGCGAGACGTGTCACGGGCTCGTCGAGTCGGAACTGATGGCGGCGCGTGCTGCCGAGCTCGAGAACGGGCGTCCGACGGGCGCGGCGCAGGCGGGAGGCGCCGCGCTGCGCGAGGCTGTCCGCTCGGTCGAGGTCGACGGGCGCCGCTTCGAGGTCCGGGTGCTGAGGCCCGAGCCTGCGTTCGCAGACCTGGCGCGGCGCCGCCGCGAACGGTCGCGCAGCCGAGGAGCCGCGGGGGCGGGACGCGACGCGGTCGTGTCGCCGATGCAGGGAACCGTGCTGGCCGTCGAGGTGTCGGAGGGCGACGACGGTGGAGGCGGGCCAGGTGATCTGCATCGTCGAGGCGATGAAGATGGAGAACGAGGTTCACGCCGCACCGCGCCGGCTGCGTGACGGAGCTGTCCGTCGCCCCGGGCCAGCCGGTGACGACGGGCCAGGTGATCTGCGTCGTGAGCCGCCGAGTGAGATCTCGGTGCGCAATCGGCACAGACGTGTAGGGCCTGCCTCGGTATCGTCGCTCGCAGAGGGTGGTGGGTGATCACCCCCACCCGGGTGGGGCCGCGCGCGCGTGCGTGTACCTAGAGATGTGCGGCGACGCTCCGCGCGGCGGGTAGAGTCCCGCGCCGGTGGATCTCTACGAGTACCAGGGCAAGCAGCTCTTCGCGCGCTTCGGCATCCCCGTTTCCGATGGCCGCCTCGCCACGACCCCCGAAGAGGCGCGCGCCGCCGCCGAGGAGGTCGGTGGGCCCGTCGTCGTCAAGGCTCAGGTTCTGACCGGCGGGCGCGGCAAGGCGGGCGGCGTCAAGCTCGCCGACGATCCCGCCGACGCGGAAGCCAAGGCGCGCGACATCCTCGGGCTCGACATCAACGGCCACATCGTGCGGAAGGTGTGGATCGAGCAGGCGTCCGACATCGCGAAGGAGTACTACCTCTCGATCACCTTCGACCGCGGCACGAAGCAGCCGCTCTTCATGCTCACGAAGGAAGGCGGAGTCGAGATCGAGCAGGTCGCCGAGGAGAACCCGGATGCGCTCGCGAGGCTGCACGTCGATCCACTGGAGGGGTTACCAGCCGTATCAGGGCCGGCGCCTCGTCTACGGCGCCGGCGATCGACGACGCCGAGCGAGCAGAAGCAGATCCTCGGCATCATCGAGAAGCTCTACTCCTGCTTCGTCGAATCCGACGCGATGCTGACCGAGATCAATCCGCTCATCGTCACCCCGGACGGCGAGGTGCGGGCGCTCGACTCGAAGTTCACCGTCGACGACAGCGCGCTCTACCGCCACTCCGATATTGCAGAGATGCGGGACGTGGAAGCCGCCGACCCGCACGAGCGGCTCGCGCGCGAGAAAGGCGTGACGTACGTGAAGCTCGACGGTGAGGTCGGGATCCTCGGTAACGGCGCCGGCCTCTCGATGTCGACCGTGGACGTGGTCGTGGTCGCCGGCGGGCGGCCCGCGAACTTCTGCGACCTCGGCGGCGGCGGCGACGCCCAGGGTGTCGTCGACGCACTCGAGGTGATCACGAGCGACGACGCAGGTGCGCTCGATCTTCTTCAACATCTTCGGCGGCATCACACGCTGTGACGAAGTCGCGCGAGGAATCCTGGCCGCGCTCGAGCAGATGAAGATCGAGCTCCCGATCGTCGTGCGGCTCGACGGGACGAACGCCGAGGAGGGCCGCAAGATCCTCGCCGACGCCGCGCCGCCCAACCTCTACGTCGAGCCGACCATGCTCGAGGCCGCACAGCGCGCGGTGGAGCTGGCCGCATGACCGACGTCTGGTCGCAGCGTGCCGATGCGTTCCGCGAGAGCCCGACACATAGGGAAGGGCCCGACCTCGACCTGCTCGTCGAGTGGTGCGATCCGGGGCCCGACGTCAAGGTGCTCGACGTCGCGACCGGGGGCGGCCACGTGGCGAGGCGGCTGCGCGACCAAGGTTGCACCGTCGTCACCGTCGATCCCGCTCCGGGAATGCAGCCCGATGTCGTCTCGCGCGCGGAAGAACTGCCGTTCGAGGACGGGAGCTTCGACGTCGTCACCTGCAGGATCGCCGCACACCACTTTCAGGACATCCGCAAGGCGGTCGGCGAGATGGCTCGCGTCGCCCAGCGGCTCGTCGTGATCGAGGACAACGTTTTCGTGGACGAGCGCGTCGAAGAGGCCGAGCGCCTGCGCGACCCGACGCACGTGCGCTGCTACACCGAAGACGAATGGAAGGAGATGCTGACCGAGGCCGGCCTCGAGGTCGAGCAGGTCGAGCATTTCGAGCGCCATCCCGTCGTGGAGGACTGGCTCGCACGGGTCGAGACTCCGCCCGCCGAGGCCGAGCGGGTGCGTGAGCTGCTCGAGGGTCACGTCCACGACGGCGTGCTCGAGCTGAAGTCGATCGTCGTCAAGGCACGGAGGTCACAGAATTAGTGGCCCTCCCGGCCACGTTCGGCGGCGCCTGGCTCGCGATCACGCGGCGCCAGGATCCACCCTCGCCCTTGCCAAGGCGTAAAGCCTTGGCTGCGGCCGAGTGCGGCCCCTGGCTTGGTGCTCGCAAACCGGGCATCCACCAACGCGACCGGGAGGGCCACTAGTGGCGATCATCGTCGACAAGGACACGCGACTGCTGGTGCAGGGCCTGACCGGCAGCGAGGGACGGTTCCATGGCCTGCGCAACCGCAACTACGGCACGAACGTCGTCGCCGGCGTCACGCCCGGCAAGGCGGGCCAGGACGTCGAGGGAATCCCGATCTTCAACACCGTCGCCGATGCGGTGCAGGAGACGCATGCGAACACGACGCTGATCTTCGTCCCCGCCCGGTTCGCGACCGACGCCGTCTACGAAGCCGTCGACGCCGGCATCGAGACGGTGATCTGCATCACCGAGCACATCCCGGCGCACGACATGCTGCGCGTCTACACGTACCTGCGCGGCATGGGCGTCACGATGATCGGCCCGAACTGCCCTGGCGTGCTTTCCCCAGGCAAGGCGAACGTCGGAATCATCCCCGCCGAGATCTTCTCGGAAGGCTCGATCGGGCTCGTCTCCCGCTCAGGGACGCTCACGTACCAGATCGGCCACGAGCTCACGCAGCTCGGCCTTGGAAACTCGACGATCGTCGGGATCGGCGGCGACCCCGTCGTCGGTTCCTCCTTCATCGACGTGCTCGAAAAGTTCGAGGCGGACCCCGAGACCGAGCTGATCGTCCTGGTCGGCGAAATCGGCGGCGACGAGGAGGAGAAGGCCGCGCGTTACGTCGAGGAGCACGTGACAAAGCCCGTGCTCGCCTACATCGCCGGCTTCTCCGCACCGCCGGGCAAGACGATGGGACATGCGGGCGCGATCATCTCCGGCTCCTCGGGAACGGCCCAGGCGAAGAAGGAAGCGCTCGAGGCCGTCGGGATCCAGGTCGGCACGACACCCACCGAGGTGGCACAGCTCGTCGCCGGTCGGTTCGGCGCGCGTGCTTAAACAGATATTCATATTTATGCCGTAGCGTCGGCCGTCCCGTGCCCCGCCGGCTCGTCGCGCTCTCCAGCACCCTCCTCGTCCTTTCCTCGCTCTGTGCCGTTGCGCGCGCACATGCGGCCGGAAACGAAGCGGCCAAGTCAGCGGCCGAGCCGACTGCGTGGACGAGCTACGCGAACGACAACCAGCTGCGCAACTCGGCGTCAACGCAGACGATCTACGAGGCGCAGGCCGCGCTGTTCGGCGCCGGCGGCCCGCTCGGCAACGGTGTCCGTGCCTTCCGGGTGACCGCGGGCTGTCGGTTCACCGAAGCGTGGGCGTCTGCCCTCGGCGACGGGAACCAGGCGACGCCGCTCGTCGTCGGGGACATCGTCCTTGCGACAGGCGGCAAGCCGGGTGGGTTCTTCGCACTCGACGCGCGCAACGGGGCGCGCCTGTGGTCGACGCCGACCGCCGGGCGGACGGTCGCAGCAACGATCACCGTCGGCGGTTCGATCTTCGGCGCCGACACGAAAGGCACCGTCTATGCCTTTCGCCCGACCCCGCTGCGCGGCTCGCCTCTCCTGTCCCAGTGAGCTCTACACTCAGCGAGATGGAGACGATCTCCTTCGCCCGAGGCAATCCAGCGCACGAGTGCATCCCCGTCGAGGAGCTCGCGGACTGCGCCCGCGCGGCCGTCGAGCGCGACGGCTCGACCGTCCTGTCGTACGGGCCGGTCGGCGGCTACGAGCCGCTGCGCGAGTGGATCGGCGAGCGCCACGGTGTCGATTCCGGACGCGTGTTGATCACGAACGGCTCGCTGCAGGGCATGGTGTTCCTTGCCGAGCGGTTTCGCTCGGGGCGGGTGCTCGTTGAAGCGCCGACCTACGACCGTCCGCTGAAGATCTTGGCCGCCCACGGCGTCGAGGTCTCCCCGGTCGCGATGGACGACGAGGGCCTTGACCCGTCCGCGCTCGAGCGGGCGCTCGGGAGCGGAGAGAAGCCGGCGTTCCTCTACACGATCCCGACCTTCCAGAATCCGAGCGGGCGAACGCTCAGCATCGAGCGGCGGCATCGCCTCGTCGAGCTGGCGCGCGAGCATGGTCTGCCCGTACTGGAGGACGATCCTTACGGTCTGGTCCGCTACGAGGGCGCCACACTGCCGACGCTGTTCGAGCTCGAGGGGGGAGAGCTCGTCACGTACTCGTCGTCGTTCTCGAAGACGATCGCTCCCGGACTGCGGGTCGGCTACTTCGTCCTGCCCGCTGTGCTCGAGCGTGAGCTGGAAGCGCTCGCCGTGTCGACGTACATCACGCCCGTGCTGCTCGGCCAGGCGACGGTCTTCGAGTTCCTCCGCCGCGGGAACTTCGAGCCGAACCTCGAGCGGGTGCGCTCGCTGCTCGGCGCCAGGCGCGACGCGATGCTCGAGGCACTCGAGGCCGAGCTCCCCGGTGCCCGCTGGAGCCATCCCGACGGCGGCTACTTCATCTGGCTCGAGCTGGCAGAGGGCACGGACACCACAAAGTTGCTCGGACCTGCGGGCGAGGCGGGTGTGACCTATGTGCCCGGCCCGGATTTCGGCGGCGACCCGAACACGGCTCGGCTCGCGTTCAGCTTCGTCTCGGTCGACGAGATCCGCGAGGGCGTGCGGCGGCTCGCTGCGCTCGTGCCCGTTTCCGTCTAGGAGGCGGCAGCCTGGGCGAAGTCGCCGAGAGGGCGAGGCACGAGGCGCGGCTGGCGCGGCGGGACGAGCGAGCCGCGGCTGTGAAGCCGGAACGTCGGACAGGGTGCATCAGTCGGCAGGGCGCAGAGCCCGGCGCGACGGAAGTAGCAGTCCTGGCAGGTCAAGTCGTTCCGTTTGGTCATGGTTTCGTCTGCCTAAGTAGGTTTTGGGGCCGCAGTGACAAGGCGGGATATTACGAGGCAGCCCGCTCAGGTAAAGGTTGTCGCCGCTGAAAACTAAGCATTTTCCGGCACTTTCGATTCTGCCGAAAACTACACCGGCTCAGCCCTTTTTCGGCAGTGTTGCCAGTGCGCGCAACGCCTGTTGAAAAGTCTTCACAGGGATGATCTTCAGGCCATGCGCATAGCGCTTCGCGTCCTTGGCGTTGTCCCCATCGACCGGGACGAGGAAGACGTCCACGTGCGACTTTCGCGCTCCGATCGTCTTCTGCTTGATTCCGCCGATTCTTGTCACCGATCCGTCGAGCTCGATCTCGCCGGTGGCCGCGACCTTGTAGCCGCGATCGACGTCGCGGCCTTTCTGCTCGAGCAACTCGAGCGCGAACGCCAGCCCGGCCGAGGGCCCGCCGACCTTCCGCAGATTGAACTTGATCGGGAACGGCAGCTGAACATGGAGCGCCTGAATCGGAAGAACGCCGATGATCGGCCGCTTCGGGTCCTGGCGGTCGGACGTCGTCCGGACTGAGACGGTCGACTTTCGCCCGCCCCGGCGGATCACGAGGCTCACGACGTCTCCCGGCTTGTGCCGCGAGAGGGCGGCCGCGAGATCGGTGCGTGTCCGCACCGGTTTGCCGTCCGCGGCGACGATCACGTCGCCCGGCCTCACCAGTCCTGCTGCGTGCGAGCCCGATGTCACGGCGACGACGCGGACACCGTCCGGTCGGATCGGCACGTGGTAGCCCAGCTGCCGCAACGCCACGACCGAAGCGACTGCCTGCGAGACCTTCATCGTCGCGAGGTCGAGCTGGAAGCGCTCCTTGTCGGAGATCCCAGGCTCGACGATCTGCGTGCGGGCGATGATGTCCGACCCTTCGGGCCGGACGGCCGGCACCCAGGACTCGAGCAGTGAAGCAGGGCGGAGCAGGACGTCGACGTAGTAGATGTCGCCGCCGTCCTTTGGTGGCTTTGTCCCCGGCACCTGCACGAGGCCCTGGAGCGGATGGGCCTCGTCCGGAACCTCCAGATACTGGTTGCTGCCGCGCGTGACCAGGACGACCAGCACCACGGCCAGCAGCACGACGCCGGCTGCTGCCAGCCGGAGGGGTGAGAGGAGGCGAGCCATGCCGGCTAGAAGAGGCCTCGCGAGAGCCCGCCGTCGACCACCACGGTCGTGCCGGTGACGTAGCGGGCGCGGTCGGAGGCGAGGAAGCACGCGACGTCGCCGAACTCCTGCGGCGTGCCCCAGCGACCGACCGGAATCTCCTGCAGGTCGGCCTCGGTCGGGCCTTCCGGATAGAGCTGTGCGAGACGGGCCGTGTCGACTCGGCCGGGAGCGACGCAGTTGACCGTGATGCCCCGCGGGCCGAGCTCGCGGGAGAGCGTCTTCGCCCAACCGGTCACGCCGGGCCGAACGGCATTGCTCAACGCCAGGTGCGTGGAAGGCTCACGCGCGGCGACCGACGTGAACACCAGGATCCGCCCGCCCGCGCTTTGCACGAGGTGCGGCAGGCAGAGCGCCACGAGTCGAACCGCCGGTGCGAAGAGGAGCTCGACGGCTTCCTCGAGGGCCTCGACGGACACGCCGATCGCCGGCCCGGGTGGCGGCCCGCCGGAATTCCAGACGAGGATGTCGATGCTGCCGAACGCCTCGACCGTTCGCTGGACGACCGCCTCGAGGTCGCGGGGATTCGTGACGTCGCCGCGAACGGCGAGCGCCCCGATCCGGTCCGCCTCACGCATGAGCACGTCCCGCCGCCGCGCGAACATGGTCACGTTCGCTCCCTCCGCGGCAAGTGCCTCGGCGGTCGCGAGGCCGAGCCCGGACGACGCGCCGCTCACGATTGCAGTCCGGCCTTTGAGACCGAGATCCATGACTAGGTGGAGAGCACGCCGACGACCTCGCGCACGGCGTCGGACGATTTCTTCAGCAGGGCCTGCTCGTCGTCGGTCAAGTCGAGCTGGTAGATCGCCTCGATCCCTGCGGCACCAAGCTTGACGGGCACCCCCATGTAGAGGCCGTCGATCCCGTACTCACCCTCGAGGTAGGCGGTACAGGGGAGGACGCGCTTCTCGTCGAGCATGATCGAGTCGACCATCTGCGCGGCTGCCGCGCCCGGCGCGTACCACGCGGACGTGCCGAGCAGCTCGACGAGCTCTCCGCCGCCCTTCGCCGTCCGCGTCACCATCTGCTCGATCTCGGCGTCGCCGACGAGCTTGCGCAAGGGGATTCCACCGACGGTCGTGGCACTGACGACCGGCACCATCTGGTCGCCGTGGCCGCCGAGCACCATCGCGGTGACGTCCTTCACCGACGCGTTCGTCGCCCAGGCGATGAACGTCGAGAAGCGTGCGGTGTCGAGGATCCCCGCCATTCCGAACACGCGCTCCTTGGGCCAGCCGGAGACGTTCTTCGCGACGTGGCACATCGCGTCGAGCGGATTCGACACGATGATCAGGATCGCGTCCGGGCTCTGCGCGATCGCCTTCTCGGTCACATCCTTGACGATCTTCTCGTTGGTTGCGACGAGATCGTCGCGGCTCATTCCAGGTGAGCGAGGGAGGCCCGCGGTGATCACGACGACGTCGGAGCCCTTGGTCTCGTCGTAGCTGTTCGAGCCGCTGACACGCGGCTCGTAGCCGAGCACGGCGCCCATCTGGTTGATGTCGAGCGCCTTTCCCTGGGGCAGGCCTTCCTTGATGTCGACCAGGACGACGTCGGCGTAGTCGCGCGAAGCGAGCACCTGGGCGCAGGTTGCGCCGACGTTCCCCGCACCGACGACGGTGACCTTGCGCCTCATACGCGCACGCCGAGCTTCTCGATGATCGCGTCGGCGACCTCGCTCGTGCCGACGGCGCTCGGATCGTTGCGCGTCGGCTTCATGTCGTAGGTCACGCTCTTGCCCTCGCGGATCACGTCTGCGATCGCGCTCTCGAGGTGGTCGGCCGCCGCCCGCTCGCCGAGGTGGCGCAGCATCATCATCCCGGAGAGCATCTGCGCCATCGGGTTGACCTTGTTCTGGCCTGCGTACTTCGGTGCAGAGCCGTGCGTCGGCTCGAAGATCGCGATCTCCTCGCCGAAGTTGCCGCCCGGTGCGAGCCCGAGGCCGCCGATCATCCCGGCGCACAGATCCGAGAGGACGTCGCCGTAGAGATTCGGCAGCACGAGCACGTCGTACTCCTCGGGACGCTGGACGAGCTGCATGCACATGTTGTCCACGATCCGGTCGTCGAACTCGATGTCGTCGTTCTCCGCCGCGACCTCTTGCGCGACGCGCAGATACAGGCCGTCGGTGAACTTCATGATGTTCGCCTTGTGCACCGCCGTGACCTTGCGGCGTCCATTGCGGCGCGCGTAGTCGAAGGCGAACTGCACGATCCGGCGGGTGCCCGTCACGGAGATGGGCTTGATCGAGATGCCGGCGTCGTCGTTTGCGAACTTGCCGCCGTGCGCCTTGATCCAGCCGATCAGCTCCTCGGCCTCTTCCGAGCCCTGCTCGTATTCGATCCCGGCGTAGAGGTCTTCGGTGTTCTCGCGGACGACGATCAGGTCGACTTCGTCGAAACGCGTTCGCACGCCCGGATAGGTCTTGCACGGCCGGACCTGCCCGTAGAGGTCGAGGCTCTTGCGGAGGGCGACGTTCACGGACCGGAAGCCGACTCCGATCGGTGTCGTGATCGGCCCCTTGAGGGCGACGCCGGTCTCGCGAATCGCCTCGAGGACCTCTTCGGGCAGCGGATTGCCGCCGTATTTGTCCATGACGTCCGCGCCTGCCTCCCGAACGTCCCACTCGAAGTCAACGCCGGTCGCCTCGAGGACGCGGCGAGTGGCCTCCGTCAGCTCGGGGCCGGTTCCGTCGCCGGGGATCAGAATCACCTTATGGGCCACGGCGCAGGACTTTAGCCGCGGCGGGTAGAGTGCCGCGCCGCATGTCCCTCGCCGAGGCAGCAGCACAGGCCGACGAGCTCGCGCAATCCGGTGCCGAGCGTGAACTGGCGGTGCTCCGGCAGCAATGGGACGAGGAGCTCGAAGGCGCGGCCCGAAGCGCCGACTACCGGCAACGCGCCGTTGCGTACCGGGCGATCGGGCAGTTCCGCTTCCGGCAGAAGCTCGAGCTTTTGCGCCGTGGTCTCGAGGACGAGAGCCCTGCCGCGCGTGGATCGGCGCTCCTGTCCGTTCAGCTCCTCTCGAAGGACAGCCCGGGCGTGGTCAACGCGATCCGGCCGCTCCTCCACGCCATCGTGACGACCGACGCGAATCAGGCGGTGCGCCGGCTGGCGGTCATGTGCCTGCGACACGGGTCGCCGCAACGGGAGACGATCGTCCTGCTGAACGGGCTAGCAGAGGACGACGAGCAGGAGCTGGAGCTGCGCAATGCCGCGCGAACGACGGCGGCTGAGCTGAAGAAACGCGCCGGCCCGAAGGGCTAGGTGCAGAAGCCGCAGACGCGCGCCCGGATCTCGCGGCCGCAGCTCGGGCACACGCGAGTGCGACGCCTCAGCTCCAGCGCGCCCTTGCCGAGACCGACGACGGTCATCAGATAGCCGATTCCGCAGGTGACGGCGGCGAGGGCGGCGACATTGGGATCGAGATGCATGGCGAGCCTCACTTCCTTCTGCGTGCGTGTGGATGCGCCTGGAAGTACAACTCGCGACGCCGCCGATCGGATACGTGGGTGTACAGCTCGGTCGTCGCCAGGTCTGCATGCCCCAGCATCTCCTGGACCGACCGTAGGTCGGCCCCGCCTTCGAGCAGGTGAGTCGCGAACGAGTGGCGCAGCAAGTGCGGATGGACTCGTTCGGGCTCGAGCCCGGCCGTCGCTGCAAGCCGTCGCAGGATCAGAAATGCCCCGGCTCGGGTGAGGCCGCCGCCTTTGGCGTTCAGGAAGAGCTCCGGGCGGTGCCGTGAATCCAGGAAAGGCCGGCCCCGCGCCAGGTAACGCCTGAGTGCCTGGGCCGCCTGCCGGCCGAGCGGAACCATCCGCTCCTTCGAGCCCTTGCCGATGCAGCGCACAAGTCGGGCGTCGAGATCGACGCTCGACTTCTGCAGGCCGACGGCCTCGCTGACGCGTAGTCCTGCGCCGTAGAGCAGCTCGACCAGTGCGCGGTCACGTAGTGCGCGCGGCGTGACGCCGTTCGCCGCTTCGACGAGGCGCTCCGCCTCCGCGGGAGACAGTGTCCGCGGCAGAGTCCGCCGGCGTCGTGGCAGGTCGAGCTCGGCCGCGGGGTTGTCGCTGCGTGTCCCGAGAAGAGTCTGGTGACGGAAGAAGGAGCGGATGGCCGCGACCCGTCGCGCAATCGTTGCCGGGGAGAGGCCGGCCGCGCGGAGCTCCGCGAGGTACTGCTCGAGCTGCTCCGTGGTGACTTTGCCGACGGGCCGGCCCAGCCAGACCGCCAGGGCTTTGAGGTCGCGCCGGTATGCGTCGACCGTCTTCGGCGCCCGCCGCGTCGCGAGCAGTGCGAGGAAGCCTTCGACCTCGGGATCGACCGGGGGTGTCTCCACGGCTGTCGCTTCGGGGCCGGCAGCGAATCGCCTCCCGCCGAGCGGTTTCGGTGCAGGGGCGACCGAACGAGATCGCGGCCGTTTTCGCACCGCTTTCCCGCCCTGAGCAGTGAAACGATGCCCGTTGCGACGACGGTGTGACAGGCCTGTGGAAGAGAAGTCACACTTTCGTTGCAGAGGACCGGTCCGTTCTGTCCGAAGCAGACGCGCCGTATGCGGACTTGTCGGGGACAGTCCCCGACGTGTCCCGGCGGATCAGGAACGCGGATGAGCCTTGTCGTAGACGCGGCGGAGGCGACGGCCGTCGACATGGCTGTACAGCTGCGTCGTCGACAGCGAACTGTGGCCCAGGAGCTCCTGGATGGTTCGGAGGTCGGCTCCGCCTTCCATCAGATGCGTGGCGAACGCATGCCGCAACCGGTGTGGGTGGGAGAACACGCGGCGCAGCGTCGAGGTATCGAGCCGCTTGCCGCGCGTCGACAGGAACAGTGCGTTCTCCGCACCCGTCACCAGCTCCGGTCGCGCTTCGTGGAGATAGCGCGCGACCAGATGGCCCGCCTCCTCGCCGAGCGGGACGAGGCGCTCCTTGCCGCCCTTGCCCCTGACGTGAAGCTGCTCGCGGTCGAAGTCCACATCGGCGAGATCGAGGCCGACCGCCTCCGCGCTTCGTAGGCCGGCGGAATACACGAGCTCCACGAGTGCGAGGTTCCGAAGGGCCAGCGGCCCGTCCCCTGCGAGCGCATTGAGCGCCGACTCGACCTCCTCGGTCTTCGGCGTGTCCGGGAGGCGCCGCGGCCGGCGCGGTGCGAGCGAGACGTCGGGCACGTTCGTCGGCCCGAGTGTGAACCTGAGGAAGCTCCGCACTGCCGCAAGCTTCCGCGCGATCGTCGCCGGCGCAAGTTTCCGGGGACGCGCGCGCCCGAGGTCCGCCGCGTAGTCCGTGAGCACGCGGACGTCGACATCGTCGAGAGCCAGGCGCCGTTCGCCGAGCCACGCCGCGAACTCATCGACGTCGTGCCGGTAGGACTTGCGGGTTCCCTCGCCGAGAGCGGGAGAATTGAGAAAGCGCTCGATCGCGCGCGCCGTGTCCATGCAGCGCCTTTCGCGGCCCAGCTAGCATCGCCTCCCCATGCCGTCCAACCTCGAGCACCGCCTTGCCGAGCTGATCGTCAACTTCGGCGCGAACATCCAGCCCGGCCAGATCGTCGACATCGGCTCCGGCCTCGGGAAGGAAGAGCTCACGCGGGCCATCACCGCGAGCGCGTACAAGCGCGGCGCGAAGTTCGTGGACGTGTCCTACTGGGATCCGCACCTGAAACGGGAGCGCGTGAAGTACGCGCCCGACGAAGTGCTCGACTTCGTCCCGCCGTGGTACGGCGAACGGACGCTGAAGCTCGGCGAGGAACGCGGTGCCACCATCTCACTCAGCGGTCCGATCGCGCCCCATCTCTTCGACGACCTCGACCCCGAGCGCCTCGGGCGCGACGTCTTCCCGCGCGTCAAGGAGTGGGCGACGGTGATCAACGAGCGCACTGTCAACTGGTGCGTCGCGCCTGGGCCGTCGATGAAATGGGCGCAACTCGTGCACCCTGACCTCGATCCCGAGGCCGCGCTCGACAAGCTCTGGGAGCAGGTCGTCCACATCTGCCGCCTCGACGAGGACGATCCGGTCGCCGCCTGGCAGGAGCGGAGCAAGGTGTTGAAGGGCGTCGCGAACCGGCTCGGCGACCGGCACTTCGACGCCATCCACCTCGAGGGGCCCGGGACCGATCTCACGGTGGGGCTCTTGCCGACATCGCGTTGGAACGGGGGCGGCGACGAGACGGTCGACGGCATCCTGCACATGGCGAACCTGCCCACCGAAGAGGTCTTCACCTCGCCGGATCCCCAACGAGCGGAAGGCGTCGTCCGCGCGACGAAGCCGCTGTACACGCAGGGCCGGATCATCGATGGGCTGACCGTCCGTTTCGAGGGCGGCCGTGCAGTTCAGGTCGATGCCGACTCGGGAGCGGAGACCCTGCGCGCACTGCTCGACCAGGACGAAGGCGCGACCCGGCTCGGCGAGCTTGCGCTCGTCGACCGCGAGGGCCGAATCGGTCCCCTCGACACGGTCTTCTACGACACGTTGCTCGACGAGAACGCGGCCAGCCACATCGCGCTCGGATCGGCTTACGAGTCGGCAGTCGAGGAATCCGACACCGATCGTCTGAATCGGTCGACGATCCATCGTCGACTTCATGATCGGCTCGCCCGAAGTCGACGTCACCGGGATCACTCGCGACGGCGACCGGGTGCCCGTCCTGCGCGACTCAAGCTGGCAGCTCTAGCTCACCCGGGAGCAGCGAGAACATCACGAAGTCGACTCGCCGGTTCTGCCGCGGGTTGAAATGCACCGACCGTAAGACGCCTTCGCGCGTGAAGCCGGCCTTCTCGGCCACGCGTTGGGACGGCAGGTTCAGCAGATCCGCCCGAAGCTGGAGTCGCGCACAGCCGAGCTCGTCGAGCGTCCAGCGGGAGATGAGGTGCAGAGCGCGGGTCGTCAGGCCGCGGCCGCGCGCGTCGCGACGCATCCAGTAGCCGACCTCTCCGTTTCGCTGGTCACCGATCCAGCCGAAGCCCACGCTGCCGAGGAAGCGCCCTGTCTCAGACTCCGTCACTGCGAAGGGAGCTGAGGTGCCGTCGTGCCACCACGACGTCGCCTGGTCGACCCACGCAAGAGCCTCGGCCTCGCGGTAGGGCTGCGGGACCGCGTCCAGCCAGCGGGCGATCTCCTCGTCGCCGTCGACACACTCGATCAACGCGGGAACGTCTTCCTTTGACCAGGGTCTGAGCCGCACGACGCCATCGTCGAGCGGCGGGTCCGGCACGGTGAGCATGTGTCGAGGCTAGCTCAGGAAACGGAGGAAGCCGCGGGGGGCGCGAGCGGCAGCAATCCGAGAGTCAGCGAACTGCGGCGACGATCTCGTCCGAGAGGCTCGGGAAATCGTCGAGGAACTCGGCCCGTTCCGCCTTCAGGCGCTGCACCATGGCGCGGTACTCGTCGGCGCGTCCGGTTCTCTCGTAGAGCTTCTGCGGCTGCAGGACTTCCACATCGTCGATTCCCGGTACCGCTGCGGCGACGAAGTACCCGAAGTCCGGGTCGCGTTCCCACTCGATCGTCCCTTCGGCGATTCCCTTGACGATCGCCGAGGAGTGCTTGATCCGCACCTTCTTCGAGCGCTCGTCGTCCTCGGGGCCGCCGACCCGTCCGGTGTTCAGCAGATAGACCTCGAGCGGATGGTCCTCGAGCAGCTCGAGGAAACGATTGCCCTGCAGGTCGTGCAGCATCGGGAAGAACGGATTCGTTCCCGGCACGCGCAGTGACTTGCCGGCCTCGTCCGCGCCGCCGGCCGCTGTCCCCTTCGTCTCGCCGAGCATGAAATAGGCCGCTGCCTGCGGTCCCTCGAGCTTGGCGACTGCGGGGATCACGTTCTCGTTGCGATTCAGGATGAGCAGGAAGTGTGCGTCCTCGATCTCGCGGTCGGCTGCCGCATCGATCACGCCGAACGGGAACGTGGCGCGGCCGTTCTGCGTGTAGCTCTCGTCGTAGAAGTCGACCTCGTCACCTTTCTGCGACACGTTCTCGAGGTAGGAGTCCGGTTGGGTGACCGCGCCGTAGATCGTCGGCTCGTCTTCGGGATTGAGCCCGTACGTCTTCGCGAAGCAGCCGTTCTCCGTCACGTACACGTGGCCGTCCGGCATCCACGCGACGAAGTCGTCCTGCACCGGCAGCGAGCCGTTCTGCTTCGTGAACGTCGTGGTCGTCTTGCCGGTGCCCGACAGCCCGACGGTCAGGCAGACCTTGTCGCCCGTGTCCGTCGGGA
Source organism: uncultured Actinomycetes bacterium (assembly GCA_963833255.1). Lineage (GTDB taxonomy): Bacteria > Actinomycetota > Thermoleophilia > Gaiellales > Gaiellaceae > 3-1-20CM-4-69-9. The sequence goes on from CAWHXK010000093.1 coordinate 61,292, forward strand.
TGATCTTGCAGCCGGCATGAAGGGGAAGCCCGCCGCGGTCGTAGACGAGCTTGTTCCACATCCGCAGGCCGCCCTTCTTGGACTCCCCGAAGTAGTCCGAGTTGAAGACGCGTGTGACGCCTTGCTCGAGGTCGACCATGATCAGCCGGTCGTCCGGAAAACCTTTCGCCTTCAGGTTCGGCGTGTAGATGACGGTGAGCTCGGGCTCGAACTCGTCCTCGGGCGGGCCGAAGTACAGCTGCTGCTGCATGCCGGCGATGTTCGCGTTCGCGGCCTCGACGTAGAGGCGCGTCGCCGTGCGGAACTCGGGATCGTTCCCGATGTATCCGTCGATCACGACCATCTCTTGCTCGGCGATGTACTTGTCCTGGCTGTCGGCCCACCTGGCCGCGTCCTCCGTCGAGACGGCCTGGTTCTGGCCGTCGGGATCGTCCGTGACGAGGAACGTCGAACCCTTCGAGCGTGCGAGCACGTTCGTCTGCACGTTGAGGTTCCCGTACCTCGTCGGACGTGCCGTCGGCATCTTCGCGGCGAGCGCCTTGACCTCCTCAGGGGTCGGGTTCTCGATCACCCGCTTCGCCTGCGGCAGCCGGAACAGCATCTTCGCCACGTGGTCGCTCCTCCTTCGACGGCTAGGACTCGGGGATCTTACCCGGGACGCGGCCCGGTTAGACGGCGCCTAGAGGCGCCAGATGCGGCCTCTTCCGCTTGTCCTCGTTTCCGGATCAATCCGGGACGTCCCTCTTCGGAGTGCCCGCCGCTTCTCGCAACCGTCGTAGCGAAGTCGGCAGGCATCGTCCATTCGATAGCTTCCTCCATGGTGGAGGCCAAGCACGATGTCCTCATCGTCGGTGCCGGCTGCGCAGGAATGCGCGCGGCCATCGAGGCGCACGATGCGGGCGCCGACGTCGCGCTGCTCTCCAAGATCCATCCGGTCCGCAGCCATTCAGGCGCGGCCGAGGGCGGGATCAACGCGGCGCTCGGCAATGCGTCCGACGATTCCCCCGAGGAGCACGCCTACGACACGGTGAAGGGGTCCGACTACCTGGGCGACCAGGATGCGATCGAGATCCTTTGCAACGAGGCGCCCGGCGACGTGTACCAGCTCGAACACTGGGGCGCGGTCTTCTCGCGCACGGAGGACGGCCGGATCGCCCAGCGGCCGTTCGGCGCGGCCGGTGCGCCGCGGACCGCGTACGCGGCGGACATCACCGGCCACGTGCTCGTGCACGTCCTCTACGAACAGGTCATGAAGCGTCAGATTCCGGCCTACGAGGAGTTCTTCGCCTGGAAGCTCGTCATGAACGACGACCGCTGTCAGGGCGTGATCGCGTGGGATCTCCTCGACGGCGGTCTGAAGGCGATCGGCGCGAAGACGGTCATCCTCGCCACGGGCGGTGCGGGACGGCTGTACGTCGGTACCACGAACGCCTATGCGTGCACGGGCGACGGGATGGCGCTCGCGCTGAGCGTCGGCGTCACCGCTCAAGGACATGGAGATGATGCAGTTCCATCCGACGACGCTCTCGCCGACCGGCGTGCTCATCACCGAGGGCACCCGCGGGGAGGGCGCGTACCTGCTCAACTCGGAAGGCGAGCGGTTCCTCAAGCGCTACGCGCCGAACGCGATGGAGCTCGCCTCGCGTGACGTCATCTCACGCGCCGAACAGACGGAGATCGACGAGGGGCGAGGGATCAACGGCAACGTCATGCTCGACCTGCGCCATCTCGGGGCGGAGAAGATCCTCGAGCGGCTGCACGGAACGCGCGAGCTCTCGATGACCTTCGCCGGCGTCGACCCGATCTACGAGCCGATCCCCGTCCGGCCGGGCTCGCACTACCACATGGGTGGCGTCGATACGGACGTCTGGGGCCTCACCTCCGTCGAGGGTCTCTATGCCGCGGGTGAGTGCGCCTGCGTCTCGGTGCACGGAGCGAACCGTCTCGGCGGCAACGCGTTGATGGAGACGATCACGTACGGCAAGCGAGTCGGGCGTCACGCGGCCGACTGGGCGCTCGCGAACACGACGGTCGAGGTCCCGCAATCGGTCGAAGCGGATGCGGAGCGGGAGCTCAAGGAGTTGCTCGATCGCAAGGAAGGGGAACGGCCGTGGTCGATCCGCGATGAGCTCGCCTCTTCGATGCATGAGAACTTCGGCGTGTTTCGGCGCGAGGAACAGATGCAGAAGCAGGGCAAGATCGTCGAGGGCCTTCGGGAGCGGTACAAGCGGGTGATCGTCGAGGACAAGGGCGACGTCTTCAACACCGACCTGACGCAGGCACTCGAGCTCGGCTTCCTGCTCGAGCTGGCCGCTTGCATGGTTCCGTGCGGCCTCGAACGGAAAGAGAGCCGGGGTGCGCACGCGCGTCCCTACGACTACCCCGACCGAGACGACGAGCAGTATCTGCGGCATACGCTGGTCACCATGCGCGACGGCACGCCGCAGGTGGACTGGAAGCCTGTGACCATGACCAAGTGGCAACCCCAGGAAAGGACGTATTAGTGCATACGGACCTGGCTCCGGCACCGGGCTCCACCACGATCGAGGTCGCGCTGAAGATCTGGCGCTACGACGCCGTGACGGGCGACAAGGAGCTGAAGCGGTACGAGGTCGAGGCGCCGGACTGGGTGACGCTCCTCGACGTCCTCGACATCATCAAGGACAAGCACGACGGGACGCTTGCGTACCGCAAGAGCTGCCGGATGATGATCTGCGGCTCCTGCGGGATGCGCATGGACGGTGCCGCAGTGCTCGCCTGCAAGACGCGCATGTACGACATCGCGAAGTCCGGTCATGTGCCCGTGATCGCGCCGATGGGGAATCTCCCGGTGCGCAAGGACCTGGTCGTCGACATGGATCCGTTCTGGAACAAGATCCGCAGGATGAAGCCGTGGCTCGACCCCGGCTACGAGGAGCCGCCCGAAAAAGAGTGGCGCGTCTCCCAGGAGAAGATGAACGTCATCCACAAGGAGGCGCTCTGCATCATGTGCGGCTGCTGCGTCTCCGAGTGCAACTCGATGGAGTCGGATCCCGAGTTCTTCGGGCCGGCGGCACTCGCCAAGGGCATGCGCTTCATCGGCGACGCGCGCGACCAGGCGAACGTGACCCGCCTCGAGGACTACAACGACGAGCACGGCATCTGGGACTGCACGCGGTGCTACTTCTGCAATGAGCGCTGCCCGAAGGGAGTCGATCCGCGCGACGCGATCGCCAAGCTAGGCGCCGAGTCGATCAAAGAAGGGATCGACCACGACATGGGCGCGAAGCACGCAAACTGGTTCGTGACCTCCGCCAGGACGACAGGCTGGCTGCGCGAGACCGAGCTCGTGCCGAAGACACAGGGAATCGTCGAGGCGATCAGGCAGACGAAGTTCGCGATCAACCTCGCGAAGCACGGCAAGGTGCCGCTGCCGGTCCCACCGCATGTCGCCGGGCGGGTGAACGAGTCGCGCTTGCTCTACTCGCTCGTGAAGGAGCAGGGACGCGACGGCGCGCTCGGGATCGTGCAGGGGGAGCACGCGCTCGGCCGGATCGAGTTCACCGAGCAGGCCGGCCTGAAGGCGAACGATCCCGAGGTGCAACCGGGGGTTGAGCTGCCTCCCGCAGAAGGATGAAAAGGGTCGCGTACTACAAGGGCTGTCTCGCCTCGCTCTCGGCGAAGGAGCTCGACTCGTCGACGCAGGCGCTCGCTCCAAAGGTTGGCCTGGATCTCGTCGAGCTCGAAACGGTGACGTGCTGCGGAGCGGGCGACATCCACGAGGCGGAGCCGGACTACTACCTCCACCTGAACGCCCGCATCCTCGCGTACGCGGAGGCGGCCGGCTGCGACGAGCTGCTGACGGTGTGCAACGTCTGCACCCTGAATCTCAGGCAGGCGAACTGGCAGCTGAAGAACGACGACGGCTTGCGCGAGCGCGTGAGCACCAACCTCGAACGCGTCGGCGTCCCCCCGTACAGCGGCAACGTCGAAGTTCGGCACCTGCTCTGGGAGATCGCCGAGGGCGAAGGGTACGAGCTGCTGAAGCAGTCGGCGCACAGGGGCCTGAAGGGCCTGAAGATCGCGCCGTTCTACGGCTGCCAGATCCTGCGGCCGTCGAAGCTCCTCGGTTTCGAGGATCCGGATCGGCCGTGGTCGCTCGAACGGATCATCGAGGCATGCGGTGGGACGGCGATCGACTACCCGGCCAAGGTCAAGTGCTGCGGCTTTCCGATCATCCAGGCGCGAGAGGAGACTGCGCTCGGCGAGCTGATCCAGCCGATCGAGCAGGCGAAGGAGGCCGGTGCCGACGCGATCGTGACGCCGTGCCCGCTCTGTCATCTCTCGCTCGACGCCTGGCAGTCGAAGCTGAAGGAGGCGACCGGCAAGGACTTCGCCATGCCGATCCTCCACCTCTCGCAGCTCGTCGGCGTCGCGGCCGGGCTCGAGGAGTCGGAGCTGAAGTTCAAGCGCCACGTCGTGCCGGTCACGCCGGTGCTCGAGAAGCTCGAAGTCTGACCGGCTGCCGGGCGCGATGATGAAGACGGCGCGCGCCGGGACGCTGCTCGGCGGGGTCGCCGGGGCTGCCGTCGGGTGGGGTTGGTTCGAGGCCGGCTGGGTGCGGCTGCGAACGCTCGACGTGTCCTTGCCGCGGCTTCCTAAGGAGCTCGCCGGGCTGCGAATCGCGCACCTCTCGGACTTCCACTTCGGCTTGCCCTCCCGAGGCGCCGTTGCCGCGGAGCGGGCGGTGGACTGGGTCGCCGAGCGGCAGCCCGACCTGGTGGCGGTCACGGGCGACCTCGTCTCGCGCCCGAGCGGTGAGGAGCTGCTGCGGAAGTGCCTGGCCCGGCTCGGTAGCCCGTATGTGGTGCTCGGCAATCACGACGTCGCCTACAGCCGTGACCCGTTCTCCCGCACGGCCGGCTTCACGGATCTTTCGCCGGCACGGCTGTTGGTCGACGAGGCCGAGACAATCGAGCTGCGTGGTCGCCGGGTGCAGATCGTCGGCGTCGATCCGAGGGTATACCGGCAGGGCGGCTCTCGCCCTTGGGAGCTGGTCGACGAGGATGCGGACCTGCGCATCCTGCTCTGCCACTTCCCCTACGTCCTGAGCTTCCTCCCGCCGGGGCTGTTCGATCTCGTCCTCAGCGGCCACATGCACGACGGGCAGATCGCGGTCCCGCTCGGCCGCGACCGGAAATATCGCTTCGCCCACCCGAGCACGCGGTACACCACGGGCCTCTACGTGCAGCCCGGCGGGACGATGCACATCTCTCCCGGGCTCGGGACGACCTTCGTCCCGTTCAGGTTCTTCGCGCGGCCCGAGGCGACGGAACTGGTGCTACAACGCCCGTGATGGCGACGATCTCGAGCGACATCCTCGCGAGCTATGCCGCCGACGCGGCGCGGGAGGTCGACGGGGTCCGGGGGCTCGTGGAGAGCTCCCTGCACAGGCACAAGGGCGTGCGAATCGCGCAGGAGGACGGCCGGGTTCGGGTCGAGCTCCACCTCGCCGTCGAATGGGGTGCGTCGATTCCGGAGGTCGGCAGCGAGGTGCAGCGCCGCGTTGCCGCGTATCTCGGCCGGATGGCGAAGGTCGAGCCGGACGCCGTCGACGTGCTCGTCGACGAGATCGGGCCGCCATGAGCGGGCCGCGTGTCACCGGCCTCACCGGCGTCACGCTGCACGATGTTCCGGCGGTGTGCCACGACTGCGTCTGGTGGCAGTCGCGTGACGGCCGGACGACTGACAAGCGCAAGTGGATCGAGAAGGCGGAGACCGAGTGGGGGCCGTGGGGAACCGTGTACTACGACGCCAACGGCGATGTGCTCGGATCGATGCAGTACGGCCCCGCGGAGCTCTTCCCGCGCGCTTCCGAGTTGCCTGCCGGCCCGCCGTCGGCCGACGCGGTGCTCGTGACATGCGCGTACCTCGTCGAGGCATCGAGCCCGTGGGTGATGCAGTCGCTCTTCCTCGCAGCGATCGGGGATGCCCGCGACCGGGGTGCGAAGGCTCTGGAGACGTTTGCGTACCGCTACCGGGAAGGCGAGTCGCAGTACGAGCGCTTCCAGGTGCACAAGACGATCTTTCCCTCGGACTTTCTCGCGGACTTCGGCTTTCAGACCTTGCGACGTGCCGGCCACGTGGAGCTGGCGCGCCTCGACTTCGGCGGGTTGGTTCCGGTCGCCGAAGGCCCGCGCGAGAAGGTGCTGCGCGTCGTGAAGGAAGCGTTCACCCCGGCCCCGGCCCCTGTGCCACCGGGTCCCTGAGCCTGGGCTCGAGCGCGAGCACGATTCGTAGGCCGGCCTCCGAGCCGGGCCAGAGCTCCTCGACGACGCCTCGGCTTGATCGGCGGACGACATAGGCCAGCACGAGAGCGACGAGGATCGCATCGTCAAGCTGTCCGGCGACCGGGATGAAGTCCGGAACGACGTCGAACGGCATCGCGAGATACGGAATCAGGAGCACGAGCGCCACCTTCGCCAGCCGCGGCACCCGCTCGTCTCCGAGCAGCCGCTTGAAGAGGACGACGCAGTCGGGAATGAAGCGCGCCAGCTCTCGGGCGTGGTCGCGGCGGCCGAGCGTGAGCAGCGTGACGAGCACCGACAACCAGAGCGCCAGGCATGCACCCAGCGCGACGAGCAGCCAGAGCCAGACGTTCAGGCTGCGACGGCGCGGCGCGCGAGGACGAGCTCCGCGATCTGGATCGCGTTGAGCGCTGCGCCCTTGTTCAGGTTGTCGCAGACGACGAACAGGACGAGCCCGTTCGCAACAGTGGGATCGCGGCGGATGCGCCCGACGAGAACGTCGTCGGTGTTGACGGCGGCTTGCGTCGTCGGCAGTTCCTGCAGGCGCACGCCCGCTGCCCGTCCGAGCAACTGGTGCGCCCTCTCCGCCGAAAGCGGGTCCTCCGTCTCCACCCAGACCGCTTCTGCATGCCCGACCATGACGGGCACGCGCACGCAGGTCGCGCTGACCGGCAGCTCCGGCAGCTCGAGGATCTTGCGCGTTTCCGAGCGCAGTTTCGCCTCCTCGTCGGATTCGTCACCCTCGAAGTCCCAGTCCATCGCGATGTCCGCCTCGCCGGGCGGAGTTGTCCGCAGCTCCTCCATCCGCTGCGCGCCGGCGCCGGACACCGACTGATAGGTGCTCACGCGCACGCGCGCGAGGCCGGCGGCGTCGTGCAAGGGCTTCAGCGCCATCGTCAGCGGGATCGCGCAGCAGTTCGGGTTGGCGAGAATGCCGTCGTGCTCGAGCGCACGATCCCCGTTGACCTCGGGAACGACGAGCGGGACTCCATCCTGCAGCCGGTAGGCCGCAGACTTGTCGACGGCGATCGCACCGCCGCGCACCGCGTGCGGCACGAGCTCGCGTGAAGCAGACGTGCCGACGGAGAACAAAGCAACGTCGATGCCTCCGGCCGCGAGTGCCGCGGGCGTCGCCTCTTCGACGACGATACCGCCGTCCAGTTCCTTGCCCACCGACCGCGAGGACGCGAACGCGCGAACCTGTCGGTAGCCGCGCTCCCTCAGGAGCCGCAGCGTCACTGCACCGACCGCGCCGGTCGCACCGACAACCGCGATCCGCGGCTCAGGCATCGACGCGCTCCTCGGCATAGCCGCGGAACCGCTGGTGAACCGCGTTCACGGCACCCTCGACGTCGACTCGCCCTCACCACGCACGACACGCGGATCGCCGACGTCGAGATGATCTCGATGTTGATGCCGGCCTCCGCGAGCGCCTCGAACATGTCGGCGGCAACACCGGGATGGCTCTTCATGCCGGCGCCGACCAGGGAGATCTTCGCGATGTCCGGGTCGTAGCTGACGCCCTTCGCGTTGATCTCCGTCGCCACGATCTCGAGAATCGGCTCCGCCGCCGGGAGATCGGTCTTGGGCAGCGTGAAGGAGATGTCGGTAGCGCCGTCTGCAGAGACGTTCTGCACGATCATGTCGATGTTGACTCCGGCGTCCGCGAGCGCGCGGAAGAGGCGCGCCGCGATGCCGGGACTGTCGGGCACGGCCAGCACGGTCGCCTTCGCCTCGGACGTGTCATGCGTGACGCCGGAGATGATCGCTTTCTCGAGCACCAGGTCCTTCTCCTCGCTGATCCACGTACCGTCGCTGTCGCTGAATGCCGAGCGCACGTGGATCGGCACACCGTACCTCCGTGCGATCTCGACCGATCTGGCCATCATCACCCGGGCGCCCGTCGCGGCCATCTCGAGCATCTCTTCGTAGGAGATCCTCGGTAGCTTCAGGGCGTTCGCGACGATGCGGGGGTCGGCGGTGAATACGCCCTCGACGTCGGTGTAGATCTCGCACGCTCCTCCGAGTGCAGCCGCCAGTGCAACCGCAGTCGCATCGGAGCCGCCGCGGCCGAGTGTCGTCACCTCCAGGTCCGTGGAGACTCCCTGGAATCCTGCGACCAGCACGATTCGGTCCTTGTCGAGCTCCGCGTGAAGGCGCCGCGCACGAACTTCGACGATCTTGGCCTTGCCGTGGAACGTGTCGGTGACGATTCCGGCCTGCGAGCCCGTGAGCGAGACGGCCTCGTTGCCGAGATCACGGATCGCCATCGCGCACAACGCGTTCGAGATGCGCTCGCCGACCGACACGAGCATGTCGTATTCACGGGGGTGGGGGTGAGGAGACATCTCGCTCGCGAGCCGGATCAGCTCATCGGTCGTGTCGCCCATCGCAGACAGCACGCCGACGACGCGTCGTCCGGCCTGGCGCGCGGCGACAAGCCGGCGGGCCACGCCTTTGATCTTCTCCGTGTCGCCTACAGAGGTGCCGCCGAACTTCATCACCAGAGTGTTTCCGGGCGACGCGACGACGTCCCCTTCAACAGCCGGTACGGCCTCATAGCCGACGGTCGTCATGCCATGTCCCGCCGGCCGGTGAGCGCGCGTCCGAGCGTGACCTCGTCCGCATACTCGAGGTCGCCGCCGACCGGGAGACCACTCGCGAGACGCGTGACGCGCACGCGGCCGCGCAGGCGATCTGCCAGGTAGGCCGCTGTCGCCTCGCCGGTCATGTTCGGGTTCGTGGCGAGGACGACCTCCTGCACGCCGTTCCGCTCGACGCGACCGAGCAGCTCGTCGATTCGCAGGTGCTCCGGCTCGACGCCGTCGAGCGGTGACAGGGCGCCGCCGAGCACGTGGTAGAGGCCGCGGTACTCACTCGTCCGCTCGACGGAGATCAGGTCGACCGGTTGTTCGACGACGCAGATGAGCGTGTGGTCGCGCCGGGCGTCGCGGCAGATGGAGCAGACCTCTTCCTCGGTGAGGTTCCCGCACTCGTTGCAGAAGCGAACGCGTTCCTTCACGTCCTCGATCGCCGCAGACAGCGCGAGCGCCTCGTCCTTCGGCCGCTGCAGTAGGTGGAACGCCAGCCGGTGCGCCGTGCGCGTGCCGACGCCGGGTAGGCGCGAGAGTTGCGCGACGAGGTTTTCCACAGCTGGGCTGAGCACCAGCCTATTGTGCCGACATGCCCCGGATTGCCGGGGTGTCCGGGCTCAGGCGGAGAGGCCGCGGAGCTTGTCCACGAGCCGTGGATCCTCGGCCAGGAGCCGTTCGATCTCAGGCCGCGCGATCGCGAGGCAACGGACGTCGGTCTGCGCCCGCACCCGCGCTGTGCGCTCGATGCCGTCCCCCAGGAGCGACCGCTCCCCGAAGACGTCGCCCGGCCCGATCTCGCGCCGGCCCTCCGGGGCTTCGACGATCGCCTGCCCCTGCTCGAGCACGAAGATTCCCGCGCCCGGCTTGCCGCGCTCGATCAAGGCCTGGCCGGCAGGCGCGTCGAACTCCGATGTCGCCGCGGCCAGCCGCTCGAGCTGCGCGTCGTCCAGGTCGGCGAAGAGCGGCAGTGCGCCCAGCCGGTCGCGCATTACTCGCCCAGTCCGGGGAGACCGAGCCCGCCAAGCCCGCCCGCGAGGCCGCCGATCTTCGACTCCATCAAGCTGTGGGCAGAGCGGACCGCCTCGTTGACCGCAGCGAGGATCATGTCCTCGAGCATCTCCGGATCGTCCGGATCAATCGCCTTCGGATCGATCTTGATCTCCTTGATCTCTCCTGCGCCGTTCGCGATCACCGTGACCATGCCACCGCCTGCGGTCGCCTGCACGGTCTCGTTCGCGAGCTCTTCCTGCGCCTTCTGCATCTCGCTCTGCATCTGGCCGACCTGCTGCAGCAACTTGTCCATGTCCATGCCCATCGGGTCAATCCTCTCGTTCGTGGGCGTCCAGGGTCTCTTTCACGAGCTCCAGAATCTTTTCCTCGCCGGCCGGCTCGTCGAGCTCGAGCTCGTCCTGCCGCGCCTCGCCTTCGGCGAACGCGAGGCCGAGGTGCCGTCCGGTCACCTCGTAGAGCGCGTCGGCGAGGAGTGTGGCGTTCTTCGGCTCCTCCGCGAGCTGCCGGTGGAACGAGGCGCTCGCGGGGAACTCGACGGTGAGCGTGTCTTCGGCGAGGCCGGCCGGGTGAGCTTCGCGCAGCACCGATGCTGCGGGGATCGAGCGCTCCTCGACGGCGGGGAGGATCGTGCGCAGCCAGGCTTCCTGCAGCTGCTCGAGCTCGAGCGACGGCGGCGTGGACATCGCCACGGCCTCCACAGGGGCCTCCTCCAGACCCGTCCCGGTGTCGGACACCGGGACTGGTGCGTTCGGAACGTGGCCCCTCGTCTCCAACTGCTCGAGCCGGTAGGAGAGGGACTCACGGGACAGGTCGCTGCCGGGGCGGGTGACCTTCACCAGCGCGAGCTCGAGCGGCAGGCGTGGATCGCCGCCCTGTCGCATGTCCTCGACGGCCACGGCCAGGAGGTCGACCAGCCGGATCACGGTCGCTTCGCCGAGCTGATTTGCCTGCGCGCGCAGCCGCTCGCGGGTCTCCTCGGTGACGGGCAGCGTGTCCGGCACCTCCCCCATGTGCTGGACGAGCATCAGATGCCGCAGATGCTCGAGCAGGTCGACGACGAGGCGGCCGAGATCCTGTCCTTGCTCCGAGAGCTCCTCCACGAACGTGAGAGCGCCGGCGGTGTCCCGGTCGACGACGAGGTCGCAGAGCCGGAACAGGGCCTCCTCCTCCACGGCGCCGAGGAGCTGGAGCACCGACTGCACCGTGATCTCCTTCTCCGTGGCCGATGCGAGCTGGTCCAGGGTCGACACGGCGTCGCGGAACGACCCGCGTGCACCGCGCGCAACGAGCGCGAGGGCCTGATCCGGGACCTGGATCTCTTCGCCGTCCGCCACGCGCCGCAGCAGGCGGACGAGCTCGGGGAGACGCGGGCGCGCGAACACGAACGTCTGGCAGCGTGAGCGCACCGTCGGCAGCACCTTCGACAGGTCGGTCGTGCAGAAGACGAACACGAGATGCGGCGGTGGCTCCTCGATCAGCTTCAGGAGCGCATTCCAGGCTGCGTCCGTTAGCTGGTGCGCCTCGTCGAGGATGTACACCTTGTACCGTCCCTCGGCAGGCTGGAGCACCACTCGCTCCCTGATCTCGCGGATGTCGTCGATTCCCCGCTGCGACGCGGCATCCATCTCGATCACGTCGAGCGAGTTGCCGTTCGCGATCGTGACGCAGGGATTGCAGACCTTGTCGGGGGTCGGCGTCGGTCCCTGCAGACAGTTCAGTCCTTTGGCAAGGATCCGCGCCAGGGAGGTCTTGCCGGTGCCGCGCGGTCCCGCGAACAGATAGGCCTGACGCACCTGTCCGGATGAGATCGCGTTCTTGAGCGTCCGGACGATCGCTTCCTGGCCGACGACCTCGTCGAAGTCCTGCGGGCGGTACTTCCGGTAGAGGGCGGCCACCGAGCGATCTTAGCGACCGAGGTTTCGGAGGCTAGATCGACCCGGAGAACGTGTCGCAAGCGGCCGGTTTGCCCTGCTCGTAGCCCCGGGAGAACCAGCGCCGCCGCTGCTCCGACGAGCCGTGGGTCCAGGTCTCGGGATTCACCTGGCCCTGGGTCTGCTGCTGGATCCGGTCGTCCCCGATCGCGGCGGCGGCGTCGAGACCGTCGTTGATGTCCGCCTGCGTCAACTGCTCCACGAGTCGCGTCTCGACGGCGTGAGCCGCCCAGACACCGGCGTAGCAGTCGGCCTGGAGCTCGGTCCGCACGGAGAGGCTCTCCGGTCCCGTCTGGGTGCTACTACCTAGCTTGTCGAAGAGACCGAGCTGATCCTGGACGTGATGGCCGTACTCGTGCGCGATCACGTAGGCCTGCACGAATGCCGAGCTGCCGACGCCGAAGCGGGACTGCAGGTCGTCGAAGAACCCGAGGTCGATGTAGACGAGCTTGTCGCGCGGACAGTAGAACGGGCCGACCTGAGAGTCGGCGGTGCCGCACCCCGTATCCGTCTGACCCGTGAAGAAGACCGTGTCCGCAGTACGTGTACTGGCGGTTGCTCCGCTCGAACACTCCGTTCCAGAACTCCTGCACGCTGTTGACGACCGCCACGATGCGGCAGTCCGTCCGCTCGTTCGCATCTTGCCCCGTCTTGCACTTGAGGTCGATGTCGCTCGGCGTGTCATTGACGCCGACCCGCTGGTCTGCGAGCGGTGCGAGTTGAGGAGGGAGCCCGGCGCCCCCGCCGCCGTTCGAGAGAACGGAGATGAGGATGTAGATGATGAGCCCGACGAGGCCGAGCCCGCCGCCGCCGACTGCGACGCCGCCGGGGCCCATGCTGCGACCACGGGCATCGCGGACCTGCCCTGTGTCGAGGGGAGCGTTGCGGCGAAAGCGCATATCGGCTCTCTTGCCTAATCGCGCGTATTGGCAAACTCGGTCAGGCGCTCGGTGTTCTACGTCGAGCCGAATCGCGCGCTGGTACCATCGTCCGGCCGCGGCGGTGGAAGTGTGTGAACCGCGTCAGGGCCGGGAGGCAGCAGCGCTAAGCATTCCTTCCAGGCGCCGCGGTTATCCTCGACAAGTCCGGCTCGCTGCGCGAGCCATGATGACTTGTCGAGGAGTTGCGATCCGAGGCGGTTGCGGCCACCGCCGGCAAAGCCGGCAGTGGCGGCGAAATGGGTTGGGTATCCTCGCTGTTCTCCCGGGCGCATAGCTCAGCGGGAGAGCGCCCGCTTCACACGCGGGAGGTCCCTGGTTCGATCCCAGGTGCGCCCATGACTCTGCAAGCCGTACTGCGCCGTTCTGAGAGACACGCGCATCGAGGCGAGGGTGTTGTCCCGCCAGCCCGACGGTGGCCGGTACTGGGAAAACTGGCCGTTTACGCCGGATCGCACCAGACCGTCGTAGTGGAAGCTCGAGACCGGATCCGCCCAGCCGTCGAAGTAGTTCATGCCGATCCGTGCGACCGGCGCTGTCCCGCCGGTAGATCCACCCGACGCCGCAGGCACGACGACCAACAACCCGAGACACACCAGAGCGTGGCCGCGAACCATCGGACGAGCCTACGACCAGCTCGTTGCGACGATCAAGACGCGGAAGGATCATGAACCCGGTAAGAGATCCCGACCGGCCCACGACCCCGACCACCCCGGGAGATCGCCCGCCCTGGGCGAGCGTTCTCCCGGCTCGGGACTTTCGGGTACTACCGCTACTCCGTAGTTGAGGAGAGGACACTCGCCTGGGCCAGGCGTTCGGCACCCCAGCGAGGCTTGCGTGTTCGTTCGCGAACAGGATCGTTGCGTCCGGTCGAAACGCCGGCCCGCTCTCTTCGTGTTTCTAGCCCGTCTGCTGGTTGTGAACCGGGAAGGCCGTTTCCTGCGGGGGCGTGGGAAAGCCGCCTTCGATGCCCTGGGACATGCTGGGCATCAGTGTCTCGTCACGGAAGCGCTCCCAGCTCTCCTGTGACTCGTGAATCGCGACGATGGTCCAGCCGTCAGCCGACGGACCGGCGGCGTGGAACATCTGACCGGCGGGAAGACCGCCGGCCGGGTGGACGGCCGCGATCGACGCCTCGTATTGCTCCTGCGTGCCACCTGGGAACAGATGTACAACGCCGTACGCCACTTGGTGCTCCTTTCGCTAACCCGTCTATGGGAACCTTCGCAGGCGACTATCTCACGCGTGGACTGCTCAAGCCATGTGGTCGTGATGGGTTGGCGCTGCAGCCAGCGCAACGCTGCTCGCTCGTAGCGTGCCGGGTCGGCGTTCGGTAAGCCCGTCGGCTCCCCCTGTCGTCACTGCAAGGTCGCTTTAGACTCCGGACCCGTCTTGCCCGAGCAGAGCCCCATCCCACGAGATGCGATCGCCGGGGCGGCCGTGCAGCTGGCGGACGCCGTCGACCAGACAAGCCAATTACTCATGGCCGCGACCGACCTGCACCGCAAGGTCACCGATTTGCACGCAACCCTGACCGAGGCTCTTGTGGATCTCGAACGTGTGCTCACGGAGTCGACCACAGACCCGAGTGCTTGAGTCGCAGAGAGTCACGGTGGTGCCACACCGTGACTCGTCCTTCCATTTCGTTAGTGCTAGCGGAGCCGCGTTCCGTCGTTGCGGAAGCGTTCGACGAGTTCGAGGTAATCCCGGGCGCGGATGAGCGGGCGTGAGTAGCCGGGCAGCACGACGATGGGGAGGGCGCGGACGATGGCGTCGATGGCGCGGCGTTCGCCCCCCGCTGACCTGGGCGGCACAGAGCTTTCGAGGTCACGGGCGACACCCGAAAAGTGGGAGCCAGGCTGGCTACGCCTTTGCCTACAAGGCCACTTGCCATAGGGAGTTGGCTCAGCTTGCCGTCAACCCCTGGCTCCCGTCCTCACACGTTGCCACGCTCGAGCGCGAAACGCTTCATCCGATCGGGGCGAAGGACCGGCGCGGGACCGGGCATGTCGGCGCCGCCCTTGCACGTGGCCTAAACGCCAGGGCTGCCTATTGCTTCCGCTTGCTTACGAGCTTCGCCTCCCGAGCGAAGTCAACCCGGTAACCCAGGAGTCGTTCGACTATTGCTTCGATTCCGCTCTCGATCCCGAACTCGCTGTCCGGGAGCTCCAGTTCGCTCAGTCGTTCGCCACGCTCGACCGCCACGTGAATGGCCAGTCCGGCGGTCTAGGTCCGTTTGATTGTCGCGAACCAGGCCGGTACGCCGTCGTCGTGGTTTCTCGTCTGAATCCGGTCTGATTCGATGGCGGCGACGTTCCATCCATTCCTGCGGCTGAACGCTGCTCTCAGTTCTTCCTGACTGATGGGGTGCGGGCCGGTATCGGGAACATCGTCGCTGAAGCACAACACATACACGGTTCCATCTTGCTCGGTCACCGACGCCAGACTCGCGGCGTATCTCGGTCGCTCGTCGACATCGAAGGTGTGGAACAGTCCGCAGTCCAGCACCGTCCCGAACCTGCGCCCCAAGCGCTCCAACTGGAATGCGTCAGCCGCGGCGAACTCGACCTCGATTCCACGGTCGTCGGCCTTTGCTCGGGCGATCGCCAGCGCCGTCTCAGCCACGTCAACACCCAGAACCGACAATCCGAGCGAGGCGACGTGAAGAGCGTTCTCGCCGGTCCCGCAGCCCGCATCGAGCACCGCTCCGGCGAATCCGCCCTCGGATGCCAAACGCACTATTGCCGGCTGCGGCCGGCCAATGTCCCAAGGCGGAGGGTCGTCGTGGTAGGACTCATCCCAGGGCACTCCCGACATCCGTTCGTGACTGGTTGCGCGCCGACCGCTGAGCGGATCGTCAGAGGAGGTTCCTGATTGCTCCGACAACTTCGTTTACTAGAGGGCCAGCGCCCGCTCGAGGTCAGCCCGCTCGAAGGGAACCCCATGCGTCGCGAGCATGTGTTCCACGGGGAGGTCGAGCAACGGACGCAGACCCTCGACGACCTGCTCGCGGGTCATGTCGGGGCCTCGGGAGTCGCGCTCGTGCCACGGATTCGTCAGCACGATCGCTCCCTCGCGGTCGGCCGCGAGCTCCTCGATCTTGCTGGGCACGGCCAGTGGATCGAAGAACAGCAGCCGCTCTCCGTTGTCGATCGCGTAAGACGAGACTTCCGGGCCCCACGGCTCGGTCGACCTCCACTGCGCGTGCGGCGCCTGCCAATGCCACAGTCCGGTCGCGACTTCGCGCACGCGGGAACTCTAGTTACTCGTCCGCGGAACCGTTACTCAGGAGAGCGCACGCTCGAGGGCGGCCCGGTCGGTCGGTCCCCCATGCGTGGCGAGCACGTGCTCCACCGGCAGCTCGAGTAGCGGGCGCAATCCTGCGGCGATCTCCTCGCGCGTCACGCCGGGGGGCAGCCAACGCTCGTTGATCTCGAGGCCCTGGCCGAAGTCGACGAGCGTGTCACCGGAGATCACCGCACGCTGACTCTCGACCCAGAGCACCGTGTCGTTCGGTTTGTGCCCGGGGAACACCTGAGCGCCGTGCGGCAGTCGATCGCCGGGCGAGTACGGACGTGCCTCGCCCTTGTTCTCCCGAAGGAGCCAGACGAGGTCGGGACTGCCGTCCCCGGCCTGCTCGGCGGTGATGCCGTACGTGTCCATGAGGTACTGGGCGGAGTCGGGCAACGGAGTGAACACAGGCACGCCCAGCCGTTCGACGAGGCTCTGCGTGTCCCGCTCGTGCCACGGCGCAGTGAGCACGATCGCGGTCTCGCGCTCGGCCGCGAGCGCTTCGATCTCGCCCGGCACGCCCAGCGGGTCGAAGAGCAGCAAGCTCTCGCCGTCGTCGATCGCGTACGAGGAGACGTTTGGATCCCACGGCTCGCTTGCCTGCCACCCCGGATGGGGTGCCTGCCAGTGCCAGAGACCCGGTTTCAGTTCGCGCACGGGCCGATCCTACTAACGGCTCTCATTGGAGTAGCTTCAACCGACATTCTCCGAGAAACGCGACCGGGAGGGATGAATGGCTCGCCTGAACTTTCTGAACGATGAACCGTGGGACGAGACCAATGAGGATTTTCAGTTCCGAGCTCGATCGTTCGGCCATGAGCTCGGCGCCGACATGCTCGGCGCGTCGCTGCGCGAACTCCTGCCGGGGTCGCCGGGAGGCTGGCTGCACATGCACTACGGCGTCGAGGAAATGTTCTTCGTCCTCAATGGTACGCCGACGCTCCGCACCAGCGACGGCGAGGAGCAGCTGTCACCGGGAGACGTCGTGTATTGCCCGGAAGGGACTGCGGGCCTGCACGTGTTCTCGAACCCGACGGACGAGCCCGTGCGAATCCTCGGCGTCTCGACGAAGCGCGTGCCAGACGTCGTCGCGTATCCGGAGCAGGGATACGCCTGGGTCGCGACCCGCCATCCGGAGCGTCCCGTTCCTGAGGGCGGCGACCCCGGGATAATCGCTCGCTTCGAAATGCCGGGAGGGGAGTGAGTTGGCCGCATGACGGCACACACGGGTGCGGAACTCCCGTTTCCACAGTCGTCGGCCTCGGCCACGTCCTTGGGGTCAGACCCCAGGACGCGCCCGTATCGGACAGGGCCGCGGCCGGCTTGCCGGCAATGGTGCTACAAGACGGGTTCGGTCTCGTCGGTACTCGGAGTGAAGAGCGTCAGCTGCATTCCATCCGGCGCTTGCACACGTGCGTTGCGATCCCCCCAGGGCGCGACGACAGGTGGTGCAACTTCCTCCGCGCCGGCCGCAACGAGTCGCCGCGCGGTCTCCGCGCTGTCCGCGACTTCGAGTGCAAGTCTGACGGCACCCGACACCCGGCGCCCCGCTTCGATCGCGTCGACCTTCTCGGCCTGTGCCTGATCGAAGAGCTCGAGCGTGGCCCGGCCCGCTGAAAGGAGGATGACGCGGCCGTCGTCGTCGCTCCAGTCGGCCAGCTGTTTCAGCCCGAGCGCGTCGCGGTAGAAGCCGACAGCCTCGTCGAAGTCGGGAACTGTGAGCACAACACGAAACTCCGAGAGTTGGGGCATACCCGCTCCAACGTCTCCGAATTGAATTGCTATTCCCGGTGATGTGCTAAGCGGGAGTGGGCAGATACCGGTCGCGCAGCGCGGCGGTCGTCCTTTCCGGAAGGACGTCGGCGTCGAGGAGTTGCTCCAACGTCATCGATGAGAAGGTCGATTCGTCTACGAGGAGATCTCGGTAACGACCGACCGCATCCGCGACGTCGGAGTTGCCGGCGGGGTGGACGACGACGTAGCGGCCCCAGCTCCACTCGCCACTCGCATGCTGGAGCATCGACAACAGCAGCAAATGCTCGAGCCACATCACGGCGAGATCCGTCCTCCCTTTGAGTGCGTCGACCGCTCCGCCGGCGAAAGCGCCAGACGTTTCGGCGACCTCCCGATTACGTGGGAGGTTGCTCGGCTTCGGAGTCTCCGGCTTGCCCCACTCGTGGTACTTGGTCATGACGCCGACGATCCCCTTCGTCCCGTCGTCGAGGTCGAGCACGAACGCCGCATCGAACGCGCGCAGGCTGTTGAGGTACGTCGGATCGAAGCGACCTGGAGAGTGCGCGAAGCGCACGTCGGACGCGACGCCCGGTGTATCCGGCCACCATGCGCGGACTGCCCGGTCGGCGAGCCCGAGGTCATCCGCCAGATCTCCGAACAGGTTGAAGCAGAGCGCCGGCGACCAGAGGAGGTCGGCCCACAGCCGCTGGTGATCAAAGCTCTGGTGAGGTTCCGTCATGGATGTCCGGGCCCTCGCAGCCGCGAGCGCGCCGGCGGTGACGAAAGTCGCTCCGGTCTCGCGGGCGTAGTCGAGCGGGAGCCGACTTCCGACAGGTCGCACCGGCTTTCCATGCTTCGCGACCATCGGCTGCGTACCGATCGGGTGACCGTGTGCCTCGCGCCACTGGGCCTGGTGGAAGCGCAGCATTCGGCGGAACTCGGTCATCGCCGGTCGCCGCGGAACGTGGTCGTCCGCTTCCCAGCAGTGCGCAGCCTCGAGTTCCTCCTGGGAAACAGTCACTGCCACGTCGACATCGTACGGACCTGACTGCGACTCACTCATTTCGTTGATCTTCACTCCGGTCGGCGCCGCCTCTACTTCGTGGTCGCCTGGCGACGCCGCCGCTTGGGACGCTACGGGTTCGGGCTTCGCCGTCTTCGGATCGCTCTGGTCGAGTTGGAGACGCGTCTCGCGCCCTGGGTCAGCTCGAGCATCGCCGGATCGCTTCTTACGGGCTCGGCGAGCCGGGGCGGTCCGGCTAATCCGGAAGCCAGCCCTCGCGGTAGGCGGTGGGCTCGCGTTTCGTGAACCGCGAGTACGCCTCTTCCGGCTTCGTGGTCTCCTGTTGGACGCCCGCCTCGTGGCGGAGCGCCACCTCGTCCACCGTGTAGCCGCCCCAGTCCGGGTTGTCGACGGAAAGGCTCTGGCGCCGACCGCGAGCACCACGCACGGCCCGTCTCCGGCTCCGACGATGGTGTGCTTCGCCTTGGCCGGACAGTGCACGAAGTCCCACTGGCGAAGCGGACGCTCCTCGCCCTCGATGCCGTCGGCAACC
Source organism: uncultured Actinomycetes bacterium (assembly GCA_963833255.1). Taxonomy (GTDB): domain Bacteria; phylum Actinomycetota; class Thermoleophilia; order Gaiellales; family Gaiellaceae; genus 3-1-20CM-4-69-9. The sequence continues at coordinate 80,634 of CAWHXK010000093.1, forward strand.
TGCACCGCCAGCGAGGACGAGGAAGCAGCTTCCTGGTCTGCCTCCGAGTGGTACATATCGCCATCGGCACGCCCGGATCAGCACGTTGATGTTGATCCCCAGCTGCGAGAAGTCCTGGTCACCCTCGAGGTCGCAGAACGCCGAGCGCCCCGGCCCGGCGTACCATCGCGAATCGCGGGCATTGAGCAAGAACCAGCCTTCGCCCTTGGAGACGTGGCCGTTCTCCGTCGGCTCGGGTCGCGCTTCGGGAACCATGGACGGCAGCCTTGCCAGATCTCAGCGGCCTTGAGCAAGGCTCTCGAGT
>CAWHXK010000094.1:0-73561 GCA_963833255.1 uncultured Actinomycetes bacterium
TCGCCTAGCCGGGGATACGGAGCACGATCTTGCCGAGCTGCTGGCCGGCCTCGAGGCGCTCGTGCGCTGCGGCGGCTTCGGCGAGCGGCAACACCTCGTCGACGACAGGAACGGCACGGCCCGACTTGACGAGCTCGTAGACGGCCTCGAAGTCCGCCGCCGTTCCCATCGTCGAACCGAAGATCGTCAGCTGCTTCCACCAGATGCGATGGAGGTTCGCGGGCGGGTTCGGACCGGTCGTCGCGCCGCAGACGCACACTCGCCCCGACGGTCGCGTCGCATCGAGTGTGCGCTTCCACGTCGCCTCGCCGACGTGATCGATCACGACGTGCGCGCCGCCCCCGGTGAGCTTCTTCACCTCCGCGACGACGTCGTCGGTGTCATGGTTGAGCGCGCCGTCCGCGCCGAGCTCGCCGGCTCGCTCCAGCTTCTCGGTACTCGACGAGGTGACGATCACCCGTGCGCCGAGCGCCTTCGCGATCGCGAGCGTCGCCGTCGACACGCCGCTGCCGATCCCCCAGGCGAGCACCCACTCGCCTTCTCGTAGTCCCGCTCTCGTGACCAGCATGCGGTAGGCCGTCTCGAACACGAGCGGGAACGCCGCCGCCGTCTCGAAGTCGAGCTCGTCCGGAAGCGGATAGACCTGCGAGGACGGAACGGCTATCAACTCGGCGTGCGTGCCGTCGGAGTGTTCTCCGACGACGGAGATCTTCCCGTTACCGAGCTCGTGACCGGGGTTGATCACGACCCGGTCGCCGGCGTTGAAACCGTCTCCGGAGACGACGACTCCCGCACCGTCGGCGCCGAGGATGCGCGGCTTCGGCACTGACGGAAGCCCCTTGCGGATCCAGACGTCGAGATGGTTGAGCGACGCGGCGCGCAGCTCGATCAGGACCTCGCCCTCGCCCGGGACGGGATCCGGTGCCTCCTCGTAGCGGAGCACCTCCGGTCCGCCGTCCTCGTGGATGCGTACGGCCTTCACGGGGCACAATCTCGCACATGACCGCAGCCGAGCTGGAGCGCGTCGCCGAGGAGCTGGGGCTGGACGTCGTGGGGGCCGCTCCGGCGTCGGCCTATGCGAGCACGGAGCGTCACATCGAGGAGCGCAAGGCGCGAGGGCTCTTCGCGGACATGCGCTTCACGATGGCTCAGCCCGAGGTCTCCTGTCATCCGGAGACCCTGTTGCCCGGTGCGCGCACAGTCGTCTCGGCCGCACACTGCTACTACGCCCCCGAGCCCCCGCTCGAGTCGGGTGAAGGAAGGCTCGCGCGCTACACGTGGCACGACGGTTATGCCGTGCTGCGCGAACGGCTGGACGAGCTCGGGAGCCGCCTGGGCGGCGAGTACCGCGTCCTCGTCGACGCGAATCAGCACGTCGACCGGGAGGCGGCGGCACGGTCCGGTGTCGGCTTCTACGGCAAGAACACGATGCTGATCACCCGCCGGCACGGCTCGTGGATCGTGCTCGGGACACTCGTTACGACCGCGGACGTCGAAGCGACCGCACCGCTCGAGCTCGACTGCGGCTCGTGCACGCTCTGCATCGAGGCGTGTCCGACCGGAGCGCTCGACGAGCCGGGCGTCGTCGATGCGACGAAGTGTCTTTCGTACTGGACGCAGGCGCCGGCGCCGATCCCCGAGGAATACCGTGCCGAGCTCGGCGCGCAGGTCTACGGCTGCGACATCTGCCAGGACGTCTGTCCGTGGAACCGCGGTGTCGAGAAGCGCCGAGCCGGCCGGCCCGGGGTCGAGGGCGCGGAGCCGCACATCCGCCTCGCCGACTGGTTGCGGGACGAGGCCGACGCGGTGACGAAACGCTACGACCGGCTGTACGTGCCGAGAAACGACGCGCGCTACCTTCGGCGCAATGCGCTCGTCGCGCTCGGGAACGTCGGCAGCGCCGACGACGTGCAGCTCGCGCAGCCGTTTGCCGACGGCGAGGATCCGATGCTGCAAGAGCAGGCCCGCTGGACGATCGCGCGGCTGGAGGAGCGTCAGCTCGGCGGAGGCTAAGCGCGCGCGCGAAGCCGGGAGACGCCGAGCTCGTTCGCCAGCTCGCGCGCACGCGACGCGACGTGCTTGCGCATCTCGTCCGGCTCGAGGAGCACGGCTTCACCGCGCTGGGACAGCACCTCGCCGATCAGCCACTCCGCGCTGCCGACGGGCATCTCGGCGAGCGCGTTTCCGTCCTTGAGAAGAGTCGCTCCACGCTCTGCGGCCCAGCGTGCTGCGACGCCCTTGAGATAGAGGATCCTTGCGCTGCGTGCGTCGCGGAATCCGCGCGGCTCGAAGGCCGGACGCGGCACGAAGCTCTCCTGCGTGAGCTGCGCGCTTCTCATCCGGTCGAGCCGGAAGCTGCGCTCGGCGTCACGTGAACGATCCCAGGTGTGCACGCGCCAGTTCGGGAGCTCGCGCTCGAGCGAGTACGGCTCGACGACGCGCTTCGACCAGGTCTGCTCGCCTTCCTTCTGGTACTCGATCTCCACGAGACAGCGGTCGCGGATTCCCTGGGTGAGGGTCGCGACGAGGTCGGCTTCCGCTTCGGCGATCTGCGGGTTCGGTGTCTGCGTGAGCTCGAACTGGCCGAACGTCTCTTCGAGCTTCATGCGCACCCGATCGAGCGGTGTGTGCGCGTCGGCCGCGATCATCGGCCCGACGAACTCGAGTGCAAGCACGATCGCGCGGGCTTCGAGCGGGGTCAGGCGCGGCGCGAGCCGGAACGTATCGCCGTAGAGCTCCTTGTCGACGTTGACGGTGTCGCCTTCGAGCGCCGCGTACACCGTGTAGCAGCCGCCGCCGAAGTTGACGAGGTTGAGCAGCTGCAGATGCTCCTCGAGCTCCTCGGCGGGGATGTGGAATCGCTCGACGATCTCCTGGGCCGGGATGAGCGCGTCGTGGCCTTCGCCGCAGGCGGCGAGCAGGTAGGCGAGGAGTGCCTGCAGGACGGCGAAGCGCTCGGGCACGACCGGGCCGGCGGGTCGTTCCCCCGTCGCGTCGATGCGTGGAACCGGAGCCGGCGTGGCGAGCTTCGGCGGCGCTTCCTCGTGGCGTTCACGAACGGCGCGCAGTGCGTCGGCCACTTCGCGGCGGAGCTCGTCGGGCTCGACCGGGATCGCCCTCCCGTCCTGGCGCAGGATCCAGGAAGCGAGCTGCGGCAGCGACGAGTAGCCGGTGACGAAGACACCGTCCTCCAGCTGTCCGGCACTGCCGAATGCGCGCTCGACCCACCAGGCGGTATCGCCCGCAAGCTCGATCCGCGCCTCGCCGACGATGTCGCCGATCTGCCACGGAGGCCTGCCGCGGTACTGGTCGATGTCGAACTCCGCGGGAATCCGGAAGTCGCGTTCGCGACGTGTCGCGAAGCGGATGTCACCTCGGATCCTCGAGACGCGGAACGTGCGGATGTCCTTGCGGTCGAGATCCTGGCCGATCACGTACCAGCTGCCGTTGTCGGAGAGGAGGCCGTAGGGATTGACGCTGCGTTCGGTCTGCCGGTTACGGGAGATCGAGTAGTACGGGAACTTGATCGTGCGTTGCTTCGAGATCGCTCCCTCGAGCTTCCCGAGGCGCCCGGGCATCTCGGCCGAGTAATCGGGGTCGGACACCTCGACGCGCACGGCCGTCTCCGTAGCGGGCTCGCCGAAGCCGGGGCGTCCGAGTGCGAGGTTCTGGAGCGCGAGGCGGAGCGGCTCCGAATAGGCGAACTGTCCTTCGAGGAGGTAGAGCGCGGTCTGGAGCGCGGCGAGCTCGTCGTCGTCGAGCTCGAGCTTTTCGAGGAAGTAGTTCTCCGACCGGAGGGTGTAGAGCTCCTCGCCGGTGAACTCGTCGCGCTGGGACTGGAGCGGCACGCCCAGTGCGAGCAGTTCGGCGCGGTCGGAGTAGAACCGGCGCGCGAAGGCTTCGTCCGACATCTCCGAGTAGCCCTCGACGTTGGACTTGACGTCGCGGGCGGTCAGCAGCCGCCGCTCCGCCATCAGAAAGGCGACGAGCGACAACTGGCGAATCAGCTTGTCGGTGTCGTGAGACACCGGGCGAATCTATCGGACGGACCATGGGAGCCGACGCCCAGTTCCAGTCTTCCCGCCGGCGGACGAAGCCGTGATGGACCGGATTGTGGAGTACGTACTCGAGCGTGGCCTCGTACTGATCCTCCGATTCGATCGACTTCGACCAGTAGCGGCGCCCGAAGACGTGATCCTTGCGCCCGTGCCGCTCGTTGAAGGCGCGGGCGTAGCCGCCGTTCAGGTCGCGCATCCCCTTGTCCAGGTTGGGGGCAGGCGTTTCCAGGACGAGGTGGTAGTGGTTCCCCATCAGGCAGCTGACGTGGATGCGCCAGCCGTACCGGCGTTCGACGCGCCGGAGGAGATGGAAGAACACCATCCGGTCCTCGCGGTCGACGACGATCGGCGCGTGGTTGTTCCCGCGGCTCCCGACGTGGTAGTAGCCGCCGGCGACGAGGTCGCGCTGGGGACGCCCCATCGCCCGACCGTAGCGCCGCCCAGGAGCCGACTAGCGCACCGCGCGCCTTTTGAGCCACCTTCGTCGCGGCCCAGTCACGTGCCAGGCACGAGACTGGGGCGAATGCGTCGGGTCCCACGGGGACGTGGCGACACGGGTCGATAGTGCTGCGGTGGGAGCGCTCGCCTGGTTAGGCGGCGACTTTGGAGCGCTCGAGATGCTGGTGCGACGGGCAATAGTCGCGCTCCGGGAGCGGCGTGCGCTGGCACGGCTTCCCTTTGCGCGTCGTCGCGCGGCATCGTGCGACGCCTCCGTCGAGCACGCCCGACTCGATCTGCTCCTCGATGAACGCGACCGCGGCTGCGACGCCTTCCTTCACTGCCCACGCCACCTCGGCCTGCGCTGTGATCGGGAAGTAGCGGCGGATGTCCTGGAAGAGCGCGCGGTCCGGCTTGGCGAAATAGAGAGGATCCTTCGCGAGCCGCTCCATCGTCTGCTCGCACTGCTCCAGCACGGCCCGGCGGTACTCGAGATGAAGCTCCGGGGCCACATACGGGTCGATGAGGTCCTTAATCGACCTGTAGATGGCTCTTGAGTATTGATACATGCAGGCCTGAAGCTGGGCGGTGTACTCCTCGATCACAGTATCTCTAGCTCCCATTAATCCCCCGCAAAGCTTTGTTAAGCCGCAGTAAATCGTCTTCAGGGCCGCGTGACTTCGGGGAGTCTATACGGTCCAGGGGCCTGTTACAAAGTCCGGAGCCCCGTTGCCTTTTTTGAGAACGGCTAGCGGGTGATCTGGCGGACGTAGGCCGCCCCGAAACCCTTGGAATTCGCCGCTGACTGGGCGCTGTTGGCGTTGCCGCGGGACGAATAGATCCCGCTGAAGACCACGTAGTACCCGGGATGAAGGCTGGAATAACGGCTCGAGTCGAGGACCCCGACCTGGGGCAGGCCGGCCCGGGAGGCCGACCGGGCCCGCTCCAGGGCCAGCAATCTCCCACCGCCCCCGGCCGGGATCGACTCGAGCACGACGGTGTACCCACTCTGGCCCGCCGGCCAGGCCGTCAGATCGCCTGGACGGGGTGCGGTCGTCGTCGCCGGTGGCGGAGCGGTGGGTGTCGACGGCGGCCCGGTCGGCGTCCCCGCGGGGACGGTCGGCAGGGCGACCGTCGCCGTCTCGGGCGCGGTCGTCGGCGAGTGCGGCGCACCGCCCTGGGTTGCGACGATCGTGCTGTTCTCGGCGCCCGCATCGGAGAGGACGATTGCCGCCACCGCTCCGGCGGTCGCGAGGACGAGCGACAGCAGGACGGGCCAGATCCAGTCCCCCGGATACCAACCAAAGCGCTGCTGCCACGCGGCCGCGAGCCTGCCGAAGACCCCGCTCGCCGGCTGAAGCCGGTACCCGCACTCGAGGCAGTACTCCTGATCGGGGCCGTGCGGGGCACCGCAGCGAGGGCAACGCGGTTCTTCTTCGCTGCTCACTCTTCCCAGCGTTCCTGGGCCGGCGTGGGAAGAGCTTCGAGCAATTCCGGCTTCGGCTCCACTGCCTTCCCGCAGACGGCGCAGAACTTCGCGTCGGCGGCCAGTGCGCTGCCGCACTGCGGGCAGCCGACCACGGGCGGCGTCGCTGCAGCCGGGCGGCCGCAGTTCGCGCAGAAGTGCGATCCCCAGACGAGCGGCGCACCGCACGCACACCGCGCCGCCGGCGCCGCCCGACGTACGGAAACAGCCGCGGCGAGCAGCGTGTCGAGCTCCTGGAGGCGTTCGTCGAGGGAGACCAGCTCGTCGCAGCGTTCGACGATCAGGTCCTGACGGAATTGGTCACGGCGAAACATCTCCAGCATCAATCCGCCCAGATCGCGCAGGCGCTCCTCGCGGACGCGGAGCAGCGCCCGGCGTTCCTTGCGCAGCTGTCCAGGATGGGGCAGAGAACGACGCGGCGGGCCCGCAGGATGCGCGCCCGTGACTGTGCGCTCGTCCTTACGGCGAAAGCGTGCGAGCAGCGATGGCCGCGCCACGCGAGTCAATGTAACAGCGAGGTCTGATGCTCAGGCTACGGCGAGGCGGCCCGGCGGCCGACCCCGGCGACAAACACGATGAAGAGGATGATCGCGACCACACCGATCACGATCCCGAAGATCCAGCCTCCGAAGAGCGAGACCACTATCGCGACGACGACGAGGGCGAGAAGGAGTCCGACCATCGCGTGGAGCTACGAAGGGAGGTCGATGACGACGAGGCGGTCCTCGGTCATCTCCCGGACGGCGTAATGCGGCCCCTCGCGGGTGTTGCCCGAATCCTTGACGCCGCCGTACGGCATCTGGTCCGAGCGGAACGTCGGCGCCTCGTTGACCGTGACGCCACCGAAGTCGAGCTCTTGCGCGGCCCGGAGGGCGGTGTCGATGCTGTTCGTGAAGATTCCCGCCTGGAGCCCGTAACGCGTGCCGTTTGCGAGCTCGATCGCCTCGTCGATCGAGTCGACGGCCGTGACGGTGCAGACCGGGCCGAACACCTCTTCGCAGGAAACCTCGTCGTCGCGGCCCGGATGTCGCGATCACCGTCGGCCGGATCAACTCACCGTCGAGATCGCCTCCGGCCAGGACCTCGCCGCTCGTCTTCTTGATCCACTCGATGATCCGCTCACGTGCGTCCTCGTCGATCACCGGACCGACGTCGGTCTCCTCGTCTGCAGGGTCGCCCACCTTCAACGCGTTCACGAGCGGGACGAGCGTCTGCACGAACGCGTCATACGCGTCACGTTCGACATAGACACGCTGCACCGAGATGCAACTCTGGCCTGCGAATGCGAAGGCGTTCTGTGACACCTTGGTGGCGGCAGCCGTCACATCGGCATCGGCCGTGACGATCACCGGCGTCGCGTTGCCGAGCTCCAGATTGACGCGCTTCTTCGGCGCGCGCTCCTTCAGCTTCCAGCCGACTCCGCTCGAGCCGGTGAAGGTGATCAGCTTCACCCGTTCGTCCTCGACCAGAACGTCTCCGATCTCGGCTGCCGGCCCGACGAGCACGTTCAGCCAGCCGGGCGGCAGGCCCGCTTCCTCCTCGAGCTCTGCGAGCAGGAGCGCCGACATTGGGGTCTGGCTTGCCGGCTTCAGGACGACGGCGCAGCCGGCGGCGAGAGCAGGCGCGATCTTGTGCGCGACGAGGTTGAGCGGAAAGTTGAACGGGCTGATCGCGCCGACGATCCCGATCGGACGGCGCAGCGTGAAGGCGAGCTTCCCCTCGCCGGCCTGGGCGGCGTCCATCGGCACCATCTCGCCGGCAAGCTTGCGGGCTTCCACGGCGGCGAAGGTGTACGTCGACATCGCGCGCGCGGCCTCGACACGCGCCGCCTTCAGAGGCTTACCGGCCTCATCGGAGATCACGCGCGCGACCTCCTCGTGGCGGCGGCCGAGACCTGCCGCGACGCGAACGAGGATCTCTGCACGCTTGTGTGCGGGCAGCGGGTTCTGCATCGCCCGCTCCGCCGCATCGATCGCGCGGCGCGTTTCGTCTGCGCCCGCTTTTGCCACACGCCCGACGACGTCGCCGGAGTAGGGCGAGCGCACCTCGAGCCAGTCGCCCGTGTCGATCCACTCACCGCCGACTAGCAGGCGCTTTTCATTGGCTGCAGCGACCACGAAGCTAGTCTAGACCGGCATGCAGGATGCGCTGATCATCGATGCGGTTCGCTCGCCGATCGGCAGGAAAAACGGTTCGCTTGCGTCGATCCGCGGCGACGAGCTCTGCGCCCAGGTCCTGAACGGCCTCGTTGCGCGCGCTGATCTGGATCCGGCCGAGATCGAGGACGTCCAGCTCGGGTGTGTCACGCAGATCGGCGAGCAGGGCTGGAACCTGGGCCGGATGGTCCCCCTCGTTGCCGGGTGGCCGGAGACCGTTGCGGGGACAACCGTCGATCGACAGTGCGGCTCGTCGATGCAGACCAACTTCAATGCGGCGGCCGCGATCTGGTCGGGACAGCTCGATCTCGTGGTCTCGGCCGGCGTCGAGATGATGTCCCGCGTCCCGATGGGCTCGAACGGCGGCGACCTTTCGGACAAGCTCCTCGAGCGCTGGCAGATCGTGCCGCAGGGGATCTCGGCCGAGGTGATCGCCGACGAGTGGGGACTCTCGCGCGATGAGCTCGACTCCTTCGCCCTCGAATCTCACCGCCGTGCGGTCGCTGCCAGCGACGACGGGCGCTTCGAGGACGAGATCGTCCCGATCGGCCTCACGAACCCACACACGGGCATCGTCTTCGCCGTCGACGAGACCCCGAGACGGGACACGTCCCTGGAGGCTCTGGCCTCGCTGAAGCCGGCCTTTCTGCCGGAGGGAAAGGTGACGGCGGGAAGCTCGTCGCAGATCTGCGACGGCGCAGCGGGCGTCCTCGTCGCGAGCGAGCGCACCGCAGCACGCCTCGGGCTCGAGCCGCGCGCGCGCTTCATCTCGTTCGGCCTCTCCGGAGTCGACCCGCATCGGATGTTGCACGGAAATCCGCAGGCGTGCGACTCCGCGCTCGCGCGCGCGGGACTGACCTGGGACGACATCTCCGTCATCGAGGTGAACGAAGCGTTCGCATCGGTCGTTTTGCAGTTCGCCCGGGACGCACGACTCGAAGACCGCTGGGACGACATCAATCCGAACGGCGGCGGCATCTCGCTCGGTCACCCGCTCGGCGCGACTGGCGCACGCATCACCGCGACGCTGCTGAACGAGCTCGAACGGCGGCAGGCGCGTTACGGCATCGCCACGATGTGCATCGGCTTCGGCCAGGCGATTGCCTGCATCGTCGAGCGCGTCTAGTCGTTCGTTACTCTCCGCGAGTGGGGGACACGGCAGGCCGCGCTGTAGCGCGTGAACCGAAGGAGATCGTCACTCGCGGCTACGACGCGATTGCTTTGCGGTACGCAGAATGGGCCGGGCAGATCGAGTCCCCGGTCATGGATTGGGTGCGCCAGCTGGACGCGCACCTCCCCGACGGCTCAGACGTGCTCGAGCTCGGGTGCGGCCGCGGCGTCCCTGCGACTCGGGAGCTTGCACGACGTCACCGCGTCACCGGCGTCGACATTTCCGCGGTCCAGGTCGAGCTGGCGCGCCATCACGTTCCGGAAGCCAGCTTCGTGCACGGCGACGCCATGGAGCTCGAGGTCGCGCCGGCCTCCTTCGACGCGGTGGTCGCTCTCTTCGTGTTCGGACACGTCCCGGTCGAGGAGCAGCCTGGCCTGATCGCGCGAATCGCCCTTTGGCTGCGCGACGGCGGCCTCTTCCTCGGGACGTTCAGCTCCGGGGAGGCCGGGGAGGACGTGGACGACGACTGGCTCGGTGCGCCGATGTTCTTCGCGTCGCTCGGCGGCGATGCATACAGGCCGCTGCTGCGCGAGACGGGGCTCGACGTCCTGCGCGACGAGGTCGTCGTACAGAACGAGCCGGGACACGGCGATGTTTCCTTCCGCTGGGTCCTGGCGCGAGCGGCCTCGTAGTGGAGATCCGCAAGGTTGGGGTCGTCGGGCTCGGCACGATGGGGGCCGGCATTGCCCAGGTCAGCGTCCAGTCGGGGTTCGAGACGATCGGGCGCGAGGTCGAGCCCCAGCTCGGGGACCGCGGGCGCACGACGATCGAGCGCTATCTCACCCGTGGTGTCGAAAAGGGCCGCCTTTCCGGGGACGAGCGTGACGCAGCGCTCGGACGCCTGGCGCTCACGACAGACCTCGCCGACCTTGCGGACTGTGACCTTGTAATCGAGGCGGCGCTCGAGGAGCTCGAGCTGAAGCGCGAGATCTTCGCGGAGCTCGATCGCGTGACCCGCCCTGATGCAATTCTGGCGACGAACACGTCCGCGTTGTCCGTGTCCGAGATCGCGGAGGCGACCGTACAGCCGCAGCGTGTCGTCGGCATGCACTTCTTCAACCCGGCGCCCGTGCTTCCCCTGGTCGAGATCGTCCGTGGCCGGGAGAGCTCTCCCGAAGCGGTCGACGCGGCATACGCGTGGGCCGAGCGCGCGGGTAAGCAACCGGTGCATTGCAACGACACGCCGGGGTTCATCGTCAACCGCATCCTGATCCCGCTGCTGAACGATTGCGTGCGCGTCCTCGACGAGGCCGGGGTCGAGCCGGAGGCAATGGACAAGGCCATGACGAATGGTGCCGGCTGGCCGTTAGGCCCGTGTGCACTGATCGACCTGATCGGAGTCGACGTCCACGTGCACGCATCGACTGCGCTACGCGACAAGCTCGGCGAGGATCGCATGGCGCCGCCGGAGCGGCTCGTGCGGATGCAGCAGGAGGGAACTCTCGGCCGCAAGTCGGGCCGCGGCTTCTACGAGTACTAGTTAAGCCGCGATCCGCTCGGGCAGCTCGACGACGACCTCGGGCAGCTCCGGATGACGCTCGTGCGCTTCGCGCCAGATCGCCTCGGCCCGCTCGGCCTGCAGCGTCTCGAGAGCGACGGCGTGCATCGTCGCGATCGAGGCGAGCTCCACCAAGCGTTCGGCCTCGACATTGCTGAGCTGCGAGACGACGCTCGCGAGCGCATCGAGGCGCGCCACGAGGAGTCGGGACGTGCGCTCACAACGAGAGAGCTCGGTCACGGCTCGAATCTTCGCTGGGGCATCGGACGGTCATCCCCGTCCGTTACGGCCCAGTCTCGTGCCTGGCACCGGACTGGGCCGAACGAGTCACTCCTAGGGAACGGTGAGCCGCGCCCAGACGTTCGCGAGGAGACGGTCGACCTCCGGACTGCCGAGGGATGCGCCGAAGTTCAGGGCGCCTGCCGCGAAGACCTTCGCTCCGGACGGTGTCTCGTAGTAGGTCATCTCCGCCGACCGGCCGGGACCGAGCAGGTCGGGAATGTGTGCCAGGACCTGGATGCCGCGAGGCGATGCGGCGGTGCGCGCATCGATCTCGATCCCGTAGCGACCGAAGACGCCCCCGTCGGAGAGACCTGTCCCTGCAAAGGCCCACGGCGCGGAGACGGCGCCCGAGACGGTGTAGCCGGCCTGGCGCTGGCCGTGATCCGATCCGACGTATTGGACTCCGACGACGCTCGATTCCGGCCGGCCGAGCTTGCGCCACAACCCGCGGCGGACGAGCTTCTGTCCCACTCGGTCGACCCGCCGATAGAGATTGTTCGCCGCGAGAAAGGCCAGGTTCCCTCCGTCGTTCCGGTAGCGCTCGATCACGTCGTATGCATGACGCGTCACGTACTCCTCATGTCCGGGGAAGACGACAAGGTCGTAGCGGCGCGCGAGCTCGTCGCCGTTCGCAACCGCCTCGAGGTCGTCGTCGGAGAGGAAGTCCACGGCGCGGCCGGTCCGGTTCAGCCACGCGATGAACTCGAGATCCCAGTCGTGGAAGCGGAAGGGAACGCCGAAGTCGAGGAACGGCCGGCGGAGGTCCACGCTTCGATGCCTGCCCGTGACGTACCACGAGTCGCCCCACCCGTCACCGTCGGTGTCCGCGAAGTTGTACGCCGCCCAGGTATTCGTCGCGAGCACGACTGCGACGCGATGGGTGCCGAGCTGCCGCGGCCTGACGATGAACGGCGCGTAGCCCACGCGCCCGTCGGGCGAAGTCGCCCGCACGAAGTAGAGGCCGCTCGGCCATTCGCCGGCACGGACGACGCGCAGCAGGGCCGGGCGGTCGCGGTGGGCTCGCCAGTCGACCCGAATCGGCCCCGTCATCGCGAGGCTGCTCGTCTTCACGTCCTGCTCGCTCGGGCGGCCCGGCGACTGGTACGCGAAGACCTGCAGGCGAAGCAGCCTCGCATCCGTCGCGAGCCGGAGCTCGGCCGCCTGGCCGGGGGCGTAGCTTCGCTTCGTGAATGCCGCGTCGATGCCCTGGACCCGCACCACTGGCCCGGTCTGCGTCCCGCTCGGACCGGATCCGCCGTAGACACGGTTCCCGACGCGAAGCCGCATCACGTACGTGCGCGGCTGCGTTCCGCGGGCCGGACGCCACGTCAAGGAGCCTGGCCCGGCGCCGAACCGTCGAGACGTTCGCCAGAGCACCGTCGTCCCGCCCTTGCCGGCACGGATCATGTTCGTCGCGACCACGTCGAGTTGCACCTGCGCCGGACGGGTCAACCGAAAGTGCACCGTCGCCGAGTCGCGAAACCCGTCAGCGTTCGGGCTGACCGTCGTGAGCAGTGGCCGGTCGCCCGCGAAGGGGACCGAGCCGTTCGAGACGTGGAGGTCGAGGAGCGCCGGACCCGGCGTTGCGAGGGCCGAAACCGCGGCGAGCAGCAGGGCGGTCACCGCCTTACAGTTTCCTTACTTTCCAATGATGCAGGGCACAATTGAACGGTCGATACTGACTCCCATGAGGCGACTCCTCACCTTTGCCATGCTCGTAATGCTGGCCCTCCCGGCCGCATCGGCTGCGCGTACCGACGCGCCGAGCGACGGCACGCTATCCGTCAGCGACGCTCGCGGGACGATCACGATCAACGGCCGCGGCGCGGTGATCGGGAGCTTCGCGCGCGGCTCGGTGACGATCAGCGACCCGATCGACGGCGACGGCACCGGTCCGGTCGTGACGGGGGACGACTGGTCGAAGGAGAAGAACGACACGACCTCGACGTGGGGAGGCACGAAGGTCCGCTTCCGGATGATCGGCGGGACCTTCAAGATCGTCGTCAGGGGTCGCGGCGTCAATCTGTCACTGGTCGGCAAGGGGACGATCACGCTGAACGGCGCAGGCACGGGCGCCGACGGAAGCTACTCCGTCAACGGCGGCGATTACAGCGTCATGCCGGACTTCCCGGCGACGTTTTTCCTGTCGGCGACGAGCCCCTGAGAGGTCTCACGTGAGCAGCGCAACGCAGTCAGTGCTCGTGGTCGAGGACGAAGCGTCGATCGCTTCCTTTGTCTCGCTCTACCTGAAGAACGCCGGCTACGAAGTTCGCACCGCGTCGAACGGCACCGAGGCGCTCGCGTCTGCACAGAGTGACCAGCCCTCGCTGATCGTGCTCGACCTGATGCTCCCCGACATCGACGGGATCGAGATCTGCCGGCGCATTCGGCAGAAGTCGGACGTCCCGATTCTGATGCTCACCGCGCGCGACGAGGACGTCGACAAGATCATCGGGCTCGAGGTCGGGGCCGACGACTACATGACGAAGCCTTTCAACCCGCGCGAGCTCGTCGCACGCGTGAAGTCGATCCTGCGCCGCTCCGGGCCTGACCGCAAGGAGCGCGAGAGCGCGACGCTGCAGCACGGCGACCTCCACATCGACTCCGGGCGCCGTGAGGTCAAGGTGGGAAGCGACGAGATCCAGCTCGCTCCCAAGGAGTTCGATCTGCTGTGGGAGCTGCTCGACCACCGCGGGCTCGTGCTCACGCGGGACCAGCTCCTCGAGCGAGTCTGGGGCTACACGTTCGCCGGCGACACCCGCACCGTGGACGTCCACGTTCGCCAGCTGCGGCGAAAGCTCGGCGAGGCCTCGCCGATCGTGACCGTGTGGGGGGTCGGCTACAAGGTCGGGCCCGCACGGGATGCGGTCAAGGCCTAGCGATACCTTGTAGGTCCTGATGTTCAGCTCGCTGCGCTTCCGGTTGCCGGCGCTCTTCCTGCTCGGCATCGTCGTGAGCGGGCTGATCGCGGCGGTGGTCGCGCTACGCCTCTTCCAGGGCTACGTCCTCAGCCGGTCGAAGGCCGATCTTCGGCGTGAGGCGATCGGGCTGACCGAAGTCTTCGCGCAGCAGGCGATCACGAGCAACGACACCGGCGTGCCGCTGCCGCGCATCGCGAGACAGCTCGAACGTGCGACCGGCGATCGTCTCTTTTACGTCGGCGTCTCTCCCGTTCCCGACCAGAGAGTAGGACTGGAACGCCTACCGGAGAGCACAGTGGCCTGGCGTTCCGGCCGGACGATCACGTTCGAGTTCACGCCACCGGGCGCAAAGAAGACCTATCTCGCCGTCGCGCGTCCCCTGAAGCTGGGGAAAAAGGGACCCGCATTCGGCGACCTGATCGTGGCGAAGCCGAAGACCGAATTGAACCAACAGCTGATTCCACTTCTGCAACGGCTAGCGATCGCGTCGCTCGGGGGAATCTTCGTCGCGGGGCTGCTCGGGTGGTATCTGTCCCGGCGGATCACGGCACCCGTTCTCGCGCTCTCGCGCGCGACCGACGAAATCGCGCGTGGCCACTACGACGTCGATCTGCCCGAAGTGAAAGGCGGTGGTGAGATCGGACAGCTTGCCGACAGCTTCCGGCAGATGGCCTCACGACTGTCTGTCGCCGAGCAGCAGGAGCGAAACTTCCTGATGAGCGTCTCGCACGAGCTCCGCACGCCGCTCACCGCGATCCGCGGTCATGTGGACGCATTGCGCGAAGGAGTCGCCGAGGACCCGGAGGCGCGTGCCGCTTCGCTCGACGTGATCGCGCGTGAGGGCGTCCGGCTCGAGCGTCTCGTCGGCGACGTCCTCGATCTCGCGAAGCTGGAAGCGCACCGCTTCACGCTCCTCTCGGAGGAGGTCGACATGGAACGCCTCTGCGATCAGGCTTACGTCGCGTTCGGTGAGGAGGCGCGCCGCCGCGGGATCGAGTACGACAGGCGCTTCGATGCGAAGCCCACGATCGTCTCGGACGGCGACCGTGTGCTGCAGATCATCTCCAACCTCCTCTCGAACGCCTTTCGTTGGACGCCCGACGGCGGGCGAGTGGAGCTCCAGCTTTCGGCCTCGAACGGCCGTGTGTCGGTCGCAGTGGACGACAACGGCCCCGGCGTCGCTCCTGAGGAGCGCGAGCGCATCTTCCGGCCATTCTGGTCGCGTGACGACTCCGGCACGGGCCTCGGCCTGGCGATCGCGCACGAGCTCGCGGCCGCGCTCGGTGGCAGCATCCAGCTCGAGTCGAAGCCGACGTCGGGCAGCCGCTTCCAGCTCGTGTTGCCGCTGGGCCACTAATCTCCGCCGGAGTGGGTCTGCCCGAACCCGCACCTGTCTTCGATCTGCCGAGCCGCCGCTCCCGTCTGCGCGCGGCGCTCGTCTCGCTGCGGCCGCGGCAGTGGACGAAGAACCTGCTGCTCTTCGCCGGGATCATCTTTGCGGCGAAGCTCGGCGACCTCTCCCGCTGGGGCGAGGCGTTCGCCGCATTCGCGGCGTACTGCGCTGCGTCGAGCGCGAGCTACCTCGTCAACGACGTTCGCGATGCGCCGCACGACCGGGTGCACCCGACCAAGCGCGCGCGACCGATCGCCCGCGGTGAGCTTTCACCGCGCCTGGCCGAGCTGATCGCCGTGGTGCTGGTCTTCTCGGCCGTCTTCCTCGTTGCGCCGCTCGGGCTCGCGTCGATCTTCTGCCTATGCGCCTTCTTCGCGCTGCAGGCGGCGTACACGCTGAAGCTCAAGCACATCGTGCTGCTCGACGTCATGGGCATCGCCGGTCTGTTCGTCATCCGGGCCGCGGCGGGAGCGGCGGCGGTCGAGGTGCGAATCTCGCCCTGGCTGCTTCTCTGCACGGCGCTGCTCGCACTCTTTCTGGCGCTCGCAAAACGGCGCGGCGAGCTCGTGCTCGTCGGGGCGGAGGCGACCCCCGGGAGGCCCGTCCTCGAGGGCTACTCGCTTGCGCTCGTCGACCAGCTCGTCACGGTCGTCGCGGCATCGACCGTCATCTCGTACTGCCTTTACACCTTCACGGCGCGCGACTCAAAGGCGATGATGATCACGATTCCGTTCGTCGTCTTCGGAGTCTTCCGCTACCTGCTGCTTATGCACCGGCACGATCTGGGCGAGGAGCCCGAGGAGGTCCTCCTGCGCGACGTGCCGATCCTCGTGTGCATCGCAGGGTGGACCGTCGTTGCGGCCGTCATCCTCAAGCTGAGCTGACGGGGGCTAGGACGTCGCAGCGTCTGGCCGGCGGTCTTCCATCCGGTAGACGACGGCACCGCGGCTCTCCTGCAGACCCTGCTCGAGCCTGCCGAGGAGCGACTCCATGCGCGCGATCCGCGCGTCGACTCCCTTCCAGCCGGACGAGATCAGGTCGACCAGGAGCGAGAGATCGTCGACACGCGCATTGCGGTCGGCCAGAAGATCGCCGTCGATCCGTTCGAGCTTCCGGATGACGCCGTTCATGAGCCCGCGAATCTCGGCGAGGTTGCGCGCCATGGGCTGTGCCTCGTCGCGGACCGCATCGCCGACGCGGCCCGGAAGCGTTTCTTCGAGAACGAGCGCGGCGGCGGCGAGCGTCTCCACCTGCTCGCGGGCCCGGGTGAGCAGCGCATCGAGTGCAGCGCCCTCGGCGCGTTGCCCGACCCTTTCCTTTGCGCGCTCGACGACGCCGTCGTCCATGTTCGCCAAGGGTACCTTGGGGGCCGGATGAAAACGAGGGAGCTCGAGTACGACCTCCCCCCGGCGCTGATTGCCCAGCATCCCGTGGCGCGCCGCGACGAGTCGCGACTGCTGCTCTATGAACGCCTGTCCAAGCGGGTGCACGAGCGGAGGTTCGCAGAGCTGCCGGACGTGATCGGCGACGCGCTCGTGGTGGTCAACGACACGCGTGTCGTGCCGGCGCGCATTCCGATCGAAGCGCCGAAGGGCGAGGTGCTGCTCCTCGAGCGTCTCGACGAGGATGGGCTCTGGGAAGGCCTCGCGCGGCCGACGCGCCGCCTCAAGCCGGGTCGCCGCTACGGCCCGGTGGAGCTGCTCGAGCATCTCGGCGAAGGGCGCTGGAGGCTGCGACTGGTCGGCGAGCCCGCCGGCGAGACGCCGCTGCCGCCGTACATCACGGAGCCGCTCGAGGATCCCGGCCGCTACCAGACGGTGTACGCGCGCGAGGCCGGTTCCGCGGCGGCGCCCACCGCCGGTCTGCACTTCACGCAGGAGCTCCTCGAGCGACTCGACGTCGAGCGCGTGACGCTCCACGTCGGTCTCGACACGTTCCGCCCCGTGTCGGTGGACGATCTCGCCGAGCACGCGCTGCACGGCGAGCGTTACGGCGTGTCGGCCGAGGCCTGGGAGCGCATTTCTGCGGCGCCAAGGGTGCTGGCGGTCGGCACGACGACCGTTCGCGTGCTGGAGACGCTCGCGCGGGGCGGGCCCCTCACCGGTCGCACCGATCTGTTCATCACGCCCGGCTTCGAGTTCAAGCGGACCGACGCCCTCCTGACGAACTTCCATCTGCCACGCTCGACACTGCTCGCACTCGTGATGGCCTTTGCCGGAGTGGAGGAGACGCGGCACCTCTACCGCACCGCCGTGGAGGAGCGCTTCCGCTTCTACTCCTTCGGCGATGCGATGCTGGTGCTGTGAACGTCAAGCGCGCACGCCACGAAGACGCGGACACCGTCGCGGAACTGCTCGACGAGGCGACCGTCTGGGTCGGCGAGCTCGGCTTCGAGCAATGGCCGCTCCCGTTCCCGCGCGACGAGCTGGCCGAGGCGATCGACCGCGGCGAGGTCTACGTCGTCGAGGGAGAAGACGACGAGGCAGTCGCGACGCTCGCGCTGCTGAAGGACGACCCGCAGTACTGGGGCGACCGCCCGCCGGATGCGTTCTACCTGCACAAGTTCGCCGTGCGGCGCGACCGTGCCGGCCGCGGCATCGGCGCCGCCGTCGTCGAGTGGGCGAACGCCGAGGCTGCGGAGGCCGGACGCGAGTTCCTCCGGCTCGACTGCCTCTGCGACAACCCGCGCATCCGGGACTACTACGAAGACCTGGGCTTCGAGCATTGCGGCGACCTCGTTCTGAACGGTCGGAACATGAGCCTGTACGAGCGCACGGTCCGATGAGCGAGACGTTCAGCGTGACCGCTACGGACGGCGCCGCGCGTGCAGGGCTCCTGCGGACCGCGCACGGCGACGTGCCCACGCCGGCGTTCATGCCGGTCGGGACGAAGGCGACCGTCAAGACCGTGGATCCCGACGAGCTACGCGCCCTCGGCACGACGATCTTGCTCGGCAACACGTACCACCTGCACTTCCGGCCGAGCGAGGATCTGATCGCGGAGCTCGGCGGCCTGCATCGCTTCATGGGCTGGGACGGTCCGATCCTCACGGACTCCGGCGGGTTCCAGGTCTTCTCGCTACGCGACACGATCGCCGCCGTCGACGACGAGGGTGTGACGTTCAACTCGGTGTACGACGGGTCCCCCGAGCGGTTCACACCCGAGACCGTGGCTGCGATCCAGGCGAAGCTCGGCTCGGACATCGCGATGTGCCTCGACATCTGTCCGCCCGCCGACGTTCCGCGCGCCGAGCTGGCCGAAGCCGTTCGCCGCACGACGCTGTGGGCGTCCCGTCAGCTGGCCGCTCCACGTGCCGAGGGACAGCTGCTCTTCGGCATCGCTCAGGGTGCAGCGGATCCGGAGCTCCGCCGGCGCTCGATCGCAGAGATCGCGGAGCTCGGTTTCGACGGTCACGCGCTCGGCGGGCTCGCGATCGGCGAGGAGCGTGGCCTGATGTTCGAGACGACGGCGTGGGCGGCCGTGGAGCTGCCACCGGACCGGCCGCGGTACTTCATGGGCATCGGCGACCCGGAGGGCGTGCTCGAGGTAATCGAGCGCGGCGTCGACATGTTCGACTGCGTGCTGCCGACCCGGACGGCGAGGACGGGCAGCGCTCTCACCTGGGAGGGGCGGCTCAATCTCCGAAACGCCCGCTTCGCTCGTGATCCGAAGCCCCTCGACGAGACGTGCCCCTGCCCGGCTTGCAGCCGCTTCTCCAGGGCCTACCTGCGGCACCTGATCAACCAGGAGGAGCTGCTCGGCCTGCGCCTGCTGAGCCTCCACAATCTACGATTCCTGATTGACCTGACCGCGAATGCACGCGCGGCGATCGAGCAGGGCCGGCTGGCGGAGTACAAGTCCGAGGCGCTGGACCGACTCGCTTCGGCCGCCTAGGAGGCGCCCCGGTGTTTCAGTACCTCTTCATCATCGTCCTGCTGGCTCTCGTGTGGGTCATGCTGATCCGGCCGCAGCGGCGCCGGCAGCAGGAGGCGCAGCGACTGGTCGAATCGATCGGCGTGGGGAAGGAGATCGTGACGGCAGGCGGGCTCTACGGAACGGTCACGGCGATCGAGGACGACGAGGTGCGGGTCGAGATCGCCGACGGCGTCGAGGTCCGGGTCGCGAAGAGGGCTGTCGCAGGGGTCGTCAGCGAGGACGAGAATGACCCAGAGGAGCCACAGCCGGAGGAGGACGCCCCGGCTACCCTTCCTAGTCCGTGAAAGAGCGCCGTAAGCACCTCATTCTCGTCGGCTGCATCCTGGCGGCCCTCGTCGGGGTGGCCTTCCTGGCCATCCCGGGCTCGCCGGTCCACAGGAAGCCGACGCTCGGCCTCGACCTCCAGGGCGGCCTCGAGGTCGTCCTGAAGGCAGTCCCGCCGAAGGGGCACAAGCTCACGTCCGACGACCTCAGCCGCTCGATCGACATCATGCGGAAGCGGATCGACAAGCTCGGCGTCTCCGAGCCCGAGATCCGCAAGCAGGGCTCGAACCAGATCGTCATCCAGCTCGCGGGCATCCATGATCCGGCCGCAGCCGCGAAGGTGATCGGGAAGACCGCCGTCCTCGAGTTCTACGACTTCGAGGCCGACCTCACCGGCCCATCGGTCAGCGGGCTCTCGCAGGTTCCGATTGCCAAGGGGTCGTTGTACGACCTCTTGATCGCGCCGGAAACCCAGGCGTTGGCGGACAAGGGAGTGTCGCAGTGGTACCTCTTCGACTCCAAGCACGTCGTCAGGGCCGGGCCGGCACCGACGAAGGAAGTGCTGCTGCAGAGCCAGATCGTCCAGAAGCCCACGGCCGCAGGCGGTCTCGGCAAGCACATTCCGAAGGACTGGAAGATCCTGCGCGTTCCGGCGAACACGGTGGTCGTTAGCTGCTCCGTGGCGAGCGGGAACTGTCTCAGCAGCCAGCAGCTCACGACGCCGCGGGGCTTCTACCTTCTGAAGCACAGCGACAACCCCAACAACCCGATCCCGGAGATGACGGGTCGCGAGCTGAAGCTCTCGGGCACGCGGGCCGACATCGATACGCAGACGAACCAGCCCGTCGTGTTGATGCAGTTCACGAACAAGGGCAAGAAGATCTTCCACACGATCACCCGGCGAGAAGCGGAGCGCGGGGCGCTCGTGTGCCAGGGGCAGCGCGATACCAACGCCGTGACCCAGTGTTCACAGCACTTCGCGATCGTGCTCGACCGCGAGATCCAGTCGGTGCCGTACATCGACTTCGTGCGCAACCCCGACGGAATCCCCGGTGACAACGGCGCGCAGATCGACATGGGGCGCGGCGGCGGGCTCGGCGAGGCGAAGAAGCTCGCGCTCGTCCTGCAGACGGGTGCTCTGCCGGTCAAGTTCGAGACGGCCGAGCGCACCGACGTCTCTGCGACGCTCGGCAAGGACTCGCTGACCGAAGCGAAGAAGGCTGCGCTCGTCGGCCTGCTCGTGGTCGCGCTCTTCCTGCTGCTCTTCTACCGCTTCCTCGGTCTCGTCGCGGTGATCGGGCTCGGCATCTACTCGGCGTTCCTGTACGCGGCGATCCTGCTCTTCCACGTCACGCTCACGCTGCCGGGCTTCGCGGGACTGATCCTCACGATCGGCGTCGCAGCCGACGCGAACGTCGTCATCTTCGAACGCATCAAGGAAGAGGTGCGCGCCGGCAAGTCCGTGCGCGCGGCCATCTCGGCGGGTTACTCGAAGGGCTTCCACACGATCCTCGACGCGAACGTCGTCACCGCGATCACGGCGCTCGTGCTGTTCGCGGTCGCGACGGCACAGGTGAAGGGCTTCGCGTTGATGCTGCTGATCGGAACCGTGATCTCGCTGATCACGGCGGTCGGCGCGACGAGAGCGATGCTCGGACTGCTCGCAGGATTCGCGTGGTTCAACAAGCCGCGCTTCATGGGTGCCCAGGGCCAGCAGACGGCGAAGTGGCTGCAGATCGACTTCATGCGCCGCCGCTATCTGTGGTTCGCGATCTCCGGCGCCATCCTCGTGATCGGCTTCGGTGCCCTTGCCGTGAGGGGTCTGAATCTCGGCATCGACTTCAAGGGTGGGTCGCAGCTCACGTTCAAGACACCGATCGCGCACACCACCGGCGACGTCCGCGCCGTCATGAGCACGCAGGGTTACGCGGACGCCGTCATCCAGGGGCGCGGGACGGCGGTGAACGGCGATCAGTACAAGACCTTCCAGGTCCGCACGAAGGCGCTGAGCGGGGACAAGCTGACGCAGGTCTCCCGCGCCCTCGAGGACAAGCTGCAGACGAAGGCCCCGGGGGCGACGACCGTCTCGTCGAGCTTCGGCCGGCAGATCGCGAAGTCGGCGATCATCGCGGTCCTCTTCTCGCTCTTCTTAGTCGTTCTCTACATCGCGATCCGGTTCGACCTGAAGTTCGCGGTGCCGGTGATCATCGCGATGCTCCACGACGTCCTGATCTGTATCGGGATCTATGCGCTGCTGGGACGTGAGGTCACGAGCTCGACGGTCGCGGCGATCCTGACCGTGCTCGGCTACTCGATCTACGACACCATCATCATCTTCGACCGCGTCAGGGAGAACATCCCGCTGATGCGGCGGGCCTCGATGGCGACGATCGTGAACGTCTCGCTGTGGGAGACGATCCGCCGGTCGCTGGCGACGTCGTTCATCACGCTTCTGCCGGTCGCTGCGCTGTTCCTCTACGGAGGCGCCACGCTCAAGGACTTCGCCTTCGCGCTGGGGGTCGGTATCGCATCGGGCGCCTACTCGTCGATCTTCATCGCCGCGCCCCTCCTTTGTATCCTCAAGGAGCGGGAGCCGGAGTACGCACGCCGCAAGGGCGAGATAGTGACGAAGCGCGGTCTCGAGGAAGCGATGGAGGAGTCCGAGGAGGAGCTTGCGCAGGAGCCTGCTCCGGCGCTCGCACCGGTTGCGACGGTCGACGGGCCTGCAGCGTCGGCGGCGGCCGCGAAGCGCGAGCAGCGCCGGCAGCGCCGGCGTGCCCGCCCGCATGGACGAGCCCGTTAAGCGGCTCGCGCTCGCTCTCGTCGGCGCGGTCGCGCTGACGGCGGAGCGTGCGGACGAGCTGGCCGACGCGCTCGCCCAACGAGGTGGGATGAGCAAGGACGAGGTGCGGGGTTTCATCGACGAGGCCACGAACCGCTGGCGCGGCGAAGCGATGCGCGTCGGTGAACGCGCAGGAGACACGCTGCACGGTGTGTTGCGCGAGCTCGGCCTTGTCACGCGTGACGAATGGGATGAGCTCGAGCTTCGCCTGGCGCAGATCGAGCACCGCATGAAGCTCGTGGAATCGCGCCCGCGCGCGGTTCCCCCTTCTTGAGGCGGCGGGTAGCCGCCCTCCCAGGTACCCTCGGTAGCGTGCGGCTTCGCCGACTTCGCGGGGAGCTCGTGCTCGGTTGGGCCGCTGCGGCGGTCGGTGTCACGGGCATTGTCTCCGCTCTCACTCCTGAGTTCGCCAACCGCTCGGACTTCGTGCGCGGCGTGCTCCCGCCCGGCGTCCCCGGAGCGGCTCGGATCGCCGCGCTGACGTTCGGGCTGACGCTCATCTGGCTGTCGCGCTCGCTCGCCAGGCGGCGGCGGCGTGCCTGGCAGCTCGGCATCGTCCTCGTCATCGGTCTGACCGTGGCGCATCTCGCCAAGGGTCTCGACTTCGAGGAAGCCACGTTCGGCCTGCTCGTGCTGGCGGCGCTCTATCGGTTCAGGAAGCGGTTCGACGTGCCCGGCGATCCGTTGTCTGCGCGCCCGCTCGTCGTGACGCTGCTCGCGTTGCACGACGACCGTTGCGCTCGTCGTCGTGCTCGACCTGCGTGGGTTCCGCGGCGATCGGATCGAGGACGTGCTCGCCGCGGTGAGCCTCGTGCTCGGGTTCCGTGCACTTCACCTCTGGCTGCGACCGCTGACCGAACGTGTCCGGCAATCCGCCGAAGAGCGCCGGCTCGTCCGCGGGCTCATACGTACGCACGGCGACGACAGCCTGGCGTTCTTCAGCCTGCGCCGCGACAAGAGCTACTTCTTCTCGCCGAGCCACAGAAGCTTCCTCGCCTACAAGGTCGTCGGCGGCTGCGCCCTTGTGAGCGGCGATCCTGTCGGCGAGCGGGCGGAGATCCTCGAACTGCTCACCGAGTTCCGTCGCGTGTGTCACTCGCGTGGCTGGCGGCTCGCACTGCTGAGCGTCCGCAGCGAGCTCCTACCCGTCGCGAGCGCCCTCGGCTTGCGGGCGATCAAGATCGGCGACGAGGCGGTTGTCCACCCTTCGACGTTCTCGCTGGAAGGCCGGCCGATTCGCAAGGTCCGCCAGTCGGTGACCCGCCTGCATCGTGAGGGCTACCGCTTTCGAGTCGTCGCCGCAGGCGAGGTCGACGCAACGCTGCGCGCGGAGCTCGAGCGAGTGTCTGCGGTCTGGCGGGGCTCGAACGTCGAGCGCGGCTTCTCAATGGCGATGGACGACCACTTCAGCGAGCCGGAGACGTTCTTCGCACTCGCCGAGCGCGACGGGTCCGTCGGCGGCTTTCTCCATCTCGTCCCGAGTGGGCAGGGCTACTCGCTCGGTGCGATGCGCCGCGACCCCGGCACGCCGAACGGTCTGATGGAGTTTCTGATCGCAGAGCTGATGGGCTGGGCGCGAGACCGCGGCGCCGAGGAGATCTCGCTCAACTTCTGCGCCTTCTCCGACCTGCTGGTGGACACGCCGCGCAACCCGCTCGAGACGGTCGCACGTGCAGGACTGAGAGCAGGCGACCGGGTGTTCCAGTTGGAACGGCTGCTCGTCTTCAGCCGGAAGTTTGCGCCGAAGTGGCGGCCGCGCTATCTCTGCGTCGAGCGGCTCGCTGACCTGCCGCTCGTCGGGATGGCGTATCTCCGGGTGGAGTCGCTCCTGACACCGCCCGGCCCGTGGGCACGGCAGCGAGCAGTCCCGCTTGCCCCGCGAGACTAATCCGTCACACTGAAGCGATGGCCCAGCCGGCAACCCGCAACCTCGGCCGCCTGTCGGAGATCGCGCAGGTCGCGGTTCGTCACGGCTTCGGGTACTGGTTCGACAGCCACCGGCTGACGGATCTCTTCCCGCGCCGATCGCGCCTCGAGGAGGACGATCAGCCTTCACAGCGTGGCCAGCATCTGCGTGAGATGCTCGACGAGCTCGGCCCGACGTTCGTCAAGTTCGGACAGCTTCTCTCGACGCGTCCCGACGTTCTTCCGCCTGACATCATCTCCGAGCTGCGCGGCCTTCAGGACGACGTACGCCCCTTCCCGCTCGCCGACGTCGAGAAGGTGATCGAGGAAGACCTCGGCCTGTCGATCGACCAGCTCTTCGTCGAGTTCGAGGACGACCCGATCGCTGCGGCGTCGATCGGCCAGGTGCACCGCGCGACGCTTCCGAACGGGAAGCGCGTCGTGGTGAAGGTGCAGCGTCCCGGCGCGCCGCGTCAGATCGAGGCGGACGTCTCCTTGCTCTACCAGGCCGCGCGGATCGCAAACGAACGCGTCCGCGCGCTCGACTTCATCGACGCGCAGCAGCTCGTCGACGAGTTCTCGCGGTCGATCCGGCAGGAGCTCGACTACCGGCTTGAGGCACGGAACGCGGAGACATTCCACCGCAACTTCGCCGGGCATCCGCACGTGCGCGTGCCGAAGGTGTTCTGGACCTATACGCGCAGCCGGGTCCTGACGCTCGAGTGGCTCGACGGCGTCCAGGTCGCCGACCTCGATCCGAACCAGTGGTCGCTCGAGGCCCGTCGCGATCTCGCGTACCTGATGACGGAGACCTGGATGACGATGATCTTCCGGCACGGGTTCTTCCACGGCGATCCTCATCCCGCCAACATCCTCGTACTCGGACACGGCGAACAGATCGGACTGGTCGACTTCGGCGCCGTCGGCAAGCTGACCGACGACGACATGTCGAAGCTGACGCGGATGTTCATCGACGCGGCCGCGGAGAATGTCGAGGCGTTGCCACGCAGGCTCTCCGAGCTCGGCGTGCGCTACCCGAAAGAGCGGGAGGAGGAGTTCCTCGCCGAGCTTCGCGAGATGTACTACCGCTACTACGGCGCAAGCCTGGCAGAGATCGATCCGCTGCAGGTGATTCGGGAAGCCTTCCAGCTGATCTACTCGATGAACCTGCAGCTGCCAACGCGCTTCCTGCTGCTGGACAAGGCGATCGCGACGCTCGGCTCGGTCGGTGTCGACCTTTACCCGGACTTCAACGTCTTCGAGGTGGCCCGCCCGTATGCCCGTTCGTTGATGCTCGAGCGATTCACCCCGCGCCGGATGGCGGTGCGTGCGCGCAAGGAGTCGCTGAAGCTCGGTGCAATGGCTCTCGAGCTGCCGTACCAGATCCACGACATACTCGAGGAGTTCCGGGACGGCCAGATCGAGATCGGGTTCGTCCACAAGGGCCTCGACGACCTGCTGAACCGGCTGGACGTCGTCTTCAACCGCCTCGTGATCGCGATGGTCGTCGCAGGCGGGTTGATCGGGTCGAGCCTGATCGGCATCTTCGCGAAGGCCGGCCCGCACGTGCTCGGGATCAACCTCATCTCGGTGATCGGCTTCGCGCTCTCGGGACTGCTCGGGATCTGGCTCCTTTGGGGCGTCGTCCGAAGTGGCCGGCTGTAGATTTTTCGTCACGGTTTCGCGCGAAAGGACATCTGGTCTGGCGCCGAGGACGGCGCTACTTTCGTTCGCATGTCGACCGCGTTGCTGCTTGCGGAATCCCAGCCCGACACACGTGGCTTTCTCGAGCGCCATCTGCGGAACGACGGGTTCCAGGTCGTCGAGGGGGAGGCGCGACCCGACCTCGTCTTGCTCGGTGACTCCGGTGCGCTCGAGGAGTGCCGGGCCCGGCACGGCGACGTACCCGTAATCGTCCTGGGCGCTCCCGAGTCGGACACGGTCGATCGAGTTCGGGCGCTCGACCGCGGTTGCGATGACTTTCTCGCGAGGCCGTTCGACTACGAGGAGCTGCTGGCGCGGATCCGTGCTGTTCTGCGGCGGACGGCGCCTGCGGGGCACGAGACGCTGCGGGCCGGCCCGGTCACGGCTGATCGTGCAACTCGGTGCGTCACCGTCGACGGCGTGCCCGTTGCGCTTGCAAGCAAGGAGTACGAGCTGCTGCTGAAGTTGATGACCGATCCCACGCGCGTCTTTACGAAGGAGCAGCTGTTGCGTGATGTCTGGGGGTTCCGGTCCCTCGGGCGAACGCGCACGCTCGACTCGCATGCTTCTCGATTGCGCCGCAAGCTGTCGGCCGCGGCGCCCGGCGCGTTTGTCGTCAACGTGTGGGGGGTGGGCTACAGGCTGCTCGACGGGTAGGCTCGTTACGCATGAGTGCGTTGGGCGATCTCTCCTCGTTCGAGCTCCAGAAGATCTGGGAGGGCGTGCACGTACGTGTCCTTCACGGTGAGCGGATCACGCTCGGCGTGGTCGAGCTCGATCCAGGAAGCCACGTACCGGAGCACCAGCACGAGAACGAGCAGCTCGGGATCTGCCTGAGCGGCTCCCTCGTCTTCCGCGTGGGCGACGAGACTCGCGATCTCGGGCCGGGAGGCACCTGGTCGATCCCGTCCAACGTTCCGCACGAGGTGCACGTCGGGCCGGAAGGCGCCGTCGTCCTCGACGTGTTCGTCCCGCCACGCGACGACTGGCGTGAGGCTGAACGCATCGAGCAGCGCGAGCCTCGCTGGCCGTAGCCCGGGCCAAGCCTATGGCCAAGCTGATCTATTCGGCGCTCACGTCACTCGACGGGTACGTCGCGGACGAGGACGGTAACTTCGACTGGGCCAAGCCGAGCGAGGAGGTGCACGTCTTCGTCAACGACCTGGAGCGTCCAGTCGGCACCCACCTCTACGGGCGCCGCATGTACGAGGTGATGGCTTACTGGGAGAACGCCGACACCGCCGACCAGCCGGCGTTCGTCCGGGACTACGCGAAGATCTGGCAGGCGGCCGAGAAGATCGTCTACTCGAAGACGCTGGCCGAGGTATCCAGCGCCAGGACGCGCATCGAACGGGAATTCGACATCGATGCGGTCCGGCAGCTGAAGGCGACCGCGGACCGTGACATCAGCGTCGGGGGTCCCGACCTCGCCGCCCAGGCGATCAAGGCCGGGTTGGTCGACGAGCTCCACCTCTTTCTCGCTCCCGTGGTGGTTGGTGGAGGAAAGCAATCCCTCCCCGAGGGTGTCCGCCTTGGGCTCGAGTTGCTCGACGAGCGCCGGTTCGCCAACGGCGCCGTTCACCTCCATTACCGCACCCGGCTTTAAGGCACTAATCGAGGATCTCGACGGTGTCACCGTCCGTGAGCTCGTGCCCGCGCCCGACCTGTTGACCCTCGAAGCGCGCTGAGGGTCCCCAGACCCGCGCTCCCGTGCA
Organism: uncultured Actinomycetes bacterium; assembly: GCA_963833255.1. GTDB lineage: Bacteria > Actinomycetota > Thermoleophilia > Gaiellales > Gaiellaceae > 3-1-20CM-4-69-9. The sequence goes on from CAWHXK010000094.1 coordinate 27,770, forward strand.
GCGTGCGCCGAGATCGTGGTGGATCGAATCAGCAACGTCGAGGACGGTGGCCGGCGGCCGCAGCGCGACCGGATGCTCGTCGTCGCGTAGGTAGACGCGCATCAGACCGGTCAGCTGCCAGATCGTCTCGCGCAATCGTTCGACGCTCGCATCGTCGAGCACACTGACCTCGACGACCCGAAGCTTCGGGAATGCCGCTCGCAGCGCGGTGCCGTCGGCCTCGTCGCTCTTCGTCGCCGCGATCACGGCTGGGCGCTCGATCTCTGCCTGGGCCACCTCGTCCATCACAGCCCGGAGCTCGTCCACCGGCGCGCTTGCGTCGTGGCAGTAAGAGAATCGCGTCTGCCCCGCGCAGCACGCCGAGCAACGGACGTGCGCCGCCGCGGCCCTCCGACGCGCCCTCGATCAGCCCCGGAATCTCGACGAGCTGCACGAGCACGCCTCCAACTCGCGTGAGCGCGGGCACCGGGCGGGTCGTCGTGAAGGCATACGCGCCCGTCTTGATCTGGATGTTGGAGAGGGCCTGTAGAAGCGACGACTTGCCGGCGTTCGGCGGCCCGACCAGTGCGATCTGTGCGGCGCCCTCGCGTCGAACCGCGATCGAGTCGCGATGCGTCACGCGCTTGCGCACTCTCGTCTGGTCGAGCTGCGCCTCGACCCACTTGCGGATGTCCGCATACGGGCCGTTCTTGTAACCGGGGAGTTCGCCGAGGATCGACCGGAGCTCGCGGATCCGCTCCGAGCCTTCCTTGCCGACGAGCCGGCGTTTGATCAGTTGCATCTGCGTGCGATGCGGCATTGGCATCGCGTCACCTTCCTCTCAGTCGTGCGGGAAGGTGCGCGAAACCGTGACGCGGGTCAGGTTCGCGCCCTGTCCCGCCGCTTCCACGGACGCTGTAGTCGGAAGCGGCGGGCTAGCCGTGCTGCGTGCAGCAGATGGCTCGCCAGCGATGCATGCGGCCGAGCCTACAGGATCGCGCCCTCGAGTCTGAGCAGCTTTTCCTTCCGGTCGAGCCCACCGGCGTAGCCGACGAGCTTGCCGTTCGCGCCGACCACGCGGTGGCAAGGCAGGACGATCGGCAGTGGGTTTCTGTTCATCACCGTGCCGACGGCGCGCGCCGCCCGCGGCCGCGCCGAGCGTGCCGCCAGCTCGCCGTACGTGACGACCTCCCCGTACGGGACTCGGGCAAGCTCCTGAAGTACGCGGCGGTTGAAGTCCGCGAGCCGGGCGACGTCGATCGGAAGGTCGAAGGTGTGCCGCTTGCCCTCGAAGTACTCGTCGAGCTCGCGCCGCGCGGGATCGATCGGCTTCGCCGAGCGCAGCACGCGCACGCCGAAGTCGCGCGCGAGCTGCTCGAGCTCGCGCTCCGGGTCGGCGTCGTAGGAGATCCGGCAGAGCCCGCGCGCGCTCGTGGCGACGAGCAAGGGGCCGACCGGCGAGTCGACGAAGTCGAAGGCGGCGTCGAGCAAGCCCTCCGCGGCGGCCGCGTCGCGGAAGCGACGATCGAGTTCGGGGGAGACAGCGTTCACGAAAGCTCCTTCTGTCGTAGCCGGCGGATGCCGGCGGAGGCGGCCTGTCTGGCCGCGGTGGCGTTCGAGCCGAGCGCGGCTCCGATCTCCGCGTAGTCGAGGTCGTAGCCGTAGCGCAGTACGACCGCGGCGCGTTCCGTCGGAGGCAGTTGGTCGGCGAGGTGCTCGAGTTGCGCGAATGCGGGCCGTCCGTCGAGGGCTGCGATCTCCGGCAGGTCCGCGTCAGCGCGCGGGCGGCGGTGCTCGTCGATCGCGATCCGGCTGGCGATCGTGTACGCCCACGCTCGCAGATGCTCGCCGTGCTGCAGCCTTGGATAGGCCCGCAGAGCGCGGAGGAACGTCTCCTGGAACGCATCTTCGGCTCGCTCACTGCCGAGCCGGCGCATGAGGAATCGGAAGATCTCCTCGCGGTACTGCTCGTAGAACCTCTCGAAGGGCGGCAAGGTCATCCTCGACATCCTGAAACGCTAGTGGGGCCTCAGGTGTGAGGATCCCACCATGAAGGTCGCCGTGGTCGGGCACATCGAGTGGGTGGAGTTCGCCCGGGTGGCGAGCGTGCCGCTTCCCGGAGAGATCTCACACGCCCTCGAGACGTGGGAGGAGCCCGCGGGAGGTGGAGCGGTCGCGGCCGTCCAGCTGGCGAGGCTGGCCGGATCCTGCGTCTTCTTCACGGCTCTCGGCTCCGACGACCTTGGGCGCCGTTCCCGCGCGGAGCTCACCAAGCGCGGAGTCGACGTCAAGGCGATCCCCGAGGCGGATGCGACCCGCCGCGCGTTCACCTACGTCGACGACACCGGCGAAAGGACGATCACCGTCCTGAGCCAGAAGCTGGTCCCACGCGGGGGCGACAGCAGGCTGCCGTGGCACGAGCTGCGGGACATGGACGCCGTCTTCTTCGTCAGCGGCGACGCCGATGCGCTCCGGCACAGCCGCGCGGCCCGCGTTCTCGTCGCGACCTCGCGTGAGCTCGCGACGCTGAAGGAGGCGGGCGTCCAGCTCGATGCGGTGGTCGGAAGCGGGGAGGACGAGGCCGAGGTCTACCGGCCGGGCGACCTGGATCCTCCCCCGCACGTGGCGGTCACGACCGCGGGCGGGCTCGGCGGGTGGCTCCAGCCGGGCGGCCCATTCCGCTCGACGCCGCTCCCGGGCCCGGTCGTGGACACCTACGGAGCCGGCGATTGCTTCGCCTCCGGCCTCACGTTCGCCCTCGCCCGGGGGGACGCTGTCGAGGACGCGGTCCAGGTCGCCGCCCGCTGCGGCGCGGCGGTCATGACCGGCCGAGGGCCCTATCACGGCCAAATCGGGGCCGAGGACCTCTTGCCCTAGGAGTCCCGGAAATCCCCCTTCCGGGGTGGACAGGTGGGGGAGGGTGGTTTAAAGTGGGGCGAAGTGGTAATCTCCCCCAACCCCGAGCAATGCTCCTAGGCGCCTACGACCACACACTCGATGACAAGAACCGTCTCACTCTTCCGGCCAAGTTCCGAGAAGCCTTCATTGACGGTGTTGTCATCACGCGAGGGCTCGACGGCTGCCTGTACGCCTTCCGTCGTCAGGATTGGGATCGACTCGTCGACTCGCGACTGTCCGCGCTGGATCCGCTCAGCCCGGAAGGGCGGCGGCTTCAGCGGCACTTCTTCTCCGGGGCGTCCGAGGCCGAGCTCGACAAACAGGGCCGCGTGATGATTCCTGCTCAGCTGATCGAGCACGCGAAGCTGAGCAAGGAAGTCGTCGTAGCGGGTGTCAACGACCGGCTCGAGGTCTGGGACCGCGCCGCCTGGCGCAAAGAGCTGGCAGAAGTCGAAGGGAGTGCGGAGGATGTTGCCGAACGTCTTGCAGACAAGCGCGACTGATCACGTCCCCGTTCTCGCCGGCGAGGTGCGCGAGCTCCTTGCGGTCCGCCCAGGCGAGACCGTCGTGGACGCAACCTTCGGAGCGGGAGGTCATGCCGCGCTGCTCGCGGCCGACCTTCAGGGAAAGGGCAAGCTGATCGCGATCGATCGCGATCCCGGAGCTCGCGCGTACTTCGATCGCGTGGCGAAGCAGGTGGCGGCACAAACCCGTTTCCTGCGTGGCGACTTCTCCGTCGTGCTGGAGCAGCTCGCCGACAACGGCGTGGAGGCGGACGCGATCCTGCTCGATCTCGGAGTCTCGTCGATGCAGATCGACCGGCCCGAGCGCGGCTTCTCGTACATCGCGGACGCGCCGCTCGACATGCGGATGGATCCGTCCGCGGACGTGACCGCCGCCGGCATCGTCAACGAGGCGGCGGAGCGTGACCTCGCGACGATCTTCAAGCGTTACGGCGAAGAGCGCTACGCGCGGCAGATCGCGAAGGCGATCGTGCGCCGGCGGAAGGAGCAGCCCTTCGAGCGGACGAGCGATCTCGTCGAAGTGATCAAGGCTGCGATCCCTGCGCCCGCACGCTTCGGTGACGGGCATCCCGCAAAGCGGGTGTTCCAGGCGCTGCGCATCGCCGTGAACGACGAGCTCGGGGCGCTCGAGGCCGCGCTGCCGTCCGCGTTCGCGATGCTGCGGCCGGGAGGCAGGCTCGCCGTGATCAGCTTCCATTCGCTCGAGGACCGGATCGTCAAACGCTTCATGCGGGACCGGGAGCGAGGCTGCGAATGCCCGCCCGACTTCCCCGTGTGCATCTGCGGCAAGACGCCCGAGCTGCGCTCGACCTCCCGGAAGGCGATTCGACCGAGCGCAGCGGAGACGGCTGCGAACCCGCGCTCGTCTTCGGCGCGATTACGGGTCGGGGTCAAGACGTAACGATGGCGACCTGGGCCGCCGCCAGGGCCGAGGAAGCGGTTGTCGCCCAACCGCGTCCGAAGCCGCGCGTCGTCAAGCGGGAGCGCCGCGTCACGGGCGGCGTGCTGTCGATCGCGATCGTCGCCGTCCTGCTGGCAGGGGTCGTCGCGACGAACGTCGCCGTGCTCCGGCTCAACATGAAGCTCGACCACCTCGGCCAGGAACGCGCCGACCTCCGCGCCCAGAACGCGCAGCTCTCGTCGCAGCTGTCAAGCGCCGCATCGGCCCCGCGCATCCAGAAGCTCGCCGCGAAGCAGCTCGGCTTGCAGCAGGCGACCTCCGACCAGACGACCTACTTCAAGCTCCCCAAGTAGGCGGTGACGGTGAACCGCCACGTCAACAGGCGGATCAGGCTTTTCCTGGGGGTGCTCGTCTTCGCCTTCGCAGGGCTCCTGTTGCGCGCGACCTGGCTTCAGTCCGTGCGCGCGGAATCGCTGTCGGCACTCGGAAGCACGCAGCACCGCGAATCCGTGACGCTTCCTGCCGGTCGCGGCACGATCTACGACCGGGTCGGTGTGGAGCTCGCACTCGGCGAACGCGCGACGACCGTCTACGCCAACCCGATGCAGATCGTGGACCCGCGACGTGCAGCCCTTGCCGTGGAGCGCACACTCGGTGTCGACGCGAACCGCCTGTATCCGATCCTCGCCGACCGCACGAAGGGCTTCGTCTACGTCGCGCGCCAGGCCGACCCGGCCCAGGCGGCCGCGCTTGAGCGCATGAAGCTGCCGGGCTTCGGCTTCTATCCTGAGGAACGACGGAACTACCCGCAGCGATCGGTGGCCGCACAGGTCCTCGGCTACGTGGGGACGGACGGCAACGGTCTCTCGGGTCTCGAGCTCCAGTTCGACAAGGAGCTCGCGGGGCGTGCCGGCAGGGAGACGGTCGTCAAGGATCCGAGCGGTCAGGTCATCGACGTCCAAAACGAGCAGCCCGAGATTCCGGGCAAGGACGTCTATCTGACGCTCGACCACAGCATCCAGGCGAACGCAGAGGAGGTGCTGCGCGAGACGGTTCACAAATGGAGCGCGAAGAGCGCGAGTGCGATCGTGCTCGACCCGCGCACGGGCGCCATCCTCGCGATGGCCACCCAGCCCGGCTACGACGCGAATCGCTTTCCATCCGTGCCGAGCGACCTGCAACGCAATCGCACGATTACCGACACGTACGAGCCGGGATCGACGTTCAAGCTGATGACCGTCGCAGGCGCTCTCTCCGAGCGGATCGTCTCGCCCACGACGCGCTTCACCCTGCCGTATCAACTGCACGTCGCCGATCGCGTCATCCACGATGCCGAGGAGCGAGGAACGGTCAACTACTCCGTTGCGCAGATCCTCGCGCACTCGTCGAACATCGGTGCGATCACGCTTGCCGAGATGCTCGGGCGCACGCGGCTGTCGTCGTGGATCTCGAAGTTCGGCTTCGGCCGGACGACCGGCGTCGACTTCCCGGGTGAGAGCCCAGGCATCGTCTTGCCGCCGGACAAGTGGTCCGGCTCGACGATCGGGAACGTGCCGATCGGCCAGGGAATCGCCGTGACGCCGGTGCAGATGGCTGCCGCCTACGCGGCGATCGCGAACCGGGGCGTGTGGTCCCGTCCCCACCTCGTGGACCACGTCGCGGGCGGCGGGCGGCCGTCTCTCAACCACCGGCGCCTGGTCGCGCCACGGATCGCGAAGCAGCTGATGATGATGCTGAAGGACGTCGTCGCCGAGGGCACGGGCATGTACGCAGCGATGCCGGGCTACCAGGTCGCCGGGAAGACGGGCACCGCGCAGAAGCCGGATGCGAGCGGTGGCTACGCCACCGGCCGGTACGTCGCCTCCTTCGTCGGGATCGTTCCCGCGTCGCGGCCCCGCTTCGTCATCCTGGTCACGGTCGACGAGCCGCGCGGCGCAATCTGGGGCGGCGTCGTCGCCGCGCCTGCCTTCCAGCAGATCGCGCGCTTCGACCTCCAGTACCTCGAGGTCCCGCCCGACGCCGCCCCCGCGCACTAGCCGCTTCCGCGCGTGTACCTAATAGACCCTGCGCCGTAGGCCGCCCACACTAGACTTGACCGGCGATATGCAGCTGGAGCGGCTCATCGCAGCGCTGGCTCCGACCGACGTCGTTGGAGGCGGTGCTCCCGAGATCCGCGAGCTGGCGTACGACGCGCGGGAGGTGCCGCGTGACTCGCTGTTTTTCTGCATCCCGGGAGCGAAGGCAGACGGCCACGACTTCGCTGCGGCGGCGGTCGAGCAGGGGGCGGTCGCGCTCGTCGTCGAGCGCCCACTTGACCTCGAAGTCCCACAGCTGGTCGTGCCGAGCGTGCGAGTCGCGATGCCGCTCGCGGCTGTCGAGTTCTTCGGAGACCCGACTGCCGAGCTGCCGGTCGCGGCCGTCACGGGCACGAACGGGAAGACGACGACTGCCTATCTCCTGGCGTCGATTCTCGCCGCGGCCGGCGAGCACCCGGGCCTGCTGACCAACGTCGAGCGGCGAGTCGGTGACGACGTGCGCGAGGTCGGACTCAACACACCGGAGTCGATCGACCTGCAGCGCCTCTTCCGCCAGATGCTCGCTGCGGGGAATCGCGTCTGCGTGATGGAGGCGACGTCGATGGCGTCGTCGAAGGGGCGGCTGGAGGGGACGCGCTTCGCGGTCCTCGTCTTCACGAACCTGACACAGGATCACCTCGACTTCCACGGGACGATGGAGGAGTACTTCGAGTCGAAGCGGCGCCTGTTCGCCCAGGCCGCGCGGGCCGTGATCAACGTCGGTGACGAGTACGGGGCGCGCCTCGCCTCGGAGCTTCCGGGCGCGATCACCTTCCGGCCGGACGACGGGCTCGGCGATGTCGGGCTCAAGCTGCAGGGGCGGTTCAACGTGGAGAACGCATTGGCTGCAGGAGCCGCGGCACGCGCGCTCGGGGTCGACGACGAGACGATCAGAACAGGGCTCGAGGCGCTCGACCGGGTTCCCGGACGCTTCGAGCGGGTCGACGAAGGTCAGCCGTTCACCGTCCTCGTCGACTACGCACACACGCCGGGCGCGCTCGAGACCGCGCTGCGGTCTGCGCGCGAGCTCGACCGCGGCCGCGTCATCTGCGTCTTCGGCGCCGGCGGGGACCGGGACCGGTCCAAGCGGCCGCTCATGGGTCAGGTGGTCTCCGAGCTCGCCGACGTCGCGCTCGTCACGTCCGACAATCCACGCGGCGAGGATCCCGCCGCGATCGCTTCCGAAATTGCCGGAGATCTCGAGCTCGACATCGAGCTCGACCGGCGCCGCGCGATCGAGCCGGGCGCTCGAGTCGGCACGAGCGGGCGACGTCGTGGTGATCGCCGGCAAGGGTCACGAGCAGGGTCAGGAGATCGCAGGCAGCAAGCTCCCCTTCGACGACCGTGAGGTCGCACGCGACGCGCTGCGGGCGCTGAGGGCACCGGCATGATCGCGCTCGAAACCACGTTGCTCGAGGGCCTGGGGCGTACCGAGGTGCGCGCAGACTGCTTCACCGGTGTGCAGGTCGATTCGCGGCGCATCGTTCCGGGCGACCTGTTCGTCGCCATCGGCAAGGGCGCGGACTTTCTCGAAGACGCTGTCGCCAACGGCGCGGTTGCGACGCTCGTGCCCGACGACGCGTTCGCTGCGCTCGCACGCCTGGGGGGCGCCGTTCGCGAACGGAGCTCGGCACGCGTCGTCGCGATCACCGGGTCGATGGGGAAGACCTCGACGAAGGACATCCTCGCCGCCCTCTGCACGCCGGTAGCGAGGACGATCGCCGCCGAGGCCAGCTACAACAACGAGATCGGCGTGCCGCTGACGCTCTGCCGGCTCGAAGAAGACACCGAGGTCTGCATTCTCGAGCTCGCAATGCGCGGCTTCGGCCAGATCGCCGAGCTCGCGGCGATCGCTCGTCCGGAGATCGGGGCGGTGACGAACGTCGGGCCGGTGCATCTCGAGCTCGTCGACTCACTCGAAGGCGTTGCCCGGGCGAAGGGGGAGTTGATCGCTGCGCTGCCGCCGGGCGGGACAGCGATCGTTCCGAGCGACTTCCCGGTCGCGCGCGACGATATCGACGTCGTGAGAATCGGCGAGCCTGCCGCGGACCGTGTCGACGGCCGCACGGTCGTCGGCGGTGTCAGCTTCAACTTCACCGCTCGGCACCAGGTGCAGAACGCAGCGACGGCGCTTGCCGCTCTCGACGCGCTGGGCTTGCCGCGCCCGGAAACGGTCGAGGTCGACTTCGCACGCTGGCGCGGGGAAGAGGACGAGCTCCCGGGCGGTGGCCTTCTGATCAACGACGCGTACAACGCGAACCCCGTCTCGATGCGCGCGGCCCTCTCGTATCTCGTGGAACGAGCCGGACCGCGGCGGCGGGTCGCGATCCTGGGCGACATGGCCGAGCTCGGGAGAACAGGCCCGCAGTACCACCGGGAAGTCGGCGAGGCGGCCGCCGAGCTGGGCGTGGACGAGCTCCTGGCCGTCGGCCAGCTCTCACGCGGGTACCTTGAAGGCGGCGTTTCCGGACGCTGGGTGGCGAATGTCCACGATGCCCTGCGGCAGGTGGACGAGCTCGTACGTCCCGGCGACGCCGTCCTCGTGAAAGCATCCCGGGCCGTCGGTCTCGAAGCTGTGGCAGAAGCACTCACAAAGATCCCAACCCGGTGACGCGTCAGTGATCCGCGTCCTGGCCGCAGGCGTGGTCGCGATGATCGTGTCGATCGTCGTCGGCCCGAAGTTCATCGCCTTCCTGCGAAAGAACGAGTTCGGCCAGCACATCCGCGAGGAGCTGCCGGAGGCGCACCGTGTCAAGCAGGGAACCCCGACGATGGGCGGCCTCTTGATCCTCGTCGTCGCGACCGGCGCGTTTCTCGCGGTGTCGAAGTACAAGGTTCCCGCGCTCACCGTCCTCTTCGTCACCCTCGGCTGCGGCGCGATCGGGTTCCTCGACGACTTCATCAAGCTCACGCACCGGCGCTCGCTCGGGTTGCGGGGGCGCTGGAAGCTGCTCGGGCTCGCCTTGATCACGGTCGGCGTCGGCTTCGCAGCGGAACATCAGCAGCTGCCGACGAGCGTGTTCATTCCCATCGTGCACTGGAACCTCGAGCTGTCGTGGGGCTGGTACGTCCTGTTGTTCCTCGTGATCGCCGGCACCACGAACGGGGTCAACCTCACCGACGGCCTCGACGGGCTCGCAGCCGGCACCGGGATCATCGCGATGCTCACCTTCACGGCGATCTCGGTCGTGACCTATATCCGCTCGGGCAACCCCGGCGGACGCTTCGACAGCAGACTCGATCTCGCGATCGTCGGCGCGGCGCTGATCGGGGCCACGATCGGCTTCCTCTGGTACAACGCTTTTCCTGCAGAGGTGATCATGGGCGACACCGGGGCGATGGCGATCGGAGGCGCCCTCGCCGCCATGGCGATCTTCACTCAGACGATCTTTCTGCTCCTGTTCATCGGCGGCATCTTCTTGATCGAGGCGCTGTCAGTGATCGTGCAGGTGATCTCGTTCAAGTACTACGGCCGGCGCGTGTTCCTGATGGCGCCGATCCACTACCACTTCGAGATGAAGGCGTGGTCCGAGACGAAGATCATGGTGCGCTTCTGGATCGTCACGGCGATCCTCTGCGCGATCGGTTTCGCGCTCTTCTACCGCGACTTCACCTTCTTCCGACGCTGAGCGAGCCGGGCGACATAGTCGTCATCATCGGCGCCGAGGCTGAGCTCATCGCCGCGCTGGCCGCCAAGGTTGCTCCTGACGGTGACGTTGTCGTCGTCGACCGGTCAGTCGACACGCTCGAGCGCCTCAGGCACGCGTCGCCGGAGCCCGATGTGACTTACCTCGTCGGGGAGTCCGAGGTGTTGCCGCTTCCGGACGAGAGCGTCGACGCGGTGCGGACGATGAGCGCACCGAACGCGCCGTCGGCATCGGAGTTCTTTCGCGTGCTTCGCCCGGGCGGGCAGGTGTCGGTCGGAGGCTCCACCGGGTCGGCGTTGAACTTAGGCGCAGACATGCTCACAGAGGCCGGATTTGTCGACGTGGCCGTCGTCTCCGACGATGGCGGTCCCACGCTCGACGCGCGAAAGCCATGAAGCTTCCGCGCCGGGCGCTCGTGCTGGGGCTCGCCCGCTCCGGCCAGTCCGCCGCGCTCGCGCTGGCCCGGCGTGGCGTGCCGACCGTCGCCGCCGACCGGGCGGCCGACGTCGAGACCGGCAGGCTTGCCGAAGCCGGCGTCGAAGTCCACCCGGGGAATGAGGAGGAAGGCTTGCTGGACGGCGTCGAGCTGCTGATCAAGAGCCCGGGCGTGCCCGGGGAGACGCCCCTGGCGGCGGCTGCACGGGCGCGTGGGATCCCGATCTGGAGCGAGGTCGAGCTCGGCTTTCGCCTCCTGCGGAACCCGTTCATCGGCGTCACCGGCACGAACGGCAAGACGACGACGAGCGAGTTGCTCGGCGCGATGTTCCGTGCCGCCGGCCGGCCGGTCGCGGTCGCGGGCAACGTCGGCCGGTCCTTGACGAGCTTCGACGGTGTACTCGACCGGGACGCCTGGATCGTGTGCGAGCTGTCGAGCTTCCAGCTCGAGGACATCCATCGGCTACGGCCGCGCGTTGGGGTGTTGCTGAACCTCGAGCCCGATCACCTCGACCGTCACGGCACGTACGACGCCTACCGCGAAGCCAAGCTGCGCATCTTCGAGAACCAGACCGAAGCCGACGTCGCTGTCGTCCCGCGTGGCTTCGGCGCTGTCCCCGGAGGCGGGGACCGCACCGAGTTCGCTGCCGACGACGAGCTTCCGGCTGAGCCCCTCATTCCGGGCAGGCACAACCGCGAGAACGCTGCCGCAGCGACTGCGGCGGCGCGGGCCGCCGGCGTGGACGAGGACGCGATCGGGGAGGCCTTGCGGACGTTCCCGGGCGTCGAGCATCGCCTCGAGCTCGTCGGCGACATCGAGGGCGTCCGGTTCGTGAACGATTCGAAGGCCACCAACACGGCCGCTGCCCGTCGCGGCATCGCCGCGTATGCGGGACAGCCGATCCGGCTGATCCTCGGCGGATCGCTCAAGGGCGAGTCGTTCGACGAGCTCGCCGAGAGTTTGCCCCCTTCGCTGCGCTCGGTCGATCTGATCGGCGAGGCGACCGAAGAGCTGGCCGCCGCGCTCGGACGGGCCGGACGACCGTACCGCCGCTCTGGCGATCTTGCGACCGCAGTCGGTGCGGCAGCGGGCGAGGCGGAGCCGGGCGACGTCGTCCTGCTCTCGCCGGCGTGCGCGAGCTTCGACCAGTTTCGCGACTTCGAAGAACGCGGCGAGACGTTCCGCCGGCTCGTCGGAGAACTGTGGTGAAAGCCAAGACGCAGATCGAGTCGCACCTCCTCGTCCTCGTCACGCTCGGGCTGGTCGCCTTCGGCCTCGTGATGGTGTACAGCGCAACATCGGCGCCGGCGGCGCTCGAGCGCACCGACCCGATGTCGTATCTCAAGAAGCAGGGCGTGTACGCACTGATCGGAGTCGGCCTGATGATGGCCGCGTCGCGATTTGACTACCGGCGACTGCGGCTGCTCGCGCCTGCCCTTGTGCTGACGGCGCTCGGAGGCTGTCTCGCGGTGCTCGTGATCGGTGCGCGCATCAACGGCGCCAGGCGCTGGATCGAGTTCGGCCCCGCAACGTTCCAGCCGTCGGAGCTCGCGAAGCTCGCGCTCGCCGTCTGGGCCGCGGCCTATCTGTGCAAACGTCCGGCGCCGCAGTCGCTGCGGGAGCTCTGGCGTCCGATCGGGCTTTTGCTCGCGGTCTTCTGCGTCCTCATCCTCGCGGAGCCCGACCTCGGCACGGCGATCTCGCTCGTCGTCGTCCTGCTCGCCGTGCTGCTGATCTCAGGGACGCCGACCGCGACGCTCGCCTCCGGAACGGGGATTGCCGTCGCGCTCGGCCTGATCGCGATCTGGTTCGAGCCCTACCGTCGCGCGCGCCTCTTCAGCTTCATCGATCCCTGGAAGGATCCTCAGGGCGCCGGCTTCCAGACGGTGCAGGCGCTGATCAGCATCGGCTCCGGCGGTTTCCTCGGCGCCGGGCTCGGCCACGGGGTCGCGAAGATCAACTACCTGCCCGAGGCGCACACCGACATGATCTTCGCCGTCATCGGCGAGGAGCTTGGCTTACTCGGCGTGACCGCGGTGATCGCCGCCTACGCCGCGTTCGCCTACGCGGGCTTGCGCGTGGCGCTGGCGTGCACCGATCCGTTCGGCAAGCGGCTCGCGGCAGGGATCGTCGGGCTTGTCGGTGGGCAGGCGGTGATCAACCTCGCCGCCGTGCTCGGACTGGCGCCTCTGACCGGGATTCCGCTGCCGTTCATCTCCTATGGCGGCTCCAGCCTCGTGGTCGCGCTCCTCGGGGTGGGCATCCTCCTTAACATCGCCGGCAGGAATGGCGCAGCGGCGAAGCGTGCACTGCCTGATCGCGGCCGGGGGGACGGCAGGACACGTCGCGCCGTCGCTGGCAGTCGCGGAGGCGCTGGAGCGGCGCGGCGCACGGGTGACGTTCGCCGGGTCGCCGGATCGCGTCGAAGCGCGGCTCGTTCCTGAGGCGGGGTACGAGCTCGACACCTTCCGCATCTCCGGCCTCCCGCGGCGGCCGTCGCTCGAGCTGCTCCGTGCCGTGCTGGCTGGCGGGTCGTGCGCCCCGGGCATGTGCGCACATCCTGGCGAAGCGCAAACCGGACGTCGTGCTCGGCGGCGGCGGCTACGTCTCCGGCCCGATGGTCTTCGCGGCCGCTCGCCGCAAGATCCCGACTGCGCTGATGGAAGCCGATGCGCACCTCGGGCTCGCGAACAGGCTCGCCGCTCCGTTCGCGCGGCGCATCTTTCTCTCATTCCCGATCCCGGGGCGTGACGGTGCCAAGTATCGAGTCACCGGCCGGCCGATTCCTGGGCGTTCCCGATCTCTGCCACAGCGCGAAGCGCGAGAGCTTTTCGGTTTGCCCGCATCGGGACCCGTGTTGCTCGTGTTCGGCGGTTCACTCGGCGCCCACCTGCTGAACGAGCTGGCGATCGACGTTTTCGGCGAAGCAGGTCCCGCAGTGCTGCATCTCTCCGGCACGCGCGACTACGACGAACTGCGCTCCCGAGTGAGCCGGCCGGACTACCGCCTCTTTGCATTCACGGAGGAGTTCGGCGCTGCGCTCGGCGCCTCCGATCTAGCGCTCGCCCGTGCAGGAGGCTCGGTCTGGGAGCTTGCCGCAGCCGGAAAGCCGGCGGTGCTCGTTCCCGGGCTCTTCGCGACGGGCGATCATCAGACGAAGAACGCGCGTTACTTCGAAGCCGGCGGCGGCGCTGTGGTCGTTCCGGAAGACGAAGTCTCGCGCGCGCCCGAGGTGATCCGCTCGCTGCTCGACGACGAACAACGACTGGCGGAGATGTCCAGCGCGATGCTGAAGCTCGCGCGTCCCGATGCGGCTGACGAGATCGCCGAGGAACTTCTTGCCCTCACCGCTTGAAGGTCGCCGCTTCTGGATCGCGGGAATCGGCGGAGCAGGCATGAGCGGCTACGCGCTCCTCGCACGCGCGTGGGGCGCCGAGGTGCGCGGCTGGGATCGCTTCGAGACGCCGTATCTCCAATACCTCGAAGGGATCCAGGTCGAGATCTCGGATGACCCACCCGTACCCCCTCAAGGCTGGGAGCCGTTCGTCTCGACGGCCTTTGCCGGGCGCATTCCGGGCAAGACGCGAGCAGAGCTCCTGGCCGAGCTCGTCTCGCTGCGCGATTCGATCGTGGTTGCAGGGGCGCACGGCAAGACGACGACGAGCGGAATGATCGCATTCTGCCTCGAGCGTCTTGGCCGCGACCCGGCGTGGCTGATCGGAGCGGACATCCCGCAGCTCGGCGGAAACGCCGGGACCGGAACGGGCTGGCTCGTCGTCGAGGGCGACGAATCCGATCGAACCATTTCGGCTCTGAGGCCTCGCATCGCGGTCGTGACGAACGTCGACCTCGACCACCACACGACGTTCGGCTCTCGAGCCGAGGTCGAGGAGCTCTTCGACGAATGGCTCGCGAACATCCACGAGGTCGTGCGCGGTGAGGATCTGCCGCCGTACGACGGGCCGCTCGCAGTGCCGGGCCTTCACAACCGCCGGAATGCCGCGACTGCTCTCGCGGCGCTCGACCTCGCGGGGGTGCCGCGCGAGGAGGCTGCGGCGGAGCTCGCCGAGTTTCGCGGAGCGGCGCGTCGCCTGGAGCGACGCGGGGAAGCGGGGAACGTGGAGGTCTTCGACGACTACGCGCATCATCCCGCCGAGATCGCCGCGACCCTCGAGGCGCTACGTGACGGCGGACGCCTGCTCGTGCTCTTCCAGCCGCACCTCTACTCCCGCACGCGACATCTCGCACGCGAGCTCGCAGCCTCGCTCGCGCACGCGGACGTCGTCGCCGTGACCGACGTGTACGCGGCACGCGAGGAGCCCGTGGACGGCGTCAGCGGCAAGCTCGTCGTGGATGCGCTCGCCGAGCGACGACCCGGGATGGACGTGGCGTGGACACCGACGGTGGACCAGGGCGCCACGTATCTCGCGAGCCTGGCCAGGCCGGGCGACCGCCTGCTGACGATCGGGGCGGGCGACGTCGACCGAGCGGCGACGCTTCTCCTGGAGAGGCTCGCGTGAAGATCGAGCAGGACGTTTCGCTGTCACGGTTCACGACCCTCGGCACCGGTGGGGAGGCCCGCGCGTTCGCCCGGCCGGAGACGATCGAGGAGCTGCAGGAGGCGCTCGGCCATGCCCGGTCGCGCGAGTTGCCCGTCGCGGTGATCGGCCTCGGCTCGAACCTGCTCGTCGCCGACGACGGCTTCGACGGGCTGGCGCTGAAGCTCGCCGGAGAGCTCGCGCAGGCGGAGGTGACGGACGAGCTGCTCGTGGCGGGGGGTGGGGCGCCGAACGCAGTCGCCCTCCATCGCGCTCGCGCCGCGGGCCTCGGTGGGTTCGAGTTCGCTTGCGCAATTCCGGGGACTGCGGGCGGCGGGGTCTGGATGAATGCCGGCGCGTACGGGAGCGACTGGGCGGCGATCGTGGACCGTGCTCTCATCGTCGACGGCGAGAACGCAGATTGGCGCACGCCCGCCGAGCTCGGGCTGAGTTACAGGCACTCCGAGCTTCGGCACGGTCAGGTCGTTGCGAAGGTCGAATTTCGTCTGACGCCCCGGCCGCCTGAGGAGATCAAGGCGATCGTCGGTGACCTGCAGGCGCAGAGGAAGGCTGCCCAGCCGACGAACAAGCGCACCTTCGGGAGCGTCTTCAAGAACCCCGAGCACGAGCTCTCGGCCGGCCGAATGCTCGAGGCCTGCGGCCTGAAGGGCCATCGCATCGGCGGGGCCCAGATCTCACCTCGGCACGCGAACTTCATCGAGAATGCCTCCGAGGCACGTTCGGCCGATGCGATCGCGCTGATGGCCGAGGCGCGCCGGCGTGCCTCCGAGCAGTTCGGCGTGGAGCTCCAGCACGAGGTCGAGTTCCTCGGCCCGCTCGGCCTCCCGCAGCTCACGAAGTAGGACCCGCGCCTGCAGCGGCGAAGTCACCCGCGTGAGCGAGAAGGTCCTGAGGCTCCCGCGCAGGCGGGAGCTCGACGTGTTGCGCTTTGCGCCCTCGGGACGTTCGTTCGCGATCGGGATCACCGTCGTACTGGTCGCCGGAGGCCTCTACGCGCTCGCGCGCGAGACCTCGATGTTCGCCGTTCGTTCGATTCAGGTCGAGGGCGCCTCTCCGGCGCTCGCAGCCGAGATCCGGTCCGAGCTCACGTCGCTCGACGGGCGAAGCCTCGTCGCGCTCAACGGGGACGCGGTCGGCCGGCGTGTCGACGGCCTCGCGGCCGTTCGCAGTGCAGTCGTCGATCGGGCGTTCCCGCACACGCTCCGTATCCACATCGTCCCCGAGCTTCCCGTCGCCGTGCTTCGACGTGGTGCGGACTCGTGGCTCGTCTCCGCGCGCAGCCGGGTGATCGGCACGACCGAGCGCGGCGGACGACCGGACTTGCCGAGAATCTGGTTGCCGTCGCGTACCGGGCTCACGAAGGGCGCCTTCCTCGCAGACCAGCCCGGGGCACTCGCCGCTCGTTCGCTCGCCGCATTCGTCGGCAGCGGCTTCCCCAGTCGCGTCGCCTTCGTGCGCGCGCTTGACGGGCAGATCACACTCGGCCTCCGCGGTGGTCTCGAGATCCTGCTGGGTGCGCCCGTCGACCTCAGGCTGAAGATCGCGATCGCGCGCGGCATCCTTCCGACCCTCGCACTGCCTCGAGCGGGGGGCCCGGATTACCTCGACATCACAGTCCCTGAGCGGCCGGTCGCGGGGCGCAACCCTCAACTCTCAGGTTGAGCTTGATGGTTGCCTGCGTTGACACCTCGGACGGCGCGACGTACCCTGCTCCGCAGAAGCCGTTCGACAGCCCCAACGCTTTAGTCCAGCTTGAGGTCGAGCTACCTTCAGTCTTATGAGCCAAACAGGGAACTATCTCGCGGTCATCAAGGTCGCCGGCGTCGGCGGCGGCGGAACGAACGCGGTCAACCGCATGGTCGATGCCGGGCTCGCCGGGGTCGAGTTCATCGCCGTGAACACCGACGCGCAGGCCCTGCTCATGACGGACGCGGACGTGAAGATCCAGATCGGGGCGGAGGCGACCCGCGGGCTCGGCGCAGGCGCCGATCCCGAGATCGGCCTTGCCGCCGCGCAGGAGAGCCGCGACGAGTTGAAGGAGGCGCTGAAGGGCGCCGACATGGTCTTCATCACCGCAGGCGAAGGAGGCGGCACCGGTACGGGCGGCGCGCCGATCGTCGCGGAGCTCGGCCAGGAGATCGGGGCGCTCACCGTCGGCGTGGTGACGAGACCGTTTGCGTTCGAGGGACGGAAGCGCGCCGAGCAGGCAGAGCGCGGGATCGACGAGTTGCGCGACCGCGTCGACACCCTGATCGTGATCGAGAACGACCGCCTGCTCCAGGTGGTCGAGCGGCAGACATCCGTCGTCGACGCGTTCCGGATGGCCGACGACATCCTGCGCCAGGGCGTGCAGGGCATCACCGATCTGATCACCGAGCCAGGGCTCGTCAACCTCGACTTCGCCGACGTCCGCACGATCATGCGCGACGCCGGCTCGGCGCTCATGGGCATCGGGCGGGCGTCCGGAGAGAACCGTGCAGCCGAGGCAGCGCGGATCGCGGTCTCGTCGCCGTTGCTCGAGGCCTCGATCGAAGGAGCGACGGGAATCCTCCTGAACGTCACCGGCGGATCGGACATCGGCCTCTTCGAGGTCAACGAGGCAGCCGAGGTCGTGACGGGCGCGGCCGACCAGAACGCCAACGTCATCTTCGGGGCCGTCATCGACGACTCGATCGGCGACGAGGTCCAGGTCACCGTGATCGCCACCGGCTTTGGTGGCCAGGGACGCCGGCGCCGGCGCCCGCGCGAGACGGAGCTGGACGCACCCTTGCCGGCTGCCGCCTCCGCCTCGGAGACCTTCGACTCCTCCCAGGAGCTCGACGTCCCCTCGTTTCTCCGCGACGAATGACCGCGAAAAATGCTCCGCATTTTTCGCGGGGTAGGGGTTAGTTAGGACTTCGCCTCTGGCTCGTGAATGGGGTTTAGACCTGGTTAGGGCGCGGTATCTCACCGCTGCCCTCTTGGGGTTCTGCCTCCCCGGTCGACCCCCATGACCCGGTCAGCCGCTCCGGTTGCGCCTCTCAGAGACACAGCCGGAGCGGCACCTTTCTGAGCCTCGTTAGCATCGGCTGTCGATGGCTCAGACCTTGCTGCGAACGCCGCTGCACGACCGGCACGTCGCCCTCGGCGCGCGCATGGTCCCGTTCGCCGGCTGGGAGATGCCCGTCCAGTACGCAGGGGTGATCCCGGAACACAAGGCCGTGCGGGCCGACGCCGGTGTCTTCGACGTCTCGCACATGGGCGAGTTCGAGGTCGAGGGGCCGCGCGCGACGGAGCTGCTCCAGGCGACGCTCTCCAACGATCTCGAGAAGATTCAGCCCGGGCAGGCGCAGTACACACTGCTGACGAACGATCGCGGCGGGATCATCGACGACCTGATCGTCTACCGCCTGGACGAGTTCCGCTACCTGCTGATCGTCAATGCGGCCAACCGTGAGGCCGATTTCGCCTGGCTCAAGGAGCGGGAGATCCCCGGCTCCGACGTCCGCGACGTCTCGGATGCGTACGGGCTGCTCGCCGTCCAGGGCCCGCGGGCGCTCGAACGGCTCGGGCTGCCCGAGGCCAGGCAGTTCACCTTCGCCGAAGCCGAGGTCGACGGCATCGAGTGCATGGTCAATCGCACCGGCTACACCGGTGAGGCCGGCTGCGAGCTACTGGTGATGGCCGAGGACGCCGCGGCCCTCTGGGACAGCGTGCTCGAGCGCGGCGCCGTGCCATGCGGGCTCGGCGCCCGAGACACGCTGCGGCTCGAGGCGTCACTGCCGCTCCACGGAAACGACATCACGCAGGACACCGATGCGATCTCCGCCGGTCTTGGCTGGTGCTGCGATCTCGACAAGGAGTTCTCGGGCGCCCAGGAGCTGCGCGAGCTGAAGGCGCGCGGGCCCGGAGCGAAAGCCTCGTCTCCTTCGTGATGGAGGAGAAGGCGGTCCCGCGGCAGGGAATGCCGGTCAAGGGCGGCGGCGAGGTCACCTCCGGAACGCACTCGCCCATGCTCGACCGCGGAATCGGCATGGGTTACGTCCCCGTCGCTTCGGCGACCCCCGACACAGAGCTGGCGATCGACGTCCGCGGCAAGTCGCGCCGCGCGCGCGTCGTCAAGAGACCGATCTACAAGCGAGAGGAGTAACTCCAGTTGGCCGCGAGCGAGAGCTATCCCGACGACCTGAAGTACCACAAGGAGCACGACTGGGCCCGCATCGAGGGTGACGAGGCGGTGCTCGGAATCACCTGGTTCGCGCAAGACGCGCTCGGCGAGCTCGTGCACTACGAGCCGCCGAACGAAGGCGACACGATCTCGAGGGATGCCGCCTACGGCGAAGTGGAATCGGTGAAGGCCGTCTCCGACGTGGTCGCACCGCTCTCGGGCGAAGTGCTCGAGGTGAACGCCAAGGTCGTCGACGAGCCCGAGACGGTCAACGAAGATCCGTACGGTGACGGCTGGCTGATCCGGATTCGCCTCGGCGACCCGTCGGAGGCCGACGCTCTACTCGACGTCGCGGCCTACAAGCAGGTCGTCGCAGAATCCTGAGTTGAGCTATCTGTCACTGACCGAGCGGGACCGCGAGGAGATGCTCGCGGCGATCGGAGTCTCCTCTGTGGAGGAGCTCTTCCGAGACATCCCCGAGGGCGTCCGGTTCGGACGCGAGCTCGACATCGGGCCTGCGCTCTCCGAGCAGGAGCTCTCTCGCCACCTCGAGGAGCTCGCCGCCCGCAACGTCGACAGCGGCAAAGAGCTGTCGTTCCTCGGCGCCGGAATCTACGACCACTACGTCCCGGCCGTCGTCGACACGGTTTTGCAGCGCGGCGAGCTCCTGACCGCGTACACGCCGTACCAGCCGGAGATGAGCCAGGGCGTGCTCCAGGCGATCTTCGAGTACCAGACGGTCATCTGCGAGTTGACTGGAATGGACGTCTCGAACGCGTCTGGCTACGACGGCACGACCGTGGCGGCGGACGCCTGCTTCGTGGCGAAGCACGCGACCGGGCGCACCAAGGTGGTCATCACCGAGGCGACGAACCCGCAGGTACGCCAGGTCGTGAAGACCTACGCTCCCGGGTTCGGGCTCGAGGTCGTCGAGGTGCCGCACCGCGGCGGCGCGACCGACCCGGGCGATCTGCGCGAAGCGGCGACCGATGCAGCCTGCGTCATCTTCCAGCAGCCGAACTTCTTCGGAGTCCTCGAGCCTGCTCCGGATCTCGCCGCCGCGACGAACGAGGCGGGCGCGATCGCCGTCGCGCACGTCGACCCGATCTCACTCGGCGTGCTCGAGGCGCCGGGTGTGTACGGGTGCGGCATGGCGATCGGCGAGGGCCAGAGCGCAGGCAACTACCAGTCCTTCGCTGGGCCCCACTACGGGTTCCTCGCGGCGAAGCACGACTTCATTCGCCGGATGCCGGGTCGCATCGTCGGCGAGACGCTCGACGCCGCAGGTGAGCGAGGCTATGTGTTGACCCTCCAGACCCGCGAGCAGCACATCCGGCGCGAGAAGGCGACGTCGAACATCACGACGAATCAGACGCTGCTCGCTCTCGGAGGTCTCGTGCACCTCTCGTGGCTCGGACCGCAGGGCTTGCGCGAGGTGGGGGAGACCTGCATGAGCCTCGCCCAGTACGCGAAGAGCCGACTGGCCGAAGCGGGCTTCGAACCGGTGTTTCCAGAACAGACAACGTTCAAGGAGTTTGCCATCAGGGCCGGACGGAACGCGCAGGACGCGATTCGAACGACGCGCGAGCGCGGGGTTCATCCCGGTTACGCGCTCGGCCGCGACTACGAGGGCCTCGACGATGCACTGCTCGTCGCGGTGACGGAACGCCGTACTCCCGCAGACATCGACCGGCTCGTCGAAGCGTTGTCGACAAGATGAAGCTGATCTTCGAAAAGTCGCAAGCCGGACGCCGTGGCGGCGACCTGCCCAACTACGACCTTCCGTCTGCAAAGGTGCCCGACGCTCTGCGCCGGGAGACTCCGCCGCGCCTGCCCGAGCTCGCCGAGCCGGAGATCGTCCGGCACTTCACCGAGCTCTCGACGCGCAACTTCGGGATCGACACGGGCTTCTATCCCCTCGGCTCTTGCACGATGAAGTACAACCCGCGCGTCAACGAGCGGCTCGCGATGCTGCCCGGCTTTCGCGACCTGCACCCGTACCAGGACGAGGACGCGATCCAGGGGGCGCTCGAGCTGATGTGGCGGTTGCAGGAGGCGCTGATCGAAGTTTCCGGCCTGCATGCCTGCTCGCTCCAGCCGGCCGCCGGCTCGCAGGGCGAGCTGACCGGTCTGATGCTCATGCGGGCGTACTTCGCCGACCGCGGCGAAGGGGACACGCGCGACACGATCATCACCGCCGACACCGCACATGGCACGAACCCCGCCAGCGTGACGATGGCCGGCTACAAGCTCGCGAAGGTCGAGACCGACGCCCGTGGGAACGTCGACGTAGCGCACCTTCGCGAGATGGTCGACGAGCACACCGCGGGGTTGATGCTCACGAACCCATCCACGCTCGGGCTCTTCGACGAGCACATCGAGGAGATCGCAGGGATCTTCCACCAGGCGGGAGCGCTTCTCTACTACGACGGGGCGAACCTGAACGCCGTGTGCGGGATCTCACGACCGGGCGACATGGGCTTCGACATCGTCCACATCAACCTCCACAAGACGTTCTCGCAACCGCACGGTGGCGGCGGCCCCGGCGGCGGACCGATCGTCGTGCGCGACAAGCTCGAGCCGTTCCTCCCTGTCCCGGCAGTCGTGAAGGACGGCGACCGCTTCAGGCTCGACTACGACCGGCCGAAGTCGATCGGCAAGGTCCGCGGATTCACCGGCCCGTTCGGCGTCTTCGTTCGCTCCTACGCTTACATCCGTTCCTATGGTCCGCGCCTGCGCGAGATGTCCGAGGTCGCAGTACTGAACGCCAACTACCTGCTCGCCCGCCTGAGGGAGGCCTACGACCTTCCCTACGACCGGCTCGCAATGCACGAGTTCGTCCTCAGCGCGCGCAGCCTGAAGCGTGAACACGGTGTCTCTGCGCTCGACGTGGCAAAGCGCCTCATGGACTACGGGTTCCATCCGCCGACGATCTACTTCCCCCTCGTCGTCCCGGAGGCGCTGATGATCGAGCCGACGGAGACGGAGGCGAAGGAGACGCTCGACGAGTTCGCCGACGCGATGCTGGCAATCGCGCGCGAGGCCGAGGAGGATCCGGAGCTTCTCTATGGCGCGCCCCACGGGCGGCCGGTGAAGCGGCTCGACGAGGTGCTTGCAGCGAAGCGCGCCATCGTGAAGTACGGGTTCGAGGACCATCCGGACCTCGGTGCAACTCCGCAGCAGCCGCGACAGCTGGAAGCCCAGAAGGGCGGGTAGCCGCTAGGCGGCGAGCGGGAGGCTCAGCTGCCTGAGGCCGAGCCGCTCGAACACGAGCTCGACTTCGATCGCAACCGGTGCGAACTGTTGGGGTTGCCACACGTGCGCGTCGTCTTCGAATTGCAGCTTCTCGAGCCGCCGCATCAGCCCGCTGTCCTCGGATCGCAGCATCACTGTCTGCGCGTAGGAGCGCGCCCACACCTCGTGCACCGACTGGAAGTACCGCTGTCGCGAGTAGCCGCCGGGCAGCACACGCTTGTCGAGCAATGCCGCTGCTTCGCGCCAAGGCTTGAACGCGGAGTGGACCTCCGAAGCCCACGAGCGTGTCTTGCGGTCGTAGAAGATCTGGTGGTCGAGCAGATGCCCGAGCTCATGCAGGAAGCCGAGCGTAGAACGACCGCCGACCCGCGAGACACGTAGGTCGATCGGGTCCTTCAGGCGGAAGCGGTAAGCGCCGGCCTCACTGATCGTCGCCGTCGCACGGACCGGTACGGGCGAGAGATCCGATCGCAATCCATGCAGGCGGGACGCAGCTGCGAGCGCACCCTGCAGCTCGGCCGCGAGCGGGCTTCGTCGCGGTAGGGCGACGACTTCTTCGAGCGAACGCAGACGCGGCTTTCCCTCGCGGGCGACACATTCTGGATAGCGGCGTTGTCCCATTGGTAAATCTTCGGTTGTCCGTCGGACGGACTTGAGCTGCGTGTCATGCTTTCCGTCATGCAATTGCGTCGTACGCTTCTCGCTTGCATCGCGATTTCCTTTGCAACGATCGATCTCGTGCACAAGTCGGTTGCGACAGCGGAGTTCCATCACGCGCGCACGCGGCTCGTCGCATTGCTGATGCTCGCGCTGATCGCAGCGCTCGTCGTGTTCGTGCCACGCGTGCCGTCGAACGCAGCAGCGATCGGTGCGGGCGTCGCATGCGGTGGTGCGCTCGGGAACCTCATCTCGCTCTTCGCCTGGGCGCAGGGTGTGCCGGATCCGCTGATCGTCACGAGCGGTGTGCATGCCGTCGCGTTCAATCTCGCCGACCTGTTCGCGCTCGCAGGCGACGCGCTGCTGCTCAGCGCGATCGCCGTGTATGGGTTACGCAACCGCGGCCGGCTCGCCGAGCCGGCCTAGCGGGTCTCTCTAGTACAGATCTTCGAGATCGTCGACGATGATCGTCTCGTCCTCGCGCCGGCGTCTCACGACTTCCGAGACGGCGAGCAAGAGTGGCAGTGTGACGACAGCTACCACGCTGGTCCACGCAAGCGCGAACCAGGCGACGACGAGAGCGGCCACGCCGAAGCGTTGCCCTACCGGGTCGTGCCGCAGAAACCGCATAAGCACGACGGCTTCCTTCATCTTTGGCTCCTCCCTTCAGAGCCAGAATCGGCCGCTCCGGGGCGGACCTCTATCCCTCGGATGCGTAACGAATGCGCCAGCAGCAAGACTGTAGGGAGGAACCCAAAAGAGGGAGAACTGATGACGAAAGTCCAAAAGACCGAGGCGGAATGGCGCGCAGAGCTGAATCCCGAGCAGTACCACGTGCTGCGGGAGAAGGGCACCGAGGCGCCGTTCACCGGGGAGTACGATCACACGTTCGAGCCCGGCACCTACCGGTGCGCCGGCTGCGGCGCCGAGCTCTTCCGCTCGGAGGCGAAGTACGACTCCGGCTGCGGCTGGCCCGCGTTCTACGCGCCGGCCGACGGTGAGGCCATCGACGAGGAGACAGACAGGTCTCATGGGATGGTTCGCACCGAGGTCATGTGCTCGAACTGTGGCGGCCACCTCGGCCACCTGTTCCCGGACGGGCCTGCCCCGACCGGAATCCGTTACTGCATCAATTCGGCAGCACTCGACCTGGAGGAGGAATAGTGGAAAAGAAGGCAACATTCGGCGCCGGCTGCTTCTGGGGCGTCGAGGCGGCGTTCCGTCAGCTCGACGGAGTGACCGCGACGCGCGTCGGCTACTCCGGCGGCCAGATGGAAAACCCGACCTACGAGGACGTCTGCTCGCACAGGACCGGTCACGCCGAGGTCGTCGAGGTCACCTACGACCCCGACCGCATCTCGTACGACCAGTTGCTGGACGTCTTCTGGGCGAAGCACGACCCGACGCAGCTCAACCGCCAGGGCTGGGACATCGGTGACAACTACCGTTCCGCGATCTTCGTCCAAGACGCCGAGCAGCAGGAGGCCGCTGTGAAGTCGAAGGCCGCAGAGCAGCGGAACTGGGGCGCGCCGATCGTGACGCAGATCGAGCCAGCGGAGACGTTCTACGAGGCTGAGGACTACCACCAGCAGTACCTCGAGAAGCGCGGCCGCTCGAGCTGCACGCCCGCGCTGCAGAAGACGGCGAGCTAACCGGCGGCGAGCTGACCGCAGGCCGCGGCAATGTCGCGGCCTCGCGTCAGTCGCACTGTGGCAGGCAGACGCGCGCGGTCGAGCACGTGCTTGAAGGCATCTATTGCCTTGCGCGACGAGCCGTCGTACATCCCTGTGGGGTTGTACGGGATGAGATTCACCTTGAACACCTTCGGGTCGAGCAGGTCCGCGAGCGAGCGCGCCTGCTCGACCCGGTCGTTCACACCGCGGAGCATCACGTACTCGACGAACACCTTGCGGCGGCGCAGCTTGAAGTAGCGCTCGCACTCCGCCAGCACGCCCGCCAATGGGTAACGCTCGTTCACGGGCATCAGCTCGCTGCGCAACTCGTCGGTCGCCGCATGCAGTGAGAGTGCGAGCCGGATCGGCTCCTCGACCTCGTCGACGAAGCGTGTCAGCCCGGGCAGCCAGCCGACCGTCGAGATCGTCGTGCGCCGCCACGTGATGCCGACGTCCGGCAGCGAACGCGCGGCCTCGAGCACGGAGTCGAGATTCAGCATCGGCTCACCCATCCCCATGAAGACCGCGTGGTCGACAGGCTCGGCACGACGGAAGTGGAGAGCCTGGTCGAGGATCTCCGACGGTGTCAGGTTGCGGCCGAAGCGCATCTGCCCGGTGGCGCAGAACGTGCACGTGAGCGGACAGCCAGACTGCGACGACAGGCAGAGCGAGCGTCGTCCGTCGCGGTAGCGCATCAGCACCGCCTCGACGGGATGACCCTCGCGCGTTCGGAACAGTGCCTTTACCGTCCCGTCGCTCGCTTTCGCCTCCCGCTCGAGCTCGAGCGTCGAGAATGGGATCTCCTGCTCGAGCTCGCTACGAAGCTCGCCCGGGAGGTTCGTCATCTCCGCGTAGCCGCCGGCCCCGCGAGCCGCCCAGTCCCACACCTGCCCGGCACGGTAGGCAGGCTGACCGCGCTCGCTCAACCGCCGCTGCAGAAGCGCACGATCCACGTAGGCAGGGTAGCGCTGTGGTTACGTCGTGCTGTCAGCGCGTGAAGCGCCAGGCGTCCTGAATGGCGGTTCGCTCGCCGACCACGAGCTCGACGCTACGGCCGAGCATCCTTTCGAGCCCCTCCACGTCGACGTCGGCTGGGTCGCCGACTGCCACCTCGATCCGACCGTCTTCCAGAAAGCGAACCGGAACGACGAACATCCGGCGCACGACCTCGAGCGGCAGCATCGCCGCGGCCTTGGGGTCGAGCGGGTGCCGTACGAGATCTACGTAGCGAAGACCTGCCTGTTCGGCCAAGGCGGCCGCCAATTCAGGCTCGAAGAGCCAGCCGCGCCTCAGCAGCGTTTCGCCGAGACGCATACCCGTGACCTTGACCTCCTCGAGCGCCGAGTCGAGCCGCTCGTGTGTGATCCACCCCTTCTGGAGGAGGATCGCGCCGAGCAGCGGTCGGACCTCGTTCTCGAAGAACGAATGGTCGAGACGCAAGGGCGCGGCCGAGCCAGACGCGAGCCGAAGGCCGCCACCGAGGTAAGGCTTGTTGTCAGAGTCAGGCATCTCCACACCTTCCGCCACGATCATCGGCCGAAAGAGGGTCGTGGACGATCACCCGCGTAGGGGAGGGGTTCAAAACTGCAAAATAGGCCTGTGATCGACTTCCGCTCCGACACCCTGACCCAGCCGACGAGGGCGATGCGTGAGGCGATCGCGAACGCCGCCGTCGGTGACGAGCAGAAGCGGGAGGACCCGACCGTCAACGAGCTCGAGCGGCGAGGAGCGGAATTCCTCGGGCACGAGGAGGCGGTCTTCCTTCCGACCGCGACGATGGCGAATCAGATCGCTCTGAACATCCTCGGCCGCCCGGGCGATGCGTTGCTCGTCGAGCAGCACGCGCACATCATGTTGTCGGAACTCGGTGGGCCTGCCGCGCATTCGGGGCTCCTGACGATCGGGCTGCCGGGAACGAAGGGGAGGTTCTCGCCCGATCAGGTCGTCGCCGAGATCCGCGACCGGACGAGCGTCCACGTCGCGCCCACTCGCGTCGTCACGATCGAGAACACGCACAACAGCGCCGGCGGACGTGTCTGGCCGCTGGAGGAAGTCGACGCGATCGTCGCCACGTGCCGGGAGCACGACCTGGCCGTGCACCTCGACGGTGCGCGGCTCGTCAATGCCGCGATTGCAACAGGCGTCGACTCCGCGCGGATCGGCCGCGGCTTCGACACGGTCACCCTCTGTTTTTCGAAGGCCCTCGGCTGCCCGCTCGGTGCCCTGATCGCCGGCTCGTCGGAGCTGATGACGCAGGCGCGCCGAGGCAAGCATTTCTTCGGCGGCGCGATGCGCCAGGCCGGAATCGTCGCGGCCGGCGCCCTCTACTCACTCGACCACCACGTCGACCGAATTGCAGACGACCATGCACGCGCTCGCCGCCTCGCCGAAGGGCTCGTCGCCGCTGGAGTTCCGGTCGATCTCGAGCAGGTCGAGACGAACTTCGTCCAGATCGACGTCGGGCCGGACCGGGCCGGTGCGATCGAGCGCCTGAAGGATGGTGGCGTCCTCGTCTCGACGACGGTGCACCCGTCCGTTGTGCGGGCCGTGACTCATCTCGACATCTCCGATGACGACATCGACTCTGCGATCGAGGTCATTCCCGCGGCGTTGAAGACGCTTGCTGCAGCCTGAGCCGCCGGTCGCCGAGCTGTCCCGCCTTGTCCGTGAGGCCCAGACAGGCGAACGGATCCCGTCGGTCAGCGCTGCCGCCATCGGGAACGGCGAGCTCGTGTGGCGGGAGGCGCTCGGTCTCGCGAACGTCGACGGAGAGCAGGAGGCGACGACCAACACCCAGTATCGCGTCGGCTCGATCACGAAGACGTTCACGGCCGCCGCGATCATGCAACTGCGCGACGCGGGTGAGCTCGAGCTCGACGATCGGCTCGAGCAGCACATCAAGGAGGCGCATCACGGCAGCCCGACACTTCGCCGGCTGCTCGCTCACATGGCGGGTCTTCAACGCGAAATGCCGGGCTACGTCTGGGAGACGCTCGAGTTTCCCGATCGCGACGGGTTGATCTCCGGGCTCGCGGATGCAGAACAGGTACTGCCGGCGGGTGCGCGCTGGCACTACTCGAACCTCGCCTTCGCGCTCCTCGGCGAGGTCGTGGCGCGCCGCTCGGGGCTCGAATACGAGCAGTACATCCACGAGCGCATCCTCGGTCCGCTGCGGCTCGAGCGCACGACGTTCGAGCAGCTGCAGCCATCGGCGACCGGCTACCTCGTCGAGCCGTACTCGGACCGCGTGCGGCAGGAACAGGACCTCAGCAAGGGCGCGTTCGCGGCAGCCGGGTCGCTGTGGTCGACAACGGCCGACCTCGTGCGCTGGGCCGTCTTCCTCGTCGACGGCGCAGACGGAGTTCTGAGGAGGGAGACCGTCGAGGAGATGCGCCGGTTCCAGGCGATGGCCGACCTCGAAGCGTGGAAGCTGGGCTGGGGTCTCGGGCTCATGCTGATGCGCGAGGAGGACCGGATTTTCGTTGGGCATGGCGGCGCGATGCCGGGCTTCCTCACGGGATTTGCGATCTCGCCGAAGGAGCGGGCCGGGGCTGTCGTGCTCGTGAACTCGGGCGCGGGGGTCAAGATCGAGGAGCTGCTGCGAAAGCTCGCAGTCAAGGCCGCCGAGGTCTATCCGCCGGAGCCGGACCCTTGGAGGCCGGCCGCTGACGTTCCCGCTGCCCTCGAGCCGCTGCTCGGCCGCTGGTGGACGGAGGGGGAGGAGATCGTTATCAGTTACCGAGCAGGCAAGCTCGAAGCGCGGTCTGCGACCGCAGCGCCGAAGCTCCCGCCGTCGATCTTCGAACCGGCCGGTGACGATCGCTTCCGCGGGGTCTCCGGGCCGGAGGAGGGCGAGTTGCTCGAGGTCGTCCGCACCGCCGACGGATCGGTCGAGAAGCTCTACTGGGCGACGTATCCGCTCAAGCGCACGCCCGGCCCGTTCGGCGAGTAGCCGCCCCTACTCGTACTGGAGCGCTTTGAGCACGTTCAGCCGGGCCGCGCGACGCGCAGGGAAGATCGCAGCGAGGATCCCGACGAAGATCGCTGCGACGCCGAAGATGATGAGTTGGCCGACCGGGATCGACAGGACGATGAAGTCGACCCGCGCGATCAGCAAAGCGGCGAGAACGATGCCGAGGGCAATCCCGATCGCCGCACCGATCAGCGCGGTGATGACGCTCTCGTAGCGAACCATTCGCCGCACCTGTCGTCGTGTCATCCCGATCGCTCGGAGCATCCCGATCTCGCGAGTGCGCTCGAAGACCGTGAGGACGAGGGTGTTCACGATTCCGAAGAGGCTGACGACGACCGACAGTGCGAGCAGCACGTAGAGGATGTTGAGCACCGACTTCAGCCCCGAGATCTGGTTGTCGATGAACTTCTGCCGGGTTGCGACTTTCGCGTTCGGGAACGACTTCAAGGTGCGGTCGAGCGCAGCGGCATTCGCACTCGTCTGGCCGCCCTTCATCAAGACGAACGAGTAGAGGTTTTCCGGTCGCTCGATGTGCCGGTCGAACGATGCGGCCGAGATCGTTACGGATCCGAACGGAGAGCCTCCCGTCGGCGGATCGAAGATGCCCTTGACGTAGAACAGCTCGCGGGACCCGTCCGGAAATGTCAACGGCACGGGCGAACCGACTCCGAGGCCGTGGCTCTTTGCGTAGCCCTTGTCGACGAACGCGCCGTCTGCGCCGAGCGTGGAGAGCACGGCTTCGGAGCCCACCTTCCAGTCCAGGCTGAACATCCGGCTCGTTGCAGGGTTGACGGCGGTCGTGTTGATCGTCTTGCCGAAGGCTTGGGTCTCTCCTGCCCGCACATCTCCGACGGCGATCACCCCAGGTGCCTTCGCGACCGCATTCGCCGCCGCGACGGGAATCGGCGAGAAGTTGTTCTGGGCAGTAATCGCGTAGTCGGCGTTCTTCCAGATCTTGTCGACGGAGCCCCTGAAGCTGGTGATGATTCCGGCTGCCAGTATCGACACGAGCGTGACCAAGGCGAGGCCGATCATCAGAGCGGACGCCGTCGAGGCTGTCCGCTGCGGATTTCGCTGCGCGTTCTCGCGCGCAAGAACGCCGGCGCTGCCGCCGAACTTGGTCGGCGGCCATCCCAGTGCTCCGGCGAGCGGAGGTACCAATCGCACCGACAGCAACGCGATGCCGAAGAAGACCAGGAGCGCACCCCCGAGCATGAACAGGAGCACCCCTGCCGTCCCGAGGCCGGGTGCGAACAGACCCCAAAGGAGCGCCCCGAAGCCGAGCGCCGCGAGCACCACGGATGCAGCCGAGCGGTACCGGGCGAACCGAGACTCGGGAAGAGTCGCGCCTTCGCGGACAGCGGCGATGGGAGGCACGCGGGTGGCGCGCATGGCGGGCCGGAGGCTCGCGAGCAAGGTGACGATGATCCCGACCGCCAGCGACACCACGACCGTGCGTGTCTCCAAGGTCAGGCCGTTGTTCGGGAGCGTAAAGCCGACGACGTCGAAGAGCTTGAACAGACCCTTGGCGAGGGCGAGTCCGGCGAAGAGCCCGACGATCGCGGCGAAGATCCCCATGACGAGCGCCTCGAGGATGATCGAGCGAAGGACCTGCCTACGCGAGGCGCCGAGTGTCCGCAACGTCGCGAGCTCGCGCGTGCGCTGGGCGATCGTGATCGAGAGTGAGTTCGCGATCACGAAGCTGCCGACGAAGAGAGCCACCCCGGCGAAGCCGAGCAGGAACTTCTGCAGGAACGAAATGAACGCGTTCGTGTCCTTGCTGTCTTCGTGCGCCTGTGCCTGACCGGTGCGCACCTCGGTGTCTTTCGGAAGGATTCCTCGGATCTCGGCCAGGAGCTGTGCTGTCGGCACGCCCGACTTGGACGCCACCGCGATCTCGTCGAGCTTGCCCGGCTTCCCGAACAGGCTCTGTGCGGTCGGGAGGTCGAAGCCGGCCAACGTTGCGCCTCCGATCGTCCCGACCGACCCGAACTTGACGATGCCGGAGAGCCTGAGCTGCTGGACCGGTCCAATTGCCTGCACCTTGATGGTCTGGCCGATCGTGAAGTGCTCCTTGTGCGCGGTCGACTTGTCGACCACGACCTCGTTGCGTTTCGGCCAGCTCCCCGCAACCAGGGTCAGCGGATTGAACGGCGAGGCGCCGCGCGCGATACTGAAGCCGAGGTTGGGCGCGCCGCCGTACACGATCGCCTTCCCATCCTTGCCGATCAGCTGCGCCTCGCCGTTGACGCTGCCGTCAGCTACCGCTACGGCGGGAAGCGCCCGCACCCCTTCGAGGAGCCCCTGGTCGAAAGCCGGCGCGGTGACGCCGGTTCCGTCCGAGAGCTTGAACGCGGACTTGCCGCTGATGACAGCGTCCGATCCTTTGCGGCTCTCCGTGAAAATCGAGCCGAACGCCTTGTCGATCGAGTCGGTGAGGACATAAGTGCCGCTCACGGTCGCGACACCGAGCACGATCGCGAAAGCCGTCAGCGCCGTGCGGAGCTTGCGGCCGAGTAGTGCTTTCAGCGCGAACTTGGTCACGAACCGCCGAGCTCGTCCATCGCCGCGACGATGTCGTGAGCAGAGAGGTCTTTCGACTCGCGGACGATCACGCCGTCGGCGAGGAACAGGACACGATCGGCGATCGCGGCGGCGCGCGACTCGTGCGTCACCATGACGATCGTCTGCTCGAGCTCTTGTACGGAGCGGTCGAGGAGCTCGAGGATCTCGCCGCTCGTCTTCGAGTCGAGGTTGCCGGTCGGCTCGTCGGCGAAGACGATGCTCGGCCTGCTCACGAGCGCACGGCCGATCGCGACGCGCTGCTGCTGGCCACCGCTGAGCTCGGACGGGCGGTGCTTGCGCCGGTCCGTGAGCCCGATCTTCTCGATCAGCTCGTCCACCCACGCCTTGTCGGGCTTCTCTCCTGCGATGGAGAGCGGCAAGACGACGTTCTCCTCGGCCGTCAGCATCGGCAGCAGGTTGAAAAACTGGAAGATGAACCCGATGTGCTCGCGCCGGAGCTTCGTCAGGTCCGAGTCGTTCAGCTTCGAGATCGCGGTGCCGGCGATCGTGACCTCACCCGAGGTGGGCTTGTCGAGGCCGGCCAGGATGTGCATCAGCGTCGACTTGCCGGAGCCGGACGGTCCCATGACAGCGGTTAGGTGGCCCTTGGGGACGTCGAGCGAAATTCCGCGCAAGGCGTCCACGGCGGTGTCACCCTCGCCGTAGCGGCGGGTGAGGTCTCGCGCAGAGACGACCGCGCCTGCGGGCGTTCCCGTCTCCGTGGCGGGTGTTGCTTCGACTGTCTCGCTCATCTGTCCTCCATCTCGTTGGAGCCAGTTTTCCACGGTACACAGACCGCCTCAAGGCGGCCCACCGGCAAGCTCAGGGTGCGGTTAACCGCACAGCCGGCTAGCGGTCGCCGGCGAAGTAGAACGCGACGACGAGCCCGCCGTAGACGGCGATGAGGAGCGCGCCCTCCCAGCGGCGGCTCCTGCCGTCGCGGATCACGAAGGCGACGAACGCCGCCGCGCCGCCCATGGCAATGAGCTCGATCGGACGGAAGGCCAACGCCAGCGGGTTCTTGAACGCGAAGGACACCAAGGTGACTACCGGGATGACGAGGAGCGCGACCTGCGCGCTCGAGGAGATTGCGATCTCCGTCGCGAGCTTCATCTTGCCCCGCCGCGCGATCACGACCGCACCGCCGTGCTCCGCGGCGTTGCCGACGATCGCCACGATCACGATCGCGATGAAGAACTCCGAGAGGTGCGCGGCCTCTGCGAAGGCTTCGAGTGAATGAACGAGGATCTCGCTGACCAGCGCAGTCACCACCGTGGTCACCCCGAGAACGACGAGCGACAGACGCAGGCTCCAACCCGTGGCATTCGTCACCTCGTGAGCGGGGCGCCGCCTGAGGTCGGCGATCGTCACTACGAGATAGACCCCGAGGAGAACGACAGCCGGCCCGATGCTGAGCAGCGCGAGCGAGTGCCGGTTCGGATCACCGTGCCAGCCGGCGACGGAGGGGATCGTCAACAGGAGCACCGCGAAGATCACGAGGCCGAGTTGTCCGAGCAGGGAGCGGAGATCGAGCTCGGCGCGGTCCTCCCCGACGAGTAGCGCGAGCCCGAGGACGAGCAGGATGTTCGAGATGACGCTTCCCGCCATCGAGCCGCGTACGACGCCCGGAAGGTTGTCGTTGACCGCGATCACGGCGATGATCACTTCCGGCGCATTGCCGAAGCTGGCGTTCAGAAGCCCGCCGATCCGCGGGCCCGTGTGCTCCCCCGCATGCTCCGTGGCTTCTCCGATCAGCCACGCCAGCGGCACAAGTGAGACGGCCGCGAGGACGAACAGGACCGTCTTGTCAGGGTGGACGAGAACGTCGACGAGAATCGTGACCGGCGCGAGGGCGAGCGAGGCCCAGAGGAGTCGTCGCGCCACGCGGGCCAGACTAACCGCCTAGCTGATCTGCTGGCCGGATGTCAAGTCTTGCGGCGGAGGCTTTTGGACAGGAGAATTCCGTCATGCAACCACCGGCCCAGCGGCTCGCGGCCCAGAGCGTCACGGAGATACCTCTCCGGCCGCAGGATGAGCTGGAATGCCGCCGGTGCGAGGTGCACTGCGAGAAGGTC
Source organism: uncultured Actinomycetes bacterium (assembly GCA_963833255.1). Lineage (GTDB taxonomy): Bacteria > Actinomycetota > Thermoleophilia > Gaiellales > Gaiellaceae > 3-1-20CM-4-69-9. The sequence continues at coordinate 61,134 of CAWHXK010000094.1, forward strand.
GTGTACCCGTCGGCGTGTGTCGAGCGGGCCTGTCCGTTCCTCTACGCCTTCGAGGAGTTCGGCCACACGTACATCGGCTGCATGCAGCGTGTATACGGCGTCGAGATCAACCTCGAGCTGCTGCGCGACGCCGAGGCGCGGCGGGAAGGATTCGGCGGGATGCGGGCGACGCGGTCGGCGCTCCCGATGTGCCGTGTCGAGGTGGAGGAGTGCTACGGCCTGGACCGCTCCGGCGACCTCGGCTGCGTGAACCCGGAGTTCCACGAGTTGCCCGTGGGCAAGCCGACGTTCAAGGTCTTCGCTCGGCTAACGGACTGAGTAGCGCGTAGCCGGCGAGCGGGCTGAGCGCCGCGAGCACGAAGGCTAGGCGCCACGACGCGTTGTGGACGACCGTCGCGAACACGATCGGCGCGACGATCGCGCCGCCGGACAGGAACGTTTGCTGGAGCCCGATCGCCGCGCCGCTGCGTGCGCGTCCGGCCGCCTCGGCCGCCGCGGTGAACGAAAGGCCGTTCCACGACAGCGCGAAGGTTCCTGCAACCACGAGTGCGGGAATCACGATCCAGACGGAGGCGTCGAGTACCGTCGCCAGCACTCCGACCGTGAGCGAGAGCCCGAGGGCAATCCGCCGCAGAAGGACGATGCGCAGATGCAGCTTGTCGGAGAGGCGGCCGACGCCGATGCGCGCGATCCCGCCGAGGACTTGCGTAGCCGCGAGCCCGGCTGCCGCGACACTCGTCGCGACACCCCGGTGGTCGTGGAGGAAGAGGACGAAGAACCCCAGCAAGCTCAGCTGCGTCGTGACGTAGAAGGTGCTGGCGATGCAGATCCGCCAGACGCGCGGGTCGCGGAGCGGGCGGGCGAGCACCGAGTGATCCTCTTCCTGGCCAGGCTCAGAGCGTAGGAAGACCGCACCGACGATCGCGGCCGCGAGGCAGGCCACCGCAAGGCCGTCGAACGCGGCGTGCAGGCTGATGTGACTGGTTAGCGCAGGCAGCGCAAGTGCCGCCACGGCGCCGCCGAGCGGAACGGCCATCTGCCGGATGCCGAGGGCGAGGCCGCGCTCGTCTGCACCGAACCACGCCATGACCGCGCGGCCGCTGGCGGCGTTGACTCCTGCGCCCACTCCACCGGCCAGGGCCAGGGCAGCGATGAGCTCTGGATACGACGATGCGTAGGCGGCCCAGAAGAGCGCGGCCGCGGCCCCGGTCTGGCCGACTGCGATCACAGCACGTTCGCCGATCCGGTCGGCGACGATGCCCCACAGAAGAAGCGTTGCAACCGACCCGAAGCTGACCGCCGCGAGCACGACGCCGACCTGGGTGAGCGTGAGGTCGAACTCCTTTCGGATCGCCGGCGCGATCGCGGGCAACCCGAGGAGGATCGCCGAGTTGGCCGCCTGCGCGAACACGCCGGCGGCGAGGATCGTCCAGCGATACCTACGAAGTGGCGCGCGCGTGGAGCTCACGAAGCTTGCGGATCTCCTCGGCGTTCGGGCCCTTCCCGTCTTTGCCGGGAACCTCGAGCACGACCGGCAGTCCCTGCAGCTTCGGATGCGCGAGGAAGACTCCCAGCCCTTCCCCGATCAGCCCGTCGCCGATGTTGTCGTGCCGGTCGCGGTTCGAGCCGAGCGGCGCCTTGGCGTCGTTCGCATGGAGTGCACGGAGGCGATCCAGGCCGATCCGGTCGTCGAGGTCGGTGAGCAGAGCGTCGAAGACGACTGGATCGGTGACGTCGACGCCGGATACGAACAGATGGCAGGAGTCGAGGCAGACACCGAGCCGCTCGTGGCGCCCGAGTGCGTCCACGATCAGCACGAGCTCGTCGAGCGAGCGTCCGATCGTTCCGCCGGCGCCGGCCGAGTTCTCGACGAGGAGCCACGTGCGTTCGTTGCAGCGCTCGAGCACCTGCTCGATCGCCGGCACCACCCGTTCGAGGCCGACGTCGAAACCGGCGCCGAGATGCGAGCCGACGTGGAAGACGACGCCCGTCCGCCTCGATCGCGCAGGCCGCGTCGACGGTCGCCCGCATCGTCTCGATGCTCTTTGAGTAGATCGAGTCGTCAGGGGCAGCAAGGTTGACGAGGTAGAGAGCGTGGACGAAGACCGGGAGGTCCGCTTCCTCGCGCTGCGCCCTGAAGGCCTCGAGATCCGCCGGCGTCGTGGGCCGGGAAACGCCAGGTCCGTGGGCTTTGCACGAACAGCTGGACCGTCTCGGCGCCCATCGCAATCCCGTTGCCGAGCGCCTTCTTGATTCCTCCCGAACAGTGGGCTCCAAACAGCACCTGAGTAACCTAACGGCGTGTCCGTTCGCGTCCGCATGGCTCCGAGCCCGACCGGCTTCCTTCACATCGGGAATGTCCGGACCGCGCTCTTCAACTGGCTCTTCGCCCGTCACGAAGGCGGCGAGTTCCGTCTTCGCATCGAGAACACGGATACGAGCCGCGAGGTCGACGAGGCGACGGAGCAGATCCAGGAGTCGCTGCGCTGGCTCGGGCTCGACTGGGACGGCGACGTCACGTTTCAGCTCGACCGCCTCGACGACTGCGCCGAGATCGCACGCCGGCTCGTCGAGGAGGGCAAGGCCTACGAGGACGAGGGCGCGATTCGCTTCCGCATGCCGGACGATGGCGTCACCGCCTGGGACGATGCCGTCCGCGGCCGCGTCGAGTTCCCGAACGACCAGTTGGAGGATGTCGTCCTCGTGCGCTCGGACGGCCGTCCGACGTACAACTTCGCCTCGCCCATGGAGGACGTGTGGGACGAGATCACTCACGTCATCCGAGGTGAGGACCACATCTCGAACACGCCGAAGCAGATCAACATCATTCGCGCGATCGGCGCGGAGCCGCCCGCGTATGCCCACGTCTCACACGTGCTGGGCGCCGACGGCAAGAGTCTGTCGAAGCGGCACGGCTCGGTGACCGTCGACGAGTTCCGCCACGCCGGCTACTACGCGCCCGCGCTGATGAACTTCCTCGCGTTACTCGGTTGGAGCTACGACGACAAGACGACGATCATGTCGCGCGACGAGCTGGTCGAGCGCTTCAGCCTCGACCGCGTCGTGCCGAGCCCCGCGACGTTCGACTACGAGAAGCTCGACTGGTTGAACGGGATGTACCTGCGTGCCCTCGAGCCGGACGAGTACGCAGACGAGCTCGTCAAGTACCTTCGAGGCGAAGGCTACGACTGGGACGAGGAGCTGATCCGTCGCGCCGCACCGATCGTGCAGGAGAAGATCGAGCGCTTCGGCCTCTTCCCGGACTTCGCCGGCTTCCTCTTTCGCGACGTCGAACCCGACCGCTCGCTCCTCGACGGTCGTGCGCCGGTGGTCGAAGCAGCTCGTCAGGCGCTCGAGGACGTCGAGCCCTTCGAGGCGGCGAAGATCGAGGCAGCTCTCCGGCGTCTCGCGGAGGAGCTCGAGCTCTCGCCTCGCAAGGCGTTCGAGCCGATCCGCATCGCCGTCACCGGGTCGAAGATCTCACCGGGGCTTTTCGAGAGCATCGAGTTGCTCGGAAAGGACGAGACGCTCAAGCGCCTCACTGCTGCCGCCGCTGCCGTAGAGGCCTAGGCGAAGCGAGCGGGTCGATGGCGCGCTGGAACTGAAGCCACGCACGCCGCCGGAACTGCGGCGACGGGCGCGGCGCGCTGCCGAGCAGGCGGGCGAGCGATCGCCCGAGATCGCAGTCGTGAGTGGGTTCGTTTCTCATTTTCAATAAGTAAAACGGCGGTTCGTCCGATCGGGATACGCGTAGACTTCCGGCCGCGGTGGACTCGCCCAGCCACAGCGTTCTCGTCGTCGACGACGACTCTGCCATCCGCTTCCTGTGCCGCGTCAACCTGGAGCTGGACGGTTGGAGCGTGGTCGAGGCGGCAACGATCCCACAGGCCCGTGAGGCGATCGACGACGGCGACGTCGGGATCGTCTTGCTCGACGTCCACGTGGGCTCCGGCAACGGGATCGAGTTTCTCGGCGAGCTGCGGGACAGTCATCCGGGGCTGCCCGTCGTGCTGCTCACGGGCTCGGTCGGCTCGCCCACCCTCGAGGGCGCCGACGCAGACGCCGTGATCTCGAAGCCGTTCACGCTCGACCAGCTGACCGGGACGGTCGGCCGGCTGGTGGGGCGCGTCTCCCGCGACGCTGGATAGAGTCTTCGAGATGTCGACGACCGCCGTACGCAGCCCTGCGGAGTTCGAGGAGGAGCTCCAGCGCTACCTCTACGAGCGGTCCGAGGAAGGCCGGGCCGTCCGCGTCGGTGAGAAGGAGGTCTCCGAGCAGGCGGCGATCGTCCTTCGCTACGCCGATCTCTTCAGCCGCGAGCAGCTTCGGGTCCTTCGTGACGAGGAGGAGGCTGCGGAGGGAGACCAGCGCGAATGGCTCTACCGGCTGCGCAAGACCTGTGAGAGCGGGCTCATCGCCGCCGAGCTGGCCGAGAAGGACGACGAGCTCGAGAACGCGATCCTCGCCGCGCGTCTGACCTTCAAGGGCGAGGAGCTGCCTCTTCGCTCCGCGCTCGCCCGTCTTGCGGTGATCTCGGACTACAAGGAGCGCGACGAGCTCGGTGAGCTCCACGGGCAGGAGTCGGCCGAGTTCAATGAGCAGCGGCTCGAATTGCTGCGCGCGTACGAGGAGCTCGAGGCGGACCTGACCGACGAGCCCGACGCGGTCGCCCGTAACGAGGAGGAGAAGCAGATCTCGCTGCGCGACCTCGAGTCGGTCCTCGCTGCGGCGAGCGACCAGATCGAGGGTGCGTTCATCGCGATGCGCGAACGCTGGTTCGAGCGGTTGCTCGGCCCGGACCGGGAGGAACAGCCCTCGTCGGCGCACATGGGGTACGTGCGCCGCCTCTCTCCGCTCGACTCGACGTACACGAAGGACCGGGCGACCGACGTCTGTCTCGCGACTCTGTCCGCGCTCGGCTTCGACCTCGCCGCGGACAAGAACATCCGGCTAGACCTCGACGACAGGCCCCAGAAATCTCCTCGCGCCTGCGTTATCGCATCCGACCCGCCGAGCGTCGTGCACCTGATCACGCGCGCACAGGGGGGACTGCACGACTACCAGGCGTTCCTCCACGAGGCCGGTCACGCCCTGCACTACGCCGGTGTCGACCCGAATCTGCCGTACACGTTTCGCAGGATCTCCCGCGATCATGCGCTGACCGAGATCTACTCGTACATCTGCGAGGCGATCACCCGCGAGCCGGCCTGGCACGCGGAGCATTTCGATCTCACCGACGAGGAGGCCCGCACGAACGCGGAGGCGACCGTCTTTCTCGAGGCGCTCCTATTTCGGCGCTACACGGCGAAGCTTCAATTCGAGATCGACTTCTGGTCCAACTTCGACGAGGCCGGCCTGGCGAGCGACGACTATGCCGATCGCCTGACCGCCGCGACGGGTGTTCGCTACCCGGCCGACGGCCACCTGGCCGACATGGATGCCGGCTTCTACTCCGCCGACTATCTCCGCGCCTGGATCCGGCACGCGCAGCTTCGCGCGTACCTGGTCGACGAGGTGGGGGAGGACTGGTGGCGCGACCCGAAGACAGGCGAGCTGCTCCGCGCCCTCTTCGCCGAGGGCACGCGACCTTCGAGCGAGGAGATCGCGTCACGGCTCGGCTTCGAACCGTACGACACCGCCCCGCTCGTCGCCGAGCTCACCCAGTAAGCACGTGCGTCCCGTCGCGTACGACCACTTCTACGGTTACGACGAGCTCACCGAGACACTGCGCGCGTGGGCGGACGAAGCTCCGCAGCTCTGCAGTCTCGAATCCATCGGCACGTCGTTCGAGGGGCGGGACATCTGGCTCGTCACGGTCACGAACAGCGAGACCGGCGAGCATCAGGACAAGCCGGCGTTCCTGATCGAGGCGAACATCCACTCCATGGAGTGGACGGGGTGCACGGCGGCGCTCCACCTCACTCACAAGCTGCTGACGGAGCACGGACAGGACGACCTCGTCACGCGCGCGCTCGACACGCGGACGTTCTACGTGATTCCCCGTCTGAATCCGGACGGCGCCGAGCGCGGGCTCGAGGAACGGCGGTTCATCCGCTCGAGCGTGCGTCCCTATCCGCGCGAGGACTCGGAAGACGGGTTGCGCGTCGAGGATCTCGACGGTGACGGACGCGTGCTCGACATGCGCATCGAGGACCCGAACGGCGCGTGGCGCCGGCATCCGGACGAACAGAAGCTGCTGGTTCGGCGCGAGCCGGTCGACTCTCCCGACGACGGGCCGTTCTACCGCCTGCTGACCGAGGGACGGATCGAGAACTACGACGGCGTCACGATCAAGATCCCGCCGCCGCTCGAGGGTCTCGATCTCAACCGCAACTTCCCGGCCGAGTGGGTGCCGGAGCACGAGCAGCGCGGCGCCGGCCCATACCCGACGTCCGAGCCGGAAGTGCGCGCGATGGTGCAGGCGGTGACTGAGCGACCGAACATCACCGGGCACATCGCGTACCACACCTTCAGCGGCGTTCACCTGCGGCCGTACGCCGGCCGGCCGGACGAGGAGTTCCCGACCGCTGACCTGCGCGCGTACACGCTGATCGGCGAGCGTGGCACAGAGCTGACCGGCTACCCGGCCGTCTCCGTCTTTCACGACTTCAAGTACGAGCCGAAGCAGACGATCAAAGGCGGTGCCCACGACTGGATGTACGACCACCTCGGCGTCTTCTCCTGGACGACGGAGTTCTGGAGCCCGCAGCGCCAGGCCGGCCTGTCCGACTACCACTTCACCGACTGGATCCGCGAGCACCCGGTCGAGGACGATCTGAAGCTGATCGAGTGGGCGAAGAAGAACTACCCGGACGCGTACGTCGACTGGTACGAGTTCGACCACCCGGAGCTCGGCAAGGTCGAGCTCGGAGGGTGGGACATCATCAACTACTGGTTCAACGTCCCGTTCGACCGCCTCGAGGAGGAAGTCGCGCCGCACTCCGACTGGGCGCTCTTCCATCTGCTGATCTCACCGCTCCTCGAGGTCCGCTCACTCGACGTGGAGAAGCTCGGCGAGAGCTCGTACCTGGTGCGGCTCGTCTTGCAGAACTCCGGCTGGCTTCCGACGAGCGTGACCGACAGAGCGGTTGAGCGAAGCGCCGTGCGCGGTCTCGAGGTCGAGCTCGATCTGCCCGACGGCGCACGACTGGTGGGCGGCGAGGCAAAGACCGACGTCGGCCAGCTGAAGGGCCGCGCCGACAAGCGTTCGACGACCTGGTGGGCGAACGACGAATCAACCGGCGACCTCGCGAAGCTCGAGTGGGTCGTCGAGGCACCGGCGGGCACGGAGATCGGCCTCGAGGCACGGCATCCACGTGCCGGCACCGTCCGCCGCCGCGTCGAGCTCCAGTAACGCGAACCGACCGGGGAATCTGTCGAGCTGCGGGGCAAGGACACGGCTGGATGTTCTTCTTCGGGATCTTCTTCCCGATCCTCTGGATCTTCGGCGCCTTCATCATGCCGCCGGACAGAGCGACGCCGAAGACTGGACGGGCTCGCACTCATGCCCTCGCGAGGTCTGCGGCCAGACGTGCACAGCGATTTCGATCATCGGTGGCAACGTCAGTCCCGAACTTGTCGCCTAAAGACGTTCGGAGGAAAAGAGGACACGAGCGGGGGTGTCCGCAGGCATTCGGTCTTCCGTGGTTGCCCCGCCCCCCGGGGTCGGCTTCGCGCGGCTATCTAAGAGATCGGCTTATTCTCGTCGCAGGACGCGGCCGATCGTCGCCGTGAGGCCACCGCCTGATGCGCTCCTGACTTCGTCGTCAATGTCGCGCAGCTGGAGCTGTACAGCTCGTACCGCTGCGTCGGCGGCAGCTTGGTGTTCTGCCATTTGAGCTATCTCAGTCGCCGTGTGATGTGTTATGCCGAAGCGGTCGAGCTTCTCGGCGTCGCACTTCAACTGAAACGCATGGTCGCGCGTTAGCGTCAACGCTGGAAGCTGCGCGGAAAGCTCCGCGCGCCTCTGATGAAGTTCCTTGGTCGTCATGGCGTCTCCTTCCAATGCCTCGCCAGCGATGTGATCGTCTCTCGCCCATGGCTATCGGGCATCGGCGCGGAGTCGCATCCTTGGTCCGGGAATCCCCCGATCCCCGGTTGCGCTGCAAGAGCCACATCGACGATCCCCGGCGCGCACCCCGCTACCGCGCGGCGCAAAAACGCCCGTGCTCGCAACAGCCATAATCGGGCTATGCCCGAATGGATGGATGCCCCAGATTGGGCTGCGTTATGTCTTCTTGCACACAGGCGACGCTAACAATGAAGTCCGCTGTTGCCCCCTAAGTTGCCCCCTGCAACTGAGTGTGGCTCGGCCGGATACAAGAAAGCCCCCTGAGCGGGGGCTTTGTCAGGCTGCGGGGCAAGGACTCGAACCTTGACTACCTGATCCAGAGTCACTCCACTGGCGTCCAACCCGTACCAACGTGTCCAGCGAGTGCGCTAGTCGAGCCAAATCTCACGTTCGCCGTACCTATGCGTCCGCCGTGTTCTACGCGGTTCGTTTGCAACATGTTTGCAGGGTCGCGCGGCGCGACACATCCCCTCCGACGCGGCTGGCAGGGTGTTGGAGCGCAGTCACCTTGCTCCTTTCACAGGGGGCACTGCGCCTCCGGCCACCCGTTCCGCTCCGGCTCCGGCAGTGAGACACCTCCGGCGGACTGCTTGACCTCTTACCTGCTTTCTAGAAGGCTCTGTTGAACACGGCCACGAAGTGCGGCGGCAGGCCCGCGTTCCTCGGCCATGAGACTCCAGGGGGAGAGGGAGGCGATATGAGGTTTCTCTTTGTCGGACGGGTCCGGTTCGTTGCGCTGCTTGCCGTCGTGCTCGCGGCGATGGCGGCGCAGCCAGCCGCGGCGAAGCCACCGGGGACGAACGGCATGCTCACGTTCGCCCGATTCAATCCGGCGCTCGGCGACACGCAGGTCGTACATCGTCAACCCGGACGGCATGGGCGAGCGGCTCATCCAGGCGCCGACGGACACCGGCGAGGGTCCGCGGTGGTTCCCGGACGGCGCCCACATCGCCACCTGCTGCGACTGCCCGGCGGCGGCTCGCGGATCATCAACCCCGACGACGGAACCTTCCGCGACATCGACGGGCAGTATCCGGGGCTCTTCAACCCATGCGGGATCCCGTCGCCCGACGGGACGCTGCTGCTCTGCGAGACGTTCAGCGAGGACGGAAGCCAGAACGGCATCCACACGATCCGCTCGTCGGACGGCGGTGGGCTTACCCAGATCACGTCGAACCCTGGCGGCGACGACGTGCCCGGCAGCTGGTCGCCGAACGGGAAGCGGATCGTCTTCCAGCGGTTCGGCCCGGACAGCTACGAGGGCGTGTTCGTAGTCAACGCGAACGGCACGGGCCTAAAGCAGATCCTGCCGCCGACGATGTCGGCGAACTGCTGCACGTTCAACTGGTCGCCGCAGGGGAACGAGATCGCGTTCTCGCGGCACGTGACGCCCGACGTGCACAGCTCGCTCTGGGTCATGCACAGCGACGGCACCGGCCTGCGCCCGCTCAACGTCCCGCCGAGCTTGGGATGCGGCGGGGCGAACTCCGACCCGTCCGCCGTAGGCTGTCTCCAGCCAGCCTGGTCGCCGGACGGGACGAAGATCGCGTTCGCCAGCGGCCTGGACCTCGACGTCGACGGGAACATCTACACCGTCAACGCCGACGGCACGGGCTTGACGCAGGTCACCCACACCGGCGGCGCACAGTCGCCCGACTGGGGTACTCACCCGCTAACCGGATAGGAAATCGGAAAGGCAATCACGCGGGCGGGCGGTTCGTGAAAGCCGCCCGCCTCGTGGTATTGCAGGGCGTGGAGAACTTCTTGTCCAAGGCGACCCGGCACAACGCGAAGAGCAGGCAGCTGGCGACGCAGCTGGGCATGAAGGTCTGTAACGAGGACTAGGCGCCGCGAAAGCGCAGCGGGCGCTCGGGGACTGCCCCCGCGACGAGCCGCAGTGGCGCGGTCTTCTTCGGGTCGATGAGATCGAGCTTTCGGCGGACTTCGTAAGCCTCAATTGAGAAGCACAACCTCAACCTCAACACAGTGGCGATGCTCGAGACAGATGACAGGAAGATCGGTCTTCTGAGCCTCTGTGACAGCCACGCCACCAAGGTCATCCACAAGCTGAACCACCCGGACTCGGCGCAGCCCAACTCCTCATCATCGCGTTCCCCAACCCCGCCCCGCACGTCCAACTACACCCTGATCGCCCCCACCGGCAAGACCATCCCCGTCGTGATGCTCCCCCAGGAAGCCCGCCGGATCGCCCACAGCCTCGAGGAGGCAGCCGACAAAGCCGAACAGTCGGCCGACAGCAAGACGAACATGACTGACGACGAGCAACTCCGCCACGAGCAAGCCCTCCGCCAGCTCCTAACGTCCGTAGATGGTGGCATCGCCCATCAGGGCGCCCGCTGATGCCAAGCCGCCCGATTCGACCGAGGCTATGTCTTGCCAGCAGAAACTGTCTTGGAGGTGAGGTGGATGAGCGGCACGTTGACACCGAACGGGAAGCTGACGCAGGAGCCAAGCGAGGCGACGCCGGCGACGCCGGACGCGGAACAACGAAATGAGGCAGTCGCCAGCCTGAAGCGGAAGCGAAGGTTCATCGGGAACCTGGGCGGCTACGCGCAGTCAACGCCGTCCTCTGGCTGATCTGGGCACTGACCGATCGTTCGATCGATGCGGCCTGCCGTGGCCCGCATACGTCTCGATCGCCTGGGGCTTCTTCCTTGCGATCGAAGGTTGGAGGGCTTTCGTTCGCTGGCCCACAAGCCTGTACCGGCCAATTGCAGAGTCCGACATCGAGCGCGAGATGAAGCGAATCCCGCGCTAGCTGATCCATCGCAACCGTTTTTTGCGCCGCGCCGTAGCGGGGGTGAGCTGCGCACCGCCTCAGAAGGCTGCAATGGACGGCGCGGAGCCATCTGTGGCACGATCCGCGAGCGTGGATAAGAGTCGGATCGCAGCATTTTCGTTCTTCGCCGATCTGCCTGCACCGGAGCTCAACGAGCTCGCGAGCGCGATGAGCGACGTCGCGGTCGAAGCAGCAGCCTGGGTCATCACGCTCGACGACTACGGAACTGCCATCTACTTCATCGAACAGGGAGAGGCCGACGTCCTGACCGACGGTGGCGAGGCCAGCCAGGCTCTCGGCCCCGGCGCCTGGGTTCAGGGGGAGATCGCACTCCTCCTGACGGGACAGCGGACGGCCAGCGTCGTGGCGCGCACGCCAATGCGGCTTCTCTCGCTCTCTGGTCAGGACTTCGAGCGCATCCGGACACGCGTACCCGAGCTCGAACGCTCGCTGCGTCGGCTCGGCCTCGAGCGCGCGACTCAATAGACGCACCGGATTTTTGTAGAGCGGCTGCGCCCTGACCGAGCGGGCACTCGCTGTGAAAAAACCGCTGGAGAGGTCCTGAAATGGCGGTTTTCAAAGACTTTGCAGCCTAAAACGCGCGGTGGGGGAAAAGGACATGAGCGGGGTGTCCGCAGGCATTCGGTCTTGCGTCCGTTGCCTGCCCCCGGGTCGGCTTGGCGCGGCTATCCGCGCAATTAGTAGTTTTGAGCGGCGGCATCAGCGAATGCGCCGATGACGGCCAGCGCCTCCGACCGGAAAGTGACGACACGCACGAACGGAAAGGAGGCAGAGGATGACGGAACTCGCCCTCGATCGGCGAAAAGAACACAGCCGCTTAGTTCGCCGCTTGGTCGAGATGATGGTCGTGATGATGCTCGGGATGTGCGTGCTCGGCGGGCCTTCGCCGGCTCCACGAGATCGCTCTTCGGCAGCGGCTACGTCGCCGCGTGGCGCGATCACGTCGCGCTGGCCGCCTTTGCGATGGCGTTCAACATGACCGTGCCAATGGTGCTCTGGATGCGCTACCGGGGCCACGGCTGGGAGCGCGGCGGCGAGATGTCGGCGGCCATGAACCTGCCGTTGCTGCCGCTGCTCGTGCTCAACCGGTTCGATGCGATCCCCGCAGGCGGAGTGCTCGGTTTGCAGATGATGCTGATGATCCCCGCGATGTTCGCCGCGATGCTCTACCGCAAGGAGGAGTACAGCGCCCCGCACAGCGCGCACCGGCATCACGGGAGGTGGTTCGCCGCAGCTCGCTGAGCTCGAGATTTTTCGTTGGTTGACCGCGCGCACCCCGCTACCGCGCGGCGCAAAAACGCCCGTGCTCGCAACAGCCATAATCGGGCTATGCCCGAAGGGATGGATGCCCCAGATTGGGTGGAAGAGATGTTCGAACCCATCCGCCGAAGGTCTCTCGAAGCGAACGCGCCGCTCGTGGAGAAGCTCGGTGTGGGCAGGGGCGAACTCAAACGACTCGCCTCGCTCTGTCGCCAGCGCCCCGACCTTGTTTCGCCGGAGCTTAAGCGAGCAGTCGCCATGACGGCCCTTCGCGGG